>JBDTJY010000074.1:0-3770 GCA_039935615.1 Kofleriaceae bacterium
ATGCTCGCGAAGCTCACCGCGCGTGCGGCGGCGAAGAAGCGCGCCGATGGCATGCCGCCGTGGCCCGCGCGCGTGTTGCGCTGGCGCGGCCCGGGCCGTGGTGGCAACTAAACACCGAGCGGTTGGAGCGGCTATACTCTGCAGGTGTCGCTACTCGCTCCCACGCCACCGGATCGTCTGGTCGACGCCCAGGATCGACCGTATTTCCTGTGGGACGAGGACCTGACCATCGCCGGGTTCCGCGACCGGCTCCGCGATCCTGATCCGGAGGTTCGGGCCTATTTCATCGGGAAGATGATGCGCCAGGCGAAGCCCGACGACGTCTTCACGTTCACGACGCTCGCCGAGATCGAGGCACAGTTCGCGACGATCGAGCGATACCTCGGTCGTACGCGAGAGTTCTGGGTGTGGCTCCTCGGTAAATGGCGCGAACGTGGCCACCGGTAAGCTCTCGGCGACTCAAGAGGAAGTTCTCGAGGCACTCGCCGCGATCGTGCCCGCATGGACACTTACTGGTGGCGCCGCTCTCGCCGGCTTTTACACGCAGCACCGCGAGACCCGCGACCTGGACTTATTCTTCCACCGTCAAACGGGGCTCGGCACGCTGTCGTCCGACATCGTGCGGACGCTCAGCGCTCGGGGATTTTCGGTCGCCGTGTTGCGGACGTCTCCGATGTTCGCGCAACTCGACGTTCGGTGTGACCGCGGTTCGGTTGTCATCGATCTCGTCGCAGACCCGACACCCATCGCCGAGGAGCCCGTCGCGGTGCCGCTCGGAGGAACGTCGATCCTCGTCGAAACGCCGCACAGTTGCTCGTCAACAAGCTGTGCGCGTTGTTGAGTCGATCGGAGCTGCGAGACCTGGTCGATGTACGAGCCTTGCTCGAGTTTGGCTGTGACCTCGAACGTGCCATTCGCGACTGTCCGAACCAAGACGCCGGGTTTTCTCCACTCACGTTCTCATGGGCCATGAAGGGCCTCCCGCTCGCGCGTCTCGCACGGGCCATGGGATGGAGTGACGCGGACACCGCGTCGCTCGAGGGATTTCGAGACGAGCTCGTGGATCGTGTGGTCGCGGCCGTGCTGCCTCAGTCGTCATCGTCTTCGTAGTACTCGACCGGCTCGTAGCGGTGCTGTTTGCTCGCGGGGCACAGGTCGCGATAGCTGCACCGATCGCAGTACGTGCCGGGGTTCGCGCGCGGCCCGTCGTCGACGGCGAGCGCCGCGGCTTCGATGTTGTCGAGGAGGTCGGGCACGAGCTGGTCGACGATCGCCTCGGGCTTGACCGGCGCGCTCCACTCGACGGCGCGCTCCGCGACCCAGTGGATGCCGAGCCAGAATTGCCGAACGTGGCGAAACGCAGCGGCCGCGAGCACCGCGTAGCCCTCGAGCTGATCGGTGATCGAGCTGCCGGGGATGCGCACGCCGGTCTTGTGATCGACCAGCGCGATCGAGTCGTCCGAGAACACGTAGCCGAGGTCGAGGACGCCCCGGTAGTAGGCATCGCCGGCGTAGAACTGGGTGACGCTGAGGTCCTCGCGCACGGCGAGCGAGTACTCGACCAGTTGGCGGGTGACCCGGCGGCGGCGCCGAAACGTCGCGATCCGCGTCGAGAACGGCTCGATGTTGGTGCCGAGATGATCGAACCGCTGTTGCTCGTGCTCGTTCGGCAGCTCCGCGCGGATCTTCGCGGTCGCCTCGGGGATCGGGGTGCCCTGGAGCACGAGCTCGAGCGCCTTGTGGATCGCCTTGCCGAGCCGCGCCTCGGGCATGACCTCGGGCTCCTTGATCTTGTCGACGTAGCGAAAATGGAACAACCGCGGGCACCGCAGCGCCATAGCGACCTTGGAGGCCGACCACGGTGCATGGATCAGTGCGCGCGTCGACGGCACGCCGTAGGGTAGCCGAAAACTTGCGACCGAGAGGGCGCGGGCCTACCACCGATGTGGTGGAGATCCTCGTTCGCCCGGGCATCCAGGTTAGTTCCTGCATCTGCGAAGTTTGCAGCGCACAGGTCAGCGAGCTGCGACGCGGCCGCTGCTGGGGCTGCTACGCGCGCTGGGTCGACGACCGCCCCGTCGGCATGGGTGCAAAATGCACGACCTGCAACGAGAAGCGGCGGCGCTTCCTGAAGAGCGTGGAGCTGTTTGGTGCGTGGAAGCCGATGTGCTTCAACTGCGCCGGCCAGCTCCTCGATCTCGATCCGATGCCGCCGACGATCCTCGCGCTCAAGGAAGCGATCTCACGCGAGCGCCGCAAGCGCGACCGCCGGATCGGCAAGCTCGATTCGCGCGTGTTCCGCTACGAGCGCCGGGTCGGGGAACGCCGCGACGAGCGCGCCGCCGACGCACCGCCCGTCGACGACGACATGATCATCGAGGTCAGCTACGAGGTCGCCAACGACGAGTTCGACGACCTGACCCAGATCCGCGAGCTCGTGCACGACCTGCGGCCGGCCGAGCTCGCCGGTTAGCGCTTTCCGGACGGCAGGACGGGCTTGGTCGGAGCCGGCCGGGCGGGCGCCGCGATCGCCGCCGGCTGCGTCGCGACGGTGCGCTCGACCATGAAGCCGAACGCCATCATCGGAATCACCACGCCGACCGGGATGACCTCGCTCAGCGACTTCCCGGTGAGGCGAACCGCGACGCGCAGCGCCTTCGGGTCCTTGTCGATCTTCGACTTGAACTGACCGTCGCCGATGTACGACGCGACGATCTTGTTGAGGTCGGCCTTGTGCGCGATCAGCGCGTCGATCTGCGGGTTGACGCCCTTGTACGAATCGAGCGCCGCGAGCGCGATCTTCGCGAAGCCGCGCGGTGCGATCTGCGCCGAGCGCAGCAGGTCGACCAGGCCGTCCGAGAGCGTGGCCATCTGATCGAGCCCCGCGGCCGTGGTGTCGCTCCACGTCCAACCGATGCCGTCGCGATAGATCGCGAACGACGTGCCCTTGCCGCGCTTCGCCAGGTCGGTGAGGAAGTTCTGATCGGGGTGCATCCGCAGCACTTCGCTACGCAGCGTCTGCGACATCGTCATCGACACGCCGAACACCGGATGGCCGGCGAGCATGTCGGCCGCTTGACCGAGGCTCGTGCCGGGCGCGTGCGAAGGCGCCTTCCACGTCGCGGCGACGCGCTCCTTGACCAGCGCAGCCGCGCCCGTGAGCAGCGCGCCCGACTTGGTGATCGCGACCGCGTTGCCATCGCCGAGCTCGAGCACCGAGGCGGCGCCGACCTTCGCGACCTGCTTGCCGGTCAGCTTCGCGATCTTGTCGAGCATCGTCGCGTCGAACTTGCCGTGCGCGACGACGACGAACGTCGGCGGCGAATGCGGCACGATCGTCGCGAACGCCGTCAAGTCCGAAAGGTCGGTCACCGGGTCGAATCCGACCATGCTCTTCGCGAAGGCCCGCGGACCCTCGACCTCGTTGATCAGCTGCCGGGCCATCTTCACGAGCTCCGGGTTGCTCTTGATCGCGGGCTGGTTCGGGAGGTCCGACAGGACCTTGTAGTTGCCGGGCACGACGCTGGCGGCATCGAAATGCGCGACCACATCGGCGTCGACGAGCCCATACTCCAGCGAGGCGTCCACGGTCGGAGGTTTGGGGTTGGGCGAGAGGCCGAAACCCCCCAGACTTAGCAAGAGTGAAATGAGCTCGACGATTCCGAATGACATGGCCCTAGACGAACCACGATGCAGGAAAAATTCAACCTCGTTTCACCTCACATCGTCGGCGGGAAAAAAAAGGGATGTCAAGACTGGAACCGGAGAGC
>JBDTJY010000075.1:0-7733 GCA_039935615.1 Kofleriaceae bacterium
AAGCGCGGCTGAGGTTGCCGCGAGCCGTTATTGTCGCGTCACGACCACCGCACCGACCTGCGTGCTCGTCGAGCGCGAGGTGAAGAATTTCGGATCGACGACGGTCAGCCTGGCAACGTGCAGCGTGGCGCACCGCAGCTCATCAGCAGCGGTGCTCGTTCCTTTTCGACAACCAACAAACAAGGAGAGGATCGTGAATCTCAGCAAGCTACAGTCCGTGCTTGTTGATGGCGGCCTGATTCCGTCGCGTCCTGGCGGTTGAGCCGGACGGCGGGAAAGTCGCGGCATCGAAGATCTCGCCGTTAGGATCTCGACCGCAAGGACGCCGAAAAGTTCGAGGGCCCCGGATTGCACTCCGAGACCCTCAGCCGATGGACGCCGGCTTTGAGCAAACGGTGCTCGACCGCAACTTCGAGGCCGCGGCGCCGAACCAGCGTTGGGTCGCCGACACGACCGAGATGCTGACGAGGAGCGGCGGCAAGTTCTACCTCGCGGCGATCATCGAGTGCATCGCGCGAAGCTGTGGCGCCCGGGCGAGAGGCCGCAGCTCACGCAGCAAGTGCTCGAAGGAGATCCGGGCCTCGGCGTCTAGCCCGTGCGGCTCCGCCTGCGCCGCCTGCTCATTCGAGTTCGGCGAGAATTTCATCATCGTCGTCGGCTTCACGATCGCCAGGCGCGCAACGGCGCTGCCGCGAGGTCCCCGGATCGTCGCGTTGACAACGATCAACTCCGCATCGGGATCGAAGCGCGTTTCGTTCCTCACGCGAGAAACGAGGAGACGGCGCGATGATCTTGCCGGTTCCGGGTACGGCTCGCAGATCTGCGCGTAGGTGATCTACAGCAGCGCGCCGACCAGCAGCTGGTGGATCAGCTCGCTGTATTGGTCGACTGACCAGCCGCGTCGGATCACGACCATCTCGTACATTTCCGGCGAAGTGGCAAGCCACATCACATCGCGTGAGCGCGTCGCGTCGATGCCGAACTTCACGAGCGCGCGCGCGTTGTCTGACATCCGCGCGAGCCGCGCGCGATCGGCCTCGGCCTGGAGCTTTGCCATCTCCCGATCGTGTGCAGCGGCGTCACGGATCAACAAGAGAATCGGCGACGCCAGCGGCGCGACCTCGCCGGATAGCCTGGACCATGCGCGCATCAAGGAGCGCGCATCGGTCGCTTGTGCCTGGAGCTCGTCCGACCGCTGGGCAGCGGGGACTGGACCCGCACCCGCGAGTGCACGCTCCCACATCGCGCGGACCAGCCCCGGCTTGCCGCCGAACGTTTTATAGATCGTCTCGACCGACACCCGCGCAGTCTTCGCGATCTTCGCGACCGTCGTCGCAGCGTAACCGTCGCGCAGGAACAGCTTCGTCGCCGCATCCAAGACGTGTGCGCGAGTCTGCGCCGCGGCCTCCTTGCGTGCGCGCGCATCGTAGTCGCGGCGATGTTGCTTGCGTGGCATATTAAATACATCATACTGTATCCAAATGCTCACTGAACGTCTAGTCGCAGCGACCAACGCGCACGATCTCGAAGCTCTCGTCGCCTGCTTCGATCCGGACTACGTCCTCGAGATGCCGGCGCATCCGTCACGCGGGTTTCGCGGCAACGCACAGGTGCGAAAGAACTGGGAGCAGTTTTTTGCCTTCATCCCAGACATCTCCGTGTCTGTGGTTCGGATGGTGACGGACGGAGACGTCGAGTGGTCCGAGCAAGAGATGCGAGGAACGCGGCGCGACGGTTCGGCGCACGACATGCGCGGCGTGTTCATCTGCGGGACCCGCGCGGATCGAATCATCTGGGCCCGCTTCTATATCGAGCCTCTCGACACCACAGCTTCGACCGTCAACGATACGATCCGGGCCGCTACGGGTCCGCGATGACGATCGCGGTTGCTGGTGGCAGCGGCCGGCTGGGGACATTACTGGTCCAGCGACTGCTCGCGCGGGGCGAACACGTCCGCGTTTTGACTCGCGACCCCGAGCGGGCGAAACATCTCTCCGGCGTCGAGATCTGTGTCGGCGACGTTCGCCGCCGCGACACGCTCACCGCCTTCGTGATGGGCGCGAGCGTAGTCGTCTCGGCTGTGCACGGATTTGTCGGCACCGGCGGCGTGTCTCCCGCGACTGTCGATCGCGACGGCAATCTCCATCTTATCGCTGCGGCAGTCGCGGCCGGTGCGGAGGTCGTGCTCGTCTCCGGTGAAGCTGCGGCACCGGATCATGCGATGGAGATGATGCGGATGAAATTCGCCGCGGAACAAGCCCTGAAGGCGAGCGGCACGCGCTGGACAATCGTCCGGGCAACCGCGTTTCTAGAAACGTGGATCGGCGTGATGACGCAAACCGCGAACACCACGCGCGGCCCTCTCGTGTTCGGACGTGGAACGAACCCGATCAATTTCGTCTCGGTGCACGACGTTGCCGAGTTGGTCGTGCGCGTGGCGCTCGATCCATCGACTCGTGGAGCGACCTTCGATATCGGTGGCCCGGAGGACCTGACTCTCGGAGAGCTCGCCGAAGCCGTCGCTCGGGCGAAGCAGCTCCTCCCGCCCAAGCACATTCCTCGCGCCGGCTTGCGTATGGCGGCGATCCTCACGACGCTCTTCAAGCCAGCATTCGCGCGTCAGTGTCGCGCCGCACTCGAGCTCGACCGGATGGACGCGCGGTTCCACGCGACGTCGTGCCGAGAAAGGTTCCCCGGTCTACCGCTCACGCGCCTCTCCGACGTCCTCGCTCCGCGGTAGTGCACAGCGCGTTTCTGGACTGCTAAACTTTGGCTCTCACCGATGCCGCGAGGTAGACGAGCACCTCGCGGGAGACGGCGCCAAGATCCCGGCTGCCGACAACGAATGTTCCTCGTGCTCGGTCGGCTGACGCTTGCCTTGGCGACGTCCTCGCCACGGTACGAAGAAGCGTTCCGATTCGTGGAGGCGAACCAGGCCATGCATTGCGCCCGCACTATGCGCCGCCTGCTCGGGGTCTCGACAAGCGGCTTCTACGCCTAGGTCGACCGCCCGATGTCGCACCGCGCCGCAAAGGACGTCGTGCTCACGGCGCAGCTCGAGGCCGCGCACGAGGAATCGCGCGGCACGTACGGCGCACCGCGGCTGCACGCCGAGTGAGCCGAGAACGGCGTGCACTTCGGCAAGAAGCGCGTCGCAAGGCTCATGCTCGCCGCCGCGCTCGTCGGGACTTCGTCGCGCAAGTCGACCTTCACGACGGTCCGCGATCCGGACGCTCGTCCTTCCGACGACCTCGTGACGCGCGCCTTCACGGCGACCGGCGCCGATCAGCTGTGGTCGCGGACATCACGTGCATCCCGACGTACACCGGTTTCTTGTTCCTCGCCGTCGTGCTCGACGTCTGGAGCCGCAAGGTCGTCGGCTGGGCGAGGTCAATGACGCTGCACACCGATGTCGTGCTCGACGCCCTCAACATGGCCGTGACGCAACGCCAGCCTCGCGACGTGCACCATTCGGATCACAGTTGCCAATACACTTCATTTCGCTTCGGCCGCCGCTGCAAGGAAGCCGGCGTGCGGCCGTCGATGGGGACGGTCGGCGATGCGTATGACAATGCGATGTGCGAGAGCTTCTTCGGCACGCTCGAGTGCGAGCTGCTTGTCCATCGCCGCTTCCGCTCGCAGGCCGAGGCGCGCATGGCTGTGTTGATTACCTCGAAGACTTTTACAACCCGCGCCGCCGCCACTCGGCGCTCGACTACAAAGTGTAGCGGCCCGGGAGGGCCCACCGCGCAAGGAAGTCTGCATCGTGTTCGAGGCCGCCGAGTACACGTTGCCGGTGAGCGAGACGTCGATGAGTGGCGTGGTGTTGGCCTGCAGCGTGAACAGAGCATGATTGAAGCGCTCACGTACAGCACGGCGTAGTGCTTGTAATGTGCGCTCGTGACCGGAGGCTCGGATGATCGAACGACCGGCATCGTGATCGATGACGGTGCAATGAACATGTTTACGGCCGTCGGCTAATTTGTCATCGGTGGCCAACGGCGGGCGACTGGAGGCGCACTCGATGCGCGCCGATCGAGCGAGTTGCGGCGACCTCGAGATCGCCACCAAGCCTGGTCAACAGCACCTGGTCACCCACCAGCTGCCAGGCCAAACTCCAATCGCTATGCGCGTACTCGAATCCATCCTCGCCGGGAGCTCCGCTTAGTTGACGTTCGTCGATCTCGTGCCCGATCATGACCGGCGCGGTGCACGCCAGCTCGGCGGGCTCGGCGGTGCGACAGACCACGATCATGTCCTCGCTGACGCTACCTTCGCGCCGGATTCGATCCGCGGGATCGACGCGGACGTAACCAGAGTTGGTCGTGAAGGTGAGCACCACCAACCCGCCGTCCCGGGCGCGCTCTGGGATCGAACGGACAGGCGCGCGGCACGGCGGGGTGCCCAGGTGCTCGAGCACGACCACACGCGAACCGACCGCGAATGCGAGGTTGCACTCAACGACCACGGCATCGGACGTCTCGAAGTAGCTCGCGCTGGCCACGCCCCAGGCGGACGGGATGGCTAGCGCGGGCCCCACGAGCGGATCGCCACATCTCACGTCCGGTTGATCGCGGCGCTCGGGTCGCGATCGATACATCGCGCAGTACGCATCCCGCGACGCATAGGCCGGTATTGGCTTAGCAATCCAATCGGTCGCGAGCGCCCGGACCGCTTCATGCGAGTCGGGCATCGGTGTGCGATCGGAGCACGCGGCGAACGTCACGATCAACCCGAAAAGGGCGACCAGTGGATCGGATCGTAGCATCAGGAGGCAGAGCCCCGCCCCATCCGCCGGTCGCACACGATCGATCGCGTATTCGGTACAGCAAAATCGCCTGACTCGAACACCCGAAGGGGCGTCGCGCTACTGCGATCGTCCGATGCTGGAGTCTTCGAGTTCGGATTCACCGCCACGAACCCGAGCCGAACTGAGCTCCTTCGTCGATCAGCCACGCGTCGTATTCGGCACCTGTGTGCTCCGCGGCGAGGAGCTCCTCGACCATGATCGTAACCGTAGCACGCGGCGTCAGTTCCTTCACGCGCAGCTTCACTCGCTTCACGCTCACGCCGCGCTGCTTCCTCGAGCTCCCTCCACGTATCCGGTGATTCGAGGCTGGCGTGGCTACTTCACGATGGCAATGCGGTAGACAAATTCAACCAAGTCGACAGCGACGTCTCGATCGACTTCGGTCTCTATAAACTGCTCGGAACGATCCGCTATCCAGGGCACGCACAACTGCCTCGCGCTGAACGACCACCGATGCGGGAAATCCGCACGCACGGTTTGAACGGGTGGCCTACTCACGGCCGTCGCAAGATGGTAGCTGCTTAGATCTACCAATGACTCGCAGCCTCCGCGTCGTGGTCGCGCTCATGCTCGGAGCCTGCTCGAGCAAGCCCGCACAGCCGGCGCAGCCCGCGCAACCGACAGCAGTCGGCAGCCCGAACCGGATGTACTCCGAGGCTGCCGACTACGAGCAGTTCATGGGGCGATGGAGCCGGCAGCTGGTGCCACAGCTGTTGGCATTCTCCGGCCTGCACGATGGCGACGCGGTGCTCGACGTGGGGTCGGGCACCGGTTCGCTGTCGTTCGCGGTACGCGATACGACCAAGGCATCGCACGTGACGGGGATCGATCCCTCGCCGGACTTCGTCAAGTACAGCAGCTCCAAGAACACAGATCCGCGAGTGCACTTCGAGCTCGGGGACGCGCAAAAGCTCACGCTGCCGGACGCGACGTTCGACAAGACCATCGCGATGCTCGTGATCAACCATGTCCCGGACAGTGCCCTTGCCTTGAAGGAGATGATCCGCGTGACCAAGCCGGGAGGGATCGTCGCCGCCGCGGTGTGGGACTACGGTGACGGCATGACGATGATGCACGTGGTGTGGGTCGAGGCCGAAGCCCTCAACCTCCCGATCGACCCGAAGGACAAGGCGCACGCGAAGCTGTCGAAGCAGGGCGAGCTCACCGCGCTGTGGAAACAGCAGGGACTCGTCGACGTTCAAGAGGTGCCGCTCACCACCGAGCTCCGCTTCGCATCGTTCGACGATTACTGGAGTCCGTTCCTGCTCGGCCAAGGATCGGCCGGAGCGTACGTCTCCAAGCTGTCCAGGGAAGATCAGGACGCACTCAGGGAGCGTCTCCGCAAGCGCTTGCTCGGGGATGGGCCCGATCACCCGATCGCGATGCCGGTTCGCGCGTGGGCTGTGAAGGGGACCGTTACACGCTCGAAGTCTCAGCCTCTCCCGGAGGCTCTCGACCGTCGACGTGCCCTCGACCACCGTGCCTGCGATCGCTCGCCGCGCGCTCGCCATGCTTGAGAGACATGAGGGATCGCGCGCCGCACCGTGAACGATCGCGTGGAGCTCATTTCTCCTGTAGCGGCGGCGCATCGATACTCCGCGAAGTGAGGCCCGATGATTCGATGGTCGAACTCGTGCTTCAGCAATCTGGGCGCATCGAAGGTGTCGTCGAGGGGCGTCGCGCCAGACACACGGTAGTATGCGCGAAGCGCTCGGATGAGCCCGAGCAGGCACGCAGGCAGTTTGTTGGTGAGATAGGCGAGTTTTGTTTCGACGATGTTCCGCCCGGCGAGTACCAAGTCGCGTTGCTTGTTCCGAAGACCGTCCACGCTCCGTCTGTGCGCGTGACAGTCGTCGATGGCCAAGCACCGACGGTGAAGCTCACGATGGTGACCTCTGGTGTGGAGCTCACCGTGACAGTTCCCCCGGGGCGAGGGATGGAACTCGTGCTCGCGTCGGCGGACAGCAGTACGTCGGAGCCGGAACATATGAAACCGAAGATCATCATGGTCGAACCGAGGATCACGATGGGCGGCGTCCCGACGCGTCCGTGGACTGGCAAAGAGAGCATCACGTTCGAGTATCTCCAGCCCGGTAGCTATCGTGCCTCGATCGATGGCGAGACGTGGACGCCGATCGTCGTGGCCTCGTCGCCCCAGCACCAGTGTTTCGAAATCAGCGCGTCGGAATGATCAGGAACGCAACCCGAGCGACAATCGTGGTTCGATCTCGACAACAGCGCTGTGCGCATTCGGACGTCGTCCGGCCTCGCGCAGCGCAGCGTCTACAACGTGTGGTCGGTCGTGTCTGCGTTGTTCCGCGACGCTTCGGTCGCCGGGCTGATCGACTCGAATCCATGTTCCGATATCGGCGTGCGCCAACTCGGCCCGGTCGTCGCACTGGCCGTCACCGTCGAGGACGATCCGACGCCTTGCTACGACCTTGGTACAGCGTCGCTAAGTCGCGTCGTTACTCAAGAATTTAGAGCGGGAGAAGGGATTCGAACCCTCGACGTCAACCTTGGCAACGTGAATTTCGGCTCGCATCGACGCAACTTCGCGCACTTGAAAGTGCAGAGCGGTGCAGCTCGGAGCATGCCGGTGGTGTGAAGTGGTGTGGCGTGATTTCACGAGCTTGGACGACAGCGAGGCGCTGGCTATTCCTTCTCCACAGCGCCAGTCATGATTTCGCCTCCACCACGGAGAGCAAAGCCCACTGGTCGCGATGCGGCTTGAGAGCGGCCACTGGAATCCATGGACGCGTCGCGTGCGGGTGGATGATCTGCCTCGCCTCGTCGACCGTGAGCACGTAGCACTCGGGCCACGCCGGCTCCTTGATTCTTGCGTTCAACACGACAATGAGGAATTTGGCAGCAAGCGTTTCCACCGCCTTGATGTTCACCGGGTCCCGGTTCGAGAGGGTCT
>JBDTJY010000076.1:0-19042 GCA_039935615.1 Kofleriaceae bacterium
GCCTTCTCGTCGATCTTGAACCAGACGTCGACCTCGGCCTCGTTGACCGACTTGACTTCCCAGTCGACGGTCGCGAGGTAGTAGCCCTTCTGGACGTAGAGGTCGGCGATCTTGTCGCGGTTCTTCTTGACCTTCGAGATGTCGACGATCGCGTCGAGCTCGAGGTCGATCACTTCATTGATCTTCGAGAGCTCGAGCTCGCTGTTGCCGGCGATCAAGACCTTGCGCACCGACGGCTTCTCTTTGACCGCGAACGTCAGCGTCAACGAGCCGTTCGAGTTGACCTCGCCCTCGACATCGATGTCGGCGAAGAAGCCCATCTTCCACATCGTGCGAAGGTCTTCGCGCAGCTTCGTCGGATCGAGCAGCGTGCCGGCCTTCGAGAGCAACTGGACGCGGATCGCGTCGTCTTCGACTTTGCGGTTGCCGCGAAACTGGATCCGCTCGATCGTGCGACCCTGCCACTGCACGCCGCCCGTGGTCGTCGTGCCGCTCGCGGTCTGCGGCGTCCCGGTCGGCGAGGTCGGCGGTGAGGTGTCTGCCGAGCCGTTATCGGACCCGGCGCCCGCGGCCGGCTGTGCCGTCGCGACCCGCGCCGCGAGCACGACCACCACCATCGCCATCAGGTTCCGCATGCGAGTGATCGACCGCAGCAGCCGGCTCGAGCGTTGCTTCACGACGCGGCCTCGTCCTTCACCGGTGCTTCACGCTTTCGGTAGGCGTCGCCATCGTCCTCGACGAGGCGACCGCCGTCGACCATGCGCAGGCGGCGCGGCATCAGATTCGCGAGGTCGGGATTGTGCGTGACGACGAGCAGCGTCGAGCCGCGCTCGCGGTTGAGCTCGAGGAACAGCTCGTGGATCGCTTCGCCGGTCGCGCGATCGAGGTTGCCGGTCGGCTCGTCGGCGAGCAGCAGCGCCGGCTCGAGCACGAGTGCGCGAGCGAGCGCGACGCGCTGTTGCTCGCCACCGGACAGCTCGCTCGGCCGGTGCGCGAGGCGGTGGGACAGCCCGACACGCCCGAGGATGTCCTTCGCGGTCGCGCGCGCCTTGCCGACGGCGACGCCCTGGATCAGCGCGGGCATCATCACGTTCTCGAGCGCCGAGAACTCGGGCAGCAGGTGATGGAACTGGAACACGAAGCCGATGCTGCGATTGCGAAACTCGGCGAGCCGCGACGCGTTCATCCGCGTGAGCTCTTCGTGGTTGAAGCGAATCGTGCCGGCGGTCGGCAGATCGAGCGTGCCGAGGATCTGGAGCAGCGTCGATTTGCCGACGCCGGAGGCGCCGACGACCGCGACCATCTCGCCGGCGAACAGATCGAGGTCGACGTCGGTGAGGACCTGGAGCTTGATGCCGCTGTGCTCGTAGACCTTCGACAGGTTCCGCACGACGACGTGCGCTCCCGACTTGTCGCGTTCAGCGCCAACTTGGTTGGTAGTCTCGGGCGCGTCGCTCACGGGAATCTCTAACGAGCGCGAGACCTTACTTATGGCTCCCGCAGGTGTCAACGCGCGATGAGACCTATGCAAGCCGCGAAAAGGTTGCTCGCAACATGCGCGAGATCGCCGGGATTTGACGGGAGACCGCCTAGAGCGAGACGTTGACGCCGAGCGTCCACATCGACGCGGTCTGCTCGCCGAACTTTGCCGTCGAGCCGGTGCTCAGGTCGGTGCTCAGGTCGGCCGAGCTCCGCGTCCAATCCATGAAGATCCCGAGGCCGGTCGCGATCAGGTCGATCCGGTACTCCATGCCGACCGACATCGTGTAGCCGGTACCGCTGAGGTTCGAGTTGCTGGCGTCGCGAGCGTTGAGGTCGGTTCGCAGGAAGCCCAGGCGGCCGTATGCCTCGAACTTGGAGCCGAGCTCCAGGTTGTACTTGCCGGCGAGCTGGAGCGAGCGCGAGTCGTAAAGCCCCGCGTTGTCGAGCTGGAGGCCGTAGCCGCTGTACGCGCCTTCCACGGAGAACGGTCCGATCCGGTAGCCGAGCGCGAGCCGGGCGCTGCGCCCGTCGGCGGTGTAGCTCGTGTTGTTCGAGTCGCTGACGCTCGCGCCGGTCCCGATGCCGACGCCGGCGTAGATGCCGGCCTGCGCGGCGGCTGCCGTCGAGGCGATGATCACGACCGCGAGCAACGTGCGCATGATGTCGTCGTTGCGGAGCGAGAACCGTGCCACGGGCAACCGACTGGAATCCCGACGAGCCAGCTCGGCGATCGTGAATCGCCGGACACACAGGTGCGCCTAATGGCGCATGCCGGTCGCCGGTCGCACGCGAGCTCCGAGTAACGCTGGGTAGAACGTCGCGAGGATCGAGATGAACACGCCGGCACCGAACGTCAGCGCGACCGACTGCGGATCGACGTTCACCGGCATTTGATCGATGTAGTAGACGTCGGGGTTGAGCGGGATCCCGATGCGCTTGCCGACGTAACACGCCGCGAGGCCGGTCGCGACGCCGAGCAGCGTGCCGATCAGGCCGATCAACAGGCCCTGGATCGCGAACAACTGCATGATCCCGGCGTCGCTCGCACCGAGGGTCTTCAGCAACGCGATCTCTCGCTGTTTCTCGACGACGACCATGATCAGGTTGCCGACGATCGAGAACGACGCGACGATGATCACGATCCCGAGCACGAGGAACATCGCGATCTTCTCGAGCTTCAACGCGGAGAACAGCGAGCGGTTGAGCTCCTTCCAGTCCTGCACGCGATAGTTCGGGCCGAGCTTCTCGCTGATCGTCTTGACATACTCGTCGGTGTCGTCCGGGCTCGGGATCCGGATCTCGATGCCGTCGACCGGGTCACCGCGATCGAGGAACGTCTGCAGCGAGTCGTTCGTGATGTACGCGAACTTGAGATCGTACTCGTACATCCCGGTGAAGAAGATGCCGGCGATCCGGTAGTCGCGATTGAACGGAATCGGCGTGCCCGTCGCATCCGGGTTCGACGGATCGGAGAGCGGCGAGACCAGCCGGACCTCCTGACCGACGTAGAGGTGCATCTGCTTGACGAGCTCGCGACCGACCAGGATGCCGGGCAGCGACTCGGTGCGCTTCATCACCGACGGCGAGTCGGGTGCGATGTCGAGGATGTGGATCTCCGGATCGACCGACTCGGTGCGCGGCTTCGAGTAATCGATCGGCGGCGCGTCGCTGGTGACCAGATCGGGCGGCGGCGGATCGAGGATGGCGTCGTTCGAGCCGTCTGGGCCGTCGATCGGCGGGACGTCGTCGACGACGAGCGGCATCTGCATCGTGTCGGAGATCGCACCGGCAGCCGACCCGGATCCGGAATTCGAACCGGTCGCGGGCACCTCCGCGGAACCGGAGTAATCGATCGGATTGTCCGACGACGGCAGGTCCGGCGGCGGTGGATCCACGACGCCGCTCCCTGCCCCGACCTCTTGGACGCGCAGATCGAACGTCGGATCGACCTTCTCCTCGAGATCGTTGATCGCCTTCTTGTCCTCGAGCGCATCGATCAGCTTGGTCACCTTGCCGACCGTCTTCGGATCGATGCCCTTGATGATCATGGGCAGGCCGTTGTTGTTCGACGCGAGCACGACCTCGCTGACGCCGTACGGCGTCGAGGCGACGACGCCGGGAATCGCCATGATCTGCTTGGTGACCGCGCGCCACTCGGTGAAGTCACCGACGTGGGTGTCCGAGGTCGTGACCTGAATGTGCGCGTTCGATCCGAGGATCTTCTCGCGCAGATCGGTCTCGAAGCCGCTCATCACCGCGAGCACGCACACCAGCGCGGCGGTGCCGATCCACACGCCGCCGATCGGCACGGTCGTGAAGAACGTGAAGAACGCGCGCAGAAATCCGAAGAACAGCGCGAGCCCCGACAGGATCGCTCCGCCCGCCATCAGGACCAGCGCGAGGATGCTGTACCAGCCCGGGATGTCGACGGTGTGCCGGATCTCGTCGACGTGAAAGTGCACGACGATGTGCTTGACCGCCGCGAAGTACAGCGCGAAACCGACGGCCGTGACGAACAGGCCGAAGAAGAACGTGAACAGCGCCGGCCGCGAGTAGACGAGCACGCCGCCGACGATCACGACGACGAGCGCCAGCTCGATCACCCGCTCGAGGTCGAAGATCGGGTTCTTGAGGCCACGCTGGCCGAGGCCGGCACCGAACGCGAGCTGGCACGCGAGCCGCGCGAGGAACAGGCCGGCGATCACCCACTTGGTCGTCTTGGTCACCTTCGGCTGCGCCACGAGCAGGTAGCGCTGTGCGACGAACGCCTTGTACGTGATGCCGCGGAACAGGCTCTCGCCACCGCCGCGCTGCACGAAGAACACCGCGCTGCTGAGATACAGCACGAGCAGCAACACCGCGATCGGGAGACCGAGCCAGAGCACCAACGGTTACTCCGGCCTCAGCAGTGGGAACAGGATGACATCCCGGATCGACGACTGACCGGTGAGCAGCATCGCGAGGCGATCGATGCCGATACCCTCGCCCGCGGTCGGCGGCATGCCGAGCTCGAGCGCGCGACAGTAATCCTCGTCGTAGTCCATGGTCTCCGCGGCGCCGACGTTCTTCGCATCGACCTGCGCCTGGAACCGCGACCGTTGATCGTCCGGATCGTTGAGCTCGGAGAACCCGTTCGCGATCTCGCGGCCACACACGAACAGCTCGAAGCGATCACAGAACGCCGGGTCGGCATCGTTGCGGCGCGCGAGCGGCGACACCGCGAGCGGGAACTGCGTGAGGAACGTCGGCTGGACCAGCTTGGCTTCCGCTGTCGCCTCGAACAGGAGGTAGCCGAGGTGACCTGCGCGGATGCGGCGCTCCATGTCATCGGGATAGCGCTCGACGAGGTCTCCTGCCAGTCCTGGATTGGCCTTGAAGTCGGCGACGATCTGCTCGGCCGTGCCAGTACGCCTCGCGAGCGGCACCCCCTCGAGCAGGACGCGCGCGATCTCGGCCGCGGGCACCCCGTGCTGCGCCGCGACCTGCGCCGCGTAGACCGGATCCGCGAACACGCGATCGGCGTCGGCGATGCCGCCGAGCGTCCTCACCGCGTCGAGGATCGTCAGGCGCTGCCACGGCGCGGCGAGCTCGACCTCGACGCCGTCCCACGTGACGCACGTCCCACCGTTGATCTCGAGCGCGAGGCCAGACACCAGCTCTTCGGTGAGATCCATGAGGTCGGTGTACGTCGCGTACGCTTGATAGAACTCGAGCATCGTGAACTCGGGGTTGTGTTGACGAGACAACCCCTCGTTGCGGAAGTTGCGGTTGATCTCGTAGACCCGCTCGAAGCCGCCGACGACGAGGCGCTTCAGGTAGAGCTCCGGCGCGATCCGCATGAACAGCTTCATGTCGAGCGCGTTGTGGTGCGTGACGAACGGGCGCGCGGCCGCACCGCCGATGATCGGATGCATCATCGGCGTCTCGACCTCGAGGAAGCGGCGGTCGTCGAGGAACTTGCGAATGCCGCGCACGATCTGCGAGCGCTTGCGGAACACCGCGCGGACGTCCAGATCGATCGCGAGATCGACGTAGCGTTGCCGGTAGCGCGCCTCGACATCCGACAGGCCGTGAAACTTGTCGGGCAGCGGGCGCAGCGACTTCGTCACGATCCACAGCCGCTTGGTCAGGATCGAGAGCTCGCCGCTCTTGGTCCAAAAGGCAGGGCCTTCGGCGACGACCTGATCGCCGGCGTCGAGGTTCGAGAGCACGTTCGTGAAGTCGTCGGGCGCGAGGTGATCGACGTTGAGCACCAGCTGCAGGTCGCCGCTGGCATCGCGGATCGGTGCGAACACCATCTTGCCCATGCCGCGCTTCACCATCACGCGGCCACCGACGCGCAGCAACTCGCCGTCGATCGCCGTCATCCCGACCTTGGGGCCCGGCGGTGTGCCCTTCGCGACGGGAGGCGCTGGGGGGGGCTGGGTCGCGGCGTACCGCGCGCGGACCTCGGCGAGCGTGACCTCGGGCCGCAGGTCATTGCGATACGGATCGGAACCGGCCGCACGCAGCGCCTGACCTTTCTCGCGCCGCTCCTGGATGATGCGGTCGAGCGTCTTTTCCGGCGGCGGTTCGGGCGGCGTTGCCATCGCGGCGCACCTTATCATTTTGGTGGTAGTACGCAGCTATGGCAGCGCTGTTCCGGTTGGTCGCGTGTGGTGTTCTTGTCCTCGGAACCGCTTGTAAAGGCGACGCGAAAGATCCACCGAAGGGCGCCGCCCCGAACCCCGCACCGGACACCTGCGCGTCGGCGAAGCTGGAGGGTGGGCTCGCGTGGATCTCGGACGACTACCCGGGCGCGGTCGCGTGCGCGAAGCAGCAGCACGTCCCGCTCGTCCTCGATCTGTGGGCGCCATGGTGCCACACGTGCCTGTCGATGCAGACCACGGTGTTCCTCGACCCGTCGTTCGGCGCAGACAACACGCGCTTCGTGTTCGCGAAGCTCGATACCGATCGCGAGCAGAACGCCGGCCCGATGGAGAAGCTCGCGATCGCGGCGTGGCCGACGTTCTACGTCGTCGACAGCACCAGCGAAGCCGTGCTCAGCCGGTTCGTCGGTGGCGCGACGGTCGCGCAGTTCCACGAATTCCTCGAGGCCGGGTTGCGCGCGACCAAGGGCGGCGCGGATGCCGCGAGCACGCACATGCTCGGTGCGCAGCGCGCGCTCGCGATGAAGGACTATCCGACCGCCGACGCCGAGCTCACCGCGGGGCTCGCGGCGGCACCGGCGACGTGGCCGAGCCGGCCCGAGTTGCTCGTCGAGCTGATCATGACGAAGGCCAAGGCGAAGGATACCGCGGGCTGCATGGACCTCGCCGACAAGCACCTCGACGAGCTCGGCAACGCCGCCGCGACGAGCGACTTCCTGGTGACGGCGATGAGCTGCACCGACGACAGTAAGGACCCGGCCGCCGCGAAGGCGCTACGCGAGAGAGCGGTGAAGCGCTGGCAGCGCTTGCTCGACGAGAGCAAGGAGCTATCGATCGACGATCGCAGCGACGCGATGGCGAGCGAGCGCGAGACGCTCGACAAGCTCGGCGACAAGGCCGGCGCGAACCAGCTCGCCCTCGCGCAACGCACCCTGCTCGACGACGCCGCGACCAAGGCGCCGAACCCGCTCGCGGCGATGACCTACAACTGGCCGCGCACCGAGGTCTACGTCTATCTCGGCGTGCCGCTCGAGCTCGTGCCGGCGCTCGAGAAGTCGGCGAAGGATCTCCCGACCGAATACGATCCGCGCGCGCGCCTCGGCTACCTCTACTTCCAGGCGAAGAAGTATGACGAGGCCGCGACCTGGACCGACGCCGCGCTCGCGCTGGTCTACGGCCCGCGCAAAGGTCGCGTGTTGATGCTGCGCGCCGAGATCGCGGGCGCGCTCCACGATGTCGCCGGTCAGAAGCAGTTCCTCGACCACGCGGTCGCGCTGTACGCCGCTCTGCCGAAGGGTCAGGAAGCGCCCGAGGCGTTCGCGAGAGCGACCGATGCGCTGGCCAAGCTCGGTGCTGGCTCGGCGAAGTAGCGTTCGAAATCGGACGTAGCGAACGCCTCCGTATCCGCGCGTTCACGTCGCGGAGCCCCACACGCTCCGGCCCGCAAGTAGCTGATCTGGCCTCGCTTCGCAGTGGTCCGACGTTTGAAGTATGTCTCGACCATGAAGCTCCTATCGTTTGCTTTGCTCGCAGCTCCGATGTTGCCGATGGTCATGGGTGCACAGGGAGATGGCTGCGCCGCCAACTCCAAGTCGCCCGCCCCCGACGTGCGCGGCACGTGGGCGATCGCCTACGACAATCAGATCGGTGTCGAGGTCAAGATCGGTGGCGCGACCTACAACGCGCAGCTCGGCGCGCAGGGTGGCGTGTTCACGATCACGCACGAGGGCACGCCGTACACGTTCGATCTCGATTGCTCGCGCCCCGACGTGGTGTGTCCCGGCGAAGCGTGGCCGAACCAGGTCGCGATCGAACAGCGCGACGTCCAGCTCCAGCATCAGATGGTCGTCGATCTGCCGACGGCGTCGTGCGACGCGGCGCTCACGCAACCGGACCCGGGCTCGTGCGGCACCGGCACCAACAACCCGAACTGCGATCTCGTGTGCGGCGGCGACATCACCGTCGCGACCAACGAAGCGTTCGGCGTGATCGGCGAGGACGGTGACTCGTTCCGGCTGTACCTCGGCGGTGGCGTCGTCACCAACGGCATCAACTGCGCGATGCTCGGCTACTCGGTCGCGGACGCGACGATCGACAGCACCGGTCAGGGCACCTCGAGCTGGGACGCGACGTCGTTCAGCGCGGGCCTCGTGACGATCGGCTACAGCGGCGCCTGCTTGTTCGGCGGCACCGTCGACGGCACGAACCAGGCGCTGCTCGTAGGCGCCGAGCTCAAGTTCACGACCGGCTTCACCGGTACGAAAGAATGAGGGGTTGATCGGGTGATGGAAGGAATGGACCGCCGGTACCGTCGGTTGCGCTGCCGATGCGCCCCCGCCTCTCCCTGTTCGCACTGATCGTCTCGCTCGTCGGTTTCGGAGCGAGCCTCGCGAGCCTGATCGACTACGTCGCGGCCGACCCGACGTTCTGCGCCGAGTCCGGCTGCGCCACCGTGCGCGCGTCGGCCTGGGCCCATCCGCTGGGCGTGCCGATGCCGGTGCTCGGGCTCGGTTTCTTCGCCGTGATGACCGTGCTCGCGTTCGTCGAGCGGCCGCGGCTGCGCACGGTGCTCGCGATCGCCGGCGCCGCCTGGGCGATCGCTCTGATCGCGATCCAGGCGTTCGTGATCGGCGCGTGGTGCAAGCTCTGCATGATCGCGGATCCGATCGCGATCGTGCTCGCGCTGGCGGTCGTCGCCGGCGCGCGCACGCTGCGGCCGGCGATCGGGCTGTTCGCGATCGGGCTGCCGGCGATCGGCGCACTGCCGGTCGCGATCATGCTGCTCGCCTCCGCACCGGCAGCCGAGGTCGCGGTCGCGACGGCTGCACCGGGAGCGCCGGCGATCGTGCCCGACGTGATCCAGCGCGAGCAGCAGGCCGGCGTCGCGACGATCGTCGACTTCGTCGATTTCGAATGTCCGTTCTGCCGCAAGCTCGCACCGAAGCTCGACGCCGCGATCGCGATGGCGCAGGTCCCGGTGCGTTTGGTCCGCAAGATGTCTCCGCTCCATATCCATCCGCACGCGATGACGGCCGCGCTCGCGTGGTGCTGCGCCGACGCACAAGGCAAGGGCGACGAGATGGCCGCCGCACTCTTCGCGGCGCCGGTCGACCAGCTCACGCCCGAAGGTTGCGAGCAGCTCGCGGTCGACGTCGGCTGCGATCGCGAGCGCTATCGCGACGCGCTCGCCGATCCGGCGACGCGCGAGCGGGTCGTCAACGACACCGCCGATGCCAAGGCGGCCGGCGTCCAGGGGCTACCGACGATCTTCATCGGCACGACCGGTCTCGGCGGCGCCGATCACGAAGCGGCCGAGCTCGCCGAGCTGATCACGCACTCGATCTAACTAGTTCGTGCGCGCGTTCGCGCGCCTGCAGCAGCGCACTCGATCTAACTAGTTCGTGCGCGCGTTGGAAAATAGGTGCGACCTATTTTCTGCGCGGGTTGTGCAAATTTGGCCGAGAGTCGGACGGCAGGCGGGCGGGCGGGCGGCTAACGCTGCGAAGGCACGTCGGGCTGGATTCGAGGGGGCTGACATGAGTGTCGCGGCGTAACTAAATTCTAACTAATTCGTGCGCGCGTTCGCGGCCTGCAGCAGGTGCGTGCGAATCAGCTCGTCGAGATCGCCGTCGAGCACGCCGTCGACATCCGAGGTCTTGAGATCGGTGCGGTGGTCCGCCACCTGCTGGTACGGGAACAACACGTAGCTGCGGATCTGCGAGCCCCACACGATCTTGAGGCGCGCGCGCGCGTCCTCGTGCGCCTTCGCTTCGCGTTTCGCGAGCTCGAAGTCGTAGATCTTCGCGCGCAGCATCTTCATCGCCTTGGCCTTGTTCGAGTGCTGGCTGCGCTCGTTCTGGCACTGCACGATGATGCCGGTCGGCATGTGCGTGATCCGCACGGCCGAGTCGGTCTTGTTGACGTGCTGCCCGCCGGCACCACCGGCGCGGTAGGTATCGATCCTGAGATCGACGTCGTTGATCTCGACCTCGATGTCGTCGTCGATATCGGCGGTCACGGTGACGGCCGCGAACGAGGTCTGGCGCCGCCCGTTCGCGTCGAACGGCGACACGCGCACGAGCCGATGCACGCCGTTCTCGGCCTTCAACAGGCCATACGCGTAGTCGCCGGCGACGGTGAACGACGCGCTCTTGATGCCGGCTTCTTCGGCGAACGTCTCTTCGAGGACGTCGACCTTCCAGCCCTTGCGCTCGCAGTAACGGATCAGCATCCGCATCAGCATCATCGCCCAGTCACTCGCATCGACGCCGCCGGCGCCGGCGGTGATCTGGACGATCGCGCCACCGGCATCGAGCTCGCCCGAGAGCATGCGCTTGAACTCGAGCTCGTCGAGCGCGCGCCGGACGTTGGTGACCTGGCCCTCGGCCTCTTTCGCGGACTCCTCGTCGCTCGCTTCCTCGGCGAGATCGAGCAGCACCTCCGCGTCGGAGATCGCGCGCGACTGCGCATCCCACATCACGACGACGTGCTCGAGTTGCTTCTTCTCACGCAGCAGCGTCTGCGCCTTCTTCTGGTCGTCCCAGAACGTCGGGCGCGCCGCGATCGAGTCGAGCTCTTCGACCTTCAGACGCTTGTGTTCGACGTCAAAGCAACCTCCGGAGCTCGTCGACCTTCGCGGACAGCTCCTTCAGTTGCACGCGGACCGCGCGGGTATCGGTGCCTTCGATCGCCATGACCCCTGATGTTTAGCAGAATCTACGGCTGCCAACTCATCTGCTGCGGCGAGCAGAAGCCGCCGCCGCCGAATCCCGGGGTCGAGCTGACCGCGATGAACCCGGCGCCACCACCGCCACCGCCGCCACCGGCGTCGGAGTCCGACGGGGTCTGGCCGTCGCGATTGCCGGACGCGCCGCCAACCCCGCCGGCGGTCCCGTTGCCACCCTTCGGGCCACCCATCGCCGATGCCTGCGACAACTGCCCGTCCATGCCATTGCCACCGTCGGCGTTTCCCGCACCGCCGCCACCACCACCGCCGTTCGCGGCGACCTGGCCGTTGATCATCACGTTCGCCGACTCGATCAGGACGATGCCGCCGGCCCCACCGCCACCCGCGCCGCCATTGCTGTTCAAGCCCTTGCCGCCGCCGCCACCGCCGGCCTGGATGCGACCCATCATCCCGACGGTGACCTTCGTCGCGATCAGATCGATCGAGCCGCCGCCTGCGCCGCCCGCGCCGTTGTTCGGCAGTCCGCCATCCCCACCGGGACAACCGCCGAGGGGCACACCGGGGAACGCGATCTGCTCGCCCGCGTCGCCACCGTCGACGCCGTTGTCGGTCTGGCGATCTCCGAGCCCGCCCGTGCCGCCGTTGCCGTCGAGCGCACCGCCACCGCCGCCCGGCCCGCCGCCCGTGTGCATCGTGCCCGCGGTACCGGCGGCCGCGCCGCATGCGGTGGCGGTTCGCGCGCCGCCACCGCCGACGCCGACATCGAGCGTGCCCTCGATGTCGATCATCCCGAGCGAGACGATCACGAGGGGCTTCGTACCGGAGACGCGGAGCTTCGCGCCGCTCTCGATCAAGAACGAGCTCGTCGTGATCACATCGGTGTCGACGCTGATCCCGTTCGCGACGAGCGTGATCGGCGTGCGGCTGACGGTGAACGTCGTCGCTCCGTTCGTGAGCTGGCCGGTCCCGGTGTCGTAGGTAAAGTTGCCGACGAGATCGATGCCATCGCCGGCGGTCAGATCGCAGGTGTTCAACTGCTTCGAGAACGATACGCAGTCACCCGAGCCCGAGCCCGAGCCCGAGCCCGAGCCCGAGCCCGAGCCCGAGCCCGAGCCGGCGCCGTCATCCGTCAGCGCAGCCGGGCGAAACCCGCAACTCGCAACGACCATCAACGTGACCGCGATCCGCATCATCCCTCCACCCTAACACCACCGTGATTCTCCGTCGGAGAATCGCTTCTAACGTGCGCGGCGCAACTGTACGAGATCTGCACTCTGGCCGAGCGCGACCGGGTACTTGCCCGTAAAGCAAGCGGAGCAATAACCCGCGCCGGTCGAATCGCCGAGCGCGCCCATCATTCCCTCATGAGAGAGGTACGACAACGAGTCACTCGTCACGTACTTGTTGATCTCTTCGATCGTGTGCGACGACGCGACGAGCTCGCTGCGCGTCGGCGTGTCGATGCCGTAGTAACAAGGATTCGTGGTCGGCGGCGCGCTGATCCGGAGATGGACCTCGCGCGCGCCGGCCCCGCGCAGCATCTTGACGATCTTGCGCGAGGTGGTACCGCGGACGAGCGAGTCGTCGACCACGACGACGCGCTTGCCGTCGACGATCGAGCGCACGACCGACAGCTTCAACCGCACGCCGAAGTGGCGGATCGAATCCTGGGGCTCGATGAACGTGCGCCCGACGTAGTGCGAGCGAATCAGGCCCATCTCGAACGGAATCCCGCTCTGCTTCGAGTAGCCGATCGCCGCGGGCACGCCGGAGTCCGGCACCGGAATCACGACGTCCCCCACCACCGGCGCTTCTTGCGCGAGCCGCATGCCGAACTTCTCGCGCGCGCGATACACGCTCTTGTTGTTGACCAGCGAATCCGGCCGCGCGAAGTAGACGTGCTCGAACACGCAGAACGTGGGTGCCGGCAGTGGACCCTCGACGGGCACGCGGTGCGACGACATCCCGCCCTTCTCGATCACGACGATCTCGCCGGGCTCGAGCTCGCGCAGCGCATCGCCCTCGACGAGGTCGAACGACGAGGTCTCGGACGACAACACGTACGCATCTTTGAGCCGGCCGACCACGAGCGGCCGGAAGCCATTCGGATCGCGTGCACCGATCAACTTGCCATCGCTGGTCAGGATCACGAGCGAGTACGCGCCGCGGATCCGGCGCAGCGCGGCTTGGAGCTTGCCGAGCACGTCGGGCTCGCGCGCCTTCGCCATCAGATGGACGATGACCTCGGTGTCCGAAGACGTCTGAAAGATCGAGCCCTGCGCTTCGAGCTCGATCCGCAGGTCGGTCGCGTTGACGAGGTTGCCGTTGTGGCCGATCGAGATCGCGCCGCCAGCGTACTCGAACAGGAAGGGCTGGGCGTTGCGGAGCTCCGAGCTCCCCGCGGTCGAGTAGCGGACATGCCCGATCGCCGAGGTCCCCGGTAGGGTGGCCAGGGTGTCGCGATCGAACAGGTCCGAGACCAGCCCCATCCCGACGTGCCGGCGCAGCCGACCGTCCTCGAGGGCGACCAGCCCGGCCGACTCCTGGCCGCGGTGCTGGAGGGCGTGCATGCCCAGGTAGGCGATGTTGGCCGCTTCGTCGTGGCCGTGGATGCCGAACACCCCGCACATGGCCGTTCAGATACCACGATCAGCCAAGTGGAGTACCGAACTTGTAGAAGCCAACGCGTTGCCGTACCGTTACCGAGAACGTGCCTCGTCTTCTCTGGCGCGATGCGCAGGGCATCGAGGGATCCCTCGACCTCACCTCGGCGGAGATCCGGGTCGGTCGTGCGATGGATTGCGCCATCCGCACGGACGACGCGATGGTCTCGCGGCACCACTCGCGGATCTTCTGGGGGGGCGGCGGCTACGTCCTCGAGGATCTGTCGTCGGCCAACGGCGTCTACTTCCAGGAGCAGCGGGTCCAGTCGCACCTGTTCAAGCACGGCGACGCGGTCCGCTGCGGCAGCTTGTGGCTGCGCTACGTCGACCCCAACCAGATCGGCGCTGCCGGCGGCGTCGCGCCGTCGCCGTCGGGACCGTCCCCGATGATGCAGCACCCGGGCGCCGGTGCGATTCCGGCGTCGGGCCCGACCGGCCACGTCGCGACCATCAACCCCGGCGGTCCGTCGTCGGCGATGCCGGGGCAGCAAGGCAACGCGATGGCCGCGCTCGGTATCCAGGCGGCCGGTGAATCGGACGCCGAGATCCGCGTGCTGCGCCGCCGCGTCGAGCAACTCCAGACCGAGCTCCGCGTGTATCGCGCGCAGAAGTTCAACGCCGAGACCGCCCGGCGCATGGAGGATCTCGAGAACGATCTGTCCATGATGGAGATCGAGCGCGACAACTTGAAGAACCGCCTCGACAAGGCCGACCGCGAGCTCGCGCAGGAAGCGGGCAGCGTCAAGGTCAAGCGTGCGCTGGAGATCGCGGCGCTCACCGCCGAGACCGCCGCGTCGCTCAACGACCTGTTGTCGTCGCTGCGCATCGAGGTGATGGCGGCCGAGGGCGAGTTCGAGCAGTACGCGCACAACATTCCGCGCGCGAGCTTCGAGCTGATCCGCCAGTCGATGAAGGATGCGGCGTCGCATTGTGACGAGGCGCGCGACCAGCTCCGCAAGCTCCGCGAGATCGCCGAGTAGCCGCTCCCAGACGTTCCCAGACGCTTCACGAGGTGGCGACGCCGGACCATGACAACGCGCACGGTGTCGCGCGAACCATACAAGCATCGTGGCAGCGGAAGTTTCCTCTGTAGTTCTCTATGGTTGGCGCCGCTTAATTGTAACGAAACGAATACATATTATCGACAACTGTCCGCGGCCGATTACAATTACCTATGGTCGAAGCCGTACGGACGAGCCGCCACGCCATCGCGAGGTCGCGGTTGCGCCGCGACGACCGGTTCATCGGCCTCGGTGCACTCGTCGCATCGATGCTCGCGCTGCCGCTCGCGCCGTCGAGCTGGAACGGTCCGGAGGTCGCCGCGACGCTCGCGGTCGCCGCGACCTGCCTGCTCGCCGGTCAGCGCTGGGCGATCGCGCTCGTCGCGTTCGCCGAGTTGTTGCTCGCGCCGACGCTCGCGGTCGCCGCGTTTCACGGCGGCCTTCCGCTCTGGCCCGGCGCGATCTGCGCATTGGTCGGCCTGCTCGCGACCGTGCCCGGTCTACTCGCGATGCGCCGCGCGGCGGCAGCGCTCGTGTTGATCACCGGCATCGAGCGCACGAACCGGATGTGTCGTCGCGTCCACGCGACGCTGGTCGTGACCGCCGTGATCGCGATCGTCGTGCCGCTGATCTAATCGACCCAGACGCGCGCGTTGCGAAACATCCGCATCCACGGACTGTCTTCGCCCCACTCGCGCGGGTGCCACGACAGTTGCACCGTGCGGAACACGCGCTCGGGGTGCGGCATGATCGCGGTGATCCGGCCATCGGGCGACGTGATCGCGGCGATGCCGCGCGGCGACCCGTTCGGATTGGTCGGATACGTATCGGTGACCTGGCCGCGACCGTCGACGAACCGCGCCGCGATCAGGCGTTGGCCCTCGAGCACGGCGAGCTTCTCGGTCGACAGCTCGGCGCGGCCTTCACCGTGCGACGTCGCGATCGGGATCCACGAGCCGGTCATGCCGCGAAAGAACAGCGACGGGCTGTTGTCGATCTTGACCATGACCTCGCGCGCCTCGAACCGATCGCTGCGATTGCGCACGAACCGCGGCCACGACGTCGCGAGCTCCGGCATCAGCTCGGGCGCGAGGTCGGCGATCATCTGGCAACCGTTGCAGACGCCGAGCACGAACGTGTCGCTGCGCGCGACCAGCGCCCGGATCGCGTCGCGAGCGCGCGCGTTGTAGCGGAACGTCGAGGCCCAGCCGCGGCCCGCGCCGAGCACGTCGCCGAACGAGAAGCCGCCGCACGCGACGACCCCGCGCACGTCGCCGAGGTCGGCGCGGCCCTCGACGAGGTCGGTCATGTGGACATCGACCGCATCGAAGCCGGCGCGCGTGAACGCCGCCGCCATCTCGGTCTGACCGTTGACGCCCTGCTCGCGCAGGATCGCGACCCGCGGCCGCGGGTTGCGCCGGATCGCCGGCGCCGCGACATCGTCGGTCGGATCGAACGTGAGGTGCGCGGCGAGCCCGACCGAGCCACCGTCGAGGCGAAGCTCGTGCTCCTCGTCGGCGCATTGCGGATCGTCGCGCCGGCGCGCGACCTCGCGCGTGACGTGCGACCAGCGATCGCGCAGCGAGGCGCGCGTGGCATCGAGCACGCGGCGCGCTCCGTGGCTGATCCGGATGCGCTCGCTCGCGGTGGCGCGGCCGATGGCGTAGACCGTGGCGCCGTTCGCCGCCAACAGTGCGGTGGCGTGCGCGACGTCGGAGGTCGCGACCTCGATCACCGCGCCGAGCTCTTCGTTGAACAGCGCGTGGAACGGATCGGTGTGCAGCGCGGTGACCTCGAGATCGAGGCCGAGCCCCGAGCAGAACGCCATCTCGAGCAGCGTCACGATCACGCCACCGTCGGAGCGGTCGTGATAGGCGACGAGCTTGTGCTCGGCGACGAGCTGCTGGATCGCCTCGTAGAAGTGGTGCAGTCGCTTCGGATCGTCGAGATCGGGCGGCGTGTCGCCGAGCTGGTTGAACACCTGCGCGAGGCAGCTCGCACCGAGCCGCGCCTTGCCGGCGCCGAGGTCGACGAGCAACAGCTCGCGATCGCCGCCGCGGAGCTCCGGGGTGACGGCGCTCCGCACGTCGTTGCACGGTCCGAACGCGGTGACGACGAGCGTGACCGGCGACACGACGACGTTGACGTCGGTCGGATCGTCGTCGGCCGGCCACACCGTGCGCATCGACATCGAGTCTTTGCCGACCGGAATCGCGAGACCGAGTGCGACCGCGGCATCGCTGCACGCGCGCACGGCCTCGTACAGCGCGGCGTCTTCGCCGGGATGGCCCGCGGCGGCCATCCAGTTGCACGACAGCTTGATCCGGCCGAGCGGCCCGATCGGCACGGCCGCGAGGTTCGTCACCGCTTCGCCGATCGCGAGGCGCGACGCGGCACCGGCGTCGAGCAGCGCGACCGGCGGGCGCTCGCCGATGCTCATGACCTCGCCGAAATACGTCTCGAAGCCGGCGGTCGTCAGCGCGCAATCGGCGACCGGCACCTGGAACCGACCGATCATCGGATCGCGCGCGACCAGTCCACCGACCGTGCGATCGCCGATCGTCACGAGGAACGACTTGTCGGCGACGGTCGGCAGGCCGAGCACGCGATCGACCGCGTCGGCGACGGTCGCGCCGCCGAGCTCGAGGCCGAACCGCGGCGCGGGCATCGGCTCGGCGCGGCGGGTCATCCGCGGCGGTTTGCCGAGCACGAGCTCGAGCGGAATATCGACCGCGTGCGGCCCCTCGCGATCCGCGAGCAAGAGGTGGCCGTCGGCGGTCGCGGTGCCGAGCTGCGCCCAGGGTGCACGCTCGCGTGCGCACAGCGCCGCGAACTCGGGCACGCGGTCGGCGGCGATCGCGATGCAGTAGCGCTCCTGCGCTTCGTTGCACCACAGCTCGAGCGGCGACAGGCCGGCCTCGCCGGTGGGAATCGCGCGGAGCTCGAGCGTCGCGCCGAGCCCGGCATCGTGGACGAGCTCGGGCATCGCGTTCGACAGCCCGCCGGCGCCGACATCGTGGATCGACAGGATCGGATTCGCGTCGCCCTGCGCCCAGCAGCGATCGATCACCTCCTGGCAGCGGCGTTCGATCTCGGCGTTGTCGCGCTGCACCGAGGCGAAGTCGAGCTCCTCCGCCGACGCGCCCTGAGCGAGCGAGCTCGCCGCACCGCCGCCGAGGCCGATCAAGAACGCCGGCCCACCGAGGACGATCAGCGCCGCGCCCGCCGGCACCGGTGCCTTCACCACGTGCGCCGGGCGGATCGCGCCGATGCCGCCGGCGAGCATCACGGGCTTGTGATAGCCGCGCACGATGCCGCTCTCGCTGGCGGCGTGCTCGTACGTGCGGAAGTAGCCGAGGATCGCCGGGCGACCGAACTCGTTGTTGAACGCGGCGCCGCCGAGCGGGCCGTCGGTCATGATGTCGAGGGCGGTCGCGATCCGCGCCGGCGAGCCGATCCACTCGTCGGCGGGCGGCTCCCACGGCTCGAGCTGACCCGGGAAGCGGAGATCCGAGACCACGAACCCGACGAGCCCGGCCTTCGGCTTGGCACCGCGGCCGGTCGCACCTTCGTCACGAATCTCGCCGCCGGAGCCGGTCGCGGCGCCGGGGAACGGCGAGATCGCGGTCGGATGGTTGTGGGTCTCGACCTTGCCGAGGATGTGCGACGGCTCGACGTGGCCGCGATACACGCCGTCGGCATCGGGGAACAACCGCTCGGCGATGTTGCCCTCGACGACCGCGGCGTTGTCTTTGTACGCGGACAGCACGCCCTCGGGCGCGTGCTCGGTCGAACGCTTGATCCACGAGAACAGCGAGCGGGCTTGCTTGGTGCCCTGCACGTACCACTCGGCGTTGAAGATCTTGTGGCGGCAGTGCTCGCTGTTCGCCTGGGCGAACATCATCAGCTCGACATCGGTCGGATCGCGGCCGAGCTCGGCGTAGCGCGCGACCAGGTAGTCGATCTCGTCGTCGGCGAGCGCGAGGCCGAGCTCGCGCGAGGCGAGGCGCAGGGTCTCCGCGCTCGCGCCGATGTACGCGAGCGGTCGCGCCGCGGCCGGCGTCCCGCGCGCGATCAGCAGATCGAGATCCGCCTCGCGCAGGATCACGCTCTCCGTCATCCGATCCGACAGCACCGCGCCGATCTGCGCGCCGTCGATCGCGTGACCGGTGACGCTCCACTCGGTCGCGCGCTCGATCCGCGTGATCGAGGACAGCCCACAGACGTGCGCGATGTCGGTCGCCTTCGACGACCACGGCGACGTCGTGCCGACGCGCGGTGTGATGAAGAAGGAATCGGTCTCGATCGTCTCGGCCTTGAACTGCGAACCGTTCGGAGGCTCCGCGTGGAATGCCGTGGGGCCGTAGCTCAGCATCGCGCCGAGCTGCTCGAGCTCGGCCGAGGTCAGCTCGCGCGTGCTCGCGACGACGTGGACCCAGCGCGCGTCGACCGCGGTCGTGGTCGGACACACGAGCCGCGCCCGGTACAGCGCGGTCTGCCGCTTGGCCGCGCTCAGGGCTGCGCGACCGGGCAGGACTAGCACGTCGCTCCCAAGGCCGC
>JBDTJY010000077.1:0-5902 GCA_039935615.1 Kofleriaceae bacterium
CGAACAGTTCGGCGGCGAGCACGACGGTGCTTTTGCAGGTCCAGCGCAACGAAGACTCCGGATCGCCACGCGTGACAGGATCGACGAGCTTTTCGAGCTTCGGCCAGGTCTCGGGATGTTGTTCCTCATACGGCCGCTGTCCCGCACCCTTGCGCCGAACATTGACCACGTCGCTCGGCTTGGCCCCGGCACGAGCCTCGTCGCGCCCCTTTCTCACTGTGCTGATCGCCAAGCCGGTCACTCGCGCGAGCATCGCCACGCCACCCCAGCCGAGCGCATGCGCTTCGCTGCCTGCCCACAACCGCCTCGACCGCTCGTCGAGCGTGGGCTTCATCATCCGCCACTTCTCGCGAATCGACTTCTCCTGCTCGGTCGCCACGACAAACGTAGATCACGTCCGCCGTGCCAAGTCGATCCTCAGAGCTCACTCAACCGAGTCCGCTTCGATCGACTTTCTCATTCGAGGCCCCTAACCAACGTAGGGAATGGCTCGTGTACTGTTCGAAACATCGTTGACATGGTCGTACGGTGAGAAGAAGCTTTCACAACAGAACTTGAGAGGTCGGTATGGAGTGGATTCTGGTCCTTTGTGTCGTCGCGCTCGGGTGTGGTGGAGGCGCTGGTGATAGTGAGCGATGTTCTGCGACGTTTGTGACGGACGATGGCGCCGTGGCGCCCGACTATGACGTAGCCGCGAGAGCCCGACTGGAATGTCAATTCGGTCCTGATACCTTGACGATCGATTCGGTTGGATCCGGTGCGCCAGCGATCCCAAGCTCGCTGAAGCACGTGATCATCGTCATGCGCGAGAATCATAGCTTTGACCAATACCTGTCGAGCTATGTTGGAGATCCACATCAAGCCGTAAATCCCGATCCGGATACCGGTGCGATGGTCTCCCAGTTTCACGAAAGTCGATACTGCATCACCGACGCTGATCACGAGTGGAGCGCAGCACACCTACAGTACGACAACGGCCGGCTCGATGGCTTCGTGGCAAGCGCGAACGACACGGATGGAACTGGTTCGGCCCTCAAGAACGAAGGCGGCGGCGGTCGAGTAATGGGCTACTACGATGGAACGGACCTTCCGCTCTACTATTGGTTGGCGTCGAACTTTGCGATCAGCGATCGCTACTTCTGTTCGCTCTTGGGCCCGACACATGCAAACCTGATGTTCTACTATCGGGCTACTTCGTGCGACATTGCCGAAGGCTTCGACACGAATTTGAATCTTACTGAATGCGGCAATATTCACTATCCGGACTTCGAGACCTTAGGCACTGGCCCGAGCATTTTTGATCGATTGAACGGCGGCTCGTTCAAGATCTACACTGCCGCCTCTCCCGCACAACTGTCCGCGGCCGTTGCACTTGGCGTTGCCAGTCCGTTCTCCGTATCAAGTCTTGACGATTTCGAGGAGGACGTCGCCCATGACGATCTGCCGGACCTTGCGTTCGTCGAACCAGACTATGGCGACTCGTTTGCGAAGGAGAACGACGAGCATCCGCCACACGACATCCAGGACGGTCAAGCTCTGACGTATCGGATTGTTAGCGCTGTGATGTCGAACCCATCTGTCTGGAACAGCACGGTCATGTTCCTTACGTGGGATGAAAACGGAGGATTCTACGATCACGTAGTTCCACCACGAGCCTGCCCTCCGGATCTTAACTACCAAACACGCGATTACGCGTTCGACAACTACGGGTTTCGAGTCCCATTTATCGTGGTATCCCCATTCGCTAAGCAAGGATACGTCAGCCACTACAACGCGGACCACACATCAATTCTGCGGTTCATCGAACACTGGAAGCACACCGGAGCCATGACGATGCGCGATGCGAACGCGTGGCCGCTGCTCGACATGTTCGACTTCAGCGCGCCACGAGTTGTGCCGATGCCCGACCCAATGATGGCAACCGTGAGCACGGATCCGTCGCACGTCGCGACGTGCGACGCGCATGGCGGTACGGGGGCACCGTGATGAAGTCCGTGGCACTTGCTCTCCTCATGGGCTGTGGCGCTAGCGATGGCTTGCCGCCGAACGTGTACATCCCGCCAAGCGACACGCAGATCTCGACACCGTGTGTGCTCACAGCACTCGCTGGTAGTGGTGCGGGCGAGTGCTATGCACGTTGGGTTTGCGCTGTGGAAGGAGTTCGCACGCTGGTGTGTGGTGGGCTCGACGCTGGTGTTGGTTGTGCGTGCCTCCAGAAAGGTCAAGTCACGACGTATCTGGTCGATGTGCCGCCCGATTGCAGCGAGGCTGCGAGCGAGACGGTCACGTCATTCGCACGCGAGAAGTGCGGCTGGGTGAACTTGTGAGAGCCCTTTCCTATGTCGGGCTGGCGCTCCTCGGTTCGTGCGAAGGCTTGTGCCACCCAGATCCACCTCCACTGGAGCCAGAGATTTGCGTTGCTACGTACGGCTTGTCATCCGGTACGGGTGACTACGAGCCAAACGATGACCTCATCATGGCGACTCCGCCGCCAGCCGGGACGACAAGCTGCGCCAACCCGGCACTTCACTCGACTATCTCGGGGTCGACTGACATTGATGTGTTTCGTACGGGGTTCTGTACGCAGGGTGGCGATCCCGTGGCCACACTGCTCGAGGACGATCCTGGTTTACGTATCTGTTTATTTGCGGCGTGTAACTTCGGTACGACGAATGTGTACGGTTGCTACCAAGACAAAGCTGGAGATTCCGACTCCCAAGTCAACAGGGACCTCACGTCGGTAATGAAGGGTAAAACCGACGCCGGTTTCACGGGATGTTGTCGTACCGGACAAGGGCGAGTCGCCCTTCAGGTTCAATGCAGCGGCTTTCGCGCGCAGGCTCTGGAGGGCTACGTTTGGGTTGAAAACGCGAATCTCGACCCGAACGATCATCCGTACACGATCAACTACTCGATGCAGTGAGCACGTGCGTCGTCCCCTTCCGTATCGAGGACGACCTCGGATCAACTCGGACGAGCACCGGGTTGGGCACGGTTTGCGCGGGTGAGCACGGCTTGCGTAGATCGACGCTCCAAGCGCTTCTACGAGATCCACCGGCGCTTGGCACGTCTGGTGCTGAAGGTGCTCCTGCAGGCTCACGTTCACGTTGCAGAGCAAGGACTGGATCCGCGTGCAGCAGCTCTGTGCGGGCGATTGCTAGCGACCTCATGCACGTCATCAAGACCCGAACCAACTCGGTCGCGACGACCTCGCCGGCCGAGACGCTCGCTCCACCCGACGGGTGGCTCGCGCGGATTCGCAAGCTCGTCCCCGCCGAGGTGATCGCCGGCTACGCGATCGTCGCGGCGTTCGACGTCCGCGTCGCGCTTCCGATCGCGATCATCGCCGGCGCGCTGGCGATCGTCTACATGCTTCGTCGCGGCAGCCTCGATCGCGATCCACCGCCGCTCCAGTACATCTTCTCGCTGGCTGCGTTCTGGGCGTGGGTGCTCGCGATTCACGATCCGCTCGGCGTGACACCACCAACGGTGGCGGCGATCGCCTGCATCGTGCTCCCTGTACTCGGCAGCTACTTCATCGACCTCGTCGAGAACTAGGATCTGAACCTGATGCAGTGCGCTGGATTACCGGCGCAACATCCAGGCGCGAACCAGCCGTCTCATGACGCGCAGCGGATCTCATCGAGCGTGGGGAGTGCCTGCTATCGCTCACCACTCGAGACTCCTACCGTCCACCTCGATGAAGTGGGAGCTCATCGGAGCGGTGGTGGCGATCTCCGGATCGACGGCGAGTGCCGGTGGCTTCTACGTGCCCGAGATCGGCGGTCGCGCGACCGCGATGGGCGCCGCCGTGGTGGCCGATGGGGATGACCCGAGCGCGGTGTTCCACGACCCGGCGAACCTGGTCCGGACCGAGGGATTTCAGATCGAGGTTGCCGCCGACCTCGTGCTACCGAGCGTCACGTTCTTCCGGCGTCCGCTGACCGATCCGAACACCGGGCAGTACATCCACTTCGACGGCGCGAGCAACACCAACTCGGTCGTCGTCGTGCCGTACATCGGCGCGAGCTATCGGCTGAGCCCGCGCGTCGCGGTCGGGCTCGCCGTCGATGCGCCGTTCGGTGCGTCGCTCGATTTTCCGACCGACGGTGCGCAGCGCCAGCTCGTGACGTCGATCGCGCTGCGCACGATCTCGATCAGCCCGGCGGTCGCCGTCGAGGTCGCGCCCGGGCTCGCGGTCGGCGTGAGCGCGAACGTGATCTATTCGGATCTCGTGCTCGATCAGCGCAACGCGATGCCGTATGTCACGGGCGACCCCGAGTACTACCCGGATCCGCAGGGCGAGCTGCAGGGCACGACGCACCTCGCGGCGAGCGATCCGTTCAGCCTCGGGGCCACGATCGGCGTCAACTACCGCTCGCCGGGTAACGCGCTGCGGATCGGCGCGAGCGTGATGACGCCGGTCAACCTGCACATGGAGGGCGACGCGCGGGTCGCGAACCCGTCGATCTCGGGCCTGTTCGATGACAACAACCAGCAGCTCCAGCCGCCCGGCGTGCGCACCGATCAGATCAAGGTCGCGATCCCGTTGCCGCTGGTCGCGCGGCTCGGGGTCGCGGCGCAGCTCGCGGCGCACGTGCGCGGCGAGGTCGACGTCAACTGGACCCGGTGGTCGTCGTTCCAGAGCCTCGATATCGACTTCGTCCACGAGTACTACCTGCTGCAGACGCCAGGCGCGAACCTCTACGACGTCCACGTCGCGAACAACTGGCACAACAGCTGGACCGCACGGGTCGGCGTCGAGGCCCAGCCGTTCGAGCGGCCGATCGCGCTGCGCGCCGGGCTGGTCTACGACCAGAGCCCGATCGACGACCGTCACTTCAGCGTGATGACACCGGACTCGGACAAGCTCGGCATCACCGCGGGCGCACGGTGGACGCAGAGCGTCGGCACGCACCGCTTCGATTTCCAACTCGCGGTCGCGCACCTGTTCTTGCGCGACCGCGATATCGCACCCACGGCGTCGGGCGCACCTGGCTCCGACGGCACCATCCTCAACAAACCGGCCCCGAGCTTCTTCTACGGCGTGACTCGGGCCGGCATCAGCATCCTCACACTCGCCGTGGCCTGGAGGTAATGACATGCGTCGACTCGTGCTCGCGATCGTGTGGTTCGTGGCTGCGTGCAGCAGCAAGGACCCGTTCGCCGGTGGTGACGCGCCGGCTGCGGGTAGCGGCGATGCCGGCCGCGTAAGTGACGGCGGCCTCTTCGACGCGGCACCGGTGCACTCGTGCGTGGCCGCGCCCGCGCGGGTTGTCGTGATCGGCGACAGCATCACCGCGTGCAGTGTGATCGGCGGTCCGATGGCCGCGGACTGCGTGTCGAAGCAGTTCTCCGACTACGTGATCGCGCACTACGGCCCGAGCGCGAGTTACGAGAACTATGCGGTCGGTGGCGCGCAACTCGCCGATATCGCCGGCCAGATGGCGAACGTGCCGGCGACCCCGGGGCCGACGCTCGTGATGTTGTTCATCGGCGGCAACGACCTGACGCCGTACCTCACGGGGAGCGACGCGGCGGCGATGGCCGGCTGGACCGGAACGGTCGAACCGATGATGCAGAGCGTGTACGACGCGACGTTCGCCACGCTCGCCAACCCGGCCAAGTTCCCGGGCGGTGCGACGCTGCTGATGAATACTCAGTACAACCCGTTCGACGATTGCACGGCGGCGCCCTACAACATCAGCCAGGCCAAGACGACGATCCTTCACGAGTTCAACGACAAGGTCAAAGTCATCGCCGAGGCGCACGCCGACGGTGCGATCGTCGTCGACCAGCACTCGCCGTTCCTCGGTCACGGTCACCACTACGACGTGGCGGCCTGCCCGTACTACATCCCGAACGCGACGCCGTACATGCAGGACCTCATCCACGCGAACGC
>JBDTJY010000078.1:0-41352 GCA_039935615.1 Kofleriaceae bacterium
AGGATGTTGTACGGCGACAGATCGCCGTGGATCAGGTCGCAGCACAGCATCGAGATGATCTGCGCGACGAGATCGGCGTAGATACCGAGCGCCGCGTCGCGCTCGATCGCGACATCGATGAGTCGCGGCGCGGGCCGGCCCTCGGAGTCGAGGACGAGCTCCATGAGCAGCACGCCCTCGTAGAACATCAGCGGCTGCGGCACGCGGACGTCACTGGCTGCCAGCTTGTAGAGCGCGTCTGCTTCGGCGGACTTCCATGCTTGTTCGGCCGCGTCGCGTCCGAAGCTGCCGCCGCTGTCGATCGCGCGCTGGGTGCGGCTATTGCGGACCTTGCGGCCTTCTTTGTAGTCCGCGTTGTTCTTGAAGCTGCGGGTCGAGCGATCCTTGTAGACCTTCGCCGCGATCACGTCGTCGCCGCGGCGGACCAGCGAGATATTCGCTTCCTTGCCGCTCTTGAGCCGGCCGAGCACCTCGTCGATCACGCCGTCGGCGAGCAACACGTCGAGCTTGTCGGTCATGGGCGGTGCACGAAGCCGCCACGCTAACACTACTGCGTCAGATTATTTGACCGAAAACCCGGAGACCTTCCCGCTCGCTCGTGAAATTCCTCGTCGGAACGATCGCTCGCGGCTTGCAAAATCTCAACGAGCACTTCGATCTTGGCGCGCGCTTCAGCTTCGTCGATCCGATCTTGATCACGAGCAGCTACCGGTGATCGCTGGTCGATCGCGGGTGGATTCATTGACGGCGGATCGTCATGTCGAGCTGGTGCTGCAACTCGACGACATGGCGACGCAAGCTGCCATTGCGATAGTGATCGAGGTACCGCGCGATCAGCTCGTTCGCGTCGGCGCGTCGATCCTGGAGCAGCGCGACCTCGATCAACAGCACGTCACGCTCCTCCCGGAGCTGGCCGTTCGGAAACGTTTGCCGGTGGCGTTCGAGCGCGGCCGCAGCATCGTCGGGCATGCTTCGGCGCAGCGCGGCGCGCGCCTGATCGAGGAGCAGCCCCTCGGCACTGTCCTTGGTTGATCCGGTTGGTGCGGTGGGCTTGGTGACGTTGGCCGGCGGCGCATCGGGAGCTGCCGCATCGATCGGCGGCGCCTCCGGGGGCGCGGCATCCGCGGGACTGGGACGCGGTGTCACCGCCGCGTCGCTGCGCTCGCGATCGACCGGAGCCGGAGCCGTGATCCGACCCGCCGCGTAGCCGATCGACGCCGCGACCACCGCTCCCGCGATCGCCCAGCGCACGCGGTTGTGCCGCCTGGGGATCGCCGGGGTGTGGCTCGTGCGCACCACCCGGTCGCACACGGCGAGCATCACGCGATCGCGCGTGATCCCGGCGGTCGCGACGACGTCGGCCGTGGCTCGCTGCTCGGCCTGGTATGCCGTGGCGAGCACCGGATCGAGCTCTTGAAGGTCGCGATCAGTCACGGGAGCTCCGAGCCTCGGCACGTGTGATCTGATCGCGCAGTGATCGCCGCGCGAGCTGCAGGCGATACTTCGCGGTGTCGACGGAGATCTCCAGGCCCGCGGCGCATTCGCCAAGCGTCCACGACTCGAGATCGTGCAGCACGACCAGGAGCTGCATGTCGTCACCAAGGTTTCCGAGGGCGACCTGGAGAGCCTTGCCCAGCAGGCGTTCGTCGGCCGCGGCGCTGCCATCGGAGGCCCGTGCTTCGGCGCTGTCATCGCCGACAACCTCGCGACGATGGCGCGCGAGGTCGCGATAGTCGCGCAGCCGGTTGCGTGCGATCCCCCACAGCCACGGATACAGCGCCCGTTGCGCATCGAACGTCTGTTGCTTGCTCAGCGCGATCACCATGACGTCCTGCGCGAGATCCTCGAGATCGCCTCGCGACGCACCTAGCCGGACGAGCGAGCGCGTTACGAAGTCGATCGTCGCCTGATTGAAGAGCAGCTCGAGGCTATCGGCCGCGGAAGACATACCTGAACGCAACGTCGATCCCGAAATTGCTGCCGCCATCCGGCGGATCGCCGAGCGCGAGCGTCATCGCGAACAAGAATTCGACGGGGAGCTTGCGGAACTGCAGGCCCTGACCGATCGCGAGCTCGGGCAGGACCTTCGAGTCGGAGGTCGTCATCGACGCCGTGCCGCCGCCGTTCTGCGACGTCCAGAACGCAGCGAGGCCACCACCCGCGAAGATCGGTACCTCGAACGAGCTGTTCTTGTTGAGGTAGAACACCGGCCACATGTAGAGCGCATCGACGAAGGTCAGCGACGACGACGCGTTCGCGTAGCTCGAGCTTCGATGTCCGACGCCAAGGTCGAGGTGGCCGCCGAACACCGGCACGGCGCCGCTCACCATGAACCCGCCGGCGATCGAGTCCATGCCGAGGCCGAGCTGGAAGTTGTTGTTACGCGGCGCGAACGCCCACTCGGTCGCGGGGTTGGCCGGCAACACGACTTCGTCGGCGCGCGGCGGCGGGCTATCCGCGGTCGCGACGCGCACGCGCGCCCCGTACAAGCCACCACCGCCGCTGGGATCAGGATTCGCGGGCTTTACCGGTTCGCTGCGGTCGAGCGCGATCGCCGTCGCCGTGACGAGGAGGTCCGCGACCCGGCGGCAGGTATCGGCGTTGAACTCGCGCATGTGGTCGCGGTCCTGGACGAGCTGCCCGGTGTAGCGGCCCGTCGACAGGTTGATGCTGACGCGGACCGTGAGGCCGTCGCCGGTCCATGGCGAGAAGCCGAGCTTGGCCGACACTTCTTCGGCGAACCGAGCCGGCGATGGACACGCGAGGTCGCCCGGATGGATCTCGTACGCAAGACGTGCCGCCGACGCCGCCTTCGGTCCACCTACGATCGTCACGGCCGCGATCGCGATTCCCAGGATCCTGTTCATCACCTGCATATCGGGCGGACCAGAGCATTTCGGGCGAACCAAATGCAAGGCGTTTCGTGAAGCGCCGTCATGATCGTCGAAAGCCCGCCGATCGCTGCAGAGGACAGAACGGGATACACGCGAGGTCCGAGTCCGGGACGATCACGTCCGACGGTCGGACGAGCCGGACACTCGCGCGAGAGGAATCACGGCGTTGGCGGTGGAACAAGCGTTGCTCTGTTCCGCGTCGTGCCGTCGTTCGCTCACGAAGTGCTCGTCGAGCTGTTTCGCAATCGTCCGGAGCTGGCGTGCGAGCTGCTCGCGAGCTGCGCTGGAATCGCCCAGCAGGCCGAGCGCGTCGAGCTCGGGTCGATCGATCTGTCACAGGCCGTGCCGGTGGAGTATCGCGCCGATGTCGTCGTGCTGCTGCGCGACTCCGACAACGACCTCGTGTGTGCGATCGTCGTCGAAGTTCAGCTACGGCCCGATCCTGGGAAGCGGTTGAGTTGGCCGCAGTACGTGACCGCGCTGCGCGCCCGGCTCGGGGCCCCTGTCGTGTTGCTGGTCATCGCGACCGAACCGGCTGTGGCTCGATGGGCACGACAATCGATCGAGACAGGCCATCCCGGCTTCGGTCTGGTGCCGATCGTGGTCGAGCTCGCGGACGTCCCGCGCGTGACCGAAGTAGAGCTGGCACTCGTCGCACCGGAGCTCGCCGTGTTGTCGGTCCTCGGTCATCGCGATGTCGAGGTCGCGCGGGCGGCACTCGCCGGAATTTCCGCTCTTCCTGAGAAGGTCGGTAGCCTATACTGGGACCTGGTCCTGAGCGTCCTACCGAGCCAACTCCGAAAGCTGATTGGGGGCCATATGATCAAGAACTACGAGTATCAGAGCGAGTTTGCCCGCAAGTACTACGGCCAAGGCCGAACGGAAGGCCGAACGGAAGGTCAGCGGTCCGCGATCCTCCGGATCGCTCGGGCGCGCTTCGGCTCGGTCACGGCGGAGGACGAAGCCCTCGTCAATGCAGTGACGAACGTCGAGGAGCTGGAGCGGCTGGTGGTCGACGTCGCGACCGCGCCCACCTACGAAGCGGTTCGAGCACTTCTCGCCGCGCACTCGAAGAGCTGATCGGGAACAACGAGCTCCACCGTGAGTTGATCGAGCGTTCTCGAAACTGCGCGCTCGAGGCTCCTGTCAGACCTGAGTGATACGCCACCCGCATGCCTGGGAACGGTGCAGCGGCGGGCGCGAGTTACGGCGACTTGCTGGTCACGTCGCTGATCGTGTTGGGCGTGGTGTGTGTGGCGGCGTTCGTGGCGGTGCGCGTGTTCGGACGGTTGCTCTCGACCGGCCGAGCACGGGGGGCGCACCTCATGAACGTGGTGTCGCGTGTGCCACTCGAGCCGCGGCGATCGCTGTACGTCGTCGAGGTGGCAGGGAAGACGTTGCTCGTCGGGACGAGCGAGATGGGGCTGTCGGTGCTGACCGAGCTCGACGCAGCCGAGGTCGAGGCGCGGCGCGTGGTCCAGCCGACGTTTGGCGAGATGGTGCGCGGCGCGTGGCTGCGCCGGAAGAGCGTCCAGCCGGTGAATGACGACGTGACGAGCGCTGTGGCGGTAGAGAACAGCGAGGCGGCGGCGGAGCAGCGTCCCGAATGACGGCGAACGCGTACAACCGATCGCGAGAGCGCTAGATGTCGAACGCGCTGCTGCTCGCGCTGGTCGCGATCGTGCCGCTGGTCGTGCTGACGCTGACGAGCTTCGTGAAGATCTCGGTCGTGTTGTCACTCGTGCGCAATGCGATCGGTGCGCCGGATGCGCCGTCGGGGTTGGTGGTGACGGGGCTGTCGCTGATCCTGACGTTCTTCGTCATGTCGCCGGTGGCACTCGAGATGGTGCGCGCCGCGGGAGCTCCTGTCGTGCAGACCGCGCCGGCGCCGAACGCGCCGAACAGCCCGAACGCACCGGTTGCACCGACCACCGCGCCGAAGTCGGACGACCCGTGGCGTGCGCTCGTGCCGCCCGAGTATCAGCCGCAGTTCGATGCGGCGGAGCGAGGCGTCGGACCGCTGCGCACGTTCTTGACGAAGCACTCCGCGGAGAAAGACCGCGCGACCTTTCGCGACCTCGGCGTGAAGCTCGGGCATCAGGTGAATGGGGACGAGCTGTGGGTGATCGCACCCGCGTTCGTGACGACCGAGTTGCGCGAGGCGTTCACGATCGCCGTGCTGATCTTCATTCCGTTCTTGGTGATCGACTTGATCGTCGCGCTGGGGTTGGCCTCGCTCGGCCTCGCGTCGACGAATCCCCAGACGATCGCGCTGCCGCTGAAGCTGTTGTTGTTCGTCGCGGTCGATGGCTGGCGGTTGTTGCTCGACAGCCTGTTGCGAGGCTACGCGTGACGGCGAGTGTGGTCGCGGTCATGCGCGAGGGCATGTTGCTCGTGCTGCTGCTCGCCGCGCCGATCTTGGTAGCGGCGTTGGCCGCCGGCATCATCAGCGGCCTGCTCGGTGCGTTCACGCAGATCCAGGATCCGGCGGTGTCGTTGGTGCCGCGGGTCGCGGCGGTGGGAGCGGCGATCGTGGTGTTCGCTCCATCGATCGCGCATCAGGTGGTCGCGTTCGCCGACAAGCTGTGGCCGCTGATCGCCGCGGCTGGTAGCGGCGGATAGCGTGTCGCTCACGCTCGTGGTCGTGCTCGCGCTGCGCGGCGCCGCCGCGATCGCGATCCTGACGACGCTGGTCGGCGGGATTCCGCGCGTGATCCAGGGCGCGCTCGCGGTGTCGCTCGGCGTGTGGTCGGCGGTGCTGGTCGCGCCACTCGCGGGGCCGCTCGGCGCTGGGATTCCGTGGGAGCTCGCCGCGCGCGAGCTCGTGATCGGCGCGACGCTCGGCATCCTCGCCGCGGTGCCGCTGCTCGCCATCGCATCGGCGGGGCGGCTGGTCGACATCGCCGGCACCGGGCGCGCGCAGGGGCCCTATGGCGTGCTGTTCGGCGTGCTCGGGGCCGCCGTGTTTGTGGGGATCGATGGGCACGTCGCCGTGATCGAGGCGATCGTGACAAGTCACCAGAAAATTCCCGCACTCGTGACCACGCGCGCCGACGTGATCGGCGCCCTCGGTCAGCTCGTTCCCGAGGCAGTGCGACTCGCGGTGCCGTGGCTCGTAACCGCGGCCGTCGTGCAACTTGCGGCCGGCGCTGGAACTCGGCTCGCGGCGCGAGCCAGTGCGAACGTGCCGGGCGCCGCGGCGGTGCCGGCGGCTCTCGTGATGATGACCGCGAGCCTGGTCGCGACGCTCGCCGTCGCCATCGCCGCCGTGTTGCGCCACGCGCTGTAGGGAAGATTTCGCGACGCCGCGCGGTTTCCCAAGCGTGATGACCGAAGTCGACCTCCTCGCGCACTACGTCGAGCGCGGCGGCGAGCCGTGGAACGTCTCGCTCGAAGCGGCGTGGCTCGACTACGAGCTACGCGCGTGGGTGCGGCCACGACTTCCGACGCGCTGGCCGGTCGCCGTTTGCAACATCGGTATCGGCGTCGGCCTGTTCGATGACTGGCTCGGCCACGAGCTCGGCATCGCGATCACGAGCGTCGATCGCGACCCACAGATCTGCCGAACGTTCGCGGCGCGGCAACGCCGCGAGCGTCACCCTCATCCGGCGAAGGTCCGCTGCGGCGACGCGTGCGATGGCCTGCTCGGCATCGCCCGGTTCGACGCGATCACGATCATCGGCTCGACGCTCGCCGAGACCGGCGATCGCGCCGAGCTCGAGAGCGCGGCGGTCGCGGCGCTCGTGCCGGGCGGCTCGCTGCTGATCGCCGAGGTCGGCAACCGCGAGCCACCGGCGGGCCACGAGGTGCGTCGCCTCGGCGAGATCTGGATCGCGTTTCGTGCGCGCGTACGCTGAGCGGTAGTCGCGCTCGGAACCGCCGTTCGTACGACGCGCTCACGGATCGCGGGAGATGTGCTCGTACCGGGTGCTTCTCCTCGCCAGCACGCTCTGCGGGCGAGTGTGCGGTCGGCTCGGAACCGCGGTTAGAACGATGTGCTGACGGATCGCGGGAAGAGTCTCTTGTAACAGGGGCCCGGCTGGCCCTCAGTCCGGGCCGCGCGCCATCAGGTAGAAACCGCCGCGCGATAGGCCAGCAGACCGAACACTGGCAGCCACGCCGCTCGCTTGATGCTCCGATCCAAGCACATGCGCGGCACCACGGCCTGGAGTGTCGACGCTTCGTGAGTCCCGGACATCCTCACGTGGAGACTCCGTGGCCGGATCTCGGCCGCATGGCGGTCGCGGCGAAGCTGATCACGCGCTGAACCAAGCGGTGGTCGCGTGGACGCGGCCACCTGATCGTTCAACGCCTTCAGGCACGCTCGGCGAGCACCGCACGCGGTGCGATGCGAAACACGAGCTCGGGAACACGCTGGCGCGTGATCTCGGCCGCGACTTCTTCGCGAAGCTCGTCGGCCGACGCATCGATGCACGCGAGCGCGGCAGCGAGAGCATCGGTCGCGAGGTCTTCGCGCGTCGCGACGAGCGTCACGAGCACGCGCGAGGAGCTCGGCGCAGGGACCACCGACGCCACGGCGAGCTCTTCGATCTGGGGATCGTCGAGCGCGGCGAGCGCGTAGGTCACGGCGTCGAACACCTGACGGCACAATTAAAGATCTTTGTGATGGCGTCGGCCACCACGATCACGTTCTGACATCTCACTCCAACTCGGACGTGGCCGGGCCACGCCGGAACGATCCAGCCAAGCGAACGCGCTCTGCGCATTCGCGGAATTACTCGAGGCGACGCTTACGCGCCGGGGTTGGATCGAAGAGGCGACATGACAATGCTCCTCGTGGAACGAGGTGCGCCCACCATAAGGATCGCACGCGCCGAGTCAATCGCGATTTCACAACTGGGCACGCGTGCTCGCGTTTGTCCGACGGAGTCCGGACGCTTTCGTCCAGCGGGCGGACACGCCGGACATTTGCGATCGGGAATTCGCGAGCTTGCGCTTGGCGCACACGCTGCAATGCGCCGGCGACACCATGACCGAGCGCACTCCGAAATTCGATCACGATGAACTGTTGTCCGACGACACGTCCTCCGCCACCGCCGACCTGCCTGGCGGGTTCTCGTCGCCGTTGCCACGCGGCTTCGACCTCGGCCGCACGATGTCCGACGTGCCACCGGGCGCCGAGGTTCGATACCGCATCCCAGGCGTTCCGCGTACGTCCGATGGCGACGAGGTCCACTTCGTCCCCGCGAATCGCACCGGCACGCCCAACTACCGCGACTACCGCATCGGGGCGCCACTCTCGGACGATGAGGCCGACCGCTTCGAGCTCGTGTGCAAGCTCGACACCGAGCCCGGCGGCACGATCGATCTGCCACCGGTGTTCTCACCGGAGCGCACCACGATCTCGCCGCAGGAGAGCGTGCGGCTCGCGCTCGTGTTCGATCACTTCGACGACGAGCTGATGCGGCTCGCGCATCGCTGGACGACGAACGCGCCGGTCTCGCGGATCACCTCGATGGTTCGCGACCTCCGCTCGTTCATGCGGATCCTGCTCGATGACGTCGAGCTCGAGCCGGTCTACACGCGCTCTGCGGAGACCACGCTGCTCGTCCACGACGCGTACGTGCGGCTGATCAGCGTCGCGGGCATCCTGCGCGAAGGCATCGACGAACGCTGGGCGAACCTCGCCGATCTCGAAGCGGCCTACGCGTACGCCGAGGCGACCCTCGACGCGTTCACGCCGTTCGTCGGGATCGCCGACCGCGCGATGCGTCGGATCTGCCTCGAGGACGAGACGCTCGAGGCGGCGTTGCGCTGGCTCGCTCACCAGCTCGATGAAGAGGCCGCCGAGCGGTTGCGCGCCGTGGAGGCGTTCGTCGCGAGAGCGACCGCGAAGACGAACTAGGTCGCGTGTCGAACCGCGGCCAGGATCTCGGCGAGGTCGCGCCAGTGCACGTCGGGCACGGGGCCTTCGCCGTCTGCCAGCGCACGCGCGAGCGCGACATCGCGGTGAACCGGAATGCGATGGCGGCGCGCGAGCCCGACGAGTTGGGTCGAGCGCGCGCGGCGACCGATCGCGACGCGCGTCGGAATCGGTCGCCGGGTGGCGTCCCACGCGATCGCGACGGCGACATCATCGCCGAGCACGAGCACGGCACACGTGGCGACCGCGGTCGAGAGCGCGGCACCATCCGCACTGACGTCGCGCGCGAGCAACGCACGCTGGCGCGCCCAGCGCGGATCGGCCGCGGCGAGCCGATCGTCCTCGCGCTTCTCGGCGACCGTCATGCGCAGCGAGCCGGCGAGCGCGAGGTGGTGGGCGAGGGCGTCGAGGACCCCGAGCGCGATCCAGGCGATCGCGAGGGCGGCGAGTAAGCTCGCACCGAGCGCACCGGTGGCGGACAGCATCGCGTGAGCGTCGAGCTCGACGAGCGTGGCGATCCGCGGCGCCAAGATCCACAGCCAGCCGAACGTCACCGCACCGATCGTGATGGTCGCGAGTAGATCGAACGCGGTCGCACGCGCGCGGGCGGCGGGGCCCGAAGCGAGCGCGGGTGCGTCGGGAATCCGCCGGCGCGGCAGCCACAGCGTCCGGGTCTGCGCGAGCTGCGCGAGCAGGGCCGCGAGGGCCGCCGCGAGGACGAGCGGCGCGGCGATCGACAGCGTCGCCGTCGCGAGGTCCGCTGCGCCGAGCGTCGCCTCGCCTCGGCACGCCGTCGCGATCGCATCGCCGAGCGCGAACCGACCGAACGACAGGGCGAGCACGACCGCGGCACACGCGACGCCGGCGACGAGCACGGGACTCGCGGCCGTGAGGCCGGCTCGACGTGCGAGCGCGAGCCGGCGAGCGGACGGCGGGAACGGCTTGTCACTCACCTGCGTCGAGCGTACCCCGCCGGCCTGACGTTCGCCGCGTCGACGAGCGATGTCCGAGGGCGATGCTAGGCTGGTTCGCCGTGACGACTGCCCAGCCCTCCACCCTCGACGCCGCGGCGCTGCGCGACACCGTCGAGGTGATGGTGTGCGCGCCGGTCTGGGGCCAGTACCACTATCGGGTGCCGCCGCGGTTCGCGCCGCGTGCGCAGATCGGTGCGCGCGTGCTCGTGCGGTTCGGGGGCAAGAGCGTGACCGGCGTGATCGTGCGCGTCGGAACGCCGCCGCCGCCCGAGCTCGCGAAGTTGCTCGACCTCACCGACGTGTTGGACGAGGTGCCGGCGCTGTCGGCGGAGCTGCTCGAGCTGTGTCTGTGGATCTCGAACTACTACGAAGCCCCACCCGGCGAGGTCATCAAGGGTGCGTTGCCCGCCGGCAGCAGCGTGTCGGCGCGGCGCGTGTTGACGTTGACCGAGGCGGGCGAGACCGCGCTCGAGAGCGCGCTGCCACCGAAACCGCGCGCGCTGCTCGGCCGGCTCGAGGCGGGGCCGATTCCGAGCGTCGGGCTGAGCACGACGCTGAAGAAGGCGTTCGCGGCGCTGATCGAGCAGGGCCTGGTCGCGGAGCTCGAGGAGCGTGAAGCAGCGCGGGCCCAGCTCAAGCGCGAGCGCGTCGTCGAGCTCGCGGTGCCGATCGACGTCGCGCGCGCGGCGGTCGCCCGCGCACCGAAGCGGCTCGCGGTGGTCAACTGCCTCGCCGGCGGACAGCTCGCGATCCACGAGCTCGGCGCGATCAAGGCGGCCGCGGGTGTGGTGCGCGAGCTCCAGAAAGCAGGCCTCGTCACGACGAGCGAGCGCGAGGCCGAGCTCGACGTCGCGCCGATCGGCGATGCCCTCAAGCCGACGACGATTCCCACGCCGACCGCCGAGCAGATCGTGGCGATCGAGGCGATCACGAAGTCGCTGCGCGAGGGAGTCCGGCGCGGCGAGCTGCCGGCGACCGACCCGCCGCCGGTGTTCGTGCCCTTTCTCCTGCACGGTGTGACCGGCAGTGGCAAGACCGAGGTCTACCTGCGCGTGATCGCGGACGCGCTCGATCTCGGCAAGACCGCGCTCGTGCTCGTGCCCGAGATTTCGCTGACCCCCCAGCTCGCGGCGCGATTTCGCGCGCGGTTCGGCGACCAGGTCGCGATCCTGCACTCGGGGTTGAGCGAGCAATCGCGGCTCGGCGAGTGGAGCCGGCTGCGCCGCGGTCAAGCGCGGATCGCGGTCGGTGCGCGATCGGCGATCTTCGCGCCGCTCACCGACCTCGGGGTGATCGTCGTCGACGAAGAGCACGACGGATCGTTCAAGCAAGAGGAGGGCGTGCGCTATCACGCGCGCGACGTCGCCCTCGTCCGCGCGCAACGCACCGGCGCGGTGTGCGTCCTCGGCTCGGCGACGCCCAGCCTCGAGAGCTACGCGCACGCCGAGCGCGGCCAGTACGCGCTGCTCGTGTTGACGGTGCGCCCGACCTCGCAGCCGATGCCGACCGTCGAGATCGTCGACCTCCGCACGCACGTCCCCGATGGCGACGCGATGCTGTCCGCGCCGCTGCGCATGGCGATCGGCGAGACCCTCGCCGCCGGCGATCAGGCGATCCTGTTTCTCAACCGGCGCGGCTTCGCGACGTTCGTGCTATGTCGCGCGTGCGGCCACTCGTTCCGCTGCATCAACTGCTCGGTCTCGCAGACCTACCACCGCTCGACCGACATGCTGACCTGCCACTACTGTGGGCGGGTCGATCGGATTCCGGAGATCTGCCCGGAGTGCAAGGCGCACGACACGATCGTCCGCAAAGGCCTCGGTACCGAGAAGATCGCCGAAGCGGTCGCCGCGGAATTCACCCAAGCGCGGGTCGCGCGACTCGATCGCGATGTCGCGAGTGGGGCGAAGGCCGAGGTCGTGCTGTCGCGCGTCGCCCGCCGCGAGGTCGACATCCTCGTCGGCACGCAGATGGTGACGAAGGGCCACGACTTCCCGGGCGTGACGCTGGTCGGCGTGTTGTGCGCGGACACCGGTCTCGATCTTCCAGACTTTCGCGCGTCGGAGCGCACGTTCCAGCTCCTCGCCCAGGTCGCCGGTCGCGCCGGCCGCGGCGAGCGAGCAGGGCGCGTGATCATCCAGACCTATCGCCCGGGCGCCTCCGCGGTGGTCGCCGCGGCCGCGCACGACTACGGCAAGTTCTTCCACGCCGAATCCGCGGCGCGCGCCGAGCTCCACTACCCGCCCCACGGGCGGCTGATCCTGATCCGGGTCGATGGGCGTGATGATCGGGCGGTCGCCGGCATCGCGCGCAAGCTCGCGCAGGTCGCCGAAGCCGCGTGCAAACACGCCGAGGTCGCGAATACGGTCGAGGTGCTCGGTCCGGTCGCGGCGCCGCTCGAGCGCTTGCGGACGCGGACGCGCTGGCAAGTCTGGCTGCGCGGCACTGATCGCACGGCGCTGCGTCGCGTCGCGCGCACCGTCGCGGCGTACGAAGTTCCGAAGAGTGGACAAGGCGGCGTGCGCGTCCAGCTCGACGTCGATCCCAACTCGGCGCTGTGATCGCGTCGTCACGGCTTGGTGAGCTACGGCTTGCTGAGCTACGGCTTGGTCATCGCGTGACGAAGGACGTCCTCGGCTGGCTTGCCACGCACACGGGCGGGCTCGGCCGTCACACCGACCGCGATCTACGCCCGCCCACGGTACGGGTCAGGCTAGGCTAGCCGTGCGATACTGCGGCGGTTTCCCGTGGGTGCTGCCTCTTCGAGCGTGTTGATCGTCGCCGACCCGGATCGTGTCGGCGAGCTGACGAGCGCGCTCGCGGAGCCGATGCCAGAAGGCGAGCTCGAAGTGCTCGTGAGCTCCGGCGGCGACGACACGATCGATCTGTTCTACGCGCGGATGCCGCCGGTCGTCGTGATCACGGCGAGCCTCGAGATGGGCGACGCGACCTCGCTGATCGATACGCTGCGCGGCATGGTGCCTCGCGCGAACGTCGCGTTCGTCGTGATCGGCGACGACACCGGCCCGATTCGTACGCCGCTCGACGCGATGGAGATGGCGCCCGATCGCTTCGTGACGCGGCCGCTCAACGGCAAGGCGGTGCGGTTCGCAGTGCAGAGCAGCCTCGAGGCGGTGTCGCTGCGCACCACGCGTCCGACGGTCGCGGCGCGCACGATCACCGAGAAAGGGAGTGGCGTCGGCGTGCCGGACGCCGTCGACGACGATCCGACCGCGGCCCGCGCGGCGATGCGCGCGCGCTGGGAGGCGCTCGCCGATTCGATCGGCATCGACGAGCCCGACGGCATCAGCGAAGAGAGCTCCGACGAAGCGGTGCCACTGCCGCCGCCGATCCAGATCTATCCGCGCGGCGATCACGCCGACGTCGCGCCGATGACCGCGTGGCGACCCGGCTCGACCGACGTGCCGGCGCGCGAGCCGACGCTGATCATCCGCGGCCCCGACTCCACCGCGCCGTCGCCGGCGCCCGACATGTCCGAGATCGAACCGACGCGACCGCGCGTGGATTCGGTGGAGCTCGACCGTCCGCACAACCTCGTGATGACCGAGCGCGGCGGCGATGATCCGTGGTCCGAGCCGATTCCGCTCGCCGAGCTGATCGATCGCACCGGCGATCGGATCGAGCGCATCTCGATCGACGACGCTGGCGACGACGCTGGCGACGACGCTGGCGACGACGCTGGCGACGACGCTGGCGACGACCCTGGCGACGACGACCACACCGACGACGGCCCCGGTCTCGACGATTTTGCCGACGAGCTGATGGTCGGGCGTGGCATGTCGACGCCACCGCCGGGCGACGAGCCGAGGCTCCGGCGCTCGACGCCACCACCACTCGACGATTTCGCCGACGAGTTCATCGCTCGGCGCGGCATGTCGACGCCGATGCCGCCGCACGTCGTCGACGACGCGGACTTCGACGATCCGGACGTGATCGTCCCGACGCCGCTGCCGACGGCGCTACCGGATCCGGTGATGCCCGCCGGTCGCGACTTTGCCCGGCAGTTGCGCGAGAAGATGTCGATGATGGCGCAGCGGCTGTTCGCCGGTGATAGCCAGTCGTCGCAGGGCGTCGACATGCGCCCGCGCCACGATCATCACACCGAGATCGATCTCGCGGCGCTCGGGGAAGAGACCCCGCTCAACAACAGCGTCACCGAGATCGAGCGCGGCATCGTGTTCGCCGATGCGCGCGAGCTCACGACGTCGCCCGGCTCGTGGGATACGCAGGTCCGCGAGCGCGGCCTGCCGGACTCCGGCGAGATCGTGCGCGGCGTCTCGGATGCGTCGATGTTGCTCGCGAAGCTGTTCGCGCAGAACACGACCGGCCGGATCGGGTTCCGGCGCGACGAGGTCGAGAAGGTCGTGCACTTCGATCAGGGGCGACCGGTGTGGGCGTCGTCGAACGAGCCCGGTGATCGGATGGGCGAGCTGCTCGTGCGCGAGGGCAAGATCACGCTGTCGCAGTACGAGCGATGCCAGACCCAGGTCGCGCAATCCGGCCGCCGGATGGGCGAGATCCTCGTCGATTTCGGCTATCTCAAGCGCCGCGAGTTGTTGCCCGCGGTGCGCCGCCACGTCGAGGACATCGTGTACTCCCTGTTCGGTTGGGATCACGGCCACTACCTGATCACGATCGACACCGCCGCGTCGGTCGAGCGGATCCGGATGTCGCGCCATCCCGCGGCGCTGATCCTCGAGGGGATTCGCCGCAAGCTCGATCGCACATCGCTCGAGCGTTTGGTCGGTCCGGCGTCGACGGTGATCGAGGTCCGCGACAAGGCGCGGCTCGGCGGCATCATCAACACCGCCGACCTCGCGGTCGAAGAGCGCTCGGCGCTCGGCGCGTTCGACGCGCAGGCCGACCTCGCCACGGTCGCGCGCACGGCCGCGGTCGACACGGCCGATATCCTGCCGCTCGCGTGGGGGCTCGTCGTGCTCGGGCTCGCGGTCGCGCGCCGCGCCGATGCCGGGCTCGAAGAATCGACCGCGCTCGTCGGCGAGACCGATCTCGCGATCGATCGCGAACGCGTGCGAGCGCGCTGGGAGCTCGTGACCGAGGCCGACTACTTCGCGCTGCTCGGCGTGCGCCGCGACGCTACCGGGTTCGAGATCCGCCGCGCGTACCAATCGGCGCGCCGCGACTTCGCGTCGGATTGCTTTCCGGTCGACCTGCGGCGCGAGCTGGCGCGCGAGCTCGATGATATCGCGATCGTCCTCGATGAAGCCTTCCGCGTGCTGCGCGACGATCGCCTGCGCGTGACGTATCTCTCGAACCTAGTGGACTAATCATGCGCGTCGCATTCATGGGCTCTCCCGAGTTCGCCGTTCCGTGCCTCAAGGCACTCGCCGGTGCGCACGACGTCGCGCTCGTGGTCAGTCAGCCCGACAAGCCGGCGGGGCGGGGCGGCGAGCTGCGGTCTCCGGCGGTGAAGATCGCGGCGCAGAACCTCGGCCTCCCCGTGATCCAGCCGAAATCGGCGCGGACCGGCGAGCTCGAGAAGGTGCTGATCGACTCGAACATCGAGCTCGCCGTCGTCGTCGCGTACGGCAAGATCCTGCCGCGCGCGGTGCTCGATGCGCCGCGCAAGGGCTGCATCAATGTCCACGCGTCGCTGCTGCCGAAGTACCGCGGCGCGGCGCCGGTGCAGTGGGCGGTGATCGACGCGAACGCAGAGACCGGCGTGTGCATCATGCAGCTCGACGAGGGGATGGACACCGGCCCGGTGTGGTTGACGAAGCACGTCGCGATCGGCGTCGACGAGACCTCGGGCGAGCTGCTCGCGCGGCTCGCGCCGGTCGGCGCCGCGGCGCTGCTCGAGACGATCCGGCTGGTCGAGGCCGGCACGACGACGCCGGTGCCGCAGGATTCCGCGGGTGCGACCCACGCTCGGATGCTCGTGAAGACCGACGGGGCGATCGACTTCAGCCAGGAGGTCAGCCTCGTCGCCGCGCGGATCCGCGGGGTCGATCCGTGGCCCGGGGCGTACGCGATGCTGAAGGATCAACCGATCAAGTTGTTCCGGCCGCACATCACCGACGGCACCGCGGGTCGTGGTATCGGCACCGTGTTGCAGATCGACAAAGCAGGCATCCACGTGTCGTGTCACGGCGGCGTGCTCGGGATCCGCGAGGTCCAGGCCGCCGGCCGCAAGCGGATGACCGCGCACGAGTTCGCGGCGGGGCGGGGCATCGCGATCGGCGACCGATTGACGACGCCGCCCGGCGAGCCGCCCGCCGGGTCTGCGAAGTGACCGCGCGCGAGCTAGCGCGGCGGGTGCTCGAGCGGATCGAGCGCGACAAGGCGTGGGCGACCCCGGCGCTCGACGGCGAGCTCGCGCGCGCGAACCTCGACGATCGCGATCGCCGGCTCGCGTCGGAGCTGGTCTACGGCGTGCTTCGCCATCGCACGCGGATCGATCGGGCGCTCGCGGCCCATGCCGATCTCAAGAAGACGCCGCCGCGCGTCGTGATCGCGCTGCGCGTCGCCGCGTATCAGTTGATGTTCCTCGATCGCGTGCCACCGTACGCGATCGTCGACGATGCGGTCGCGGCCGCGCGCGACTCGGGCGGTGGCAAGCTCGCGGGCTTCGCGAATGCGGTGTTGCGCAAGATCGTGACGAGCAAGGAGCCGGCGTTTCCGGCCGAGCTGCGCGAGCGGATCGCGATCGAGTATTCGCTGCCCGCGTGGATCGTCGAGGAGCTCGCGGCGGCGACCGACGACCTCGCCCTGCATGCGGCCGCGTTCGCGACGTCGGCCCCGCTGGTCGCGCGCGCGAACCGCCGGCGCACGACCCGCGAGGCGCTGATGGAGCTGTTGGAGACCGCCGGCGTGACCACGCGCGCCGTCGATATTCCGCCTGGGACACCGCAAGCGTTCGCGATCGACAACCTCGGTGATCCGGGGCGCAGCCCGACGTTCATCAGCGGCCAGTGGACGGTGCAGGATCCGGGCGCGCAGCTCGTCGCGCACTTCGCGGCACCGCGCGCGGGGATGAAGATCCTCGACGCGTGCGCCGGCGTCGGTGGCAAGGCGACGCACCTCGCGGAGCTCGCGGACGATGGCGCACACATCGATGCCGCCGATCGGTCGACGACCAAGCTCGATCTCGCGGCGGGCACCGCCCAGCGCCTCGGCCTGCACAGCTTGCACCGCCACGTCTGCGATCTCACCGATCCGCGCGCGCAGCTCGCGACCGACTACGATCTGATCGTCCTCGACGCGCCGTGCACCGGCCTCGGCGTGTTGCGCCGTCACCCCGATGCGAAGTGGCGGCTGATCCCCGACGACGTGCCGCGCCTCGCGCGCGTCCAAGCCGAGCTCCTCGATGCGGTCGCGCCGCGGCTCGCGCCGGGTGGCGCGTTGATCTACTCGGTGTGCACGTTCACGCGCGCCGAGGGTCCCGACCAGGCACGCGCGTTCGCGGCACGCTCGGGCCTGCGGCTCGTCACCGAACACCGGACGTGGCCGCCCGACGCCGACGCGTTCTACCTCGCGCGATTCGAACGCTAGCGCTGCGCTGCGTCGCCGCGCTTGCGGAGCTCCGCGATCGTCGCCGCGTAGTCCTTGGTGCCGAACACCCCGGAGCCCGACACGACCACGTTCGCACCGGCGGCGATCACCTCGGCGATGTTGTCGACCTTGATGCCACCGTCGACCTCGATGTCGACGGTGTAGCCCTTGCGATCGATCATCGCGCGGAGCTGCGCGATCTTCTCGAGCGCGCTCGGGATGAAGCTCTGTCCGCCGAAGCCGGGATTGACCGACATGATCAGCACCTGCGCGACATCGCGCAGCACCCACTCGATCGATTCGAGCGGCGTGTGCGGGTTGAGCACGACGCACGGCTTCTTTCCGAGGTCGCGGATCTGATGCAGCGTGCGATGCAGGTGCGGGCACGCTTCGACGTGGACGCCGATGATGTCGGCGCCGGCCTTCGCGTACGCGCCGACCCAGCGCTCGGCGTCCTCGATCATGAGGTGCACGTCGAGCGGCTGCTTGGTCACGCGGCGGACCGCCTCGACGACGACCGGTCCGATCGTCAGGTTCGGGACGAAGTGGCCATCCATCACGTCGACGTGGACGTAGTCGGCGGTCGCGATCGCGCGGACCTCGTCGGCGAGACGGCCGAAATCAGCGGACAGGATCGACGGCGCGATCTTGATCGGTGGCACGTCGCGACGCTATCACGGCGTCGGAACGATCTCGATCGCGCCGGTCGAGGCCAGGCACGCGAGCTGCCGGCTGTCGCGGGAGAACGCGAGCGCGATGATGTCGGGAAGGTCGGGCTCGATCGACAGGGTGTCGATCGTCTCGACGGTCGCCGGCCCGGTCTCGGCCGGTGACAAGTAGTCGATCCGCAAGCGGCCGCGCGCACCCTCGGGTGGCTGCTCGTACGCGTACGCGGCGAGCAGGCCACCGCGATCGAGCGCGACGGCGCGCGCGCCCCCGGGCACGGTCTTCGCGATCTCGCGATCCTCGCTGGCGAGGCGCGTCACCCCCCAGCTCGTGGTCTTGTCGGGCACCGCGTGCGCGAGCCGTGTCCCCGCGTGATCGAACGCGAACAACTGCGGCGCCGCGACGCGCCCGCTGATCTTCGACGGTTCGGTCTTCGAGCCGGCGCGCTGTAGGAACTGATCGCTCTCGATCTCGATCACGATCCACGCGCGACCACCGCTGGAGTAGCCGATCGCGACGAGCCGGCCGTCCGGCGACATCTCGATGCCGACGCGCGACGGCTGGTTCGAGAACCGCGGGTCGCGGAGCCCGACGCCGTAGCTCTGCGCGTGGAGCGTCCAGATCCGCTTCGGCATCTCGCCGACCAACTGCACGACGAACACGTCGCGCTCCGAGATCGCGACGTAGCGCTCGCCGTTCGCGGACATGCTCGCGGCGTGCGGCGACCGCACCAGATCGCCGATCCGAAAATGGGTCTGCTCGACGAGCTCGCCGTCGCGCTTGAACGTGATCGATCCGCGATCGTCGAGGACGATGATCCGGCCGTCGTCGCGAAACCGCACGTCGTAGATCCGCTCCGACGCGAGCTCGCGGGTCGCGCGACCGTTCGCGTCGTGCAATTGGACCAACCGGTCGCGATAGCTGACGAGCCCGCTATCGCCCGGCGCCCAAGCGAGGCGCGGGGGTGATCGAATGGCCAAACTTAATAACCAGCGAACAGATCGGTCAGCGGCACGTCGAGCGCGGTCGCAACTTTGAACAAGCTCGAGACCGAAGCGGATGATTCAGCGCGCTCGATCTGCGACAGCAACGACACCGACAGATTCGTGCGCCGCGACAACTGGCGCAGCGTGAGGCCACGCCCCTTGCGCAGGTCGCGAATCTGCCGGCCGATCGCGGCGTGCAGCTCGTCCTCGCGCCGCAGCACGAGGCCCTTCTTCTTCGCGATCCGCGCGATCACGTCGCGGAACTCCGCCGGCGTGAACGGCTTGTGGATGTACGCGGACACCTCGTGGCGCATCGACGCGGTCGCGGTGTCGAGCGTCGGATAGCCGGTGAGGATGATCACCGCGATGTCGTCGTCGACGGCGCGGATCTGCGCGAGCAGATCGAGCCCCGACACTTTCGGCATCATCAGATCCAGGACGACCAGGTGGAACACCTCGTCGCGGATCCGATCGACGGCTTGGGTCGGATCGGGCAACGTCGTGACGTCGAAGCCCTCGGCGCCGAGGAAATCCTGGAGGTACTCCAGGATGTCCGGATCGTCATCGATCACGAGGACCGATAACTTGCTCGATGTACGAAGTGCCGCCCCAGCTACCACCGGATGACCTTAGTACGAAAGTTGTAGTCGGGGCGACAGGATTTGAACCTGCGACTCCTTGGTCCCGAACCAAGTGCGCTACCAGACTGCGCTACGCCCCGAGAAGGCCTGGTTACGTACCTTGCTCCGCAGGGGCTGTCAACGGCGGAACACCGGCAGCGCGATGTGCACTCCGATCTCCGCGAAGGTCCCCAGACTTTCGACGGTACCGACCCTGGCGAACGGCGTGACCCCCACGAATCCCCAGAGTCCTACCGAGCCCCCGACCCGCGGATGCGCGACGTCCGAGAGCTCGAGGATCGGTCCGACCGAGACCCCGACCGGGTGATCGAGGATCGACGTCCCGATCAGCGCCTCGGCCCAGATCCGGCCACCGCCACGCACGGTCCAGTGACTCGCGCCGACCGTTCCACCGATCTCTGAAAGAAGCTCGTGCTCGCGTACGCGAATCACCGAGCCATCGATCCCGAACGTCGAATCCCACTGCGAGTCGATCCAGCTCGCGGCGCCGCTCGGGCCTAGCCAGACGTACGTCCCGTCGAGATCGGCGGAGTTGCGGAACACCAGCGGCGTCTGCGGAGCCTGTGGAGGGATGTCCGGCGTGGTCTGCGTCGGAACGAACGTCAGCGGATTTCCCTCGCTCGTACTCGCTAACAAACACGCGCAGATGGCAGTCCGCAGTGCTGGTGACAAGAATCCCCGGACCATGGTCCCTAGCTCAACATCTCGCGTTCGTATCCTGGTAATATCCGTGCGTAAACCGAGCGGGGAATGTCGGGCTCGTTGTTTGCTCTGTCACGTTGTTTCGGTCGCTAGCGATGTCAACTCTGGCCATCCAGCAGAACGCCCCCGACGGGTTGGGCGGCTCGGGCGCAATCGTACCACCCGGTCTCGAGCGCGACTATGCGCTGATCCGCAGCCTGCCGCTGTTCGAGGGGATTCCGAGCCACGACCTCGTCGCGGCGATGACCCAAGGCGGCATCGCGACCCGGCAACTCGAGCGCGACATGTTCGTCCTCGATCCGATCGGGCTCGCGAACGGCCAGCCCGCGCCGGTGATCTACATCGCGCGCGGTCAGATCTCCGCGGCGGTGTTCATGGACAACGTGCTGTCCGAGCGCCGCGCCGCGCAGCTCGCGCACGAGCAAGCGTCCAAGGAGCAGCTCGAGGAAGAGTCGCTGATCAAAGAAGCGCCGCTCGCGCGCGTCGCGCTCAAGAACGTCGCGCTGTTCATCGAAGGCGATCTGTTCAACTCCGGTGCGCTGTCGGCGGCGAAGAGCCAGCCGATCGCGTTCTACACCGCCGCACCGTCGGTGCTGATCTCGCTCGACCATCGCTGGATCGCCGAGCTCGCGGTGCGCCATCCGCCGTTCGAGGCCCGCCTGCGCCGCGCGCTCAGCGTGTCGCGCGAGCGGCTCGCGTGGGTCTCCGGCGTCAAGCAGGAGCTGCTCGACTTCTTCATCCGCCAGGGCATCAGCGTCTCGGGCGAGATGGTCCGCGTGCGCCAGCTCGAGCTCTGCATCGACTGCAAGCTGTGCGAGGAAGCGTGCGAGGAGCGCTACGGCGCGAAGCGGCTCACGCTCGGCGGCTACCAGCTCGGCATGCTCGACTTCATCTACACGTGTCGAACGTGCACCGATCAGCGGTGCGTCGATCCGTGCGCCTACGATTCGATCAAGTTCGACGAGGCGAAGCAGGAGGTCGTGATCAACGAGTCGACCTGCACCGGCTGCACCGCGTGCGCGCAGTCGTGTCCGTATGGCGCGATCGAGATGGTCGAGATCGAGCCCGACGCGCCGATGTTCAAGAAGGACTTCAAGCACCGGCTCGAGAAGAAGGACGCGCTGAAGTTCGGCGCCGGTAGCGGTCGCATCGCACGCACGCGCCGGATCGCGAACAAGTGCGATCACTGCATCGCGTATGGCGATCAGGCCTGCGTGTCGGCGTGCCCGACCGGCTCGTTGATCGAGATCAACGCGTACGACTTGTTCCGCGAACGGTCCCCCGCGATGGCGCTGCTCGGGCGCACCGGCTTCGACACCGATCTGACGAAGAAGGATCGCAAAGAGGTCCTGCCGGTGCTGCCGTTCACCGAGGGCCTCGACATCCACTCCGGTGGCCTCGCGAAGGTCAAGCGCGGTCGCTACGCGCCGCTCGTGATGTGGCTGGTCGGGCTGCTGGTGTTCGCCGTGATGCTCGGCGAAGCGCTGCTGCGCTGGAAAGCGCCGGCGATGTCGTACAAGTTCAGCCACATCAAGGACCTCCCGGAGTTCGCCGGCATCGACAAGGCCGGCATCCTCGAGAAGATCAGCTACGGCCCTGGTAAGGGGCTCTCGGTGTACTGCGGCCTGATCGGCACCGGCCTGATGGTGATCGCCGCGATCTATCCGATGTTCCGGCGGATCAAGATGTTCCGCTGGCTCGCGTCGAACACGATGTGGTTCGACTTCCACATGATGGCCGGGACGATCGGCCCGATGTTCGTGCTCCTCCACACCGCGCTCAAGCTCGACACCATGGCGTCGCCCGAGTTCGCGTTTTGGTCGATGGTCATCGTCGTCGCCTCGGGGGTGCTCGGGCGCTACCTCTACACGCTGGTGCCCGGGCTGTCGTCGGGCGTCGAGCTCGAGGAGCTCGATCACGAGCGCGCGTTCCAGGCGGCGCGACCGCACTATCCCGTGCCGATGGGCGAGATCGATCGCGAGCTCGGCGAGCAACGCGCGGTGGCCCAAGACGTCGCGATGTCGACGAGCCTGCTGCGGGCGATGTGGTGGTTGATCTTCCAGGACATCGGCAAGATCCCACGCACGCTCGCGCGTCGCGGTCGCCTCAAGCGACTCGGCGTCGCTCGCAGAGCACGCGCGGATCTCGCGCGCCGCACCGGTCGCATGATCGTGATCGCGCGGCGGCAGGTCGTCGCGCCGAAAGCGCAGTTGCTGCTTCACTCGTGGAAAAAAGTCCACGTGCCGTTCACGGTGATCCTTACCGTCTTTGCCGTGCTGCACATCTGGGTGGCGTGGGCGAGTGCCTGGTAGGATGCGGCAGGTGGTCGGAAAGTACCTCGCACTCGCGATCCTCTTGACGGTCGCGTGTTTGAGCTCGCGAGCGAGCGCTCAGGACTTCTTCAACTCGAAGCCGGGCGACCTCAGCAAGAGCCACGGCGCGCTCGACGATCCGCAACACTGCAACGACTGTCACGTCGACGGCAGCAAGGATCTGTCGAACGACAAGTGCCTCAACTGCCACGACCACAACAACCTCCGCGACCGGATCGCGGCAGGCAAAGGCTTTCACGCGTCGGCGAAGGTCAAGGGCAAGGAGTGCAAGACCTGCCACATCGAGCACAAGAGTCGCGGCTTCGACATCATGGGGTGGAGCAGCTTCGGCGACCGCAAGAAGTTCGACCACGACCTCACCGGTTGGAAGCTCAACGGCAAGCACGCCGCGACCGATTGCGATGACTGCCACAAGGTCTCCGACAAGCAGGGCCTGAAGAAGTACATGGGCACCGACCGGCTGTGCGGCTCGTGTCACTTGAAGGAGCAGCCGCACAAGTTCGAAGCGACCGAGAAGGACAAGCTCGCGTGCGAGCGCTGCCACGGCGAGTCGGTGTGGAAACCGGCGAAGCCGCTCAGCCAGCAGAAGTTCGATCACGACGATCGCAAGGACGCGCTGATGCCGCTGCTCGGCTCGCACAAGGACGTCGCGTGCTCGAAGTGTCATCCGAAGAGCGTGTTCAACCTGCCGTTCCCGAAACCCGATAGCTGCGGCAATGCCGGCTGTCACCAGAGCCCGCACGACGGCCACCTGTTCGGCAAGCGCGACTGCGAGTGGTGTCACTCGCCGACGTTCAAGACGCTGAAGCAGCAGAACTTCGATCACACCGAGAAGACCAAGTTCGATCTCGGGCCCGCGCACCGCCAGATCAAGTGCTACGACTGCCACACCAAGGCGCTCGGCGAAGCGAAGCCGACCGGCGCGTGCGAGACCTGCCACGCGAAGGATTCGCACCACCAGGATCGGTTCTCCGAGTTCGGTTCGCCGCCGCGCTGCGGAGTTTGTCACCCGTCGGGCGGGCCCAAGTTCGTGCCGACCGCGTTCAATCATGGCGCGCGCACGCGGTTCAAGCTCGAGTTCAAGCACGCCGAGCAGAACTGTCGCGGCTGTCACCGTGGCAGCTCGCCGTCGGAGTTCGAAGACTTCCGTTCGCTGATCGACAGCAAGGGCAAGACCGACTGCATGGGCTGCCACGCCCACAAGAAGGCGCACGCCGACGACAAGCATCCGAACGGTCGCTACAAGAACTCGCAGTGCCTGCAGTGCCACATGCACCCCGGCGATCCCACGATCAGCAAGGGCAAGCAGAACCAGATCGTCGAGACCGCGCACGGCAAGGACGGCACGTTCCCGCTGCGCTTCGGCCACGCGAAGGTGCCGTGCGCCGACTGCCACACCGGTCGCGACAAGAGCAACAAGACCTCGTTCAGTGCGCTCGAGCCGAACTGCAACGCGAACGGCAAGTGCCACGAGGATTCACTGCACCAGGGCTCGCTCGGGGCGAACTGCCAGGGCTGCCACGTCGCGGGCGATTGGTTCAAGCTCACGTTCAATCACAACGAGCCGTTCCCCGACGACGCGAAGGGCGAGGTCAAGTCGTTCAAGCTCAAGGGCGAGCACCTGAAGAACAAGTGCATCGACTGCCACACCAAGGATCGCAAGTTCGCCGAGACCCACGCGACGTGCTCGGCGGAGGGCTGCCATCAAGATGACGACGCGCACAAGGGCCGGCTCGGCACGAAGTGCGAGCAGTGCCATCAAGAGACCGGCGACGTCACGTTCAACCACCAGACCCAGTCGCGGTTCCACCTCGACGGCAAGCACCTCGAGGTCCGGTGCGCGGACTGTCACCCCTCGATCACGTTCAAGCCGCGCCCGGTCAACTGCTATGGCTGTCACCCGGAGCCGAAGGTCCACCGCGGCCAGTACGGCACGCAGTGCGAGGCGTGTCACTCGACGCGCTCGTTCGAGGACATCAAGCCGCTCCACGATGTCGGCGACTTCTCGTTGAAGGGGATGCACGACAACATCGCGTGCGAGCGCTGCCACAAGGACACGCGACCGCTCGCCGGGTCCGGCAACCTGTGCATCAACTGCCATCGCCAGGACGACGTCCACAACAACTCGCTGTCGCCGCGGTGCGGTGAGTGCCACACGCAGTGGTCGTTCGCGCCCGCGCGGTTCGATCACACGCGCGTCGGCTGCAACCTGACCGGCCTCCACCGCACGCTGGAGTGCAACGACTGCCACAAGACCGGCAACTACTCCGGCTTGTCGGCGCGGTGCGCGAGCTGTCACGTCGACGACGCCGCACGTGCGGCGGGCGTCCCGACGGGAGAAGCGGTCGCGCACCCGCAACAAACCGACTGCGCGCGGTGTCACAACCCGAATACGTGGACGGGCGGCGTGACGACCAAGATGCCGGCACCGATCGGCGCTTTCCAGCGCGAATCGGTGTGCCGGTGAAGGCGCTCGCGGTGGTCCTGGCGGCAGCGTTGCCGTGCGCGATGGTGTCGGCGGCGCTGGCGAAGAAGGGCGACAAGAAAGCGCAGAACAAGGCGGCGGCGGACAAAGACGACGACGACGATGACGACGATGCGAAGCCCAAGCCCAAGGCGAAGCCCGCCGACAAGAAGACCGACAAGAAGGCGGCGGCGAAGAAGTCCGATGACGACGACGACAAGCCCGATGACAAGAAGAAGGCCGACGCCGACCCGGACGACAAGAAGGCCGACGCCAGCTCGAAGAAGTCCGACGATGAGGACGACACCAGCGATGACGACGACACCGCCGGCGGGTTCTCGAACGGCAAGAAGATCAAAGTCAAAGACACCGGCGAAGCCCCGATGGTCAAGCAAGACCTCAACGGGCACGATATGGGGTCCAAGAAGAAGACGACCGAGTTCGAGCGCGATCGGTTCTTCGTCGACAAGACCGACACCGAGAAGACCGCGAACAAGACCCTGATCCAGGGCAGTCTGACCTCGAGCACGTTCATCTACAAAGAGTTCGGCGGCGGGTTGTTCGCGGGGTTGACCGACTCCGGCAACAACGCGTCGTCGATCGGGCGCTACTTCACCGATCTTCGCCTGCAGACCGACTTCCGCCACATCAGCGGTGGACGCTGGGACGCACGCATCGACGCGCGCGCGCGGCTCGTCAACACACAGGATCCGGTCGACGAGTCGATGACCGCCGGTGGCACGAACGTGCCGCCGACGCCGCACGTCCAAGGTTCGGCGCTCGACGGTGGCAACGAGTACGACCTCCGCGAGCTCTGGTTGGTGCGCAACGGCGAGCGCACCGACGTCACGATCGGGCGTCAGTTCATCGCTGATCTCGCGGCGATCAAGATCGACGGTATCCGCGTCGACTACGCCCAGTCGTCGAAGTTCACGTATCTCGGATTTGTCGGCCTGTTTCCGTTTCGCGGCTCGCGTTCGCTGACCACCGACTACGTCGAGCTCAAGAGCCCGGTCGACGGCACGCCGGCGGGCAAGTTCATCGGCGCCGGCGGGTTCGGCGCCGCGTATCGCACGCCGCAAGCGTACGGCGCGTTCGGTGGCGTGTTTCAACAAGCGCTCGACGGCGGCGATCAGACCCGCGTGTTCGGCACGGCGAACGGCTACTACCGGATCAACCCGACGCTCGACGTCTATCACTTCGTCGTGCTCGACCTGCTCGCGACCAACGGCGGCGCGCAGTTCACGAACCTCTCGGGTGGTCTCAACTACAAGCCGAGCGATCGGCTGCGGCTGACGGCGAGCTACAACCGGACCGATACCGAGGCACTCGCGATCCAGGCGGGCGCGTACCTCGACACGCCGCGCACGAACCCGGTCATCCAAAACGAGATCTTCTTGTCGCGGCTCGCCACGAACGAAGCGCGCGGCTCGATCTCCGCGGGCCTCGGCAACCTCAATCGGTTCGAGGTCACGGTCGCCGCGACGTATCGCAATCGCCCGGGCTTCACGCTCGACCCACTGGCCGTGGGCACCAGCGCGCAGTCGCTCGCGCTCCCGGCGGAGAAGGGCTACGAGATCTACGGCTCGATCCTGGATCGCCGGTCGTTCGCCGACATGCGGATCGGGCTCGATGGCCTCGAGACGTTCACGGTCGGCAACATCGCGTTTCAACGCAGCAACGTGCTCGCCGTGCGTGCGTTCGTCGGTCGCGAGCTCGACAGTGGTCGCGGTGAGTGGGAGGCCGAGGCGACGTACTCGACGACGAAGGACGTCGTCAACGCGACGATCGATCCGGGCACGTACACGGTGTGCGCCGACGTGAGCTCTTGTTTCGGCTCGACGAGCGGGAGTGTGATCTCGATCGGCGGCACGATCTACTACCGGATCAATCGCGACTGGTTCTTGATCGGTCAGCTCTACGTCTCGCAGACCTCGCTGACGGTCGCGCAAGCCACCGGGACGCCCGCCGCCGATCCGGCGATCGACGACTTCTCCGGTTACTTCCGCATCGCGTATCGGTTCTAATCCGGCACATGATCGGAACAGTGACGCGCGAGCGTCACGGACATGTCTATGCGATGGGGCTCGAACGCGTCGCCAAGCGCAACGCGTTCGATCTCCCGCTGTGGAACGAGCTGTGCGCCGCGTACGGCGAGCTCGAGCGCGATCCGGAGCTGCGCGTCGGCGTGTTGTTCGCGCACGGCGAACACTTCACCGGCGGGCTCGATCTTCCGCAGTGGGGCGCGACGTTCGCCTCGGGCGCGTGGCACATCCCCGACGGCGGCATCGATCCACTCGGCCTCACGAGCCGCGTCTCGAAGCCGATCATCCTCGCGGTCCAAGGCACGTGCCTCACGATCGGCATCGAGCTCTTGCTCGCGACCGACGTGCGCGTCGCCGCCGACACCACGCGGTTCGGTCAGATCGAGGTCAAGCGCGGCATCTATCCGGTCGGCGGCGCGACGATTCGCATGCCGCGCGAGGTCGGCTGGGCGAACGCGATGCGCTGGCTGCTCACCGGCGACGACTTCGATGCGGCGGAGGCGCTGCGCATCGGTCTGGTCCAGGAGGTCGTGGCACTCGGCGACCAACTGCCCCGGGCGCTTCGGCTCGCCGAGGTCATCGCGGCGCAAGCACCGCTCGGCGTGTTCGCGACGCTCAAGTCGTCACGCGCGGCGCTGCCTGCGGCGGAGCTCGCGGCAGCCGCGCGGCTGATGCCGGAGCTCGTCCCCATCATGAAATCCGAAGACGTTCAGGAGGGACTTCAGGCCTTCGTACAGCGCCGACCAGGCGCGTTCAAAGGCCGCTAACCAGGTGCGCTAACGCTGAGTAGCGGAGTCGGGCGGAGCGGACGTCGTGTCTTGAACGTCGGCGCCATCGGCACCGGGAGTCGCAGAGCTCTCCGGCGGCATCGGGCTCTCGACGTATCGAACCTCTTCGTCCCACGCGATCTGGGGACCCTTGGTTTGGTTCGGGTTATCGGCCTTCACAGCTCGACGCTCGCGCTTTTGGCGCGCCTTATCCTTCAGGTCGGTCTCGCGTTGGCGTTTCGCAAACGAGGGGCGTTGACTGCTCATGGAACTCCTAAGAAAACGTGAACCGAGAGTCTACCCGACCAGGGGGATCTCGGCACGTTTGTTCAGAACTTGATCGTGCGATACCCGAACAACCTCACGCGCTTCGCGTAGAGATCCAGGACAAATAGCACGACAACCCCCAACAACACCCAGGGCCAAAGGTCCTGAGTGTAGGGAACCTGCTCCTTTTCGGGGTCCCAGATCTGCGCGGGGGTCGCGTTGTCATGGCCGCCGGAGACCTCCGCGGCGTGCTTCATCGGCTCGAGATTCGGCGTGGTTCGAAGGTATTCGAGTGGATAGGACAGGGCGACCGCCCCCATCGACTCCGCGACCGTCTTGCCATCGCGCTTGTGGATGGCCTTGAGCAGGTACGAGCCGTACGTTTGGATCTTGAAATCCGCCGTGTAGCGACCCGCCGCGGTCTGTGCCATCGGCACGGTTTCGGTGACCTTGTTGTTCGAGGGATCGATCACTTCGAGCGAGGTATCGAGCTCGTTGACGAACTTGTCGCCCGAGTCGATCGCGTCGACCGTGACCTGCGCGCGGCCATCGGCGACCTTCGCGTAGAGCTCGTAGCTGTCGTAGACCTTGCGCCGCATCGAGCTGCGCACGACTTGAGCCCAGAACTTCGGATAGCCGCCCCAGCGGATCCAATCGACGCTCCAGCGATTCTTGACGTCGGACGTCCACGCGACCGACGTGCCCGCGCCGTAGCGCCAGCGCGCCAAGATCGGCTCGCCTAGATCGGAGATCAGGATCGTCTCGGACGTCGGCTTGGGCTTGGTGGTGACGTAGCCGTGGAGCGGCGGCGCGTTCTCGACGTTCGTGCCCTCGATCGCCTCGACCTTCTTCGCGACCCGGACGTGCACGAGGTCTTCGACGAGCTGGCTCTTCTGCGCTTCCTGGGTCTCCTTCATGAAGATCCGCGGCAGCGCGCCGATGTCCTCGACCATGTAGAGCCGGCCCTGACCGGCCTCCGCGATCATCTGCAGCATGTTGCGATCGGCGCCTTGCACGCCGACGCAGCTCACCGTGATCCGCGCCTGGTTCATCTCCTGGACCAGCTCGGCGAGGCCATCGGTCGGCGCTTCACCGTCGGTCATCAGGATGACGTGCTTGACCTTCGCGTTGATGCCCTGGAGGATCTCGAACGCTTCTTTGAGGCCGGGGTAGATGTTGGTGCCGCCGCCGGAGTTGAGCCGGCCGATCTCCTGCGAGATCCGATTGCGATTGCCGGCGCGCTGCGGCCGCACGAGCACCATCGCGTCGCTATCGAAGGCCACGACCGAGATGAAGTCGTTCGGCGACAGCACCTCGGTGGTGACGCGCGCGGATTCCTTCGCCGCCTCGAGCTTCGCGCCCTGCATCGAGCCCGAGCGATCGATCACGAGGACGAGCGCGATGTCGGGCTGCTCCTTGATCTTCTCGGAGTCGAATCGCACCGGCATCATGTTCTCGATCATGGTGCGCTCGTAGCCGCCCGATCCGAACGAGTCCTCGCCGCCGGCCATGATCAAGCCGCCGCCCATGGCCTTGACGTACGTATCGAGCGCCGCCATCTGGCCCGCGCCCATCAAGTGCGCCGGCACGTCGGAGACCAGCACGAGGTCGTACTTCTCGAGCTCTTTGGGATTCGAAGGAATCCCGCTCGGGCCGCGAACCTCGACGTCGATGTTCTCGTGCTCGAGCGCCTTCTTGAGGTAGCCCGCGCTGCCCGGTTCGCGCAGCACGCCACCCTCGACGTAGAGGATGCTCGGCTTGCCCTTGACCGGTGCGGTCATCACCGCGGTGTTGTTCTGCTTCTCGGTGTCGTGCGCGACCTGGGTCAGCGCGAGCTTGTAAGACGTGTAGCCGGCGCGCTTCGCTTCGCTCGTGAACTTCACGAGGTTCTTGCCCTCGCGCAGCTCGACGGTCTTCGACGGCTCGCGCGCGTTCGGGAACTCGTCCTGCTGGAGCGCCAGCGTCACGGTCTGCTTCTCGGTCGACCACACCTCGGCGGTGACGTCGTAGGGCTGGCCGACCTTGATCTCGTCGGGCGTGGTCACGCCGACGACGCGGACCTCGGGAGTCGGGTCGGCGTCGAAGTTCTTCCACGACACCTTCACGCCGAGCTCTTTCGCGCGATACGCCTCGACCGCGACGTCGCCCTCGGTCTGGTTGCCGTCGGAGATGATCACGATGCGCGGCAGGAAGCCCTGCGGGAACAGCCCGTACGCGAGCTGCATCGCCGCTTGCGTATCGGTGCCGGCACCGGCGCCGACATGGCGCGCGACCGAGGCCGAAATCGCACCGTCCTTCGCGCGAACCACCGTCGGCTTCTCGGCGAACGTGATGACTTGCAAGTTGCCGTCGCCCTCGGACTTCGCGATGTCGTCGACGTAGTGACGCGCGGCGGCGAGTTGCTTGTCGCTGACCGAGTCCGAGACGTCGACCAGGACGATCGTCGAGACCTTGCTGGTCTGCGTGATCCAGGTCGGGCGGGACAGGGCGAGCGCGAGGCCGGCGATCACGAGCGAGCGCAGCGTCGATTGCACGACCTGCTGGAGGATCGATAGATCGGTGAGCGAGAGCACCCGCAACACGTAGAACGCGGGGATCACCGCGATCAGGTGCAGCCACTGCGGCGACAGCAAGTCGACCGGCCTGGACGTGAACTGATCGATCGTGACCTGCGTGCGGTCGCCGATCCACGCCGAGATGCCGAGCCACAGGATGACGGCGACGCCGACCGCGATCGCGAGGCGCAGCAGCGCGCCCGCCGTGAACAGCGACTTGATCCAGCTGTTTCCGTGGGCCGCCATCAGACCGTGATCCGTCGATGATAGGTGATCCACTCCAGGACGATCAGGCCGGCGGCGAACAGCAGTAGATAGATCCACAGCTTCTGGCTGTGCGTGATCGCGAACGCCTCCGGTGCCTCGAGCTTCTTGCCGCCGAGCGTCAGCGAGCTCGACGGTGCGATGTCGGACTCGCTCGCCGACGCGAGGTTCGCGGCCAGGCTGATCGACGCGATCGCCTTGCCGTTCGCCTTCGCGGTGAGGTCGTAGTAGCCGACCTTCGTGCCGTAGAACGTCGCGAGGCCATCGAGCACCGGCGTGTGCGTGATCGTGCCGTCCGGGCCTTTGACTTCGGCCTCGGTCGCACCGACCACGCCGTCGAGCGGGACCCGCTCGCGCTGGCCGGTCGCGTAGGTCGTCAGGAGATCCGCCTGATCGCCCGCGAACCAATCGAGCGTGTTGACCAGCAGCATCGGGAACGCGACGCGCATCGGCAGGTCGGTCGCGCTGTCGCGGCCGTTCGACGGCAGCGAGAACCCGAACGCGAGGATCTTGCGACGGCCATCGCGCTTCGCGACGATGATCGGATCGACGACGGAGTAGGCGAGGGTCGACTCGCCCTTCTTCGGATCGGGGACGAACACTTCGCTGCGATCCATGAACACGTCGCTCATCGTGATCCAACGCATCACCGGGTGCGCTTCATCGATCTCGGTGATGTGCGGGTTCTGGGCGTCACCGCCACCGCGGATCGCGAACGGCGAGTGCTCGCCTGTCGGATGGAAGAACAACAGCGAGGTCGGCGGCGGTGGCAGCGAGTCCGGCGTGTAGTCGTCGAAGATCACCACGTCCATGGCGTCGGCGATCGACGGCTTCGCCGCGTACTCCGCGGGCGAGACCTTCATCGGATCGATGTTGTCGTAGACCAACAACGCACCCTCGAGGAACAAGTTGTCGGTCGTGACCATCAGGACTTTCTGCTTCTTGCGCGCCGGCAAGAGAGCGTACGCAGTGTCGTCGAGCGCGAATGAATCGGTGCCGCCGGGACCTTCGACCGGGCGCAGCGTCGCGCGCAGTTGGTTGTCCTCGCCGCCCGGGATCTTCGGATAGATCTGGCGAACATGCTGGCCGGGCGCGAGATCGAGCTGCTTGGTGTCGACGGCGGTCTGGCCGTTGTAGAGCGTGAGCTGGCGGTGCGCCGGCTCTTGGCCGAAGTTCTGGATCTCGATGAACACCTCGTACGCGGCCTTGTTCGCGATGTAGCGCCGCACGTTGAACGCGATGATGCCGACGTTGTCGCTGCGCCGGCCGACCGGCACGTAGCGCACGTCGATGTTCGTCAGATCCACCGCCGCTAGGTTCGGCTTCGAGTTTGGCAGCAACTTTGGATTCGGGCCGCTGCCCCAGTTGACGAGGCCGAGCTGGGTCTCCGGAAACGCGCCGTCCGAGACGATCACGATCAAAGGATTCGGTCGATCGCGCAGCGCATCCGCAGCGGCGCCGAGCGCGCGCGTGAGATCCGCCGGCGTATCGCTCGGGTTGACCTTGTCGTCGATGACCTTGTCGAGCATCGGACCATCGTTCGAGAACCGGCTCATCGGCGTGGCCTGGCCGTCGACCTTCATGATCATCGCGAGGTCGCCGCCGCCCATCGAATCGATCAGCCCCTTGGCCTTCTGCTTCGCGATGTCCATGCGCGACTTCTTGCCGGCCTCGTCGCCGTCCATCGCCTTCATCGACGCCGAGGCATCGAGCAGCACGACCACGCTGCGGGCCTTGCGATCGACTGCACCGAGCGTGGGATCGAGCGCGGCGAACATCAGGATCCCGAGGATGCCGAGGATCAGCAACAGCGACATCAGGCGCTTGAGCTGCTTCCACAGCGCGTTCGCATCCTTCTGCTCGAGGACGCGTTGCCACAACTGCGCGAACGGCACCTCGAAGCGGCGGCGCCGCATCTTGATGATGTAGGCGCTGACCGCGAGCAGACCCGCGGCGATCGCGAACCACGTCCACAGGCTCATCCCGATCGGCCCGAGCAGACTCACCGCAAAAATCCTCCCGACCGGAAGATCTTCAACACCAGCTCGTCGAACGGGATCGTGGTGTGGGTGCGAAAGAACGGCATCGCGTACTTCGTGCAGTACGCCTCGAGCTCTTTGCAGTACTTCTCGTGCTCGCGCTCGTACGCCTCGAGCAGCGACTTCGAGACCGTGACCTCCTTGGTCTCGCCGGTCTCGCAATCGACGAGCGCGAGGTCACCGTGGAGCTTCGGGCTCGCTTCCTTCAGGTCGTAGACCTGGAGCACGAACGGCTCGAACTTGTAGTAGCGCAGCGTGTTGATGCCTTGCTCGAAGCCGGCCGGATCGTAGAAGTCGCTGATCACGACCGCGAGGCCGCGCCGCTTGTTCTGCGTCACGAAGTCCTTCATGCATTCGGCGAGCTCGGTCTTGCCGCCGATCGGGCACTTCTGCAGGAAGTCGAACACCCGGAAGATCCGATTCTTGCCGCGCGACAGCGGCAGCCGGTCCATCAGCTTGTCGCCGAACGGGATGATCGAGACGCGATCGAGGTTCGCGAGTCCGACGTAGGTCAGCGCGGCGCCGACCTGCATCGCGTAGTGCAGCTTCGGCAGTGGCGAGCCGATCGACATCGAGTCCGACACGTCGACCAGGATGTAGATGTGGAGATCCTCTTCTTCCTCGAACAAGCGCAGCAGCAGCTTGTCGAGGCGACCGTAGAGGTTCCAGTCGATGTAGCGAAAGTCATCGCCGCGCGAGTACGTGCGGTGATCGGCGAACTCGATGCCGGAGCCGACCTTGCGCGTGCGGCGCTCGGCGCGGAGGTTCCCCGAGAACACCTTGCGCGACACCATGTGGAGGTGCTCGAGGGTCTTCAGGAACTTCTCGTCGAACAGGCCCGAGCGATCCTCCGCCGGGTTCTTCGCACGAGTGACCTTGGTGACTGCGGCAGGAACGGCCACTAGGTCTCTTTCGTCGCCTTCAGGATCTCTTCGATGATCGCATCGGACTCGACGCCTTCGGCTTCACCCTCGAAGTTGAGGATCATGCGGTGGCGCAGCGCGGGCGGCGCGACGTGCTTGATGTCGTCGATCGCGACCGCGTAGCGGCCCTCGAGCAACGCGCGGATCTTCGCGGCGAGGATCACCGACTGCAGGCCGCGCGGCGAGGCGCCGTAGCGCATGAACTGCTTCGACTTCGGCGTCGCCTCGGGGTTATCCGGGTGAGTCGCGAGCACGACCCGCACCGCGTAGTCCTGGATCTGGCGCGCGAGCGGGACCTTCCGCACGAGGTCGCGCATCTCCATGATCCGCTCTTTGGTGATCACGGCGCGCGGCTGCGGCGTGGTGTCGGCCGTCGTGCGGTCGATGATCGTGTGGAGGTTTTCCTTGCTCGGATAGTCGACGACGAGCTTGAAGAAGAACCGATCGAGCTGCGCTTCCGGAAGCGGGTAGGTGCCTTCCATCTCGAGCGGGTTCTGGGTCGCGAGCACGAAGAACGGCTTCTCGAGCTTGTAGGTCTGCTTCGCGACGGTGACCGAGCCCTCGCTCATCGCCTCGAGCAGCGCCGACTGGGTCTTCGGCGTCGCGCGGTTGATCTCGTCGGCGAGCACGATGTGCGCGAAGATCGGACCCTTCGAGAATTCGAACCGCTTGCCGCCGTGGTCCTCGACGATCACGTTGGTGCCGACGATATCGGCGGGCATCAGGTCGGGCGTGAACTGGATCCGCGAGAACGTCGCGTGGATCGTCTCGGCGAGCGTGCGGACGAGCATCGTCTTGCCGAGGCCGGGGACGCCCTCGAGCAGCGCGTGGCCACCGCCGAGGAGGCACATCAGCACGCCCTCGATGATGTCTTCTTGGCCCACGATCATCGTCCCGATCTCTTCGCGCAACGCGCGCAGGTCGGTGGTGAACGAGCTGACGGTGGACTCGATGTTCGCGGCGGCGGCGGCTGTACTCATGTTGTTCTCTGCGGTTCCCGCACTCATGGATTGATCTTCGGTTCGGTCTGCACCGGCTGCGCAGGAGGCGCAGCCATGTTCGGGTGAATGTTCGCGAAGTAACGCTTCACGTAATACTTGTAGGACGACGGCAGCTTCTCGGTGCGCATCACCTCTTCGACGATCCGCTGGTAGTCCGCGTAGACCTTCTTGTAGCCGACGCTCGCGAAGCCTTTTTGCGCGGCCGCGAGGATGGTCTCGCGCGTCGAGCCACCCTTGTCACCCGACTGACCTTGGAGGTCGGCGTCTTTGTCGTGGCCGGTCTTGTTGGTCTCGCCGGCGGTCAGGTTGTCGTCGTGGCCGGTGCCCCATGTATCGCCGCCCTGGCCGCTGCCTTGCCCACCGTTTTGACCTTGGCCCTGGCCCTGACCTTGACCCTGGCCTTGGCCCTGGCCCGGTTTCCACTGACCGCCCTGACCTTGGCCGCCGCGCGCACGCGAGATGAAGTCCTGGTTCTTGCCCTGCTTGTTGAACGGGTCGTTCGGGCCCTTGTTGCCTTTTTGCTTCGCGCGCCGCATCGCCTCGCGGAGGTCATCCATCTGCGACGACATCTTCTTCTGCGTCGCTTGCTTGCGCTGATCCTGATCGACCTTGCCGGTCTCGCGCGCGGCGTCCTTCATGTTCTGCGACGCCTGCTTCTCGCCGTCTTCTTGATCCTTCTGGTCGCCGTCTTTCTTGTTCGGATCTTTCTGCGGCTTCTGGAGGTTCTCGGCCGCCTTCTCCATGTCCTTCTGCAGGCGCTTCACGGCGCGGCGTTGATCCGACTGCTGCTGGTCTTGCTGATCCTTTTGCAGCTTCTGGAGCTCGCGCTGTTTGTCCTCGAGCCGGCGCTCGGTGTCTTGCCGCTGCTGCTCGTTCTTCGCCTCTTGCTTCTGCTTCTCGAGGCGGCGGATCTCGTCTTTGACCTTGTCCTGCTGTTGCTGCTGCTTGTCCTCGGCCTGCTTGTCCTGCTTCTCCATCTGCTTCGCGACCTCCTCGAGTTTCTTCGCGAGGTCTTGCTTCTGCTTGTCGTCGAGCTCTTTGTTGTCGAGCTTCTCGGCGATCTTCTCCATCTCCTGCTTCGCCTTCTCGAGATCCTGCTTCTGGAGGGCGTCGCCGATCTCCTTCGTGAGCTGTTCTTTCGACAGCTCCTTGCCCATGTCGCCGAGCTGCTTCGCGATCTCTTCGGGCTTGGTCTCGTTGTCCTTGCTGAGCGCGTCCTCGGCCTTCGCGAGCGCGTCGAGCAGTTGCTCCTTCGAGATCTCGCCGTTTTCGGCCTTCGCGAGGAGGTCTTCGATCTTCTTCGCGAACTCGTCGAGCTCGGGCACCTTGTCACGCTGTGCGACGTTCTTGAGCTCGGCGAGGATCGCCTGGATGTACGCCTTCTCGTCGGGATCGAGCGCGACCGAGTCGACTTTGTGGAACCGCGAGTCCTTCGGATCGACGACGGTGAAGTCGACCATGCCGATGCGATCGGTCGCGATGAACACGAGCAGTTGCTGATCGCCGAGCGCCGCGTCCATCGGCACCTTGATCCGGATCTCTGTCGGCGACCAGTCGAGAACGGTGACTGGTCGCGACTTCGCGAGCGTGCCGAGCAACACCGACGCATCGCTCGGCACGTAGCCGGTCGCGCTCGCACCGTTGCCGCTCGCGGTCGGGAACGTGTTCGCGACGCTTGGTGCGCCGATGACGTTGCGGAACGGCAACGCCGCGATCGGGTGAGCGAGCCCGATCATCAGGTCGGAACCTTCGATCGTGATCTCGGAGCCTGCCGGCGCGTGATCTGGAATCGCGCGATAGACGTGAGGAACGCGATGATGTTGCGGCAGCGCGAGGCCGGCGGCGAGCGCGGAGATCGCGAGGAAGCCGAGCGCGGCGCGCCAGTCGCCCGGGACCACGTACGGAGCGGCGGCGCGGATGTTGGCGCGCGCGGCCGCACGCACGCCGTCCTTGATCGCGGCGCGCATCATCTCTTCGGTGGTGTGGTCGTCCGCGGGCTTCGCGCCGGCGAGCACGTGCTGGAACGCGATCGCGGTCGACAGGCGGTCGGCGAGGTTCGACGCACGATCGATCCGGCGCGCGACCTTCTCGTCGTCGAGCTTGCGGAACGCGGAGATCAGCGCGCCGGCGATGATCAGCACACCCGCGCCGATCACCATCGCGATCCCGACGCGCGGCGAGACCAGCTCGACGCGGGTCGCGAAGATCGCTGCGAGCGCGGCGGCGGCAGCCAAGATCGTCGCGGTGGTCGCGCCGTCCATCGCCCATTGCGCGCGGATGCGAAACCGAGTCCGCCCGATCAGCCGCTGGATCACCGAGGTATCAGTGGGTTGGGCCATGGCTCGCTAACGTTCCAACGACCAAAGATAGCATCAACATTCCACGCGCCAGTCCGATCGTCGATCTAACCCTTCGACAACGATGGGAGCTTCAGGTTGCCTGGCTATGCGATCAGGCCTGGCTACGCGATCAGGGATGTAGGCACCTCGCGCCAGGCGCCTGGCGCGAGCCCGTCGAGCGTGCAACGCCCGATCGTGGTCCGTACCAGCCGCAGCGTCGGAAGTCCCACGGCCGCGGTCATCCGGCGGACCTGGCGATTGCGACCTTCTCGGATCACGAGCTCGAGGAACGCATCCGGTACGGTCTTGCGCACGCGGATCGGAGGCGTCCGAGGCCACAGCCACGCCGGCGGATCGATCGCGCGTGCGGCGGCCGGCAGCGTCAGCCCATCCTTCAGCACGACGCCGGCGCGCAGCTTGTCGAGCGCGGCGTCGGCGATCGTCCCCTCGACGTGGGCGATATAGGTCTTCGCTTGCTTCCATCGCGGGTCGGTGATCCGCTGGTTGAGCAGGCCGTCGTCGGTGAGCAACAACAGGCCCTCGCTGTCGTGATCGAGCCGGCCCGCGACGTAGACGCGTGGCGGGAAGCCGAACGTGGCGAGGGTGGGGCGGCCGGCGTCGTCGGTGAACTTCGAGTGGACGAGGTACGGCTTGTTGAACGCGATCAGCGTCACAAGATAAACGACGCCATCGAGAATTTATTCGATGTGGTTTCGATCACCTCGAAGCTCTCGCGCGCGTGCTGGGTCGGAAGCAGCGACTTGACGCTCGCCGCGCGACCGGCTTCGGTGACCAGGAAGTAGCGGCGACCGAGCGGCGCGCGCGAGCGATCGTTCAAGTACTTCAGGAACTCCGCGCTATCGGGTTTGCCGAAACCGGTGCGGAGCTCGGGGGCCCACGCGAAGATCTCGTCGCCGGACCAGAAGTTCTCGCCGCGCCAATAGAGTTGCCACGCGATCAGGCGATCGGCGTCGACGTAGTGCACCGGCGGACGGCCGTAGATCGCGTCGACCACCGTCTTCTTGTCCTTCGGCGGCGGTGCCTTGGCCGCTCTGTCGATCCGCGCTTTCTCGGTCTGCAGCAACGCCGCGAGCTTGTCGTGCTCGCCGGGCGCGAGCGTCAGCGTCACCGTGTGACCGGTGATCTTCGTCGCCGTGGCGACGAGCACGAGTTGTTGCTCCATCACCTTGTCGTCGCCGATCGCTTTGTTCAACTGAATGGTCTCGGTCATCGGCTGACCGATCTGCAGCGTGACCGGGATCATCGTGTCGAAATGAAACTCGTTGCCCGCACCGTGGAGGTCGTCCCACAGCTCGCCGGGCCCGAAGTACACGCGCTTCTCGCCGTAGATCGTGCGGTTGACGTAGTAGCTGCGCATCGCTTCGCGCATGCCCCAGTGCGTGCCCGCCAGCGGCATGTAGATCTGCAGCGCCCAGACCCCGATCGCGAGCCCGGCGAGCCCGATCGCGATCACGCCGCCGCGCCGCCAGATCGCGAGCAGCGCGATCGCTCCACAGGCGATCGCCGCGAGCGCGAGGAAGCCATCCGACGGATCGACCGCCCACGGCTCGCCGCCCGGCCACGGCCGGTCGTAACGGAACACGAACATCTCGATCCAGCGCTCGGGCTGCCACACGAGATCGCGGCACACCAACAGCACGATGGCGATGCCGAGCGCGGCGTACAGCGGATGAAACTTCTCGCGCTTCGCCCACAGATCGTCGAGGAAGAACGCGACGAGGATGCCGAGTGCCGGCACGATCGGCAGGATGTAGTGGTGGAACTTGGTCTGGACGATGCCGAACACGGCAAAGCCGCAGGTCGCCCACAACACCATCATGAAGCGGACGCGACCCTCGCGCGTATCGCTGCGCGTCTTCAACAGTGCGACCGCGAGCGCCGCCGGCAACAGCGCGGCCCACAGCCACATCCCGTGACCGAGTTGCGACGTGTAGTACTCGAACGTGCCGAGCGACTTGTCGGGGTCGCCGCCGGCGCGGTTGAGGATGTGCGTGAACAGATACTCGTTGATGAACGTGGCGCCGTCCTTCAACCACATCGCGATGTGCCACGGCAGGAACACCAGGATCATGATGATCAGGCCGCGAATGATCTCGAACTTGCCGTCGTAGAGATCGCGCCACTTCCAGAACAGGAGCACGTAGAAGAACCCGACCGCACCGACGACGGTGAGTCCCGGCGGCCCCTTCGCGAGCACCGAAAATCCGAGGAACGCGTAGCACCACACCATGAAGACCTGGCGCATCGTCACGATCGGCGGCATGTCGAGCAGCCGGTTGGCGACGTCGTTGGTCTCGGCCCAGCCCGCGCCCGTGGCCCACACGATCGGGAACGCGATCACGCGGATCACGAAGCGATCCGGCGCGTAGTCATCCCAGCGATCGATGCCGCGCATCACCGGATGCCGGCGTGCGAGCGACACGCCGATACCGATCAGTGCGCCGACGATCACCGGCACGAACCGCACGATCATGAAACCGCTCCGCCACAGCCCGGCGAACAACAGGCCCATGAACAGCGGGAAGAACACGATCGGGCTCGGGAACCGCGCTATCGCGAGCTGCGGCGAGTTGTGGAAGTAGACGACGTAATACAGCATCTGGCCGATCACCCACGCGCCGACCGCGGCGAGCGCGATCTGGCCGTGATCGATCGTCAAGCGACGCGTGCCGATGCGCACCGAGAACGCGCGAGACACCGGTCGCTCGCCATCCTCGACGGCGAGCGTGAACATCGCGAGCGCGCCCATCACGAACGCGCAGTGCGGCATGTCGGGGATGCCCTGCCGCGAGATCAGACAGAAGAAGGGCGTCGAACCGACGACGAGGAGCGCGAGCCACGCGAGGCGGCGCGAGCACAATCGCGCGAGCATCCACCACATCAACACCAGGCCGAGCACGGCGGTGCAGATGATCGGGAGGCGGATGCCGATCATCGTGCGCTCGCTCGCGACCATCTCCCCGGAGTAGCCGCCGTCTTGGGCGACGCCCATCACGGTGAGCCCGACCGCGGTCAGCCACATCGTCAACACCGGCTTCGAGCGGAAGCCTTCGTTTTCGGTCGGTGATTGCCCGCCGTTCCACGTCATGTGGACGAGGTCGTGGTTCTCGAGCATCTCGCGCGTGACCTCGCCGTAGTGGGTCTCCCACGGGTCGACCAGCGAGTACTTCTGGATCCCCGGGACGAGCACGGCGAACGAGACCAGGATCGCGAGGACGAGCTCGAGGCCGAGAGGCTGCCGCCTCGCCGTGGCCGGCTCGAGACTCGGGGTCATCGGGGGCCGACGGTACACCAACCGTACCTGCCTGTGATGTGAGGGGAGCTGGCTTGATGGTAGGTTTCTCTCGTGTCGAGGTTCCCCTCGGTGTCGAGTGCTGGTCGGGACGTGCCCGCTTCGATCTTCGCGCGGCTGCGCGAGCACCTCGCCACGTTCCCCGGCGACTTCATTCCGCTCCAGATCGGGGACACCCATCTCGACCCCGCCCAAGCGCTCCACGAGATCGACTGGGCCGCGATGGCGCCGGCCGACCTCTACACCTACGGGACGCCCGCGGGCTGGGATGCGCTGGTTGGCGCGATCGTCGACAAGGCGCGCACGAAGAACCAGCTCGACGTCACGGCCGCGAACGTCCAGGTCACGATCGGCACGACCCACGCGCTGCACTGCGCGGTCCAGGGCCTGTGCGACCCGGGCGACGAGTTGATCCTCATGACGCCGCACTGGCCGCTGATCCGGGGCATCGCGATCAGCCATCATGTCACGCCGATCGAGGTCCTGCGGCTCGAGCAGCTCGAGCAGGCGATCACGCCGCGGACCTCGGCGATCTATCTCGCGAGCCCGAACAACCCCGACGGCGCGATGCTGACCTCGGTGATGATCGAAGAGGTCGTCCGGGTCGCGCGTGCGCACGATCTGTGGATCCTCTCCGACGAGGTCTACGAGGATTTCGCCTACGATCTGCCGCACATCTCGGTCGCTCGCCACACACCCGAGCGCACGGTCACCACGTTCTCGTTCGCGAAGAGCTACGCGCAAGCCGGCCTGCGCGTCGGC
>JBDTJY010000079.1:0-70689 GCA_039935615.1 Kofleriaceae bacterium
CGGTGGCGGCCTCGGGCGCGTGCTCGCGCACTGGATCATGACCGGCTCGCCGGATGTCGACGTCACGGCGATGCACGTCGACCGGCTCCAGCCGTATCAAACCAACCCGGACTACCGGCGGTTGCGCACGGTCGAATCGCTCGGCTGGGTGTACGCGTGTCACTACCCGACGCGGACGCCACAGACCGCGCGCGGTGCGAAGCGCTCGCCGTTCTACGATCGCCTGGTCGCACGCGGCGCGTACTTTCGCGATGTCAGTGGTTGGGAAGGCGCCGATTATTACGGTGGCGCCGGCACGAAGCCCGAGATGGAGTTGACGTTCGGCAAGCCGTCGTGGTTCGCGCAGTGGGCCGCGGAGCATCGTGCGGCGCGCGAGGGCGTGATCATCATGGACATGTCGTTCATGGCGAAGTTCCTCGTCGAGGGCCGCGATGCCGGCCGGTTGCTCGAGCACATCTCCGGCAATCACGTCGACGGCGACGCCGGGATGCTGACGTACACGCAGTGGTTGGATCAGTACGGCAAGCTCCAGGCCGATCTGACGGTGACCAAGCTCGCCGACGAGAAATACTGGGTCGTCGCCTCGGATACCGCGCATCGCCACGTCGAGACATGGATGAAGCGTGCGTTCGCGGAGGCGCACGCGTTCGTCGCCGACATGACCGGCGCGTACGCGCAGCTCAACATCCAAGGGCCGCGCTCGCGCGAGCTGATGCAGCTCGTGACGACCGCCGACCTGAGCAGCGAGGCGTTCCCGTTCCGCGCCGCGCGCGAGATCGATATCGGCTTCGCGCGCGTGCTCGTGCTGCGCGTGACCTACCTCGGCGAGCTCGGCTACGAGCTCTACATCCCGACCGAGCAAGCGCTCGACGTCTACGATCGGATCGTCGCCGCAGGCGAAGCGGTGGGCCTCGTCCACGCGGGCTTGAAGACCCTCGCGAGTTGCCGGATGGAGAAGGCGTATCGCGACTACGGCCACGACATCGACAACACCGACACGGTGCTCGAGGCCGGCCTCGGGTTCGCGGTCGATCTCAAGAAGCCGGACTTCGTCGGCAAGGCGGCGGTCGTGGCTCAGAAAGCTGCCGGGCCGTTGAAGAAGCGACTCGTGCAGGTGTTCGTGAAGGATCCCGATGCGCTGCTGTTCCACGCCGAGATCATCCGGCGCGATGGCAAGGCGCTCGGCTACGTACGCGCCGCTTCGTACGGTCACACGCTCGGTGGTGCGGTCGGCCTCGCGATGCTCGAATCGCAGGATCCTGTGATCGACGCGAAGTTCCTCGACAGCGGTGTGTGGGATGTCGAGATCGCCGACAAGCGCTATCCGATCGTCGTCTCGCTTCGCCCACTGTTCGATCCGACGAATTTGAAAGTTAAGGCCTGATCCCACGCCCTGACGCTGCCGAGCCCACGCGCTCGACGAGCGCTGCATACGCACAGGTGACGACGCGTCACCCCAGCGTCACGTTCTCCGATACGCGAGTCATGAACAAGTATTCCGAGGCACGCTCCGCGATCCTCGCGACTCGCTGCGTGTGAGCTGTCACGCCGCACGACGACGAATGACCAACGAGGCGAGTCCCGGCATCACGACCAGCGTGACGACCGTGGCCAGCACGAGGCCGCCGATCACCGTGATCGCGAGCGGGCGTTGCAGCGACGAGCCGGCCCCGATGCCGATCGCCATCGGCGCGAGGCCCGCGAGCGTCGCCGCCGTGGTCATCAGGATCGGACGCAATCGCCGGCGCGCACCGTTGATCAGCGCGACGTCGAGCGGCGTGCCCGCGGCGAGCTCCTCGTGGACCCGCTCGAGCATCAGGATGCCGTTCTTGACGACCAACCCGACGAGCAGGATCAGCCCGGTCATCGACGATAGATCGAGCGGCGTGCGCGTGATCGCGAGCGCGACCAGGCCGCCGGCGGTCGACAGCGGCGCGCCGATCACGACGACGAGCGCGAACCGTAACGAGCCGAGCTGGATCACGAGCACGAGTAAGACCAGCGCGACCGCGGCGAGCGCGACGCCGAGCAGCTCGCGCCGAGCAGCGGCGCTCGACTCGGCTTGGCCACCGATCTCGAGCTGTGCACCGCGGGGCAACGGCAGATCCTTGACGGCATCGCGCACGGCGGCTTCGCCCGCGCCGAGGTTGCCCGCCGGCGTCGCCGCCGTCATCACGAGCGCCGAGCGGAGCCCATCGCGGCGCAGCACCGCCGGCGACAGTGGGCGCGTGAATGTCACGACCTGATCGAGCGGCAGCGCGTGCGGGCCGTAGGCGATCTGGCTGCGCGCGAGCGCCGGTGCCGAGTAGCGAATCGCATCGGGATAGCGCAGGCGCACCCCGATCACGCGCTCGGGGCGGAAGATCTCGCTGACCTGACGACCCTCGACCGCGATCGCGAGATCCTCACCGACGGTGGCGGCATCGAGTCCGAGCCGCGAGAGTTGCTGCGGATCGGTGGTCGACCGCAGGATCGGAATCTGCCCCTCGCGCCCATCGAACACATCGACGAGCTCGGGGCGCTTCGCGAGCCGTTCGCCGGCCGCCGCCGCCCATTTGTCGAGCGCGACCGGATCGTCGCCGAGCACGCGAATCTCGATCGGCGCGGGATTCCCCGCGAGATCGGCGAGGACGTCCTGGAGGACCTGGACGTACTCGAGGCGCGCTTCGGGGACGGCGGCGGCGAGCGCGTCGCGCGTCCGATCGATGACGCCGGCGATCGCATCGCGTTTGTCGCGATCGACCAGCCGCACCATGATGTCGCCGCGGCTCTGCTGCGTCGCGGTGACCGGACCGAGCTCGGTGCCGGTGCGCCGCGTGAACGACACGACCTCGGGGATCGTCAGCAGCTCCTGGTCGATCCGCTGTGCGATCCGATCGGTCTCCTCGAGCGACGTCCCCGACGGCATGAAGAAGTCGACGACGAACGCGCCCTCGTCCATCGCCGGCAGAAAGCCCGTCGCGAGGCCACGGCTCGACAGGAAGCCAACGACGAGCAACACGACGATCGCCAGGACCGCGACGATCCGGTGATGCACGAGCCAGCCGATCAGCGAGCTCGATCGATCGGTCCCTGCCTTGCGCGGCTTCGGCCGGAGGATCTTCGCGAGGATCGGGATGGTCGTGAGCGAGACCACCAGCGACAGCACGACCGCGATCGCGAGGGTCAACGCGAATGCGCCGAGGAATTTGCCGGTCATCCCCGACAGCAACGCGAGCGGCGCGAACACGACGACGGTCGTGATGGTCGTGCCGACCACGGCCGCGAACATATCCTGGTAGCCGAGCTCGATCGCCTGCTCGCGCGGCATCCCGGTCTCGAGTCGCGCCACGATGCCTTCGGTCACGACGATCGCATCGTCGACGACGAGCCCGATCGAGATCGCGAGGCCGCCGAGCGACATCAGATCGAGCGTCATGCCGAACACGCGCATGATCGCGAACGTCCCGAGCAGCGTGATCGGCACCGGCAACGCGGAGACCAGGCCGGCGCGCAGATCGCGCAGCGCGATCGCGATCACGAGCAGCGCGAGCCCGACCCCGATCAGGATCGCATCACGGACGCTCGCGAGCGACTCGGTGACGAGTGCGGCTTGATCGTAGACCACCGTGAGCTCGACATCGGGCGGCAGCGCGTGGTTCGCGCGCAACAGCGCCGCCTGTGCCGCGATGCCGGCGACGACCGCCGGTGTGCTCGCGCCCGGGATGCGCGCGACCGCGATCGACACGGCCTCGCCGGTCGGGCCGCGCACGATCACGTCGGGGTCGGCCATGCCTTCGTTGACTTCGGCGATCGTGCCGAGCGCGATCGGGCCGGTCGGGCCGGTGGCGATCGGGATCCGCCGCAGCGTCTCGAGATCCGGCGCTTGCGCGTCGAGCACGACCGGCAGCGTCTGGTGCTCGTCGAACACGTGGCCGGCGGCGACCCGAACGTCGGCCGCCTCGAGCTTGGTCGCGAGGGCCGAGGGCGTGAGGTGCAGTGCGGCGAGTTGCGCCGGATCGACGACGACCTCGGCTTCGCGCACGCGGCCACCGGAGATCTCGACGCCGCCGACCCCGAGCACGCGCACGAACGCGGGACGGACGACGCGCTCCGCGAGATCGCGCAACAGGCGCGGATCGACCGTGCGGCCTTTCGGCGCGCCGAGGTTGAACGTGATCACCGGGACCGCGGTCGGCAACACGCGCTCGACTCGCGTGACCGTTCCCTTCGGAAGCTCGACGTGATCGATCGCGGCACGACACGCGAACTGTGCCGCGAGCGGATCGGTCTCGTCGGTGAGCTGGAGCGCGAGCTCGACCGCGCCGCGGATCGTCTTCGCGCGCACGTGGCGCACGCCGGGGACGACCGCGAGCGCATCTTCGAGCGGACGCGTGACCTGCGCCTCGACGAGATCCGGCGCGAGCTGACCGGCATGCGCGACCACGACGACGCGCGGGAAGGTCATCTCGGGATAGATGCCGCTCGGCAACACGGTGATCGCGCGGATGCCGGCGACCGACAGCGCGATCAGGGCGAGCCACACGACCGCCGGGTTGCGACGCAACCAGCGCACGATCGCGATCGCGATCACCGCTTGGTCCCATCCGTCACGAGCGGCGTGCCGTCGTCGATCCCGAGCACGTGGTCGATCACGATCTGATCGCCGGCCGCGAGGCCCTTCGCGACTTCGATCGTCGCATCACCGCGCACGCCGAGCGTGACGTCGACGATGTGCGCGACGTTCTTGTCGCACACGACGACCTGGTCGGTGCCGATCGCCGAGCGTCGCAGCGCGGTGGTCGGCACGACGATGCCCTGGCGCCGAGCGATCACGACCCTCGCCGTCGCGGCACTGCCGACCGGTGGCCTCGTCTTGGCCGCGCCGAGGGTGATCCGCACGCTGCCGAGCAACGTCGCCGGATCGACCGCCGGGGCGACGCGCGCCACCGTCGAGGCCACCGGATCGCCGCCGATCAACTGCACGGTCGCAGCGAGGCCATCGTGCAGCTTGACCAGCGTCTGCGGCGCGACCTGCGCGCGGATCTCGAGCACCGTGAGATCCGCGACCTCGGCGACCGGCGTCGAGGTCGTGCCATCGACACTCTCGCCGGCACGCTTCCAGATATGGAGCACGACGCCGGCGAACGGCGACCGGAGCTCCTGCCGCGCTAGCCGCTGCGAGGCGAGATGATCGCGCGCACCAGCCGCATCGAGCTCGGCTGCGGCCGCCGCGGCTTTCGCGCGCGCGTCGTCGAGATCGCGGCGAGCACCGATGCCCGTCTCGACGAGCCGGGTCTGACGCGCCAGCTCTTGATCGGCCGCTTGCTTGACCGCTCGTGCGCTCGTCACACCGGCATGCGCCTCGACGCTGCCCGCGGGCAACGACGGGTCTTCGATCACGGCGAGCAACGCGCCCGCGGCGACGTGATCGCCCTCCTCGACCGCGACCTGCGCGACCCGACCGGCGGTCGGTGCGCTGATCACGGCATCGAGCTTCGGCGGTGGAGCGATCACGCCGCTGACCTCGATCACGTCGTCGACGGTCGAGGTCGTCACGGCCTTGCACGTCACGTTCGCCGGCGCGGCCTTGTCATCGGCCGGATCCGCGGGCTTGCCGCATCCCAGCGCGATCACGAAACACAGCCACCTAGCGCGCATCGGACACCCCGGCGGCGATCACGACCACTTGCCAGGCCAGCCCGCTCTCGATGCGGGCATTCGCGAGCTCGGCATCGATCGCTTGCAGATCGCGCGTCGCTTGCAGCGCCGTCGAGAGGTCGCGTGCACCCTCGCGAAACGCCTGCTCCGCGAGTTGCGTCGCACGCTGTTGTGCCGGCAGCACATCGTGCTCGAGCGCGCCCACACGCTCGGTCGCGGCCTGCCATCGCCGATACGCGGCGACCAGCTCGGCGGCGAGCTGCGCGTCGACGCCCGACAAGCGAACCTGCGCGGCGTTGGTCTCGGCACGCGCGGCGCGAAGTTGATCGCCGAGATGGGCGAACAGCGGGAGGTCGAACGACAGGCCTGCGTAGACGTCGGTGTTCGCGATCGGATCGTTCATGTAGCCCTGGGAGATGTCGTCGTAAGAGACCGTGACCTCGAACCCGAGCCCGGGGCGGCGCGCGACCTCGAGGCGATGCTCGGTCGCCTGACGCGCGAGGATCTGTGCGAGCGCCGCGGCGTGCTCGGGATGATGCGCGAGCGACGCGCGAAGTTGCTCGAGCTCGGCGACGCCGCCGGGCAGCGGCCCCGACGCATGGCGCTCGATCGCCGGGTCCCACCCGAGCAGCGCCGCGAGGTCGGCGGCACGTGCGCTGCTCTCGCGCTTCGCGGCCGCGACCCCGACATCGGCGCGCGCCTTCGCGGCGTGGGCGGTGGTCGCATCGACTTCGCCACCGGCGCCGGCATCGAACCGGCCCTTCGCGATGCGCTCGAGCTCGGCGGCTTGATTCGCCGCCGCGGTCTGCGTGAGGATCTCGGTGTCGGCGCGCGACAGCTCGAGCCACGCGACGATCGCACGCTGCCGCAGGTCGCGACGCGCGACGATCGCATCGTCGCGCACCACGGTCGCCTGAGCGCTCGCCTCGTCGCGTGCGGCGCCGAGCGTGCCGAGGATCGGCAACGGGATGATCAAGCCCGCCACCAAGCGCGCGGTCAACCGATTGGTGCCGACTCGCAGGTTCGTCGGGTTCCACGCGCCGGCCGCGTCGGTGCGGGCTTCGGCCGCGGTGACGTCGAGGACGCTCGCGCGCGATGCCGGCGCGCGATCGACCGCAGCGGTCACGTCGGAGAACGTGACGTCGTCCGCGCTCGCCGGTGCTGCGATCACGAGAGCCGCGAGCACGACCACAGCCCATCTCACGGTAACGCCACCGTCGCGATGAACCGGCCGTCGCTCACGACGACATCGATCGTGCCGCCGAGCAACTCGACGAGCTTCTTGCACAGCGCCAACCCGATGCCGACGTGACCGGTCTCGCGCGCCTTGTCCGCGCGCCAGAACCGATCGAACACGTGGGCGGTCTGCTCGGCGCCGAGCGTGCAACCGGTGTTGCTCACGCGCAACACCGAGCCGATCAGCGTCACGTGGATCTCGCCGCCGTCGTTGGCGTAGGTCACCGCGTTGTCGAACAGATTGACGAAGACGAGCCGCAACTTGTCGCGATCGGTCGTCAGCGTGACCGGCTCGAGCTCGGTCACCAGTTCGATGTTTCGCTCGGTGACCCGCGTGGCGATCGTCGGCACGACATCGCGCACGAGCTGATCGAGGTCGACCGGCGTCGCGTGCGCGACCGCTTGACCTGCATCGAGCCGCGCGAGCGACAACAGCGCCTCGACGACGCGCTCGGTCTCCAGCGTGATCGCGAGCGATTGCACCAAGGCCACGCGATATTTGTCCGCGGGCCGCTCGCGATCGAGCGCGAGCTCCAACGTCGCGCGCAGACCGGCGAGCGGCGTCCGCAGCTCGTGGCCGACCTCGGCGGTGAGCTCGCGCTCGCGAGCGAACGCAGCCGCCAGCCGGGCGAGCAACTCGTCGAGCCGCCGCGCGATCGGCACGAGCTCCGCGGCGGTCGTCGCGTTCTCGACCCGCGCCGAGAGCTCGTCGGCACGCACCGCGGCGATCGCACCGGCCAACGCGCGCACTGGCGCGAGCGCTGTTTGAATGATCAGCAGCATCACCACGACGCACAGCGCGATGCCAACCAGACCGACGCCGATCAGCACTTCCGTGATCCGGTGGGTCGAGGCCTCGACCTCGATCGTCGACCGCGCGAACACGACGGCGATCGCTGGCAACTGGCGTGGGGCCGCTTTCTCGTCGTCCTCTTCGCGCTCCGAACCGTCCTTGGCGTGGTCGTCGGGCTCGCGCCTCGGCGACCCGCGCAGCGTGATCTGTTGCGCGCTGATGCCACCGGGGAGCGTGGCCATCGTCATCGCGCGATCCGCCGCGGGGACCAGGTCCGCGGTGCCGAGCGACGGCGACTTCGCGAGCACCTTGCCATCGACCCAGACCTCGAACGCCTCGTTCGCGGCGAGGGTCTTCGGATCGATCTCGCACGTCGTCTTGCCGTCGTCCTCCTCGACCTGCGAGGCGAGCGCTTCGCCCTTCGCGACCAGCGCGTCGTCGAACTGGGCCTGCATCGACGATCGAGTCAGCTGCGTCGCGACCACTCCGACGGCGACAAACGTCGCGGCGACCGCGACGATCGTGCCGACGAGCAAACGCGTGCGCAGCGAGGGCCTCACGGCTCGCCGCCGAGGACGTAGCCCTGCCCTCGCCGCGTGTGGATCAGCGACGGCGGACCGAGCTTCTTGCGCAGATAGCTGACGTAGACGTCGACGACGTTCGACTGCGCATCGGAGCGAAAGTCGTAGACGTGCTCCCAGATATCGGTGCGCGTGACGAGCTCGCCGGCGCGCAGCGCGAGATATTCGAGCAGCGCGTACTCGCGCGGAGACAGCGCGACCGTCGTCTCGCCGCGCTTGACGCGACGCTTGACGGTGTCGATCACGAGATCGTCGACGCGCAGCACCGGATCTTTCGCGTCGTAGCGGCGTCGCACCAGCGTCCTCACGCGTGCGAGCAACTCGGCGAACGCGAACGGCTTGACGAGATAGTCGTCGGCGCCGCTGTCGAGCCCCGTGACGCGATCCTCGACCGTGTCACGCGCGGTGAGTAACAGCACGGCAACTTTCGAGCCCTTGGCACGCAGTCGTCGCAACACCTCGAGGCCATCGATCAACGGCAGCATGATGTCGAGCACGATGATGTCGTATGGATTCTGCTCGGCGAGCCACAGCCCGTCCTCGCCGTTTGCCGCGACGTCGACGGCAAAGCCTTGTTCGGCGAGACCATCGCGGATTGCCGTACGAATCGGGAGGGAGTCTTCGACCACGAGAGCGCGCATCAGCCCGAGCAGGGTGCCCGAGCGTACGTGAGAGCCTCGTGAGAAACCCACTCAGAACCGTTCTAAAGGCATTCTGCCTCGCTTCTACGGTTTTTTCGCGCAAGGCCTACATCTACCTCGCGGGCGGCTCCGGAATGCCGAGCGGCAACTTCAGACCGACTCTAGGGTGCTGCTTCGATCACGAAGCGGATCTTGAAGCCGCGCACGCGCACGGCGACCGGCTTGCCGGCTTGCTCGCCGGGTGTGAACCGGCAATCGCGGAGCGCCGCGATCGCGGCCTGGTCGAGCCCGTGGCCGAGACCGGTCACGACCTTGAGCTCGCTGACTCGGCCATCCGCACCGACGACGAGATCGAGGACGACCGTGCCTTCGATCCCGGCCGCGCGCGCGTCGTCGGTGTACTTGCCCGAGCAGCGGCCCTGCGGCAGCGGCAGCTTCGTCGCTTCGTAGTCGGCGACCGGCCCCGCCACACCTTTGGGAGCCGGCGCCGCCGAGCCGGTTCCAACCGCGGGCTTCGCGGTGGTGCCGACCGGGAGCGCGGGCCCGCGGCCGACCGTCGACGTCGACTCCATCGAGATCCCGAACACCGGCGAGTCGCCCGTGGTGTCACCGGTGACCGCGGGATGGTCCGGGGGGGGTTCCTTGACGACCGCGGCCGTCGGCACCGCGTGCGGACGCACGGTCTGATGCTCGATCGGCTTCGCCGGCGCGGTCGGGGTCGGCTCCGGCGCCGGCTCGGGAGGTTTCTCCGGTTCGGGCGGCGGCACCGGCGTCGGCGCCTCGATCACGCGCACTTCGATCTTCCTCGGCGTGAGATCGACGCGCGGCGGCAGCTCGTCGAGCGCACGCGCGATCGCCACGTGAGCGATCACGGAGGCGACGGCGCAGATCGCGAGCTTGGGATCGAGGTTCATGGAGGTGGAACGAGCTGCCGTGGATCGATCTGGATCGCGAACGAGGTGATGCCAACGGATTTCACGACGTCGAGCACCCACACGACGCGGCCGTGTGTGACGTCCTTGTCGGCCGAGATGATCGCCTGGGTCTTGGGGTCCTTCGCGACCGCCGCCGCGATCGTCGAGCGCAGCACCTCCGGCGTCGACGGCTTGTCGTTGAGATAGAGCTTGCCATCGCGCGCGAGCGTGATCGCGATCGTCGTCGGCGTCAGCGCCGTGCTCTGACTCGCGTGCGGCAGGTCGATCTCGATCACCTGCTTCGCGATCAGGTGCGCGGTCAACATGAAGATGATCAGCAGCACGAGCATGATGTCGACCAGCGGCGTGACGTTGATCTCGGCGATGATGCCGCGGCGGCGTGCGGAGCCCGCCATCTACGGCTCCTTCGCGGTAGCCCGCAAGTACGCGAGGACCTCGTGCGCGTACGAATCTGCGATCGAGGCGGCGGTCTCGACGTGACGGATCGCGGCGTTGTACGCGGCGACCGCCGGCAGCGCGACGATCAAGCCGAAGCCGGTCGCGACGAGCGCCTCGGCGATCCCCGACATCACGGCCTGCGTGCCCTGCAGCGAATTGCCGGCGAGATCGTGGAACGCGCGAATGATCCCGAGCACCGTGCCGAACAGCCCGATGAACGGCGCGTTGTTGCCGAGCGTGCCCAAGAACGCGAGCCGCTTCTCGTAGCGCTGGCGCTCCTGTTCGACGATCGCCGCGCGATGTTCTTCGACCGAGCCCGCGCCGTCGGCCGCGCGCTCGAGGCACGCGCGCACGACCACCGCCTGCAACGAGCGCTGATTCGCGAGCAGCTTCGCCGCTTCGGCAGGGCCCTTGGTCCGCATCGTGTCGAGCGTCTTCTTCAACACCGACTCGGGCGTGCGCATCTGCAAGTAGAACCACAACCGCTCGAGCATCACCGCGACGGCGGCGAGCGACAGAAAGATCAACAACCACAACACCCAGCGCGAGCCGGCGCGCAGCATGAGGTCGAGGATCTGGGCGTCGATCGTGGTTCCGTCGGGTGTCATCAGCTCTCCGTTCAGATCCGGCCTCGGAGGCCGATGGTGGGCAGCACGTAGCGGATCGTATTACCGGGTGTGACTTCTTCGGGCAGCAGCGCGATGTTCGTGATGTCGACGTAGAAATCGAGTAGCCATTTTTCGTAGATGGCGCGTTTGTCGACGCGCACGTCGAACCGCACGTAGCCGTCGCCGGTCGCGGTGTTGTAGCCGGCGGTCGTGGTCTCGGGCAGGCCGCTCTGATATTGCATGCGCACGCCGATGTCCCAGTTGCGACGCAGCGGTACGCCGATCACGAAGTTGAACAGGTGCGTGCGATCGAAGTCGTAGCGCGCCCACGAACCGTCGCGATAGCGCTCCGCGCGCGACAGCGTGTACGAGATCCACCCGAACACGCCCGACTTCGCCTGGCGCTTGAGCAGCACCTCGAGGCCGTACGCGCGACCGAGCTGCGGCTTGGTCAGGCGATCGATGTACATCTGCGCCGGATCGGTCGAGATGATCGAGGTCGGTAGCAGCGTCGGATTCGCCGCGGTGCCGAGCGTCGCCGCGTTGATCGACAGATCGAAGATCGTCGGATCCATGTAGTTGAAGTAGCCCTCGGTCGAGAGCTGCAGCGAATGCTCGAGCGGGAGCTCGACGCCGAGGCTGGTCTGATACGACTGCACGAGCCCGTACTTGAGCGGCATCTCGTCGAGGCCGGGCAACGGCACGACGAACCGCGGCGGTTGGTGATAGATGCCGGCGGCGGCCTTCAACCACGCCGCGCTGTCGTCGCTATCGGGGCGGACGTCGGGCAGGTCGCGCACGAACAGCTTGCGGCGGACCGTGAGCCGCGGATCGATCGACCGCTTGGTCGCGGTCGAATCGGCATTGAGATCGCCGCGGATGCCGGGGCGGATCAGCCAATCCGGCGTCGGGCGCCAGATCGCTTCCACGAACGCCGAGCCGACGTATGACGTCGACAGCGCCGACGTGATCGACGCGAGCGGACCCGCGGCCGCGTTCGCACCACTGCCCTGCTTGAGATCGTGCGCGCTGCCATCGAGGCCACCGGCGAGCGTGAGCGTCTCGCTCTGCTTCCAGCGCGAGCGGATCTGCGGCTCGGCGAGCAACACCGAGAAATCGGTGCCGGCGCTGAACGTGTGGTCGTAGCCGCCGACGATCCGATACGTGGTCTCGAGCGCACCGACCGTCTGGTGATAGCGGAGATCGAGGCGGTGAAAGCCGAGGATCAGGCTCGGCGTCAGCGATGGATTCGGATCGGCCGGATCGGTCCCCGCCGCGGGCGTATCGAGCTCGTCGTTCGCGCCGAACGCGAACACGGTCCAGCCGTTCGCCTTGGTGCCCCCGTCGAGCCGAAGTTGATAGTCCCAGTACGACAGCGAGGCCTGGTTCGTCGCGAGCGACAGCAAGAACCCGGGATAGCCGTAGCGGCCCGCGACGGTCATCGTGGCGCCGATCGGCTCGAGCGGTTCGCGCACGAGCCCGCCGACGGTCAGCATGTTCGCATCGAGATCGATCAGGTGATCGTCGGCGCCGGCGCGCACGGTCTTGCCGTCGACGATGCCACCGGTGTAGCCGCCGTAGCCGGCCGGCGCACCGCCCGGATAGAACGCGATCTCGTCGATCAGATCGGGGTGGATCACGCTCGGTCCCGACAGCAGGTGGAACAACAGCGGGACGCGCGTCCCATCGATCAAGAACCCGGTCGACGCCGGGCTCGAACCGCGGATCACCGGGAACGGCAGCAGCGACACCACCGAGGCGACACCGGGTAGCGCCTGGATCACGCGGAACGGATCGCCGAACGTGCCCGGCACCTGTTGCAGCTCCGGTCCGCGCAACGTGATCCGCGAGACCTCTTCGCGGCGCTGCTCGCCGGTCACGACGATCTCGTACGGATCGTAGCGATCGCGCTCGACGTAGTAGCTAACCGCGAGCTCCTGCTTCGGCGCGAGCTTCTCGCGCTGTTCGAACGCCGCGTGCGCCGGCGCGAACACCGTGATCTTCGCGTTGCCCGCCGGCAACTCGAGCCGGAAGTGACCCTTCGGGTCGGCCTCGCCGGTGTACTTCACGCCGTCGATCTCGGCGACGACGGTGGCGTTCGCGACCGCGATCCGGGTACCGAGCTCGATCAGCCGGCCTCGCAACACCGAGGTCCGCGGCGGGCCGGTGTCGACCGGCGGCGGTGGTGGTGGCGCTGGCGTGAACGTGTGCGTGAACGTGATCTCGACGGGGACCGCCTTGTCACCGAAGTGTGCGGGCTCGAACTTGAACGCCTTGACCGCGGCGATCACGATGTCGTCGAACGGCGGCTGCGGCGCGGTGATCAGCTCGACCTTCTGCACGGTGCCGGTCGCGTCGACCAGCAGCTTGACCGTGATCGCGATCGGCGCGGCGATCGCCGGTGCATCGGCCGGGGCGGCGATGTCGGTCGAACCGATCGCGTGCGGCGGCTCGAACGTCGGTTGCGGTGCGGCGCTCCCCGCGTCGACGCCGGCGTCCTGCGCGGAGGCGGTGCTCGCGCACAGCACCACGAGGATCGCGAGCCATCTCACCGCCACGAGATGCTCCACTGCAGCGCGAACCCGGCATGCGGCCAATACTGGCGCCGCACGATCGCCTCGGCGGTATCGGCATCGAGGCGGCCGGTGTTGTCGACGCACGCGGTGTACTGGCCGATCAGCTCGAGCGCGAGCCCGGTCGCGACCCGCGGCCCGAGCACGTACGTGTATTCCGCGCGCGCGACGCCGGCGAGGCCCACGCCGCTGCAGCTCGGCAGCGGCATGCTCGCATCCGGAAACGTGTACGACGAATCGATCTGCGAGCCCGGTGGATCCGCATCGGGGCGCCCGGTGTTGCCTTCGACGAGGCCGCCGAAGCCGACGCCGAGCGCGACGGAGAAGCTCGCCGTGATGTGCCAGGTCGGATCGATCGTCCCCGAGAACCGCAAGCCGGAGAGCCCGCCGCCCTGCTTGACGCGCGAGTACTCGAACGTCGACATCAACGACCAATCGCGATCGAGGCGCAGCCCCGCGCGCAGCATCGCGCCGACCAGGTGACCACTCGGCGCACCGCCGAGGCCTTCGAACCGGCCGTAGTTGACGCCGAGCCCGAGACGAAACCCGGAGCCGAGCCACGCTGCGCGATCGGATTCGGTCGGCAGCGACAGCTTCGGTTCGGGATCCTCGTCGGTCTTCGGCGTGTCCGCGCGCGCCGGTGTGGCGGCGAGCAGCGCGATCGCGATCCACTTCAGCACGGCCACCATGCCGGCGCGCCGTCGTCCCAATCGGGCGAGCCGCACGTCGGACTCTCGGAGCAGCCCTTCAGGATGTAGTGCGTGAGGCCGACGCACGAATCGTCGCTGCGTCCGCTGACCACGAATTCGATCACGTCGGACGGCGCGCCGAAGCTCGGCGAGTGCACGCACGCGCTCGTGCGATTCGTCAGGTCGGGCGGATCCTTGTCGGGCTCGCGATAGCGCACGCTCGAATCGGTCGAGCGCTCGGTGCAGCGCAGCTCGTTCAACGCGGCGGCGGTCTGCAGTCCGAAGCCGAGCGGCGTCGTCATCGGCGGCCCGGCCGTGCACGTCGCGGCGTCTTCGGTCGGCAACGTCCCCGCGAGCGTCGCGGCGATCGCGGCGTCGGCCGTGAAGCCACCCGCGCCGACGATCGAGAATCCGGACACCGGATCTGCGCAGCCCGCGCGCGGATAGAAGCCCGACGGCACGAACGCACCCTCGCGATACGCGATCCGCTGATCGGGCTGGGTCATCGTGACGAAGCTCGCGCCGTAGATCAGATCGGTGACGTTGACGTCGCCGTTGTCCATCGGCCGGCTAAGATCGGGTGGGCGATTCGGCCGACCGAGCGAGAGCGCGCCGTCGCCATCCTTATCGTCGTACAGCACGACCGTCGCGTACGCGACGCGCGCGGTGAGATCGCCGACCATCACGTCGGAGCCGGGCAGCGTGAACAGATCGAGCGTCGCCGGCACGCCGAGCTCGGCCGGCGTATCGGCGGCGACTCGCGCGGGCACGAAGCCAAACGGATCGCGACACCCCGCGGCGATCAGCGCGGCCGCATCGGCATTCTCCGGAGGCAAGATGCAGATCGGCTCGACCAACCACTGCCGGCCCCACACGAGCGCGACGTGCAGCGAGGGCGTCCCCGTCTCGTCCGGCGAGCGGACGGTTCCGAGGTCGCCGTTCGCGATCACGTCGAACGACACCAGCGGCGGTACCGGACCGCCGAAACCTTGGAGGTCGCTGCAGCCGCACGCGGCGACGAGCACCAACGCCTTCAGGGTTGCCATGCGACTCCTAGCGACGCGCTCCAGCCGAGCACGAACGCGCCGCCGAAGTGGTCGAGTGAAGGTCCGCCGCTGGCGACCGCGACCCACGGTCCCGCGACGTGGACCGCGAACACCGCGTCGAGATCGCCGGCCGGCACGGTTCCCCACGCACGCGTGGTCAGATCGTTGCGTCCGGCTTCCATCGCACTATTGCGCGTGCGGACCTCGTGCACGAACGTCGGGCCGAGCCCGAGCTGCAGCGCGACGCTGCCACGCCCCGCCTCGTGGCGCACCGAACCGGTCACGCGCAGACGCAGGTCGGTTTGCTCGACGGTCCACGCCAACGACGACTCGGTGATCGTCGACCACGACGCGCGCACGCCGTACGCGAGGTGACAGCCACACGAGCGCGTGATGCCCGCGACCACGCCGGTCGACATCCCCGAGGACAACGCCGCGGGGGACGCGACGACCAGGCCGGCGTCGACGGCGAGTCCGCCCTTCGAATCGACGGCGAACGTGTCGTCGTCGACCTGGCGAGCAGCGTCGTCGGCGGAAGCGGTCGCCGACGCGAGGAGCACGCCGACCGCGAGCGAGCGAGAGCACTTCATCGGTCGGCCCCGCGGAGCTTAGTCCGATGCGACCGGCAACGGAGCGAAATGCGCACCTGTCATGTCACGGCACGAGCGACATCAGGCTCGGCGTCGCGGTGACGTGGCGAGACGGGGCAACGGTCGTCCTGCGGGCGCCAATCAGTCCTCTTTCTTCTCCGGTGTCAGCACGACGAGCTCGGAACCCTTGGCATGCGAGAGATAGACTTCACCGTTCGCCGCGACGACGCCGTTGCGTGCGCCTTCGCCGGTCGGGGTTTGCACCACCAGGACGAGCGAACCATCGGGCCGCAGCGAGATCACCGAGAGCGACGCGGCCTTGCCACCAGCGGCGTAGACCGTGTGTGACGCGGCATCGAGATCGAGATCATCGACACCATCGCCGACGGCGAGCTTGCCGACGACCGCGCCGCCGTGCGTGACATCGAGCGCGTGGACCTCGGCGCCGCACGCGACCAATAGACGACCTTCTGCCTCGGCGAGCCGCAGGCCATGGGGACCATCCTCGCCGCAGCTCGGATGCCACGTCGCGACGGTCTCGTGCGACGCGAGCGAGATCGCGAGCGTGACGTCTTTGTCCTCGAGGTTCGTGTAGAACCAGCCGCGCGTCGCATCGACCGCGAAGCCTTCGGGCTCGCCGTCGAACGCCAGCCGCGCTTTCTGCGCGAGCGTCGTCGCGTCGAGGATGCGCACGGACTTGTCGCGCGGCGTCGTCACCCACACCTCGTGGGTCGGTGCGACGTACTCGATGCCATCGGGCATCGCATCGAGCGTACCGCACGTGCGCTTGGTCAACGTGCGCTCGTCGACCGCGCACACCGACGAATCGCCGCGGTTGCCGACGTACACCGTGCCGACCTCGCCGAGCGTCGCCGAGCTCGGACCGACGGTGCGCTTCTTCCCGTGGCGCACCATCTCCTTGGTCGCGAACCCTTCGACGCGCACGATCGCGTGGGTCTTCGTATCGATCACGTCGACGCCAGCCGTGTTGCCCGCGGGCACCCACACCGTGTTCGTGCGCGGATTGAAGAGGAGGTAGTCCATCATCACGCCGTCACTTCCGCCACCCGGCAACGCGATCACTGACTTGGTGTATCCCGCGGCGCCCTCGACTTCGACGAGGTCGCCGGTCGCGGTAAATGTAACTTCTTCCCGATCTCCGACAGCGAGCTCGAACTGCATGGGCTTGCCGGGCTGCGTGATGCGCTCGGCACGCGCCGGCGTGACGCCGGGATACTTCTCCGAGAACGCGTGCGTGACCTCGGCCGGGAGGGCGGCGATCGCGATGCGCTCCTCGAGCTGCGTGATCGTGCCGTCGAGGGCGAGCTCGACCTCGGCCTGCGAGCCGTCGGCCTGGACGAGCTTCACCTCGTATTGATCGTGGCCGTCCTCGCGCTCGAGCTTGCAGCCGTGCTGCTGGCCATGCGGATACGCCCTCGTCACGGCGTCGTGGATCGCGGATGGACACGCGTCGCTCGACGACGACGACGACTGCTTCGCACCGCACGCGGCAACAATCAGGAACCCGAAGGTAGTAGCCCTGCTGGTCATGCGCGCTTCGTAGCGTTCTATAGATGAAACGATGATGAGGACGGGCAGTCGTACGTCTCATCGACTGACCCGAGGAGGCGCCTGGCAGCGTGGACGGACGGTCGGTTCTCATATTCCTCTCATCCAAATCGGGGCATCCTCGCCGTCTCCGTGATGCTCGTGGTGCGGCTACTCACGTTCGAGGCGCTGCGCGCACTCGTTCGCAACAAGGCGCGCTCGTGCCTCGCGATCCTCGGGATCATGATCGGCGTGTCGACGGTGATCACCGTCGTCGCGATCGGTCGGGCCGGCACGGCGCAGGCGTTGTCGGCGCTCGACGCGCTCGGCGAGAACCTCGTCTGGATCGAAGCCGGCTCGCGCAATGCCAATGGCGTTCGCACCGGCACGCATGGCCAGCAGACGCTTGTCGCGGCGGATGCCGACGCGATCCGTAACGAGGTGCCGCTGATCGCGCGCGTGTCGGAGAACATCGACGGTCGCCTCCAGGTGATCTCGGAGACGAGCAACTGGCTGACGCAGTTTCGCGGCATCTCGCCGGACTACATCCGCGTGCGGCGGTGGGACCTCGCCGAGGGCGAGTTCATCAACGACGACGACGTGACCCGCGCGGCGAGCGTGCTCGTGATCGGCGCGACCGTCGCGCAGAAGTTGTTCGGCGATGAAGATCCGCTCGGCCAACGGATCCGGATCGGGACGTCACAGTTCACGGTGATCGGGCTGCTCGCGCCGAAGGGCCAATCGGTGACCGGTCGAGATGAGGACGACACCGTGATGATGCCGTGGACGACCGCGCGGGCTCGCGTCGTCGGCAAGCTCCAGACCTGGCTCGACGACATCCTGTGCTCGGCCACCAGCCCCGTGCAGGTCAAGGCCGCCGGCGAGCAAGTCGCCGCGCTGTTGCGCGACCGCCATCACATCGCGCCCGGCCACGACGACGACTTCAACATCCGCCATCCCGAGGATCTCGCGAAAGCGCGGATCAAGTCCGCCGAGACCCTCGAGCGCTTGCTCGTCGTGATCGCGCTGCTCGCGATGATGGTCGGCGGCATCGGCATCATGAACGTGATGCTGGCGTCGGTCGCGCAGCGCACGATGGAGATCGGGATTCGCGGCGCGATCGGCGCGCGGCCCTCGGCGATCCGGCTGCAGTTTCTCGGCGAGGCCGTGATGCTCACCGTGATCGGCGGTGGCCTCGGGGTCGCGTTCGGCTCGATCACCACGCCGAGGATCGCGGCACAGCTCGGGTGGCAGGTCGCGATGTCGGCCCACACCAACGTCCTCGCGTTCGGTACTGCCGTCGCGATCGGCGTGATCTTCGGATACTACCCCGCCGACCGAGCTTCTCGCATGGACCCGATCGAGGCGTTGCGCACCGAGGGCGGCTAGCGACGACAGATCGCATCGCGCGTGCCCGTCGTCCTCGGAGACTTGCCGAGTGCGGCGAGAAGCGCACGCCGCGACGCCACCGCACGGCTCGCCGCGACCCGACGCGACCCCGACGCGACACCGACGCGAACGGGCGCGGTGCTCGTCGGCACGCCCGATGCTGGAGCCTCCCGTCAGCTCCGCAGTCGGAGCGGAACGTCACCCACGCGGAGAAAGCTCAGGAAGGAAATGCCCTCATCGGCAAATCGCAGCACGGGAACCCTGAAATCGAGCTCTACGAGCAATCGAAGAGAGGGTCCAGCGACGTGAAACCTCGCATCCGATCTGCGGGTCAGGCCTTGGAGAGCCGGTCGCGTAGTTGACGTTCCACTCGGGCTGCGGAGCCCATCACAGCCAGTTGCGGCCGAGGTTCCAGATCGCCCACTGGCGAAACCGATCCCACGTCGAATCGCGCCGCAACACGTCGAGCGTGACGCGCGACGCGCGGTCGGGCGCATAGTCGGTGTCGTACATCGCGTCGAACTGGCGGCGGAGCTCGCGATCGTCGATCACGAGCACGGCCTCGGTGTTGTGCTCGCCGGATTGCGCGTCGAGGTTCGCCGATCCGATCACGACCGGACCGGTGGTCCCGAACGAGGCGACCTTGCAGTGGATCATCACCTCGCCGAGGTCGGGCCGCGCGATCCGTTGGTACAGCGCCGCGGTCGGATCGACGTCGAGGAGCGCGTGATAGACGAACCACGTGCCCTCGGCGACCGGTGCGGTGTCGTTGGTCGCGAGGTTCGAGATCACCGCGACGCGCGCCCCGCGTTCGAGCGCGGCGCGGAGCCGAGCTCGGATGAGCTCGGACGGCGCGAAGTACGCGGTCTCGATCCGCGCGACCCCGGTCGGGGGGACCGCATCGATCAGCGTCGCGTAGAGCTCGTCGATCGCATGGCGATTGCCGAACCGCGGATGGTTGTAGACGAAGCGCACGCCGGCATCACCCGCCGCGGCCTGCGGAGGATTCCAGCGCGCACGCAGAGCCGGCGCGTGATCGCGGCCGAGCTGATCGTCCATCGCGTCGAAGTAGCGCGCGACGATGTCGTTGACGACCGGGCCGCGGACCTCGACGTCGACGTCGTGCCAGCCCCGCGCGCCGGTGACCGCGTCGACGCGATCGACGCCGCCGAACGCGTACTCGCTACCGATGTTCATGCCGCCGATGATCGCGGTCAGCACGAGTCCATCCGCCGTAGTCTTGCCGGTGATCCAATACTTCTCGTGATCGTGGAACTCGAGGCGGCGCGTGCGATCGAGAACGATGCCGAGGTGTTCGAACGGGTGGAACACGGTGCGCGCGATGCCACCCGCGATCTCGCGCAGCGCGACCGTGCCCGCCGGTGCGTTGGTCGCGACGATCTCGATGCCCGCCGCACGCAGGCGCGAGATGATCGGCTTCTCGTTGCCGTTCGCCAGCATCGACCCGAGGTCATCGGGATCGTGGATCGATCCGATCGCATCGTACTGGACGATCACGCGAGCCCCGGCCTGCGCGCGCTCGATCAAGAGGTCCGCGACCTCACGCCCGGTCTCGTCGTCGGTGAACGCGAACGTCTTGACGAGGATCACGTCGGCGGTCCGAGCGTTCGCGAGCCGGCGCGCGAAGCTCGCGCGACCGTCGATCAGGAGCTCGACGTGATTGCCCCGCCGCACGACCGAGCCGGTGACCTGATCGAGTCGTGCATCGACGCCGCGGAACGCCGCGCGATCATCGGCGGCCGCGAGCACCGCATCCCGTGGCGACGGCATCCGCGGCGACCGTGCGGTCGCGCCACATGCGGCCAACAGGAGCAACCACCGCTTCACCTCACGAGGATCCCACGATCTCCAAGTTCGCAGGTCGCCATACCTCTCAGGTTCGAACGTTGCCGCCTCGTGGAGCCGCGCGATTACGCTCGCCGGGCACCTGGGCTCGTTCGCGCGCGCCAACCCCAAGCTGGCCTACGACTTTCCTTGGCTAAACGTTTGCACCACGGAGCCAAGTGGATTTCTTACCGGCGACCGAACCGTCCGTCTTCACACGGCTGCTCAAGCTGGTCGCACCGGTCAAGCGGTCGGAGGTCCTGACCGTCTCGCTGCTCGCGCTCAACTGCTTCATCCTTCTCACCTGTTACTACGTGCTCAAGGTCGTCCGCGAGCCGTTGATCCTGCTCGGCGGCGGAGCCGAGCTCAAGGCCTACGCCTCGGCCGGGCAGACGATCCTCCTGCTCGGCGTCGTCCCCGCGTTCGGCTGGTTGTCATCGAAGGTCAGCCGGATCCGGCTGATGACGACGATGCAGATCATCTTCATCGGCTGCCTCGTCGGGTTCTACGTGCTCGCGCAGGCGAAGGCGCCGATCGGCCTCGCGTTCTACCTGTGGCTCGGCATCTTCAACGTGCTCGTGGTCTCGAACTTCTGGTCGTTCGCGAACGACATCTATACCGAGGAAGAGGGCAAGCGGCTGTTCGCGATCATCGGGGTCGGCGCCAGCATCGGCGCGATCCTCGGCGCGTTCGTGCCGCACATGCTGCACGCGTCGCTCGGGATCCACGGCCTGATGCTGATCGCGGTGGTCGGCCTCGGCGTCTCGATCCTGCTGTACCAGGTCGTCGACAAGCGCGAGTCGATGCGCAAGCAGGAGGTCGCGGCGACGAAGACTCCCGCGGCGGCCGACGTCAAAGACAAGAAGGGTGGCTTCGCGCTCGTCATCAAGGACAAGTACCTGCGCCTGCTCGCCGGGATGTTGTTCGTCGCGACGGTGATCAACACCACCGGCGAGTACGTGATCGGCAAGATGGCCACCGATCGCAGCGCCGCGTACGCCGCCGAGAAAGCGACGCATGCTCCGGCGGCGGCGCCGACCCCCGACGGCAAGCCCGACCCCACCGCCGACGCGACGGTGAAAGCCGCGAACAAGGCCGCGCAGGACGAGTACCTCAGCAAGTTCTACTCGGACTACTATGGCCTCGTGAATCTGGTCTCCGCGCTGCTCCAGGGCCTCCTGGTCGCACGGCTGTTGGTCGCGCTCGGAGTGCGGCGCTCGCTGTTCATCATGCCGGTGATCGTCCTCGGCGGATGGTTCGCGCTGATCCTGTTCGTCAACATGGCGGTGGTCCGGATCGAGAAAACGACCGAGAACAGCCTCGACTACTCGCTGCACAACACGCTGCGCCAGGCGCTGTTCCTGCCGACCTCGCCGGAGGCGAAGTACAAGGCGAAGGCCGCGATCGATACGTTCTTCTTCCGCATGGGCGATGTCGTCGCCGGCCTCGGCATCGTGTTCCTGTTCGTCGAGGTCCTCGGTCTCGGCGTGCGGTCGTTCGCGATCCTCAACGTCGCGCTCGCAGCGGTGTGGATCTTCCTCGCGTATCGCACCGGCCGCATGCACGATGAACTGGTCAAACAGCAAGAGGGCCGAGCCCCCGCCGCATGAGCGCCGACGACGACCAGAAGCGACTCGCGCGGCTCGCGACGATCTCGGCACTGTTGGTCGTCGCATCCTTCCTCGCCGCAAAGGCCGCGCGTGACGCGACGCTGCTGTCGCGATTCCCGATCAAGTCGCTGCCGCTGTTCATCGGGATCTCGGCGGCGCTGTCGTTGCCGTTGATCATCGTCGCGGGCAAGTTGATGGTGCGTTTCGGGCCCCATCACCTCGTCCCGGCGATGAACGCGGTGAGCGGCCTGGTCGCGCTCGTCGAGTGGCTGCTGATCTCGCACTACCCGCGGCCGGTCGCGGTGATCACGTTCTTTCACCTCAACATCGCGAGCGCGATCTTGGTCTCGGGGTTCTGGTCGATCGTCAACGAGCGCTTCGACATCACGAGCGCGAAGCGCCACATCGGCCGGATCGGCATGGGCGCCACGCTCGGTGGCATCCTCGGCGGCGTGATCGCGGAGCGCACCGCGGTGTACCTGGCACCCGATGCGATCCTCGCGGTGCTCGCCGGGATGCAGCTCGTCTGCGCCGGCACGCTGTACCTCCTCGGCCGCGGCCACGCGCCGCTCGTGATCGATCCGAGTAGGCCGGTGGTCTCGACGTGGTCCGCGCTCGGCGGTGTCGCGCGTTCGCATCTGTTGCGCAAGGCCGGCTTGATCGTGGTGTTCACCGCGATCGGTGCTGGAGCGCTCGACTACGTGTTCAAGGCCGACCTCGTCGCGCGCGGCTCGCAGGCGAGCCTGCTGCGCCAGCTCGCGGTGTTCTACACGGTGACGAACGTGATCACCGCGATCGTCCAGCTCGCGCTGTGCGGACCAGTCCTGACCTGGCTCGGTGTCCCGCGCACCGTCTCGACCCTGCCGTACACGCTGACCGGCTTTAGCATCCTGTCACTGATCATCCGGCTACCGACGACCGCGACGATCGCGCGAGGTGCCGAGTTCGTGACACGCAACTCGCTCTACCGCGCGGGCTACGAGCTGTTGTACGCGCCGTTGCCACCCGATCAGAAGCGTCCGACCAAGGTCGTGCTCGATGTCGGTGCCGACAAGCTCGGCGATATCTTGTCGGCGCAGCTCGTCGGCGGCATCCTGTTGTTCGTCGCCGATTCGCGCACCGGCCTGTTGCTGACCGCCGCGATCGCCGGCGCCGTGTCGATCATCGTCACGCTCCGCCTGCCGCGGTCGTACACCAAGTCGCTCGAATCGAGCCTGCTCGAAGCGGTCGGCGAACGGGCCGCGATCTCCGAGGAACCCGAGCCGTGGGTCTCGCTGACCGAGATGCCGAGCCTCGGCCATTCCGGCGATGTCATCCCGTTGCGCTGGCGCGGCCGCAAGCGCAAACACCGCCGCGTCCCGACGCCGGTTCCGATCGCACCGCCTTTAGTCCCGTCGAGCACCGCCTCGCTCGTACGGCTCGTCGAGGACCTGCGCTCGAACGATGCCGCGCGGATCCATCTCGCACTCGCCGAACCGTTGCCGCTCGAGGTCGCGCCGCTCGCGCTCGCGCTCGTCGACGGCTCCGACGAGATCGCGCGCGATGCCTGCGCCGCGCTGCGCACGATCGCGCCGCGCTGTACCGGCCTGCTCGTCGATGCGCTCACCGATCTGTCGCGGGCCGAGAAGCTGCGGCGCCGGCTGCCGCCGATCGTCGCCGCCGGCATTCCCGAGCTCGCCGTGTGGGGGCTGTGGCGCGGGCTCGGCGATCCGAGCTTCGATGTTCGCTACTACTGCAGCACCGCGATGGCGTCGCTCGGCCTCGATATCCACGTCGGTCACGTCGGACGCGAAGAGGTGTTCGAGTACGTCCGCAAGGAGCTCCTCGTCGATCGCGACGAGTGGAGAGCGCGCAAGCTGACCGGCGACCCGGTGGTCGAGATCGCGGAGGCCGACAGCGACTTCGGGCTCGCCCACGTGTTCCGGGTGCTCGGCCTCGTGCTGCCGGCGGAGCCGCTGCGGGTCGCGCTCCACGCGGTCCAGACCGACGACGCCAGCTTGCGCGGCGTCGCGCTCGAGTACCTCGAGGGCATCCTGCCGCCAGACGTGCGCGCGCAGTTGTGGCCGCTGCTCGACGAGAGCACGCCGGCCGACCTGAACGCGGTCATCGATGCCGCGACCGTCGAGTCGCGCTCGAAGCACCTGCTCGAGCGCATGGTCGCGGCGACCACCGGCGAGCACCCACCGGTTCGCAAGAGCGGCTAGAGATCTTCGGACTCGGTCGGCTCGGCGGCGCGCGCCGCGGCCATCGCATAGCGCCGGCAGTGATCGAGGTACGCATGCTCGTGCAGCGCGACCAACTGGATCAGGGCCTGCCACAGCCAACTCGGCGCATCGAGGTTCTTCGTGCGATGCGCCGCGAGCTCGGTCGTCCACGCCGCCGTCTGTTCGGTGGTCAGTTGCCGGCGATGGGCACGCCCGACGACCTTGCCGAGGTAGAACGCGAGCCGCCGCGCATCGCCGGGATCGATCCGATCGAGCTCGACCTTGAGATCCTGCGGCAACAGCTCGCGCACGAACACCGAGCGTTCGAGCAACGTCCCCGCGAGCATGCGCGAGCCGAGCGCCGGTGCGAGCCGCCTCGCGCCTTCGAGCACGCGCACGCCCGGCGAGAATCCCGGATCGGTACCAGCGGCCCACGGCGCGACCGGCTTCACCGCCTGCTTGAGATCGAGGAGTGCGAGCGCGGTGTTGCCCTTCTTGCCGTCGAGCTGGAACTCGACGAGCGCCGCGACCCGCCACAGGCCGAGCGAGCTACAGCCCTTGACCCAGAACGCCGCGTCGACGAGCGTGACCGGCGCCTCGGCGTCGCGATCCTCGAGCTTCGTGATCAGCTTGCGGATCGGCTCTTGTTCGACGATCCGCCGCACCGCCTCGCGCTCGTCGTCGGCGAGCCGCCAGAACTTGCGACCGAGCTCGAACTTGCCGCGCTTCTTGCCGAGCCGCTCGTCGAGGAGACGACGCGACGTGCGCTTGACCGCGCGCCGCATGATCAAGCGGATCGGCGGCGGCAGATCCTCGATCTCTTCGGACACCGCGTCACCGTCGAACGACCGCTCGTAGCCCGCGACCAGGTCCTCGGTCAGCCGCGCGGTCGTGACCCCCGGCAGGTCCGAGCTGCGCGAGGCCATCGCGAGGGACAAGGCGAGCCGGACCAGGTCGTACGCCGGATTGCCGATCACCGTCTGATCGAGATCGCGCATCTCCACGACCGCCGTGCCCTCGACGTGACCGATCGGACCGAGGTTGCCGATGTGGCAGTCTCCGCAGATCCACACCGGTGGCCCCGCGGGAATCGCGGTGGTCTTCGGCGACGCGAGCCAGGCATAGAACTGATCGGTGCTGCCGCGCACGAAGGCGTGGGCGCTGCGCGCCATCTTGAGATCGCGCTTCGCGATCAAGGTCGCGGTGCGTTGGTCTGGTGCGGGTCCCTTCACGGTGCCTCCACGGCTTCGACGAGCGACGCGACGTTGCGGTCGGTGCGGTTGCGACGATGAATCAGGTGAACACTCACGATCAGCGCGGGCATTCCGGCGAGGAAGCCGCCGAGCACGTCGAAAGGCCAGTGCACGCCGAGGTAGATCCGCGACAGCCCGATCAGCGGGATCAACACGCACGCCGAGATCAGGATCGTGCGCCGGCACGATGGGTAGAGCGCGATCGCCACCGCCGCGATCACGCCCCACACACCGACCGCAGACATCGAGTGACCGCTCGGGAAGCTGTAGTCGGTGGGCAGCGCGATCTTCTCGAACAGCGTCGGCCGCGGCCGTGCGAACAGGGTCTTCAAGTACTGGTTGCTGAGGAGCACGGTGACCGCATCGAGCGCGAGCACGATCGCGGCGACGCGCCGCTTGCGATACGCGGCGAGCCCGGCCAAGCACGCGACCACCGGGATGATCACGTAGTTCGAGCCGATCAACGTCGCCGTGGCCGCGATCAGATCGGCCGGCGTCGAATCGATTTTGTGGACGGCGAGCTCGATCCGCTCGTCGAGCTGAGCGAGCGCCGGCGACTTCAACTCGCGCGCGATGATCACGAACATGATGCTCGCGGCGACGGCCGCGACGAAGAGCCCGAACGTCCGCAGCGTGAGCGCACGCAGCCACCGCAGGACGTGAGCGCGCGCGACGAGCTGCATCAGTCCTCGAACCGCTCGAGCCCGACGATCTTCATTCCCTTCGCACCGAGGTCGTACACGTGGATCCGCAGGGGCCCGGCGCGCGTCCCGTTGCGCACATCGAACACGACGCGGCGATGCGGATCACCATCCGCGAACGATCCGGTGACCATCGGCTGCGGCGCGAAACACACCGCACCATCCTCGCCCGTCGTCGCCGCGAGGGCGACCGCTCTCCCACCGTGGCGCTCGACGATCGCGTAGTGAGACGCCGACGCCGGACCGATCCCACGCAGCCGTGCGAAGTCGGTCGCGCAGATCTTGCCGCCGTCTTGTCGGACCTCGCCGAGCGGCGACAGCTTCGAGAAGTAGCGCGTGAGGATGCGCTGCAACCGGACCTCGAGCGTGTTGGTCAGGAACGCGACATCGCCCGGGCTCTGCCAGCGGCCGAGCTCGACGAGCCGCAGGATGTCGTCGTGCGAGAACCGCGCGAGCTTGCGCGCCATCCACGCCGCGTCGTGCTCGGTCATCTCGAGGAATGCGGGGTTCGGATACAGCGGCTTCCAGTCACCGGGGTGGAAGTCGCGTGTCGAGAAGTACGAGAACTTTTCCTTGCCGGGCAGCTCGGTCGCTCGGTCCCACGGAAACTCCATGATGCCGAACGTGAAGATCGATCGAGTGACATCGCCGAAATCGAAGTTGTACGAGTGACCGAGGCGTCGCGACATGTCGTCGACACCGACCGCACCGCCCATCGTGTCGCTGGTATCGAGGATGTAGTGCATGACATGCCCCGGCGAGGCCGACTTGTTCTTCGAGTCAGCCGCAAACCACACGTCCATCGAGTTCTGCTCGCGCGCATCCCAGTGACCGATCCACGCGGCGAGGATCCGGCTGCCGCGGAGCTCGCGGCGATGCTCGTGACCGATGACGTCGTTCGGATCGTCTGCGCGCGTCCCGATGTAGCGGAACGGGCCGAGCGTTTGCCCCGGTAGCCACTTCGAAGCCTGCATGCGGATCTCGCGGCCGGGGAGATGCGTGGTGCTGTCCAGCGTCTTGTCGAGCGCCGCTTCGTCGAACGGATGGCTGATGCCCTCGTTGTCGACGACCTTGAGCCCGGGGGTGAGCGCGAGCTGTTCCTTCTTGAACACCACGACCTGCTCGCACGAGGTGTTGAAGCCGACCTCGTCGTAGATCGCGGCACCGATCACGCTCGCGGCGCTCGCCCGCTCGGGGAGGCCTTCGTCGTCGGCCTTGAACATGTACTTGCCCTTGCCCGGGATGTTGACGCGGAAGCCGAGCGTCGAGCCGTTGTCCTTGCCGTGATCGATCACCCATTCGCCGGGCTTGACGTCGGCGACCTCGCCGAGCATGTCCTCCGGCTTGCACGCACCGGGCGCATCGTCGTGAGAGGCCGCGCCGCGCGGCTTGTTCGTGAACCACGACGAGTCCGGGACTTCGTCGAGGCTGTTGACGTTCGCCGACTCGCCGCTCGTGTGGATCGCCAACCCGCGCGAGATCCGCGCGAACAGCACGTTGTCGAGCTGGTCCCAGATGAACGGCGAGACGTACTCGCGCGGGGCGCAGGTCTTGTGGTCGACATCGTTCTTCGTCGGATCCGGCCGGCAGTCGACCGAGACATCTTTCAGGTCGGTGTCGGTCACGAACGGTTCTCGAAATGGAAACGGTCGCGGCGCGGTCGCGCACGATGCGAGCAGGAGACACGCGAGCGCCTTCATCAGAATCCCTGCCTCGAGCCAAACGCGACGCGCACCGACGTGATGCCCGCGCCCTGATCCAAGGTTTCGGTGCCCAACCCGAACAGCACCTCGAAGCCCTGATCGCGGGCGGTGCTCGTGGTGAGCCCGATGTCCCACGACATCCGGAGCTCGCCGGGAACGAGGCCTTCGAGGTGATGGTCGAAGGCATTGCCGACGGTGAACCGGGTCTGCGCGTCGAGCCCGATCCACACCGGCCACGAGTAACCGACCTGCGCCGCCGCGGTCGATAGCCCCGTCATCCAGCCCGGAATGAAGCCTGCCATCAGGTCGCCGCCGAGCACCACGTACTCGGTGAACGGGATCGAGTCGCCCTGCAACTGATCGACGAAGCCGAGCCCGAGCTGGAGCTTCAACACGCGCTGATGGCCGGTGAGGTCGACCGCGCCACCGACGACGCCGCCGTATTGCACCCACGAGCGGGTCTCGTGCAAATCGAAGTTGCCGTTGCCGTAGACGTGGAGATAGGCGCCGCTGCCGGGTGCCGGGCGTGGCGAGCGCGAGTCGAGCTGGAGGTCGACGCCGCCGAACGCGGTCGCGTAGGCCTCACCGAAGTCGGGCGGCGACGGAAACACGCCGGCGGCGACCTGCTGGCTCACCGTCGGGTTACCGCAACAGCCGCCATCGACGAAGCTGAGCCGATGGACGCCGGCGCGCACGCCGATCTTCGATTCGTTCGCGATCGTGTGGTGGTAGCTCCCGGTGGTCTCGAAGCGCTCGAGGCCGTAGCGAGCGAGCGTGCCATCCCGGACGTCGGGCCCGATGCCGAAGAACGCGTTGTCCTCGGAGCGCTTGAAGTCGAAGCGCGCCTCGACGACGTCATCCTTGTCGATCGTGTAGCGATCGGCCGCGGTCGCGGCGATCCAAGGTGCACCCCACGTCGCGAAGTGCAGCCGCAGTTGGTTGTGAACCACGAGGAAGTCGTCGCCGCCGTAGAACAGACCGACCGACGGCAGCAGACCGAAGTCGAACAACGCGGTCGGGTAGATCACGTTGTTGGCGTGCGGGCCGAACGTGAACAGGTCCTGGATCGTATCCACCCAGTGATCGTGCTCCGCGTGTGTCACGAACGCGCCGATCGGCCTGCGGATCACATACTCGTGCACCGCGTAGACAGGAAACAACACGACGCGAGGGATCCACAGCGCCCACGATCCGGACTCGGTCTCGGGATTGCCGCGACCGTCGTAGTCGGGGGCCGCCCGCTTGGGATCATCCGCGCGAGCGAGTGAGGTCGACGCGATCGTCGCCAGGACTATGGAGCTCAGGATCCGAATGCTGGTCCACTGTGCAAACGCTTCGCCAAAGAAATTCGTACGTGTTCCAGCGTGGATAGTTTCGTGAGGCCTCGTGACGATGACGTGATCGCCCGTGGCGGCACGACACATCGCGCCCCTCCGCGCGGTTGCGAATCGAAAACCGTCGCGATGACTGCCAGTTGAGATGGTCTCCGAAATTGCAGTAGCGCTGACGATGCTCCGTGCTGCCTTCCTGGTCCTAGCCTTGTCCGTCTCCGCACCCGCGTTCGCCGATCCTGGTGGGACGCCCGACACGCCCCATGGTGGAGGCCCCGGTGGAGGCTCCGGCCTCGGAGCTGCGCCGGCCGACCAGCCGACGATCGCGACGCCTGCACCCAATGCGGATCCACAGAAGGTGGAGGACGCGAAGAAGATCGCCGATTCAGCAAAGCTCACGCCGATCATTCCGAGTCCCAACAACGCCACCAAGCCGGCGTTTCAGTTGTATGCGGAGATCGATGCACCGATCCTGGCGGTCGGCGCCGTGTTCGCGGTGTCGCGGTTGATCAAGCAGCAACCGGCGTACTGCGCGCCCGCCTGCACCGATACGAGCATCAACAGCATCGACAAGCTGACCGCCGGTTACTACAGCGCGTCGTGGTCGACCGCATCGGACTACGAGCTCTACGGCCTCGGAGTCGCGAGCGCCGCGCTGCTACTCAGCGACGAGGATCCGCTCAGCGCGCTCAACGATGCGGTCGTGATCGGTGAAGCGACGATCAGCGCGACGGCGGTCTCGACGATCATGACGCTCGCCGCTGGTCGGCCTCGACCGTTCCTCTATAGCGACAAGGCTCCGCTCAGCGTGCGCAACAGCGCGGACGCCGGGCTGTCGTTCCTCAGCAGTCACACGTCGGAGGCGTTCGCGCTCGTCACGTCGATGTACATCGCCGAGAAGCGCCTCCATCCCGGCGCGCTCAAGCCCAAGGTGTACCTCGGCGTCGGGCTCGCCGTGTCGACGATGATCGGCGTGTCGCGCGTGTTGTCGGGCTATCACTTCATCACCGACGTCGTCGGCGGTGCGGTCGTCGGCTCGTCGCTCGGCGTGCTGATCGCATCGGTGCACGGCTCGCCGGTGCACATCGTGCCCGTGACCGATCCGGCGACCAAGACCACCGGCGTCGGCATCACGGGAACCTTCTGATCGTGGGCGCTACGCTGCCGACTGCGCATGGCGTGAAACCCGGCCCTCCTGAGCTCGGCGCCGGCCGCGATGCCGGAGAAGCCGGCGCCGACGACGATCGCATCGAGGATCATGAACCGAGGTTAGTCGTTATTAAACTAAAGTCAATAGCCGCGTCTTGACGGCTCGGTGGGCCGTAGCGCGCAGCGTGCGACCAATGTCTCCACGCAGTTAGAGCTGGTCCCGTTCTTGGACTACGCACGCGGGTGTCGGCTCGCAATCTCCTCGTGATCGTCGTGGTGGGTGCCGCGTGTCACACGCCACCGCCGCACGAGCCGGGCGAGGAGTACCTGAAGACCGTCACGTTCGAGGGCAACAAGCACTTCTCGAAGAGCGCGCTCCTCGACGGCTTGCAGTTGCATCGCACCGAGAAGACCGGCCGCGCACCCGACCCGTACGCCGTCAAGACCGATGCGGATCGCCTGCGCGGTCAGTACCTCCGCGAGGGCTTCCTCGAGATCGACGTGCAGTCGCGGATCGATCGGCTCGCGGACGCTGCGACCGTGACGTTCAAGATCGACGAAGGCACGCGCGCCGTGACGCGCGTCGAGGTCGAGGGACTCCCCGATGATCCGGCGCTGCCGCTCGCGAAGGTCCGCGCGCAGATGCCGGTGCCGGATGGCGCGCCGTTCGACTACCAGCTCTACGACGACTCGAAGCAGAAGATTCTCGACGTCGTCCAGGACGCCGGCTACGCGCACGCGAAGCTCGACGCCACGGTCGATGGCGACCTCCCGACGCACACCGCGATCATCACGTACGCGATCACGCCGGGTCCGAAGTGCAGGTTCGGCAAGATCACGGTCAAAGGCATCGACGGCGACCTCCGCGATTCGGTCGTCTCGCGCCTGCACTTCCAGCCGGGCCAGCCGTATTCGACGCGCGCGATCGCGGCCACGCAGCGCGACATCTACGGCATGGGCCGGTTCTCGACCGTGCAGGTCCAACCAGCAGTCGGCGACAGTGAGGTCGTCGACATGTCGGTCGCGGTGTCGGAGGCCGCCGCTCATCAGATCACGCTCGGTGGTGGCTTCGGCATCGATCCGATCAGCTACGAAGCGCGCGCGCGTGCCGGCTATGTCATCTCGGGCTGGCCGACGCCGCTCGATACGCTGACGCTCGACTTTCGCCCGGCGTACGCATACCTCCGCGACGGCACCGGGTTCGAGCCGCGCGTACGTGCGCTCGCGCGGATCGATCGTCTGGATCTGTTCCTCACGTACGCGAAGGGCTCGGTCGAGGTCGGCTATACGTACCTCGCCTACGAAGCGTTCACGCAGTACGGCCCCGAGGCGCAGCTCGGCTACGAGGTACCGCTCGGCACCAAGCGCGTGACGGTCCGCGCCGGCTATCAGATTCAACAGTACGGGTTCAGCCACCCGAGCCCGCTGCTCGATCCCCAGCTCCAGATGGCGCTCGGCCTCGATCACGACGAGCTGCTCGGTGCGTTCAGGCAGGCGCTCGTGATCGACCTGCGCGATCATCCGGTCGAGCCGCGGTGGGGCGTGTACGCGGAGATCCAGGTCGCCGAAGCCGGCCGGTATGCCGGCAGTCAGTACGCCTATCAAGAATTCGCGCCGGAGCTCCGCGGCTTCATCCCGCTCGGACCGATCGAGATCGCGGCGAAGGCGAAGTACGCGCAGATCACCGGCGACGTGCCGCCGACCGAACGGTTCTATGGTGGTGGCGCGACGAGCAACCGCGGCTTCGCCGAGCGCCAGCTGTCACCGTCGGTGACCGGCGTCGATCCGCGCGTTGGCTCGACGATCACGGTGCCGTACGGCGGCGCCGGCGAGATCGAGACCAGCGTCGAGGCGCGGTTCCCGATCATGAAGATCAAGAAGATGGCGCTCGGCGGCGTCGTGTTCCTCGATGGCGGCGACGTCACCGAGACCGCTTCGCAGCTCGATCCGGCGAACCTGTGTTGGGCAGCCGGCGTCGGCCTGCGACTGTTGACGATCGTCGGGCCGGTGCGCACCGACTTCGGCTATCGACTCAATCGCACGGGCCCCGATGATCCCGAACCACTCTCGACGTGGGCGTTTCATCTCAGCCTCGGAGAGGCGTTCTGATGGCGACCGCACGCGAAGTTCACGGGTGGCGCCGCGGTCTGCGGTGGATCAAGCGCGGTGCGCTCGGGCTGCTCGTGGTGCTCGTCGTGGCGATCGGGGGCGCGCTCGCATTCATCCACACCGACTACGGGCGCGACCAGGTCCGCGGCTTCGGCAACGACCAGCTCGCGAAGCTGTTCGTCGGCGGCGGCACGATCGGTCACATCGACGGATCGCCGTTCGGCGAGCTGATCCTGCGCGATGTCGTGATCAACGGGCCCGACCACCAGCCGGCGATCCGCGCGAAGACCGTGCGCGTGTCGGTCGGGATCTTCGATCTCGTCAAGCACACGATCAAGCTCCAGGACGTCATCGCCGAGGACGTCGACCTCGCGATCAAGCGCGAGGCGGACGGCTCGTTCGCGATGGCGAAGCTGCTCGAGCCGGATCCGAATCCAACCAAGTCGACGTGGAACGTCGATCTCGACGACATCGATCTCGTGCGCGCGCATGTGATGATCGACACCGGCACGCAGGATACCGGAGTCGTCAACCTCGACGATGTCGTGGTCCTCGGCAACCTTCACCTCCACAACGATGGGACCGTGCTGGGTGGTCTGCGGATCGGCGCGACGTGGCGCGAGCGCAAGGCGCCGATCACGATCCTCGCGGCGGTGCGCGACGATGCCGAGAGCACCCGCGCGCGCCATCTCGACGTCAGCATCGGCGGCGTCTCGATGGCGGCGAGTGACATCGCGATCGTGAAAGCGCCGAACGGAGGCTTCCCACACATCGCGGGCACGTTCGTGGTCGATGCGCCGAAGCAGGCGGTCGCGGCGCTCGTGCCGCGGATCCAGTTGCCGGGCGACGTCGCGTTCTCGCTCACCGCGGGTGCGGCGCAGGGCGCGATGATTCCGATCGCCCTCGCCGGGCACGTCGGTGCGAGCAGCGTGAAGGCGGAGCTCCAGGCCGACCCCGATGCGAAGCACGTCACCGGGACGCTGACGACCAGCGAGCTCGATCTCGCCACGCTGACCCAGCAGCGGATCGATGCGACCGGTGCGCTCGCGGCGACGTTCGATCTGGCCCAGGGCGCGCCGGGTGAGTTGCCGACCGCGACCGCGACGATCACCGCACACGGGACGTATCAGAAGCTTCCACGCACCGCGCTCACCGGGCAGCTCGCGTCGCATGGCCAGCAGGTCACGGCCGACCTCGCCGTCACCGGGCCGATGCAGGCGAAGCTCACCGCGGCGATCACGCGGGCCGGAGCGGCGCTCCATCTCGATCGCGCGCACCTGGTCGCAACGATCGCCGATCCGAAGGTGGCAAGTGGCGGCAAGGCGCCGTTCCATGGCCAGCTCGCGATCACCGTCGACGCGAGTGGCGCGCTGTCGCCGTCGCCTGATCTCGCCGTGAAGGCGACCGCCGGCGGCAAGCGCCTCCGCATGCAGGATCTCTCGATCGCGACGCTCGCAGTCTCGATCGACGGCACGCACCTGCCCTATCAGCCGCACGGCAAAGCGACCGTGACGGCGACCGACATCATCCGCGGCGAGATGCAGCTCGGCCGGATCGATCTCGACGCCCGAGATCGCAGCGACGGCAAGATCGCCGTTAACGTCACGTCGCATCCGAAACAGAATCCGTGGATGATCGAGCTCGCCGCGCTCGTCACGCCGCCGGGTCGTGGCGATACCGTGACGATCGACCTCGGCAAACATCGCGTGCGCGCCGGCAACGGCACCGAATGGATAGGTGACGGCGGTCGGATCGTGATCGACCCGCGCCAGATCGCGCTCGACACGCTCGCGAGCAAGAGTGACGATGGCGCGATCACGGTCGCGGGGACGCTCGACCGCAGGGACGGTGACCTCTCTGCGAAGCTCGAGGTCGATCGATTCACGCTCGCCGCGCTCGGCCCGCGGTATCGCGGCCTGGTCACGGCGCACGTCGCGATCACGCGCTCGCACGATCAATTCGCGGGGACGGCGGACGTGACGGGGACCGGCCTCGCGACGGATCTGGAGAAGCCGCCGGTCGACCTCCAGACCACGATCGCGATCAAACCCGGCACGCTCACGGTCGATGCGACGGTGGGCAGCGCGACGCTCGGCCATGCAGCGCTCGCGCTCGACCTGACGACGCCTCGCGACCTCACCGATGTTCGAGCGTGGAAGCGCGCGGGGCGCACCGCGATCCAGAGTGCGAAGCTGACGGCGACGAACGTCGATCTCGGTCAGCTCGCGACCATCCTCGCGCAGCCACTCGACACGACGGTGAGGGTACCGGGACAACTGAAGGTGCTCGGCCACGTCTACGCGCTGACCCGCCCGAAACACGCGACGCCGGTGACGACGACGAAACCACAGCTCGGCGGTCACCTCGACGGCGAGCTGACGATCACGGCGACGACCGCGAAGGGCGACTTCAAGATCCAGAAGCTCCATCTTCCGCAGATCCACGGCGTCGGCCGCATCGATGCCGAGCTGGCGATCGATCAGCCGACCGCACAGCGGGTCGTCCCGACGGTGACGCTGAAGATCGACCAGGTCGGTACGATGACCGCGCGCGCCGAGCTCGCGCTGCCCGCGAACGTGTTCGACGTGGCCGCATGGCAGAGGGTCGGGCTCGACGCGGTGCACGGCGCGACGGTGCGGACGACCGACATCGCGTTCGATCCGGCGATGCTCCAGCGGTTCGGGATCGAATCGTCGATGCGCGGCAAGGCGAAGGTCTCGGTCGACGTCAGCGCTGGGCTCGACGCCGTGAAGGTCGTGGGCGACATCACGGAGCTCCGCGGTTCGCCGATCGCGCAGCCGGTCGCGGTGCACCTCGAAGCGAACCTCGACGGCAAGACCGCGACCGCGAAGCTCGCGGTCACGACCAAGCAGGCCACGGTGACCCTGCTGTCGGTCGACGCGAAGCTGCCGATCACGCTCGATCAGCTACGAGCGAACCCTCGCAGCATCTCGACCGCAGCGCTCGACGCGAAGCTCGAGCTCCAGCAGACCTCGGCGCCGGCGCTGCTCGCGGTGTTCGGTCGCGATGTGATCACCGAGGGCACGTTGAACGGTACGGTGACGGTGACCGGCACGCTCGAGCAGCCAAGGCTCATCGGACACATCGTCGCCGCGAACATCAAGTCGACGCCGGGCAGCTTCGGAAGACCGACCCCGGTGATGAAGCAGCTCGTGCTCGATGCCACCTACGGCGATCGCGGCGGCAAGCTCACGCTCGTCGGCACCGAGGATCAAGGCGGCACCTTGAACGTCGACGCGACGTTCGATCTGAACCACCTCACCGCGGGCACCGCGACGGTCAAGGCGGCGAAGTTCGACATGAGGCCGATGCTCGCGTTCGCCCCGGATCCGGGCAGCGCCGCGAAGGGCATCCTCGATGCGAACCTCGCGATCCACGGCTTCGATCCGCGCACCGCGCAGATCACCGGCGACCTTCACCTGAACAACGCGCGGCTGCCGATCGCGCCGAGTGTCGGCACGGTGCGCCAGGCCAACATCGACGTCACCATCACGCCGAAGCAGATCAAGGTCGCCGCGACCGGCAAGCTTGGCAAGGGCACGATCGCGCTCGACGGCACGATCGCGTTGAACGGCGCCGACCTGGCGGGCGGCGAGGCCAAGCTCGTGTTGCACAAGGTCTCGCCGATCGGCGCGGTCGAGCCCGAGGTCGATGCCGAGATCACGGCGAAGATCTCGCGTCAGAACGAGCGCTGGACCGCGGAGGTCACCGTCGACAAGGGGTTCGTCAAGATCAACAAGACCTCCGGCGAAGCGCTCAAGCCGGTCGGCACGCCGGACGACCTCCACCTCAGCCTCACGAAGCTGAAACCGAAGCGCGTCGCCGCGACGGGCACGGGTCCGAACGCGCCACCGCCGCCGGTCCAGCCCGGCCTGGTCGCGCACGTGACGCTGAACCCGATCAAGGTCGAGGCCGACGAGTTCCGCACCACCGTGCACGGCAAGCTCGATGTCACGACCGATGCCACCACGCTCGGCGTGGTCGGAACGATCGAAGCGACCAGCGGCGATCTCGATCTGTTCGATCGTCGCTATCGCGTCGAACGCGCCGCCGTCACGTTCGACGGCACGGTCGATCCGAACCTCGAGATCCGGATCACCCACGACTTCCCCGATGTCACGACCGTCACCGAAGTGCGCGGTCGCCTGTCCAAGCCCGACCTCGCGCTGTCGTCCGACCCCGGCGGCTATTCGCAGTCCGAGCTGCTCGGTTTCCTACTCGGTGGCGAGCCCGGTGGCGATCCGCAGAGTGCCTCGGCGCGTGACAAGGCCGCTCAAGTCGGCTCGTCGATCGTCGCGAATCAGATCGGCGGCTACGTCAAGAAGGCCCTGCCGTTCGACCTCGACGTGATCCGCTACGAAGCCGCGACCGCGACCTCGAGCGCCGCGATCACCGTCGGCAGCTGGATCACCCACACCCTGTTCTTCTCGTTCAGCCAGCACATGAACGCGCGAGCCGACGAGAACTCCGGGGAGGGCACGCTCGAGTACTGGTTCACGCGCCGGCTCGAGCTCGAGCTGACGGCGGGCGACCGTAACTACGATGGCGCGGACCTCCTGTGGCGCAAGCGGTACTGAGCGGCGGCGCGGCGGGCAGGCGCGCCGAGCATGTCCCGTGTGGGCTCGCGGGGTCGGAGCCTTCAGCGCGCTACGCGGTCGCGGCGAGCGCGTCGGCGAGCACCGAGACCAAGCGATCGAGCTCGTCCTTGGTCGAGATGAACGGCGGCGCGAGTTGGATGGTATCGCCGCCGAAGCGGACGTACACACCCTTCTCGAGGCACTTCATCGCGATCTCGAACGGGCGCTTCGCAGGCTCGCCCTTGATCGCTTCGATCGTGAAGCCCGCCGCGAGGCCGAAGTTGCGAATGTCGGCGACGTGCTTGTGGCCCTTGAGGCCGTGCACGTTGTTCTCGAAGTGCGGCGCGAGCTCTTTGACCCGCGCCGGGATGTTCTCGCGCGTCAGCACGTCGAGCGCGGCCACGCCCGCCGCACACGCGACCGGGTGCGCCGAGTAGGTGTAGCCGTGCGCGAGCTCGACCATGTACTCGGGTCCGGCCGTCGCCATGAACGTGTCGTAGATCTCCTTGGACGCGACCACACCACCGAGCGGCTGGACGCCGTTGGTGACTTGCTTCGCGAAGTTCAGGAGGTCGGGCGTGACGCCGAACGCTTCGGCACCGGTGTACGCACCCATCCGGCCGAAGCCGGTGATGACCTCGTCGAAGATCAGCAGGATGTTGTTGGCCGTGCAGATGTCGCGCAGCTTCTTCAAGTAACCGACGGGCGGCGGAATCACGCCGGCCGAACCGGCGAGCGGCTCGACGATCACGGCGGCGATGTTCGACGCGTCGTGGAGCGCGATCAGATCGGTGAGGCGATCGGCGAGCTCGGCGCCGGTCTGCGGCATGCCGCGCACGAACGAGCCGGTCTTCTGCGTGTGCGGCAGATGATCGGCCTCGATGCCCTGGCCGTAGACCTTGCGATTGCCGGCGATGCCACCGACCGAGATGCCGCCGAAGTTGACGCCGTGATAGCCCTTCTCGCGACCGATCAGGCGGGTCTTGGTGCCCTGCCCCTTCGCACGCCAGTACGCGCGCGCGATCTTGAGCGAAGTGTCTGCCGCCTCGGAGCCCGAGCCGACGAAGAACACGTAGTCGAGGCCGGCCGGCGTGAGCTCCTTGATCTTGTTCGCGAGCGCGAACGACGCGGGCGTCCCGAACTGAAACGCCGGTGCGTAATCGAGCGTCGCGACCTGCTTCTGCACGGCCTCGACGATCTCCTTGCGGCCGTGGCCGAGGCCACTGCACCAGAGGCCGGACAGGCCGTCGAACACCTTCTTGCCATCGGCGTCGATGTAGTACGCGCCCTCGGCGCCGACGAACATCCGCGGGTTCGCCTTGAACTGGCGGTTACCGGTGAACGGCATCCAATGCGCGTCGAGCCACGCCGCGTCGGTCTGAATCTTCTGTGGTTCTTTCATAAGCTGAACGTCCCGCGGCGCACGAACTGGCCACGGCCCTTCTTGGTTTTAGCGACCCATTGATCATCTTTGACGACGAGCTCGCCGCGCGACAGCACGTGCGACGGGCTACCCGGCACCGTGCGGCCCTCGAACGGCGAGTAATCGATCCGCATGTGCAGCGTGTCGACGCCGAGCATCTTCGGGCGATTGGGATCCCACACCACGACATCGGCATCCGCGCCGACGGCGAGCGTGCCCTTGTTGCCGTACATCCCGAAGATCTTCGCAGGCGCGGTCGACGTGATCTCGACGAAGCGGTTCATCGAGATCTTCTTCTGCGTGACGCCTTCCCACAGCAGGTGTAACCGCGTCTCGACGCCCGGCATTCCGTTCGGAATCTTCGAGAAGTCGTTCTTGCCGAGCTCCTTCTGATCCTTCATGCAGAACGGGCAGTGATCGGTCGCGACCACCGACAGGTCGTAGTTGCGCAGGCCGCGCCACAGATGTTCCTGATGATGCTTCGCGCGCAACGCCGGCGTCGCGACATAGCCCGCACCCTTGAACTCGTTGCCGGGCTCGCCCCGCAGGTGATTCTCGTCGAGGAACAGGTACTGCGGACAGGTCTCGGCGTACGCCGGTAGGCCGCGGTCGCGCGCTTCCATCACGCGCTCGAGCGCGCGCTGCGCCGACAGGTGCACCATGTAGACCGGCACGTTCGCCATCTCGGCGAGGGCGATCGCACGCTCGGTGCCGGTCGCCTCGGCGATCTCGGGCCGGGTCAACGCGTGATAGATCGGCGCGGTGTGGCCTTCGGAGAGGGCGCGCTGCACGAGCACGTCGATCGGCAAGCCGATCTCCGCGTGCATCGTGATCAACGCGCCGAGCTCGCCGGCGCGCAGCATCGCCTTGAAGATCTGCTGATCGTCGACGAGGAACACGCCCGGATAGGCCATGAACATCTTGAACGACGTCACGCCTTCGCGAACGAGCTGTCCCATCTCCTCGAGCGTGCCGGCGTTCGCCTCCGTCATGATCATGTGGAAGCCGTAGTCGATCGCGGCCTTGGCTTCGGCCTTCTGATGCCACGAGTCGAGGCCCGCGCGCAGCGTGCTTCCCTTCGACTGGATCGCGAAGTCGACGATCGTGGTCGTGCCGCCGTGCGCGGCCGCGACCGTGCCGGTCTCGAAGTCATCCGACGCCGTGGTGCCGCCGAACGGCATCTCCATGTGCGTGTGGCAGTCGATGCCACCGGGGATGACGTACTGGCCCTTCGCATCGATCACCGTGTCGTCACCGCCGAGCTTGGTCCCGGCCTGCGCGAGCGCGACGATCTTGCCGTTCTCGATCCAGACATCGGCGACGAACGTGTCACTCGCCGTGACCACCGTGCCGTGCTGGATCACCGTCCGCATCTAGCGATCCTCGGTCAGGATCCCGTACGAATCCGGCCGGCGATCGCGGAAGAACTGCCAGGTGCGGCGGACCTCTTCGATCAGGTCCATCTCGAGGACGCCGGTGACGAGCTCGTCCTTGTCTTCCGAGGCGCACGAGATGATCTGGCCGCGCGGATCGCAGAAGTACGAGTTGCCGTAGAACTTGCCGATGTTCCACGGCGCTTCGGTGCCGACGCGATTGATCGCGCCGACGAAGTAGCCGTTCGCCACCGCGTGCGCCGGCTGCTCCAACTTCCACAGGTATTGCGAGAGCCCGGCGACCGTCGCCGACGGGTTGTAGACGATCTCCGCGCCGTTCAAGCCGAGCGCGCGCGCGCCCTCCGGGAAGTGGCGGTCGTAACAGATGTAGACGCCGATCTTCGCGTAGCGGGTCTGGAACGTCGGATAGCCGAGGTTGCCCGGGCGGAAGAAGTACTTCTCCCAGAACCCGTTGGTCTGCGGGATGTGGTTCTTGCGGTACTTGCCGAGGTACGTGCCGTCGGCATCGATCACGGCGGCGGTGTTGTAGTAGACGCCCGCCATCTCGCGCTCGTAGATCGGCACGACGATCACCATCTTGTACTGCTTCGCGATCGGCTGGAGCTTCTCCACCGTCGGACCCGGTACAGCTTCCGCCGCGTCGTACCAGCGCTTGTCTTGGCCCGGACAGAAGTACGGCCCGTTGAAGATCTCCTGGAGGCACAGGATCTGGACGCCCTGCTTGCCGGCGTCGTGGATCATCGGCATGTGCTTCTCGAGCATCGCCGCCTGGATCTCGGCGACCGACCTCGACTCGTCGTTGATCGGGTTCGACGCCTGGATCAGTCCCGAGAGGATCTGGCGCGCCATTAGTTCGTCACCAGCGTCGACGTTTCCTTCGCGATGTCGCCCTTCCAGGTCTCGACGTCGCGTGCGGTCTTGGTGCCACGCGCCGCTTCCTTCGCCTCGCGCGTCGCCTTCTGGCGATCGACGAGATCGTGGTGCGACGTGAAGTACGGCAGGCTCTTGCCGATGAACTCGCGCAGGTTCTCGAACTTGTGGTCGGTCATGAACTTCGAGAGCTCTTCCTTGAGCTCCGAAATGATCTCGTAGCCGCGCAGCATCGCGCCGGTGCAGACCTGCACGGTCGACGCGCCGAGCAGGAAGAACTGCGCCGCATCGAAGCCAGTCTCGATGCCGCCGATGCCGCTGATCTGCACGCCGGGGTTCGCGCGCGCGACCTCCATCACCTGGCGCAGCGCGATCGGCCGCACCGCTTGACCGGAGTAGCCGCCCGGCACCGAGTGACCCTCGACGGTCGGCATCGGCCGCAGCGTCTTGAGGTCGATGCCCGACACCGACAGGATCGTGTTGATCATCGCGATGCCATCGGCGCCGCCCTTCAACGCGCTCGCCGCCGGCACCGTCGGGTTGCCGACGTTCGGCGTCATCTTCGCCCACACCGGCAGCTTCGCGACTTCCTTCACCCAGCCGCAGACCTCCTCGACGATGTCGGGGTTCTCGCCCATCGCCATGCCCATCTTGCGCTCGGGCAAGCCGTGCGGGCACGACAGGTTGAGCTCGAAGCCGTCGACGCCGGTGTCCTGGACCTCCTGGACGATCTGCTGCCAGGCCTCCTTGCGGTACTCCTCCATGATCGACGCGACGAGGATCTTGGTCGGATAGTTCTTCTTCAACTGCCGCAGATCGTCGAGCCAGTCGCTGTACGGCCGATCGCTGATCAGCTCGATGTTCTGAAAGCCGATCACCTCTTCACTGGTGCGGCCGCGCAACTTCGCGTAGCGCGGCGCCGTGTTGATGACCTTGCTCGCGTCGAGCGAGAACGTCTTGCACACCATGCCGCCCCACCCGAGGTCGTAGCTGCGCGCGATGACCTTGCCGTTCGTACCCGGTGGGCCCGAGCCCAAGAGGAACGGGTTCTCGAACTTCATGCCGTTGACGGTGATAGTTAGGTCAGCCACAGGCCCTCGAAACGTTGGGGGGTTGAACGAAGTAGCGGAAACCGCTGGTCTACCACTGGGTTCGATTCGACTTCAACGGTGTTCTCCTACGTGGTAGGCAAACCACCGATGGGCAAGCTGATCAACCACTGGATCGACGGCAAGAACTACGAGCGCGCAGCCGAGCGCAGCGGCGACGTATTCAACCCTGCCACGGGCGAGGTCCAAGCCAAGGTCGCGTTCGCGACGCCCGCCGTCGTCGACGAAGCCGTCGAATCGGCGTGGAAGGCCTCGCAGACCTGGCGCCACACCTCGCTCGCGAAGCGCACCAAGATCTTGTTCGCCTTCCGCCAGCTCGTCGACAAGCACGCGGTCGAGCTCGCGAAATTGCTGACGCTCGAGCACGGCAAGGTCACCGGCGATGCGAACGGCGAGGTCCAGCGCGGCCTCGAGGTGATCGAGTTCGCCTGCGGCATCGCCGACCTCTCGAAGGGCGAGTTCAGCGAGAACGTCTCGACCGAGGTCGACACGTACTCGATCCGCCAGGCGCTCGGAGTGGTCGCCGGCATCACGCCGTTCAACTTCCCGGCGATGGTGCCGATGTGGATGTTCCCGCTCGCGATCGCGTGCGGCAACACGTTCATCTTGAAGCCGAGCGAGCGCGACCCATCGGCGGCGAACTTCATGGCGCAGTTGCTCACCGATGCGGGCCTGCCGAACGGCGTGTTCAACGTCGTGCACGGTGACAAGGTCGCCGTCGATCGCTTGCTCGAGCATCCGAAGGTCGCCGCGATCTCGTTCGTCGGCTCGACCCCGATCGCGCAGTACATCTACGAGACCGGCACGCGCCACGGCAAGCGCGTCCAGGCGCTCGGCGGTGCGAAGAACCACATGATCGTGCTGCCCGATGCCGACATGGAGCTCGCGGCAGACGCCGCGGTGTCGGCCGGCTTCGGTTCGGCCGGCGAGCGCTGCATGGCGATCTCGATGCTCGTCGGAGTTGGCTCGGCGGCCGACAAGCTCGTGCCGCTGTTGAAGGAGCGGATCGCGAAGCTCAAGGTCGGCGACGGTCAGGACGCCGCCTCCGAGATGGGCCCGCTGATCAACAAGGCGCACCTCGACAAGGTCCGCGGCTATGTCGACGCCGGCGTCGCCGAGGGAGCGACGCTGCTCAGCGACGGCCGCAGCCTCAAGGCCAGCAAGGGCTTCTTTCTCGGGCCGTGCTTGTTCGACCACGTCGTGCCGAGCATGTCGATCTACAAGGACGAGATCTTCGGCCCGGTGCTCGCGATGACGCGTGTCGCGACGTACGCCGAGGCGATCGAGCTCGTGAACAAGAACCCGTACGCGAACGGCGTCGCGATCTTCACGAACGACGGCGGCGCGGCGCGCAAGTTCCAGCACGAGGTCGAAGTCGGCATGGTCGGCATCAACGTGCCGATTCCGGTGCCGATGGCGTACTACTCGTTCGGTGGCTGGAAGGCGTCGCTGTTCGGCGACCACCACATCTACGGACGTGATGGCGTGCACTTCAATACGCGCACGAAGGCCGTGACCTCGCGCTGGCCCGATCCGAGCCATCGCGGCGTCGACCTCGGGTTCCCCACGAACAAGTAACAAGTAGTGCGGTTCCTCGCGATCATCGTGCTCGCTTCGGCGTGCGGATTCTCCCCGAATTCCGCGAGCGTCGACGCGCGTACCGACCACCTCGATGGACACCACGATCCGATCGATGCGTCGCACGTGACGCCGATCGACGCGTTCGAGTTCCACGATGCGATGTCCCCGCCGGCGTTCGATCCCGCGATGTGCCCGAGCGGCTACACGAACCACTTGGTGACCGCTTCGCCGAATTCGCGCTACCGGGTGACCAACCAGGCCGACGTGTTCAGCGCGCTGTACAACGCATGCAAGAACGATCATCCGGGGTGGACGCACCTGGTCGTCCTCGACACCACGCAGGAAGCGACGCAGATCGAGACCGCGCTCAACGGCAACTCGTACTACGTCGGCGCCGTGCAGCCCGCGAATCAAGCGATGGTCACCGCCGGCTGGTTGCAGCTCACCGGCGAGGCCGTCCCCGCCGACCTCTGGCAGACCTCGCAGCCCAACGACGACGGCGACAACTTCGAGAACAACGAGCAGAACCTCACCGCCGTCGACAATACGAGCGGCCTGATGAACGACGTCGCGGGCTCGTTCCAGTACCTCGGCGTGTGCGAATGCGACGGCAAGCCGATCGCCGCCACCGCCGAGGCTGCGCTCAACTAATTTAATTTAGATCTTGGTCGGCTTGTCGGCGATCTCGCCGGAGACCGTCGCGCGCAGATCCGAGGTGATCGGCGGAGCCGGCGTCCACCGCGGCTGAGTCCAGCGGGTCGTGACGACGGGCTCGTCGACCGGCGCGAGCATCGCCGCCGCCGCATCGCGAATCGCGCTTGCGGTCGGACGATCGGTGGGCTCTTTCGCGAGCATCCGCGCGATCAGCTCCGCGAGCTCGGGGGCCGCACCCGGCACGTCGTCGACGATCGTCGCCGGGAACAACTGGGTGATCGCGCGATACGCGATCGTGCCGAGGGCGGTGATGTCGTCGGTGGTACCGGGAAATCCGAAATCGACGACGGCGACCGGAAAGGCCCGGGTGCCGGTCGTGATCAGGATGCTGCGCAGGGTGAGGTTGCGATGCTGAATGCCGCGCTCGTGCGCGAACGCGAGCACGTCGGCGACATCGTGAACGAGCTGCGCCGCTTCGCTGCTCGGCAACGGCCGGCGCGCGACGAGCTCGAACAGCGGCAGGCCCTTCGGCACGTCGATCGCGAGCCACGAGCGGTGATCGACGAGCACGCCGCGATCGACGATTCGCGTGAACCCGGGATGAGGCAGCGCTTCGTACATCCGCGCGCGCTGGAACAGATCGAGAGCACCACCCGCTTCGGCGCGCGCGACGAACACCTGCACGCGCTGGCCGGTGTGGCGATGCGCTGCGGTGTAGCCACGATCGCCGCCGCCGCCAGTCACGCGATACGCACCGATGTGGTCACCGATCAACACGTCACTCTCCATCGCGCGCGAACCATACCGGGCCTCTGGATCTACGCAACCAGGGACGCGACTTCAGTATCGCGATCGGTACGCCGGTCGGGTCTCGCACGCCACTGGAGGGACCTAGCTGCCGGTGCCACTGCGATGAATACGGATCGTGAAGCTCGAGGGCGAGTCCTCGACGTGCTTCGGAAAATCGCTCGTGACCTCGCGCGGTGGTTCGACCACGGCGATCGCCGTCGCACGTTCACGGACCTCTGCGGCGGTCGGTCGCGCGGTCGGTTCGCGCGCGACCATCGCATCGATCAGCGACGCGAGCGCCGGCAGCGTGTCCGGAAGCAGCTTCGCGATCGAATCACCCTCGCGCATCATCTGACCGGTCAGCGCGTGGAATGCGACGAGCCCGAGATCGTGGACGTCGCCGCTCGGCTCGGCCGCGAGGTTCGAGTCGTGGGCGACGACATCTCCCCAACCGCGCACCGAGAACGCGATACTCCGCGTCGGGGTGCGCACGATCGACGCGTCGGTCAGCCGGTTGTGGATCACGCCGCGTCCGTGCGCGTGCTCGAGCACCGAGGCGGTGGTCTGCAGCATCGCGACGAGCTCGCCGCCTTGCATCGGATGATGCGCGACGATCTCCGCGACCGTGTCGCCGGTGATCAGCTCGAGCGCGACCCAGGGTCGCTTGTCCTCGAGCACGCCGCATTCGTAGACCCGCGGCACGCCGGGATGCGTGAGCGCTTCGAGCACGCAGGCCTCGCGCAGGATCTGAACCGCGAGCGCACGCATGTACGCCTGCGCCGGGTGCATCACCTTGAGGGCTGCCCGCCGCGGCAACACGATGTGCTTCGCCGCGTACACCTGCCCGGTGTCCTCGCTCCGAAGCTCGCGCTCGATCCGATAATCGCCAACGCGATCATCAGCTGCGAAGCGGGCGATCGTCGCCGTGCGATGCCGGGCCACTACCTCGGATTATCTCACGTCGCGCATCAGCACCCAATACAACCCGCCCGACAGCCCGAAGCCTACAAAGCACGACCAGTCGTAGATCGGCGCCATCGGCGCCCAAAATGCTCCCAACAGCGCGATCGTGAAGCCCACGAGCGTGGCGACCACGGCCTTGAGGTTCCAGCCGCCCCGGTAGGTGTAGGCACCGGTCACCGAGTACAGCGACGTGAGGTCGAGCTCGGTCTTGCGAACGCCCCAATAGTCCACGATCAACACACCCGCGATCGACGCGAGCGCCGCGCCGTACCCGTTGAGCCAGTTGAAGTAGCGGCCCGGATCCGCGAGCAACTGCCACGGCATGATCGCGATGCCGATCACGCCGGTGATCAACCCGCCGCGCTTGAAGTCGATCCGCTTTGGAAACGCGTTCGCGAAGTCGTTCGCGGGCGACACCGTATTCGCCGCGATGTTGACCGCGAGCGTCGCGACCACGACCGTGAACATCGCGATCGCGACCACGACCTTGGATTCGAACTTGCCGGCGAGCGCGATCGGATCCCACAGCGCCTTGCCGTAGATGATCGCGGTCGCTGACGTGATCGTGATGCCCATCGCGGCAAACACCGTCATCGTGGTCGGCAGTGCGACCGCCTGGCCGATCATCTGCTCGCGCTGCGATCGACCGAACCGGGTGAAGTCCGGCATGTTGAGCGACAGCGTCGACCAGAACGCGATCGTGCCGGTCAACGCGGGAATCGCGACGGTGTGAAACGGCACCGTGCCGGTGTACGAGGAGTGCGACAGGATCGGCCCGAGCCCGCCGGCGCGATCGATCGCCCAGTACACGAGGATCGCGGTCATCACGAGCACGTACGGCGCGGCCCAGCGCTCGACCCGACGGAGCAGGTCCATGCCGCGGAAGATCACGAGGACGTTGAGGCCCCAGAACAAGATGAAGGCGACCCACTGCGTGTTCGGAAACGGCACGAGTTGATGGCTCGTGATCGCGATCGGTCCGAACTGCGTCTTCACGGTCTCGAACTGCCAGTCCGGAAGGCTCGTGCCGAGGAGGTCGTGCCAGCCCGACCACAGCGACGTGAACAGCGTCTGCAGCGCGCCGCCGCCGATCCACGCGTTGATCCCGAACCACCCGCACGCGACGAGCGCGCGCATCATCGCCGGCAAGTTCGATCCGGTCGTGCCGTACGCCGCGCGCGCGAACACCGGAAACGGAATCCCGTACTTCGTCCCGGGGTGCGAGTTGAGCAGGATCGGCGCGAGCACGATCAGGTTGCCGATCAGGATGATGCCGAGCGCCTGCCACCACGCGAGGCCGCTCGAGATCATCGCCGCCGCGAACATGTAGGTCGGGATGCAGTGGGCCATCGAGATCCACAGCGCCGAGTAGTCCCAGGTCGACCACGTGCGCGCCTTGATCGCGATCGGCGCGAGATCGTGGTTATAGAGCGGCGAGCCCGAGAGCTCCTCGGGGTTGGTCAGCTCGACGCGACCGTCGGCGTGCTTCAGGATCTCGCTCACGCAGCGAAGCTAGTAGATTCCGGTGCCTGAAGAAAGCCTTCGTCACGGCCGGGCGGCCACGGGAAATGCTCCGGTAGATCGGTTATCGTCCCTGTGTGACAACGCGTTCATCCGTGAAGAGCAGCGACGTGGTGAAGGGGACGGCCGCGATCGCGGCAGAGGTCGCTTCGAAGCACGCGGCCGATGTCGACAAGGCGAGTCGGTTTCCGCACGAGACCTTCGAAGCACTCGCGAAAGCGAAGTTGCTCGGCACGGCCGTGCCCAAGGCGTACGGCGGTCAAGGCGCCGGCATGCTCGAGCTCGGCAACCAGTGCGCCGCGCTCGCGATGGGCTGCGGCAGCTCCGGCATGGTGCTGGCGATGCACCACATCCAGGTCGCATGCATCGCGCGCCACGGCGCCGGCGTGCCCTTCTTCGACAACTACATGCGCGACAACCTCGTCGCGAAACAGGAAGTCGTCGCGTCGATCACCTCGGAGAACGGCACGTTCGGCGACACCCGGTCGTCGGTGTGCGCGGTCGAGGTCGCCGGTGATCAGATGTCGCTCGTCAAGGACGCGACCACCGTGTCGTACGGCCAACACGCCGATGCGCAACTCGTGACGTGTCGTCGCGTGGCCGATGCCGCCGCGAGCGATCAGGTGATGGTGCTGTTCGAGAAGGGTCAGTACACGCTCGAGCAGAACGGCGTGTGGGACACGATGGGCATGCGCGGCACGTGCAGCCCGGGCGCGAAGTTCTCCGGCAAGGGCGCCGCGGCGCAGATCCTGCCCGGCCCGTTCGCCGATTCTTCGGCGCAGACGATGGTGCCGTACTCGCACATCCTGTGGGCCGCGCTGTGGACCGGCATCGCCTCGGATGCCCTCGGCAAGGCGCGCGAGTTCGTTCGCGCCGAAGCGCGCAAGAAGCCCGGCACGGTGCCCGACAAGGCGGTGCGGCTCGCGAAGGCGATGGTCGACCTCCAGCAGATGCGCCACAACTGGGAGACCTGCGCGATCGAGTTCGACGAGCTCGGCGGCGACAAGGCCCCGCTCGACGGCATGGCGTGGGCGCTGCGGATGAACCAATTGAAGATCGCAGCGTCGGAGATGGCGCCGAAGCTCGTCCACGAGGCGCTGCAGATCATCGGCATCATGGCCTACAAGAACGATTCGAAGTTCTCGGTCGGGCGCCAGTACCGCGACGTGTTGTCGGCGGCGCTCATGGTCTCGAACGAACGCATCGCGGGCAAGAGCGCGTCGATGCTCCTCGTCTTCAAGGATGACTAGCGAATGTCGGCTACTGACTACGATGCGCTGAAGTTTCACGACGGGATGGTCAAGGCCGGGCTGATCGTGCCGGTCGGCGTGCCCGGCGCGTTCGGCCGCAACCACGTCTTCGAGTCGGTGCTCGAGGGCTTCAACAACGCCGTCACGCGCCTCGCGAAGAACGACGGCGCCGAGTACTTCGTCTATCCGCCGGTGATCGATCGCAAGGTGCTCGAGAAGACCGACTACATGGATTCGTTTCCGCACCTCGCGGGCACGGTCCACAGCTTCTTCGGCAAGGAGCTCGACGCGCGCAAGCTGTCGGAGCGGATCCACGCGGGCGAGCCGTGGGGCCCCGAGATGGGCATCACCGGCGTGACCCTCAACCCCGCCGCTTGTTATCCGGTCTATCCGAGCTTCACGGGGACGGTGCCCGAGGAGGGCAAGCTCGTCACGATGCTCAACTGGGTCTATCGCCACGAGCCCTCGCCGGAGCCGACCCGCATGCAGGCGTTCCGCGTCCGCGAGTTCGTGCGCTGCGGGACGCCCGATCAGGTCGTCGAGTGGCGCGACATGTGGCTGCAGCGCGGCCTCGGGCTGCTCGAGTCGCTCGGCCTGCAGGCGGCGTCGGACGTCGCGAGCGATCCGTTCTTCGGCAAGGGCGGCAAGATGCTCGCCGCGAGCCAGAAAGAGCAGAAGCTGAAGTTCGAAGTGCTCGTGCCGGTGATCTCGAAGGACAAGCCGACCGCGTGCTGCTCGTTCAACTTCCACGAGAGCCACTTCGGCGACGCGTTCGATATCCGGACGCCGGATGGCGCGGTCGCGAACACCGCGTGTCTCGGCTTCGGCCTCGAGCGCTGCGTGATGGCGCTGTTCCAGCAGCACGGGTTCGATCCGGGCAACTGGTCGAGCCAGGTGCGTTCGATCCTCTGGCCGTCGTGAGTCGGCAGTGAGTCGGATCAGGGCCCTCGATCTGGATGCCGCGAACTACCCGCGGCATTCGCTCCACGCCGAGGACAAGGTGTGGGTCGAGAAGAATTGCTACGTCGATATCTGGATCGAGGTGATCCATGCGATCGGCTGCGAGCCGCTCGCGATCGCGCCGTTCGTCGTCGCGTTGGACTTCGAGGGCGATCAGTGGACGTTCTTCAAGCCGCCGCACGACGAGCTCCGCGACCTCTACGGGATCGATACCCAGGAGCTCAACTGCTGGCGGCCGCTGATCGAGCACGCGCAAGAGCACCTCGCCGCGGGCAAGTTGATCTCGACCGAGGCCGATGCGTGGTGGTTGCCCGACGTCTCGGGCACCGACTATCGCCGCCAGCATACGAAGTCGACGATCGTGCTCGCGGATCTCGACGTCGAGGCGCGCCGGCTCGGCTACTTCCACAACGCCGGCTACTTCATGCTCGAGGGCGAGGACTTCGCGAAGACGTTCCGCTTGGACCTCGAGCCCGACCCCGCGTTCATGCCGTTCTTCGCCGAATTCGTCCGCATCGATCGCAAGATCATCCGGCCGGTCGACCAATTGCGCGCGATGTCGAAGCAGTTGCTCGCGAAGCACCTGGCGCGGATCCCGGTCGACAATCCGGTGCGCCGATTCGCGACGCGGTTCGCGCAGGAGCTGCCGGATCTCCAGGCGCGCGGATTGCCGCACTACCACGCGTGGGCATTCGCGACCGTGCGCCAGCTCGGCGCAGCGGCCGAGCTGCTGGCGCGCCACCTCGATTGGGCCGGCGGCCCGGCGGCGGCGATCGCGGCGTACGACCAGATCTCGACCGGAGCCAAGACGTTCATCCTCAAGGCCGCGCGTGCGGTGAACTCGAAGAAGCCGTTCGATCCGTCGGTGACGTTCGAGGAATGGGCGACCGCGTGGGACACCGCTATCGCCGCTCTGGCATAGTCCGGTTGGCGAAACGATGAGTGACAACGCTACGAAGATCCGCGCCATCTTGAAAGAGCACGGCCGTCTCACGAAGGACGCCGAAGCGCTCGAGGACACCACCGACCTCTACCAGGCCGGCATGACCTCGCACGCGAGCGTCAACGTCATGCTCGCGCTCGAGGGCGAGTTCGATGTCGAGTTTCCGGACGCGATGTTGAAGCGCAGCGTGTTCGAGAGCGTCGGCGCGATCCGCACCGCGATCGACGAGCTGACAGCAGGTAAGTAGTGAGCGTTCGCGGCGTCAGCGGTCACACGCGCGTCGCGATCGAGCACGGCTGGGAAGTCGCGTGCACGCCTCCGGGTCAAGCGGAGATCACGAGCCTCGATCGGCTGCGCTGGAGCCCGGCGAAGGTGCCCGGCACCGTGGCCGGTGCGCTCGAGCCGCGCGACTACGACGGCGAAGATGTCTGGTGGCGCGCGCCGATGGGCGCGGAGCTGACGGCGGGATGTGTCCTTGGCTTCGACGGCATCGCGACGCTGTGGGACGCGTGGCTCGACGGAGTCCACGTCGCGAGCGGCGACAGCATGTGGGAGCGCCGCGAGGTCGTGATCGAGCACGTCGTCAAGGAGCTCGTGATCCGGTGTCGCGCGCTGACGCCGGAGCTCGCGAAGAAGCGCCCGCGCCCGCGCTGGAAAGTGCCGATGCTCGAGCAGCAGCAGTTGCGGTGGATCCGCACGACGCTGCTCGGCCGCACGCCGGGTTGGTCGCCGCCCTATCCGGCCGTCGGGCCGTGGCGGCCGGTGTGGATCGAACAGCGAACGCATCGGGTCGGCGACGTCCGGATCACCGCGCGGATCGACGGCGAGGCCGGCTTGTCCCGGCGCGCCAGCGCTGCCGAAGGGCAGCGCGGGGTGATCGACGTGATCGCGGATCTGCCGGACGCGTCGGCCGCGCAGATCGTGATCACGCGGGGCGCGCTCAGCGCGACCGCCGCGCTCGTGCTGCACGACGAGCGGTGGCGCGCCTCGGCGGTGATCGAGGACGTCGCGCTGTGGTGGCCGCACACCCACGGCGAGCCCGCTCGCTATGCGGTCAAGCTCGAGGTCCGCTCCGGCGATCACGCGTACGAGATCGATCTCGGGCACACCGGGTTCCGCACGATCACCGTCACGCAGGACGGTGACTTCGCGGTGCGCGTGAACGGCATCGACGTGTTCTGTCGCGGCGCGTGTTGGACGCCGCTCGACACGAAGACCCTCGCGGCGACACCGGCGCAGTACGACGCCGCGATCGCTCAGATGTGCGACGCCGGCATGAACATGCTGCGGATCGCCGGCACGATGACGTACGAGGCCGACGCGCTGTACGACGCGCTCGACGCGCACGGCGTGTTGCTGTGGCAGGACCTGATGTTCGCGAACATGGACTATCCGGACGATCCGGCGTTCGTCGCGAAGGTCCGGGTCGAGGTCGAGAGCGAGCTCGCACGCTTGCAAGGCCGGCCGGCGCTCGCGGTGATCTGCGGCAACAGCGAAGGCGAGCAGCAGGCCGCGATGTGGGGCGCGCCGCGCGACCGCTGGGCGCCGCCGCTGTTTCATCAGGTGATTCCGGACGTGATCGCGACTATCGTGCCAGAGGCCGCGTACGTGCCGTCGTCGACGCACGGCGGTGCGTTCCCTCATGCGTCGAATCGCGGGCCGTCGTCGTACTACGGGGTTGGCGCGTACCTGCGACCGCTCGAGGATGCGCGACGCGCCGAGGTCGTGTTCGCCTCGGAGTGCCTCGCGTTCGCGAACGTCCCAGCGGCGAGCGGCATGCCGGAGGGACTGCGCGTCCATCACGCCGGTTGGAAGCAGCGCTCGCCGCGCGATCTCGGCGCGGGCTGGGACTTCGACGACGTGCGCGACCACTATGTCCAGCGCGTGTTCGGCGTCGACGCGACCGCGTTGCGCGTCACCGACCACGAGCGCTACCTCGAGCTCGGAAAGTTCGCGACCGGCGAGGCGATGGCGCGGACCTACGGCGAGTGGCGGCGCGCGCGCTCGGTCACGCGCGGTGCGTTGATCTGGTTCTTGCGCGACCTATGGCCGGGCGCGGGTTGGGGCGTCGTCGATGCGAACGGCCGACCGAAGGCGTGTTGGTACGCGCTGCGCCGAGCGCTCGCGCCGGTCGCCCTCGCGATCACCGACGAAGGCACCAACGGGCTCGCGCTCCACCTCGCGAACGACACCGCGCAGCCGGTGACCCGGACGCTCGAGCTCGCGCTGTGGCGCGGTGGCGACACCCAGGTCGGGCGCGCCGAGCGCGAGGTCACGATCGGCCGCCACGCCGCGATGGAGCTCGCCGCCGCCGACTTGTTCGACGGGTTCTACGATCTGTCGTACGCGTATCGGTTCGGTCCGAACGGCGTGCACGTGATCCACGCGCGGTTCGGCGAGGCCGAGCAATTCTGGTTTCCCGCCGGCATGCCGAGCGGGCGCGAGCACGAGGTCGGGCTGTCGGCGCAGCAAACCGGCGACGCGTTGACGATCACGACGAAGCGCTTCGCGCAGTTCGTGACGATCGATCTGCCGGGCTGGCTGCCGGCCGACGACGGCTTTCATCTCGCGCCGAATCAAGCGCGCGTGATCGGATTGAAACCGACCGGCGCGGCGGTCAAACCTGGCACCGTGCAAGCAGTCAACGCGGAGGCCGGGTCGAAGATCGAGACGTCGCCGTGACCGCTGGATTCTTCATCGGCGCGTCGGGCCGTGCGCGGTTCGGCTCGCTCCATGGCGCCGGCTCGATCGGCGTCGTGATCGTCCCGCCGTTCGGCTACGAGGCCGTCTGCGCGCAGCGCTCGTTGCGCCACCTCGCCGACGCCGCCGCGCAGGCCGGAATGTGCGCGGTGCGGTTCGATCTCGACGGCACCGGCGACAGCGAAGGCAGCGATCTCGATCCCGATCGCGTCCCGGCGTGGCTCGCCTCGATCGACGACGCGTGCAACCTCGCGCGCACCGCGGGCGCCGATCGGATCGTGCTCGTCGGGATTCGCCTCGGCGCGACGCTCGCGACCGTCGCCGCCGGCACGCGCGACGATGTCGCCGGCGTGGTGTCGGTCGCGACGGTGCCGGCGACCAAGGCGCTGGTGCGCGAAGGTCGCGCGCTGCAGATGCAGCTCGGCCTCGAGGCCGCGCCGATCGGCGTCGCGGTGCCACCCGAGGACGTCCACGAGGTCGTCGGGTTCGCGCAGACCGCCGAGACCCGCGCCGCACTGTCGACGATCGATCTCGCGAAAGCCACGCGTGCACCCGCGCCGGCGATGCTGGTGATCGATCGCGATGATCTGCCGGCGAACGACAAGTACGTCGCGGCGCTGACCGCGCTCGGCGTCGCGGTCGAGCACGTGCGCCTGCCCGGCTACGTCGAGATGATGCTCGATCCGCACAAGGCGATCGTGCCGAACGCGATCCTCGCGGCGACGATCGCGTTCGCCGCCGCGCGTCTTCCTGGCCTCGCTTTCGGTCCTCGCTCGGCCGCGCCTGCGCTTCTCCGGACCGGCTCGGCCATCGCCACTCGGCCGGCTCCGCGGATCGAGCTCGTGCCGAGCGTGCGGTTCGCCGGCCTCACCGAGGAGGTCGTCGCGATCCGCGACCTGACGGCGCTCGCGACCACCCGAACGGCGTCGCCCCGCCGCGCGGTGATCCTGCTCAACGCCGGCGCGGTGTATCGCGTCGGGCCGAATCGGCTCTACGTCGAGCTCGCGCGCGCCCTCCCCGACGCGCTGGTGATCCGGATCGATCAATCCGGCCTCGGCGACAGCCCGCCGCGCGCCGGCAGCGACGAGAACGTCGTGTACAGCGAGCACGCCGTCGCCGATGTCGGCGCGGTCGTCGACTGGGCGCGCGCGAAAGGCGCACGTGAGGTCGCGGTCGTCGGCTTGTGCTCCGGCGCCTACCACGCGATCAAGGTGGGGCTCGCTCACGCGGTCGAGACGATCGTGCCGATCAACCCCCTGACGTTCTTCTGGAAGCCGGGCATGCCGCTCGACTTCGCCGCGTTCCGCGTCACCGAGGACGCGAGTCGCTACAAGCAAAACCTGCGCAGCGCTGCGTCGTGGAAGAAGGTCTTGCGCGGCCAGGTCGATCTCGAGCGCGTCGCCCGCGTCGTGATCACGCGCGCCCGCGACGCCGCCGAACATCGCGCGCGCGACCTGTTGCGCCGCGTGCGCGTGCCGCTCCCCGACGACCTCGGCAGCGAGTTGCTCGCGCTCGGTCGCAAGGGCACGGCGATGCGCTTCATCTTCGCCGCCGGCGAACCCGGTCGCGCGATGCTCGCCGAGCAAGGCGGCTCCGCGGTTGCGCGGCTCGAGCGTGCGGGTAGGCTCTCGATCGACGTGATCCCCAACGCGGACCATACGTTCACGCCGCGCTGGTCTCATCCGCTATTCGTCGCGGCGATCCTCCGAGCGCTGTCATGAGTGCGGGAAGCGCAGACCGACGATGACCGAACGCTCGCCGACCGCGACCGAGACCCTCGAGAAGCTGGTCTCCGGCCGGATGCCCGCGCTCGATGGCCTGCGCGGTATCGCGATCCTGCTCGTGCTCGCGCATGGCTTCGACGTGATCCAGACGACGCACGGCCTCGGCCACGCCGTCGATCTCGCGCTCGATCTCGGCTGGATCGGCGTGCAGTTGTTCTTCGTGCTGTCGGGCTTCTTGATCACCGGCATCCTCCTCGATACGCGCCACCAGCCCGGCTACTACCGGAAGTTCCTCGTGCGCCGCGTGCTGCGGATCTTCCCGCTGTACTACGGGACGCTGTTCATCGCGTTCTTCGTCGCGCCGCACGTCGTCCACGTGCCGCCCGGTCACGGTGATCACCAGATCTGGTTGTGGACCTACCTCGAGAACTTCGCCGCACCGTTCGATCGCGGGGAGCCGGTGTTCCCGCACTTCTGGTCGCCGTCGAGGAGCAGTTCTATATCATCTGGCCGCTGATCGTCTGGGTGGTCGCGCGACGCGGCGTCCTCGCGGTCGGTACGACGCTCGTCGCGCTCGCGATCGCGTCCCGCGTCTACGTCCGCGTGCACTACGGAGAGATGGCCGCGTACATGTTCACGCCGTGCCGGATGGATGCGCTCGCGATCGGCGCGATCGCAGCGGCGCTGATCCGCGGCGAGCGCTTCCGCAGCATGATCGCGCACCACAGGGCATCGCTGCTGGCCGGCGTCGGCGTCGCGATCGTGGTCGGCGGTGCCGGGCTCGGGCACCTGCTGCGCGAAGGCCCGAACATGCAGACCACCGGCTACACGGTGATCGCGCTCGGCTTCGCGGTGATCCTGGTCGCCTCGCTGCCGCAACGCCGGCTCCCCGCGCGGCTGCTCGGCTGGGCGCCGCTGCGCACGATCGGCCTCTACAGCTACGGCATGTACGTGTTTCACGCGCCGCTCCACGTCTACGTCGGGCTGCCGATCCTCGCGCGGCTCGACGCGACGCAGGGCGTGCCCGCCGCGGCGGTCTACGGGGTCGCGATGGCGCTCCTCACGCTCGGGCTCGCGGCGCTGTCGTACCACCTGTTCGAGGTCCGCTTCCTGCGCCTCAAGCCCAAGCTCGCGCCGCAGTAGTATGCTGGCCTCATGTTGAGCGTCGGCATCGACCTGATCCAAGTCAGCCGGATCAGCGCGTCGATCGACGCGTTCGGAGAGCGCTTCCTCGCGCGCGTGTTCACCCCGGCGGAGGTCGCGTACGCGCGCGATCGGCCCGAGCGGTTCGCGGCGCGGTTTGCGGCCAAAGAAGCGGCCAAGAAGGCGCTCGAGCTCGACGGCATCGCGTGGACCGACATCGAGGTCGTGAAGCAACCGAACGGCGCCTGCGTGCTCCAGCTCCACGGTGCCGCGCTCGCCGCCGCCCGGCCGTGCGAGCTCGCGCTGTCGCTCAGTCACGAGGGCGATTTCGCGACAGCGGTCGTGATCGCGAGTGATTGAGACCCGCGAACAGCTCGGCGCCTTGAACGCGATCCTCGTCGGTGCGCGCGACGCCGAGCGCGTCGTCGTGATGCTGCACGGTCGCGAGATGGAGGGCGCCGACCTCGCCCCGTTCGCGCACTCGCTCGCCGATCAGGCGCTGTGGGTATTCCCCGATGCGCCACTACCGTCGACGCGCGCGCGCACGTGGTGGCCGGTCGACTCCGAAGCGCGCCTGCGCCGCCTGACCTCGGGCCCGATGGAGCTGTCCGCGATGGATCCGCCCGGGCGCGTCGAGGCCCGCGCTCAGCTCGCGTCGCTGCTCGCCGCGCTCGATCCGGACCGCTCGCGCCGCCTCGTGCTCGCCGGGTTCTCGCAAGGCGGCATGCTCGCGATGGATAGCGTGCTGCACGGCGGTCGCCGGCCCGACGTGCTGGTGCTGCTGTCGTCGACGCGGATCGCGATCACCGACTGGCAACCGCGTGCCGTCGCCCTCGCCGGCATGCGTGTGCTCGTCGGGCACGGCGACGGTGATGACGAGCTGTCGCTCGAGGCCGGCGAGCTGCTGCGCGACTTCGCGATCGGCGCCGGTGCGAACGTCACGTGGTTGCCGTTCGAAGGTGGCCACCAGTTGCCGTTCGTCGTGTGGCGCGCGCTCAAGAAGCTCGTGCGCGACCTCTAGACCCGCTCGAGGCGCGCGGGCACGTGCGTGTGCCACGGCGTGCCGACGAACGGATCGCGATCCTCGGTCGAGGTCAGCTCGTTCGGCGCGACGCCGGTGGTCGCGCCTTCGTAGCCGACACCGAGCCCGTTCGGCAGCGCGATGTGGCCGCGCTGCATCGACTCGGAGACCTCGATCGCGACGTCGACCGAGTCGCGGCGCGTCGTCAGCCGAACGTGCTCGCCGGTCGCGACGCCGAGCTCGTGCGCATCGCCGGTGCTGATCCGCAACGCGCCATCGCCACCCTTCTTGCGCCACCGCGGATCGCGAATGATCGTGTTCGCGGTGAACGAGCGGCGCTCGCCGGCGGTGAGCACGAACGGAAACGCCGTATCGATCGCCGCGATCGGGCTCGCGAGGATCCGCGCGACCTCCTCGAGCATGTCGGGCAGCGCGACGTGGAGCGTGCCCATCCGTTTGATCACCTCCGCCCAGTCGTCGACCGCGAACACCACGCCGGACTCCCCGGCGAGGATCGCGGCCCACAACTTCGTCGCGACCTCCATGGGCGTGCCGGTGAAGCCCGCACGTGCGAGCGACCCGCCGTGCTGCATCGCCGCCTTGACGACGAGCCCGAACACGACGGCGCCCTGCTTGGCGTCGTCGGGCAGCTCCATCGTGCGATACAGCAACACCGGCGCGAGCGGCCCGAGCTTCGGGTTCGGCATCACGCGGGTCAGCATCGTCATCGCGTAGGTCGGCAGATCGCCGGCGACCGCACGCAGCGGCGCGAGCTCCGCCTCGGTCACCCCGCCGAGCGCCTCGACGAGTCGCGCGTGGATCTCGGCCTCGGGCAGCGTGTTCGGCGTCGGCTCGAGCAAGCGCCGGCGGAGATGAAAGTAGTTGTGCGGGAAGTCGAAGTTGAAGAACGTCGCCTCGGCCTTCTCGAACTGGCTCGACGCCGGCAGGATGTAGTGCGCGAGCTTCGCCGTCTCGGTCAGCGCGACATCGATCACGACCAGCACGTCGAGTGCGCCCAGCGCCTCGCGCATCCGCTTGGAGTCGGCGAGCGAGTGCGCCGGGTTCGAGGCCTCGACGAGCATCGCGCGATAGCGCTTCGGATGATCGGTCAGGATCTCGTCGGCGATCACGTTGCACGGGACCAGCCCGCCGACGATCCGCGCACCGACGACCGGACTCGTGCGCTTCGCCTCGCCGTTCGCGAGATCGACGAGCGTGGTCGGGATGAAGTGCGTGCCCGGCTTGCCGATGCTGCCGGTCACGATGATCAGCAGGCGATGCAGGTAGCTCACCACGGTCGAGTCTCGGTTCATCTGGACGCCGAGATCCTCGAAGCTCGCGAACGCGCGCGCGTTGGCGATCACGTGCGCCGTGCGGCGCACCTCGGTTTCGGCGATCCCGCAGCGCGCGGCTGCCGCGGCAATATCGACGGCAGCCAGCATCGCCGCGACCTGGTCGTACTCGCCGGCGGCGACGTGCGTCGCGAGGAACTCGCGAGCGACCAGCCCGTCCTCGACGATCACCGCGAGCAGCGCGAGCAGCAGCCAGGCATCGGTCCCCGGTCGCACGGCGAGATGGATATCGGCGAGCTCCGCCGTCTCGGTGCGGCGCGGATCGATCACGATCAGCGTGCGCGCCGGATCCTGCGACAGCTCCTTCAGCGTGACGCGCGCGCGCGGGATCGAGTGCGAGTGCCACGGGTTCTTGCCGAGGAACAACCCGACGTCGCAGTGATCGAAGTCGGCGCGCGTCGCGCTGCCCATCATGCGATCGCTGATCCAGAACTCGCCGGTCTTCTCCTGCGCGAGCGCGCTCGAGTGGTAGCGCGAATTCAGAGCGCGCCGGGTCGCCGTCGAGTACGCACCGCCGAGGTGATTGCCCTGCCCGCCGCCGCCGTAATAGAAGATCGAGTCGCCGCCGTAGCTGTCGCGGATCGCGGCGAGCTTGTCGGCGACTTCGCGGATCGCGACGTCCCACGAGATCTCCTCGAACGTGCCATCCGCGCGGCGGCGCAGCGGCGAGGTCAACCGCTCGTTGTGGTTCTGATAGTGATCGAGCCGGTGCGGCTTCTCGCACGCGTAGCCCTGCGACGACGGATGGCGCTTGTCGCCGCGGAACTTGACGAGCCGGCGACCCTCGAGCTGGACCTCGAGACCGCAGTTGCATTCGCACAAGATGCACGCGGTCGGTCTCCACTCGGTCATGGCGCAGGGTAGCACCGGCCGCACGAGACCACCGGTCATCGGGGCAGCGCCGCGACTTGACGCGCACGCACGCGCGGCTCGGCGCGCGCATCGTACTCGGATAGCGTCAGGGTGCGCCCGAGCACGTCCTCGATGGCGAACTGCGTCCACACGCGCATGTACGCGAGCGGGTCGGTGAGCCCGAGGTACAGCCGCGGCAGCTCGCGCTTGCCGAGCGACGAACGCGCGTACGCATGGGCCGCGATCAGGCGGAATGCCGGCTGCGCACTCGCGAGCCAGACCTCGCCGACCGGCGCGTCGATCCCCTGGGTGTACGCCTTGGTCCACTCGGTGATCGGCAGGTGGACGTCCCAGCCGCGCGCGAGCTCGTCGGCGGTCCACGTGATCGAGCGATCGAGGTGACACAGGTTGCACGCGTTCGGCCCCGCTTCGCCGAGCACCTCCGGATCGGTCGGCGAGCTGATCCGGTGCGTGCGCACCATGTGATCGATGCCCATCACCATCCGCGGCATGTGGCAGTCGAGGCACGTGGTCGTCGTGTGGCCGGCGCCACGATGCGCGGTCGCCGCCGCCGGATCGGCGAGCGCGGTGTGGCAGTGCGTGCACGCGGCGAGCGAGCGCGCTTCGTCGGCGTGGGCATCGGCGCGATGTGGATCGTGGCAATCGGTGCACTTGATCGTCGTGCACGGCGAGGCCGCGAGATCCAGCGCCTCGCTCGAGTTGCGCAGCGCCGTGTGATCGGCGAGCCGCGGCGATGGACCGGAGTGGCACTGCGCGCACACCGCATTGACGATGCTCGGATCGCGGCGCTCCTCGGAGAACGGCTTCGCGGGGACGTTCGCCTTCGCGGTCGCACCTTGTGGCACGAAGTGGATCGGGCCACCGGCGGCGTGCGCGCGGCCACCGAGGTGACAGCTCTCGCAACTGATGCCGGTCGTGATCTGGCGCTCGACGGCGAGCCGTTCGCCGCCCGGCGCCGCCGTGAACAACTGCTCGAGCCCGTGACCGAGCTGCGACGGACCCGACGACCGCGCGATGCGTTGCTCGAACGGATACGTCGAGTGACACCACGGACAGCGCTCGGCCCACGGCTCGCGCACCGGTGCGTACGCGTCGAACTGCGACTCGTCGAGCAGCCATGGATCGAAGTACGGCTGCGGGAACCAACCGCCGCGCCGTGGCCACCATCCGAACGGGAGGCGGACCTCGTCGGTGTGGCCGTCCTCGATGCCGACGTACTCCTGCAGCCCGCGCCGGCCGATCGTGCGCGTCACGCGGTAGTGCGTTGCGCGGCCGGCCTTCTTCATCGTCATCGCATCGTGCGTGAAGCTGACCTCGCCGCCGGCGTAGCGCAGCGTCGCGTTCGCGAAGTCGCCGATGATCGCGCCGGCGTCGCCCGCGTTCGCGTTCATCACGCGATGCAGGCTCTGGGTCCAGCGCGCGAATTCGTCGGCGTGACACGCCCCGCACGCTCCGGGCCCGAGGTAGTCGGCCGCCGTGATGTTCGAGCTGTTCGGGTGGGTCGCCGCGACGACGATTCGAGCAGACGGCGGTGCCGGCGACGCCGGCGTGTGGCTGTCGCACGCGGCGAGCGCGACGGCGATCGCGAGCACGCGCGCGATCACCGCGATCTCACGCCCAGGTCACTCCGCACAACTTCTCCGAGAGCTCCCACAACTTCAACGCCTCGTGATCGTCGCGCGCCCATCGCGACGGCTTCGCGGGTTTGCTGTCGACGAAGTACAGGCCGCTCGCACCCTCGATCGTCGGCGAGCTCGCGACGAAGATCGAGGTCGCCGCACCCTGCTCCGCCGTCTTCAAGAACGGCTTGACCAGCGGCGCCACGAGCTTGATCAAGCGCGAGCCGCTCTGCTGGCCGAACCCCGAGCCGACCGTGCCTGGATGCACCGAGCACGACGTGACGTTCGCGCGCGCCATCCGGCGGCCGCTCTCGCGCGCGAACCAGATGTTGCACAGCTTCGACGCGCCGTAGACGCCCGGCGATCCGGTCCAGCGCTTCATCGTCGCGAGGTCGTCCCAGCGAAACGAGGCGAGGCGATGCCCCGCCGACGACACGGTGACGACGCGCGCCGGTGCACTCGCGGCGAGCAGATCCTTGAGCTCGTAGGTCAACTGGAACGGCGTCAGGTGGTCGAGGGCGAACGTCTTCTCGAAGCCGTCGACCGTGAGCTCGCGCTTGAAGTGGATCGCGCCGGCGTTGTTGATCAACACGTCGAGCCGCGAGAACCGGCGACGAATCTCGGCGCCGGCCGCGCGGACCTCGCCGAGCGAATACAGGTCCGCGACGACCACGTCGTGCGGGATGTCCGCGAGGGCCGCTTCGGCCTTCGCCTTGTCGCGCACGATCGCGATGATCCGGGCGCCCATCGCGGCGAGCCCGCGCGCGGTCTCGAGTCCGATGCCCGAGCTAGCTCCGGTGATCGCGACTGCTTTGCCGTCCATCAAACCCACAGGCGGACTGTACTCGATACAATCGAGGCATGGCCGAGAACGCTCAGGTACACGACAAGTTCAAGCTGTTCGTCGGCGAGCTCGACGACGCGGGACACGTCAACCAGCTTGCCAAAGCCGTCCACGAGTGGGTCGCGAAGGACAAGGTCGCGGTCAAGAGCGTCGGCGCGGCGGTCGCGATGGGCAAGCTGATGCTGTCGATCGGCTTTCGCGATGACGAGCCGACCTACGAGATCGTGCTGCACTCGTCGAAGATCGGCCGCGTCGGCCCGCTCGATGCCGACGAGAGCACCCGGTTCAACCGCGCGATCGAATCCAGTGCCATGAACTGGCCGCCGGTGCTCGGCCACGCGCTGTACGTCACGAACCACAACGACCTCTATCTCGTCGTGCTCTCGCTGGTCGAGCCGCCGCGCGAGTAGCTACCAGGTCGCGGCCGCGCGGACGTCGCCCGGCGCCCAGCCGGTCTCGGCGACGTCGACCAACCAGCGATGGCGGCGCTGCTGCGACTTCGCGAGCTCCGCGCCGAGCATGTCGACGAGCGGCAACGCGACCCGCAGCGTCCCCGGCGGCTTGATCGATTCGACGACCTCGAGCCATTGCTCCTCGCCGCCGAGCGCGCCGTTGAACGACACGAGCTGCCACGCGAACGGTGCACGGCGCTCCGAGAGATGGCTCGTGACGTCGCGGATCTGATCGGGCCCGCGCAGGCCGCCGAAGTGCACCGTGCGCAACTTCGGCGCGTTGACCATCGCGAGCGCCTCGACGAGCTTCAACAGCGAGGCCGTCGAGATCCGCTTGAACGTCAGCGCGCAGCGCTCGACCGCGGCGAGGTGACAGCTCGCGAGGCTCTTCGCGAACGTCGCCGGCAGCCGGTCGGATTCGAGCTGGAGCTCGCGCAGCGTCGCGTGCTCGAACGGCTCCAGCTTGAGCTCGCCGACGATGTACGCGCGTTCGAGCGCCGACAGCGCGGTGAACATGTCGGCGAGCTGACCGAGCGAGCCGCTGTTCGGCACGATCAACGAGGCGACCGACGGCAGGCCGCGGCCGAGACACGCCGACGACCACAGCTCGCCCGGGCTCGCCGGCGCGAACACCAGCTCGAGGCGGCGCGGCGCCTCGCTCGCGATCCGCTTGACGAGATCGGCGCAGGTGTTGACCTCGCCGACGAAGCCGGCACGCAGCCGGCCGATCGACGCATCGATCCGGATGCCGTCACCGGTGCGCGTGCCGCGCTGCTCGATCACGGTGCGCGTGACCGCGGCCGGCGTGACATGGACGATCGCGACGCCGAGGTCGGCGCCGGCGCGCAGCCGCTCCAGACAGAACGCGCCGTGATCGTTCGCGGCGAGGTGATCGATCGTGCGCTCCGCGGTCGGCGCGTGGACGATCGTCGCCGTGTCATTCGCCAGATCGACGCGCTCGAGACAACTGCCGAGCCGCGTGCCGGCGACCGCGATCTCGTGGCGCGCGATGTACGCGACGCCCGCGTGCCAGGCGATCGCATGCGGCCAACCCGCGGCGAGCTCGGCGGCGAGCGTGACGAGCTGCCCGGTCGCGAGCTCGAGGCGAAGCAGCGACGAGCCCGCCGCGAGGATCAAGTGATCCGCGCCCGCGCCGCACAGCGCGAACGGTTGATTCGCCGAGTACAACAGCTCGGGCGTGCCGCCGCTCCGCTGCACGTAGACATCGCTCGCGCCGTGCAGCGTCCACGCGAGGTGCGCGCCGGCGACGACGAGCTGATCGACCGTCCCCGCGAGGACGACGAGCTCGTGGGTCGTGCCATCCACATCGACGCGCCCGATCGCGGAGCCGCCCTCGCTCGCGCGCGCGTAGTAGGCGGCGCTGCGATCGGCGGCGAGGCACGTCAACCACGCGAGGCCGGGGTCATCGACGTGGGTGATCGCACCCGAGTCGAGCCGCGCGAGCCGCAGCATCGCGCCGTCGTGCCAGACCAGGTGGCTCGCGGTCGCGACCAGGTCTCGCATCCGCGCCGGGGGCAACGGGAGGCCGTGGACCACCGGGGTCTTGCCACGCGCGCTCGCGGCCACGATCTGGTGGAGGCCGGTAGCACTCGGATCGGCCTCGGTCCAGTAGATCGTTCCGTCGCGGCCCGCGAGTCGGCTCCCGCCTAACGCCGTGTAACTGGTCGAGCTCACCCGATCCGTGAATTTATCTCAAAAACCCCTCGCTGGATCTGGTACGAGATGCCCCGTGGGCTGCCCGAACGACGAAACGCTGCTCGCCATGGTCGAGCGGTCGCTCGCGCCGGGCCGGTTCGGCGAGATCGAGCTCCACCTCGATAGCTGCTCGCATTGCCGCAAGGCGGTCGCCGCGCTCGCCCTCGGGTCGCGGTCGCCGAGCACGCCCGCGGTGCCGTTCGCCGGGCTCGATCTCGCGGCGGGCTCGGTGATCCACGACCGCTACGAGGTCGGTGCCGAGCTCGGCCACGGCGGCATGGGGACGGTCTATCTCGCGCACGACCGCACGCTCGGCCGCGATGTCGCGTTGAAGCTCCACCGCGCGGGCTCCGGCGCCGACCGGCTCCAGCGCGAGGCGATCGCGATGGCCAAGCTCGCGCATCCGAACGTCGTCAACGTGTTCGAGGTCGCCTCGTGGGACGACCGCATGTTCGTCGCGATGGAATACGTCAAGGGCAGCACGCTGCGCGGCTGGCTCGCCGCCACGCCGAGGACCTGGCGCGAGATCGTCGCGATGCTCGGCGATGCCGGCAACGGCCTGGTCGCGGCGCACGCGGCGGGGCTCGTCCATCGCGACTTCAAGCCCGAGAACGTGTTGGTCGGCGAAGAGGGCCGGCCGCGGGTCGGCGACTTCGGGCTCGCGCGCACCGATCACGCGCCGGTCCACGCCGACCCCGACGCGCTCGCGGTCGCGCTGACCGTGACCGGTGGCCTCGCCGGGACGCCCGCGTACATGGCGCCCGAGCAGTTCGGCGGCGAGAGCGTCGATGCGCGGTGCGATCAGTTCGCGTTTTGCGTCGTCGCGTGGGAGGCGCTGTACGGCAAGCGGCCGTTCAGCGGCCTGACGCTGTCGGCGCTGCACGAGAGCATCGAGCGCCACCAGCTCGAGCGCCCGAGCTCGCCGGTCCCCGATCGCGTGCGCAAGGTGATCGAGCGCGGGCTCGCGACCGATCCGGCGGCACGGTTTCCGGATATGGCGGCGCTGCTCGTCGCGCTGCGCACCGCGCTCGCGCCGCGGACCACGCGCAACGCGATCGCGACCGTGGTCGCCGCGCTCGCGGTCGCCGCCGGTGCCTTTGCGATCTACACGACGATCACGTCGCGCCAGCGCGCGGCGGCGTGCGAGCTCGCCGGCGACCAAGCGCGCGCCGCGTTCGCGCCCCCCGCGCGGGCGATGCTCGCCGCGAGCTTCATCGCCACCGGCAAGCCGCTCGCGGCCGGCGCGTTCGATCGCACCGCCGCGACGCTCGATCGCTACTCGAACGCGCTCGCCGATCAGGCGCGCGCCACCTGTCGCGATCGCGGCCAGTCGGAGCGCGTGCAGGTCGCGCGGCAGACCTGCCTCGTCCAGCGTCGCGGCGAGCTCGCGGCGGTGGTCGCCGCGCTGTCGCGTCCCGATCCTGCGAACGTCGCGCGCGGTCCCGACGCGGCGTGGGCGATCTTCGATCCGAGCCCGTGCAGCGATGCCTCGGTCGTCACGACGCAGGCGCATGCCCCCGCCGACCTCGCGAAGCTCGCCGAGCTCAAGGCCGACTTCGAGACCGCGCGCTATCGCGAAGGGGTCGCGGTCGCGCAGCCGTTCCTCGCCGATGCGCGCGCGCGCAAGGATCAGGGGCTCCAGCTCGACATCCTGTTGGTGCTCGGCCAGCTCGACGACAGCCTCGACCCGCAGCTCGCGATCACGCAGTTCAACGACGCCGAGACGCTCGCCGAAGCGCAGGGCCGCGACCTCGATGCGGCGGTCGCGCTCGACAAGCTCGCCGGCACGTCGGGCACCGAGCTCCACGATCACACGCTCGCGCACCGCCAGATCGGGCTCGCGCGCGCGAAGCTCGCTCGGATCGGCGGCAACGCGGCGCTCGAAGCGCGGCTCGATCTCACCGAAGCGCAGTTGTTCGTCGAGGAGATGAAGCTCGTCGAAGCCGAGAAGACCATGACCGCCTCGATCGCGCTGTTCGAGAAGGTCTACGGCGCCGAGCATCCGAACGTCGCCGAGGCCTACGGCGTGCTGTCGCAGATCCTGCGCGCGGCCGGCCGCAACCCCGACGCACTCGTCGCCGCACGCCACACCGTGGAGCTCGCGCAGGCCACCCTCGGTCCCGATCACCCGACCACCGCCGGCGCGAAGATGACGCTCGCGCAGGTCTTGATCGACGATGGCCAGCTCGCCGACGGCAAGCGCCTGCTCGAGCAGGCCGACGCGACGTTCCAGCGGGTCTACGGCGACTTCCATCCGTCGCGTGCGGCGGTCCAAGGCAACCTGTTCACGGTCGCGCTGATGGAGCAACGCTGGGCCGATGCGCTCGCGAACGCGACGCTCGCGCGCGACATCCTCGCGAAGACCGACGGCCCCGAGGCCCTCTCCGTCGCCGGCCCCGAGCGCGATCGCTCGGTCGCGCTCGGGGCGGCCAACCGGCTCGACGACGCCTTCGTCGCCGCGAACCGCGCCCTCACCATCATCGAGCACGCCGGTGCGGATGGCGAACAGCGCCTCCCCGGCGCGCTCTCCGACCTCTGCGAAGTTCAGATCGCGCAGGACAAGCCGCGCGACTGCCTCGCCAACGCGAAGCGTGCGGTCTCGCTGATCGAGGCCAAGGGCTCGGGGGCCGACCCCCTCGAGCTCGGCGACGCTCGCTACCTCGTCGCGCGCGCGATGTGGGACGCCAGCAAGGCCGAGCGTCCGAGCGCGCTGTTGATCGCGGCGCAGGCCGCCGAGGAACATCCGCTCGCCGAGCGCCGCAAGATCATCGCCGACTGGATCGCGCAGCACCGTCTGTAAGCCGATGTCATGCGACCCGACGGGAGCTCGCGGCTCTTGTGCGCATGAACGATGATCTCACGACCAAGGTGCTGGCCACCCTCGGCTCGGTCGCGCTTGGCTTCTGCGCGATGATCAACGCGGTGATCGCGGCGGTCGCGCTGTTCACCGGCAACCTGTTCGGTGCGGTCGGCGACGCGAAGCTCGACGCCGCGCTGACCGAGAGTGCGAATCACACGGCGGCCTCCGCGAAGGCCCTCGCGATCGCGTTCGGCGTCCTCGCCGCGGTCGAGTTCGGGGCCGGCGAGTTCCTTCGCCGGCGGGTCCGCAACGTGGTCGTCGCGATCGCGTGCGCCGTCACGATCGTCGGTGAGGTCGCGTTCTCGGCCTGGGTCGGGCACTTCACTGCACTCGACGCGATGTTGATCGGGTGCGCGCTGTTCGCCGCGTGGACGTGGTGGCGACTGCCCCGGCCCGAGCGGCTCGCGGACGCCATCCCGGCCGAGCTCAGCGTGTGATCCGAGCTGCTACCTACCGGCGCTAGCCGATCCATACCCGATCCCGCTCGTGAGCTTTCGTACTATCCGATCAGATGGAGAAGCCGGCGCCCCCGAACCGTAACGTCGTGGCACGGAAGGTCCGCCCGCGCGACGAAGCTCGCACCACCGAGTTCGATTGTCGCGGCATCGCCGTGCTGCTCGACGCGCAAGACGCCGCGCGAAGACCAGCCCCGGTCGCGCCCGACCTCGAGGCCGAGATCGAGATCGCCACCTCGTCGTTGGAGCCCAGCATCACCCGCGGCCCGAGCCGGCTCGCCCACACGATGCGTCGCCCGGGTGCCGAGCTCGCGCGTGGATCGCAACCGATGGTGGTCACGCCGGAAGAACCCCCGATCGTCGAGGTCAAGCCTCCCGCGAATGCGACGGCGACCACGCCGATGCCGGTGCTCCTGGCCGAGATCCTGGTTCACGGCAGCACGCTGATTCCGGATCGGATGCGCGCGCGCCGCGAACCGCGCGTCATCGCCGGGAGCACGGGAGTCTGGTGGATCGTCGGAACCGCGGCGGTCGTCGTGAGCGGCCTCGCGCTGCTCGCCGCGTTGACCTATCTGTGACCTAGCTGTGACCTATCTGTGAGCGAACACGAACGCGCGCGCATCCGGCGCGAGCCGCTGCACCGGGTAGTACGCGTAGAGCGCGCCGAGCGCTGACCAGCGCTGCACGAACCGGATGTTCGGATCGAGGCTGAGGCGCTGATAGATCCCACCGAGGCTGAACAGCGCGAGCGGTGTCTCGGCGACGAGCTCGAACGCGTGGCGCGCGAGCAACGTCGCGAGGTTCTCGGTCGCGAAGTAATGCAGGTGAGGGCTGACGAACCCCTTCTGCCAGATCCGATCGAACGGATAGTGCACACCGACGCGAAACAGCGCGCGTGACGCGTGGAACATGAAGCCGGAGCTGACCGGCACGTTCAACATCACGCTGCCACCGGGCGCGAGGAACGCCTTGAAGCTGTCGAGCATCGCGTCGAGATCGGGCACGTGCTCGAACACGCAGTTGAGCGCGATCACGTCGAACCGCTCGGTGGTTGCGAGGACGTCGGGGAAGAACCCGGTGTGGATGTCCTGCCCGAACCGGTTGCCCGCGATCATCTTGGTGTTCGGCTCGATGCCGAGCGCGGTGTACCCGTTGTGCGAGTGCGAGAGCTCGAGGAACAGCCCGTCCGCGCACCCGATCTCGAGCAGGCGGCTCCCCGCGCCGTGACGAGGTGCGAGCGCGTCGAGGATCCGGAGGTAGTTCGCGCGCCGCGTGTGCTCGTACGACACGAGGTCGTACTCGCTATCGAGCCCCGCGGTGTTCGCGACATCGGGCTCGAGATCCGAGGACCAATAGCCACACGCGGAACAGTGCGCGTAGTGACCATCGCGAGCCATCTCGGCGCGCGTGCAGATCGGACAGGTCATCGCCGACTACTTTCGAGCACGGTTCGCCACGAGGAGTACCAGACCCAGGCAGGTCGTGACGACCAGCCAGTGCGAATAGCGATAGTCCGGCGTGACCGCGAGGATCACCAGCGACGACTCCATCAGCAATCCCGACAGCAGCACGGCGAGCACCTCGCGATAGCGTCGCGCCCACCACAGCAGCGCGAGCGCGAGCAGCGCGTAGAACCACGGGCGATACAGCGGCGTGCGTCGGCCGGTCCGCTGCGCGATCGTCTCGGCGGTGTTCGCGAGCGGCGGATCGCCGTGCGCGATCCCGAACGCCTCGAGTGAAGCCGGGTTCTGCCAGTGGCGCGGCAGCACCGTGGTGCCGCGAAACGCCGCGTGCATGCCCAACACGTCGGCGAACGAATCGAGCCGGTACGTGACGTAGCCACCTGGATGCGCCGAAACGATCTCCCACCAGGCGTGGGTGATCGCCCCGCGCTTGGCCTCGGCGAGCGGCACGTCGCCGCCGAGCTGGACGTCCCACAGGGCGGGCGGCTTGCCGATCAGCGTCACGAAATCGCACGTCCGATAGTGGCTGCGCAGCGCCGCCTGGTAGTCGCTCGCGACCTCGATCTCCGTCGGCGCGAGCAGCGGGCCGAGCTCGGCATCGGTCAGCGTGTCACCGGTGTTCGCGACCGTCCCGGTGATATCGACGAGCGCGAACGACGACGCCCAGAAGTGCATCTGGCGATCGGTCAAGACGGCGTTCAACCCCATCGCGACGACGGTGATCGCGAGCCAGGCGCCGACCGCGATCGCGTAGCGTTGCAGCCACTTCATGCCCGGCCGCCATTCGAACAGGAGCACCACGAGTGGCAGCGTCGCGGCGAACGCGTTGTAGCGCATCGCGGTCGCGAACATCAGCACGACCAGGCCCGCGATCCGCGCGCGCCGCCCCACGCTCGTGATCAGCGCGATACCGAGCACGAGCCCACCTGCCATCAGGCAGTCCTTCCAGATCACCGCGACGGGCGAGCAGATCGGTGGGTACAGGAACAGCGCAGCCGCGATCGCGGCGGCCACGATCGGCCGGAACACCCGCCCCAGGATCATCGCCAGACCGCCGAGCAGGGTCGCGCTCTGGATCACGAGCATTCCGAACGGGCCGCGGACGACGTGCTCGGTCAGCCGCCAGAGCGCGGCCATCGCCGGCGGATGGCTGTCGGTGTAGAAGCCGGCACGCGCTTCCTTGAGTTGATCGAACGAATCGATCGACATCGTGCCCGGATAGGCCGCGAGCACGAACAGCACCCACGCGGCGAGGACGATCCCGAAGGGAAGTGCGCGAACCCACAGTCGAGTTTGCCGGCCACTGCGCACGGGCCGGACTATAGCCACAACAGGTGCCGAGGCGTGTATTGTGCCGCTCCTCCGAGCTATGTGCGGCATCTTTGGCGTTGTCTGTACGAGCGATCACCAGGTCGATCGTGACCTCGCACGCGCACTCGCGATCGCGCTGCTGAAGCACTCCGAGACCCGCGGCCGCGAAGCCGCTGGCATCGCCGTGCACGACGGCACCGAGATCCAGGTCCTCAAGCAGGGCGGCTCGGTCAGCGCGTTCCTCGCGAATCCCGCGCTCCACGCGCTGCTCGATCGCGCGCTCGCTCGGTTCGAGCTCGGCTCCACGATCGCGATCACCGGTCACTCGCGCCTCGCGACGAACGGCGCGCAGTCCGACATGGCGAACAACCAGCCGGTCGTCACCCACGGTGCGGTCGCGCTGCACAACGGCATCGTCGTCAACGATCGCGCGATCGCCGCGCGGTTCCCGCTGATCGCCCCGCAGAGCGAGCTCGACAGCGAGGTGCT
>JBDTJY010000080.1:0-2658 GCA_039935615.1 Kofleriaceae bacterium
AACGCGGTGAAGAAGCGGGAAGACGTTCACAAGATGGCCGACGCCAACAAGGCGTTCGCTCACTACCGCTGGTAACGCAGTCGCCCTGATTCAAAGGAATCCGGCAGGTGGGGCACAGCCCCAAACCGCCAGGTTCGACAAATGCCTCCTCGCCCGACTCATATCGTCAACGCCCGATCGGTCCCTCCGGACCGCACCCGAAACATCGGGATCATGGCGCATGTCGACGCGGGCAAGACCACGACGACCGAGCGGATGCTGTTCTATACCGGCATCACCTCGCGGATCGGCGAGGTCGATGACGGCGCCGCATTCACCGATTGGATGCAGCAGGAGCAGGAGCGCGGCATCTCGATCACCGCCGCGGCGACGACGTTCGGCTGGAAGCACCACCTCGTCAACCTGATCGACACACCCGGCCACGTCGACTTCACGATGGAGGTCGAGCGCTCGCTGCGCGTGCTCGACGGTGCGATCGCGGTGTTCTCGGCCGTCGAGGGCGTCGAGTCGCAGAGCGAGACCATGTGGCGTCAGGCCGATCGTTATCGGATCCCGCGGCTCGCGTTCATCAACAAGTGCGATCGCGACGGCGCCGAGCCCGGTCGCGTGATCGAAGAGATGAAGTCGCGGTTGGCCGCGACGCCGATCGCGATCCAGCTTCCGATCGGCATCGGCCCGTCGTTCAGCTCGGTGATCGACCTCGTCACGCTGCGCGCGCGCACGTGGGATCTCGAATCGCTCGGCGTGAAGTTCTCCGACGGCCCGATCCCGAGCGCGCACGTGCCGGCGGCGAGCCGCGCGCGCGAGCAGATGATCGAAGCGATCGCCGAGCTCGACGACGAGTTGATGGCCGCGTGGGTCGCGGGTCGCGAGCTACCGGCCGATCAGATCAAGGCCGCGCTTCGCCGCGTCACGCTCGCGAATCGCGGCGTGCCGGTGCTCGTCGGCGCGGCGTTCCGCAACCTCGGTATCCACAACCTCCTCGACGCGGTGATCGATTATCTGCCGTCGCCGTTCGAGGCGCGCTACGCGGGCCAAGGAGCACCGCCGAATGGCGGTGCGGAGTCGATCGACGCGCTCGCCGGCGTCGTCAAAGGTCGCGACCCGCAAGATCCGACGGGCGCCCCGACGATCGTGCGCATCGTCGGCGACGATCAGCCGCTCGCCGCGCTCGCGTTCAAGGTGCAAGCCGACGACGGCGGCGGTCAGCTCACGTTCGTGCGCGTCTACGCCGGATCGCTCCGCGTCGGTGATGCGGTGTTGAATGCGACGCGCGGCCAGCTCGAGCAAGTCGGTCGCCTCGTGCGGATGTTCGCGAATCGCCGCGAAGACATTCGCGCGATCGAGAGCGGCATGATCGGCGCGATCCTCTCCACGAGCGGACGGATCGCCACGGGCGACACACTCTGCGATCCACGCACACCGATCCTCCTCGATCCGATCGCGATCCCGAACACCGTGATCAACGTCGTCGTCGAGCCCGAGACCGATGAAGACGCTGCGAAGCTCGTCGGCGCGCTCGATCTGCTCGCGCTCGAAGATCCCTCGTTCCGCGTCAAGACCGATCCCGAGTCGGGCCAGATCATGCTGTCGGGCATGGGCGAGCTCCACCTCGAGATCGTGGTCGATCGCCTGCGCCGCGAGCTCGGCGTCAAGGTCCGCGTCGGCAAGCCGGCCGTCTCGTACCGCGAGACCGTCACGCGCCGCGCCGAGGGCGAGAACAAGTTCGTGCGGGTCGCCGCCGGGCCGGGTGGTCCACGCGGCGAGTACGGCCACGTCCAGCTCGTGGTCGAGCCGACCGACCGGGGAGGGGGGTACGTGTACGAAAATCGCGCCTCCCAAGCGGACATCCCCTCGGAGCACGCGCCGGCGATCGCCGCGGGAGTGGCCGAGGCCGTCGAGCGCGGCGTGATCGCCGGATACCCCATGACCGACCTCCGGGTCCAGGTCGTCGGTGGTAGCTATCATCCCGTAGATTCTAATAATTTCGCCTTCAAGGTCGCCGGATCGAAGGCCTTCGTCGCGGCCGCCAACAAGGCCGGGCCGACCGTGCTCGAGCCGATCATGGCGCTCGAGGTTGTGATCCCCGAGGAATCGGTCGGTGACGTGCTCGGTGATTTGCACGCACGACGCGGAAAAGTCGCTGGAATTACCGCACGCCCTGGTGTACAAGCCGTCGCCTGTTTTGTCCCCATGGCCTCCATGTTTGGTTATGCAACCGACCTGCGATCGCGCAGCCGGGGCCGCGCTACGTACTCGATGGAACTCGACCACTACGCTGAAGTGCCGCTTCAGATTCGTGAAGAACTGACCGCCCGTTAAGGAGATCGCCTGTGTCGAAAGAGAAATTCGTCCGCAACAAGCCCCACGTCAACATCGGAACGATCGGCCACGTCGATCACGGCAAGACCACGTTGACGGCAGCGATCACGAAGGTCCAATCGACCAAAGGCTTCGCAAAGTTCACGGCGTTCGATCAGATCGACAAGGCGCCTGAAGAGAAGGCCCGCGGCATCACGATCTCGACCGCACACGTCGAGTACGAATCCGACAAGCGCCACTACGCGCACGTCGACTGCCCCGGCCACGCCGACTACATCAAGAACATGATCACGGGCGCGGCGCAGATGGACGGCGCGATCCTCGTGGTGTCGGCGC
>JBDTJY010000081.1:0-31304 GCA_039935615.1 Kofleriaceae bacterium
CGTCACGCCGCCGGCATCCGCCCGGTCTACAAGCGCGTCGACACGTGCGGCGGCGAGTACGAATCGAACACGCCGTACATGTACAGCACGTACGAGGACGAGTGCGAATCGCGCCCGACCGACCGCAAGAAGGTGATCATCCTCGGCGGCGGTCCGAACCGGATCGGCCAAGGCATCGAGTTCGACTACTGCTGCTGCCACGCGGCGATGGCGCTCGCCGACGAGGGCATCGAGTCGATCATGGTCAACTGCAACCCCGAGACGGTGTCGACCGACTACGACACCTCGGATCGGTTGTACTTCGAACCGCTCACGCTCGAGGACGTGCTCGAGATCTGTCACGTCGAGAAGCCCTGGGGCGTGATCGTGCAGTTCGGCGGTCAGACGCCGCTCAAGCTCGCGGTGCCGCTCGCCGCCGCCGGCATTCCGATCCTCGGCACCAGCGCCGATGCGATCGATCGCGCCGAGGATCGCGAGCGGTTCGGCGAGGTCATGAACAAGCTCGCGCTGCGGGCGCCGCGCTGGGGCATCGCGCGCTCGCTCGACGAAGCGCGCGTCGTCGCGAAGCAGATCGGGTTCCCCGTGATGGTGCGCCCGAGCTACGTGCTCGGCGGTCGCGCGATGGAGCGGGTCTACGATCCCCGCGGGCTCGAAGACTACTTCGGCCGGTTCCTGCTCGCGTCAGGTCACAACTCGGGTCAGGGCGGAGGCAACGACGAGTCCGCCGCGGTCGGCTTTCCGCTCCTGATCGACGAGTTCCTCTCCGAAGCCGTCGAGCTCGACGTCGATGTCGTCGCCGATCGCACCGGTGCGGTCGTGGTCGGTGGCGTGATGGAGCACATCGAGGAGGCCGGCATCCACTCCGGCGATTCGGCGTGCTCGCTGCCGCCCTACTCGCTGCCGATGGACATCCGCGAAGAGGTCCGCCGCCAGGCCCGCATGCTCGCGACCGAGCTCGGCGTGATCGGCCTGATGAACGTCCAGTTCGCGGTGCTCTCCGGCGACGTCTACGTGCTCGAGGTCAACCCGCGCGCGTCGCGCACGATCCCGTTCGTGTCCAAGGCGATCGGCAAACCGCTCGCGAAGATCGCGGCGAAGGTGATGACCGGTCGCACGCTCGCCGAGCTCGGCATGACGTCGGAGGCCGAGCCGCGCCACGTCTCGGTCAAAGAGGTCGTGTTCCCGTTCGTGAAGTTCGAGGGCGTCGACACGATCCTCGGCCCCGAGATGCGGTCGACCGGCGAGGTCATGGGCATCGACACCGACTTCGCGCGCGCGTTCGCGAAGAGCCAGCTCGCCGCCGGCATGAAGTTGCCGACCGGTGGCGTCGCGTTCCTCTCCGTGCGCGAGCTCGACAAGCCCGCGCTGATCGAGATCGCTCGCCGCCTGGTCAACCTCGGGTTCACGCTCGTCGCGACCCACGGCACCGCCGCGTTCTTGAAGACCGCCGGGCTCGAGGTCAAGGGCATCAACAAGGTGCTCGAGGGTCGCCCGCACTGCGTCGACGCGATGGACAACCACGAGATCGACTTCGTGATCAACACGACCGAGGGCACGCAGGCGATCCAGGATTCGCAGTCGCTGCGCCGCGCCGCCTTGATGAACGGCATCGCGTACTACACGACGCTGCGCGCCGCGCGCGCCGCGCTCGAAGCGATCGCGATCGAGAAGCGCGGCGACATGCGCGTCCAGCCGCTCCAGGCCTACTAGATCATCGCCGCGAACCGCGCGAGCCGCTTCGGCCAGTCGAGCTCGCGCCCGGCGTGCTCGAGCCGCACGATCGTACGATCGCCCGTCGACACGAACACGATCTCGATCGTGCCGTACGCGAGCGCGCGCGGTGGATCCCAACGCGTGACCTCGCCCCAGTCATCATCGCGATCGCGATGATGCGCGATCACGCGCCCGCCGACGCGCGGGGGGATCGTGATCGACTGCAGCGTCGTGTCCGCGGGATCCCACCACGCGCCGATCGCGGCGAACGCGGCGAACGCACGCTCTGCCGTGGTCGAGAGCTCGAGCGTGTGGACCGTCACGCGAGCGTCACGGACTCGATCACCGCGCCCGGAAGCTCGGCGACGAGCGCGCGGTACCACGCGCCGGTCTTCTCGGTGCGGCCGTTGAGCCCGCGCGTGCCCCAGATGATCGACAGCGCGACGCGCGTGGCATCGTGGGTCTTGGTGCGTTGCGCATCCTTGACCGGCGTCCCGGTCGGGCCCTCGGCGTCGAACAGGCAGCACAGACCGCCCACATCGATCAGCTGTCCCGACGGATTGAACGGGTACGAGGTCCCGGCCTCCGCGATCCGGACCGCGAGCGCCCCGTTGGTGCGGTCGAGATCGACCAGGCTGATCGGCAAGCCGCTGTGTAACGAGACGACATTGCAGGCATCGACCGCCGCATTGATGGCCGGAAATTTCCCCTCCTGCTGAACGGCATGGAGGTATTCCGACGCTGGCTTACTGCGACCTGCCGGCTTGAACCCGCCGTGGCGCAGGAGCGCCCGAACCTCGGAACGGACTGTATCGGACGAACAAATCGGTGCGCGCGCTTGCGGTTCGAGGAGCTCCAGTATGGTCGCCGGCGTCGGCAGCTCGACGAGCGGGTACGCGAACCGCGTGACGAACGCGTCGACTACGAGCAGCGGGTGGTCCGCGACAGAAACGGTCAGCGCCATGTACCAGCGGCCTCCGGCACGGTGGCCTTCCTAAACTGCAGCTAGGATACAATGTTTTCGTGGGCGCCTTGGGAAAGCTCGGCCGTTACGAGCTGATCACCCGGATCGGTCAGGGTGGGATGGCGGAGGTGCAACTCGCGTTGCAGCGCGGACCCGCGGGCTTCGAGAAGCTGGTGGTCGTCAAGCTGGTCCACGCCGAGCTCGCGACGCAGAAGGCGTTCGTCGATATGTTGCTCGACGAGGCGCGGGTCGCGGCGCTCGTCAAGCACCCGAACGTCGTCGACATCTACGACCTCGGCGAGGCCGACGGCAAGTACTTCATCGCGATGGAGTACCTCGAGGGCGAGCCGCTGCTCTCGGTGTTGCGCGCGGGTCGCGAGGGCAAGCGGCTCGACGCGCTGTCGACCGGGCGCCTGATCGCGGATACCGCCGACGGCCTCGACGCGGCGCACGAGCTGCGCAACATGGCGGGCGAGCGGATCGAGCTCGTCCACCACGACATCTCGCTCGGTAACATCGTCGTGCTCTACAACGGGTCGGTGAAGCTCGTCGATTTCGGCGTCGCGAAGGCGACGTCGGCGGCGACCGGCTCGACGGGGAAGGTCCAGGGCAAGTTCAGCTACATGGCGCCCGAGAAGCTCAAGGGCTCGCCCGGCGATCGCCGCAGCGACATCTTCTCGCTCGGCTGCGTGCTGTGGGAAGCGCTGACGCTGAAGCGGCTGTTCCGCGGCGGCAACGACGCCGAGACGATGAAGCAGGTGCTCGAGCTCGCGGTGCAACCGCCGTCGAAGGTCAACAGCGACGTGCCCGTCGGCTACGACGCGATCGTGATGCGGTCGCTCGATCGCGATCCGGCGAAGCGCCAGCAAACCGCGAAGCAGCTCGCGAACGAGATCGAGGAGCTCCTGCACAAGAGCGGCTACGAGGCGAAGAACGATCGCATCGGCAAGTACATGCAAGAGACGTTCAAGGACCACATCGACGCGCGCAAGAAGCTCGTCCAGGAGGTCGTGAGCAAGGGCTCGGCGAGCGCCGAGACCGTCGACGCGGCGTTCCATCAGGCCGCGCAACTCGCGAACGGCTCGCCACGCACGCCGACGATGGGTGACTTCTCGATCATGAGACCTCTCCCGAGGCCGAGCGTGCCGCTGTTCGTGCCGACCGCCCCGACGGTCCCGAAGGCGGTCCCGAAGGTGCCGACGGTTCCGAAGGTAATTACCCCGACGGCGTTCGTGCCCGATGCGTTCAGCGATCAGAACAGGCCGACCGAGATCTCGAGCTCGCCGTTCGAGACCCACACCGACGGAGGCATCACGGAGATCGCGCCACCGCCGATCGATCCGGACGTGCCGGAGATTCCACCGCCGATCTGGCCGAACGACGCGGCACTGATCGGACCGCCGCCGCCGAGCCGGATCGTGACGGTGATGGATTGGGTCGAGGATGTCGCGAACGATCGCCACAAGCGCATGATCGCGATCGTCGTCGGCAGCGGTGCGTTGTTCCTGATCCTCGTCTTCATGCTCGTGAAGTGCGGCGGTCATGCCGACAAGCCGGTCGTCGCGCACCACGGGGCCGCACCGGTGGTGATCGAAGATGCGGAGGCGACCGTGCAAGTCGTGACGCCGATCGACGCGGCGATCGCCGTGCTCGAACCCGATGCCGCGATCGTGGCGCCGCCGCCCGATGCCGGCGTGCCGGTGATCAAGAGGCCGATCGTCGTCGAACACCGGCCCGTGGTGCCGCCGCAGAGCGCCGACACGCTGTTTCAGAAGGCGCTGCAGGCGTACGTCAAGGGCGATCTCAAGACCGCGCTCGCGCTGTTGAAGACCGCGAAGGCGACGAGCCCGGGGCACGCGGCGACCTGGCGCCTGCTCGGCCAGGTCTACAAGAAGCTCGGCGACCACGCGCAGGCCAAGGCGGCGTTCACGCGCTATCTCGTGCTCGCTCCGAACGCGAGTGACGCGGCGACGATCCGCCACGAGGTCGAATGAGCCGCCGTCGAGTGAGCGCGATGGTCGCGCTGCTCGCGCTATGGAGCACGGTCGCGTTCGCCGCTCCGCATCACGTCACGGTCCTACCGATCGACGGCAATGCGGATCCGGCGTTGCGCAAGCAACTCGGCGCCGTCGTCACGCAATTGTCGAAGACCAGCGGCGGCACGATCACCGCCGGCGACACGACGTTCGTCGACGTCGCCACCGCGGTCGGTTGCGATCCGCAGGCCCCGACGTGTGCGGACACGGTGCTGTCGACCCTCGGCGCCGACGAGATCGTGTACGGAAGCGCGTTCGCGAGCGGCGGTCAAACAACCGCGGTGGTCACGCGCGTCACCAAGGGGCAGCCGCGGCGCGATCAAACCGTGTCGATCGTCACCGGCGATGCGGCCGATGCAGCCGAGCCGACGCTGCGACCGTTGTTCGATCTTCCGGCGGCACCGACACCAGAGCCGGTCGGGTCGGGCCCTGGTAGTGACGCCCGCGGCTCGGCCTCGGCCGGCGCCGCGCTCCTCACCGCCGTGCCCCCACCCTCGCCACGCGGCGATGACTTCTTCGCGACCCGCGAGCGCAAGCTCGGCGTCGGCTTCGTCACCGCCGGTGCGCTCGTCCTCGTGATCGGCCTCGCGCTGTGGGCGAGCGAGAGCAGCCAGCAAGCGCAGATCAACGACGCGCCGACCAACTCGTCTGACGACATCAAGAACCTCCTGGCGCTCGAGGACCGCGCGAGCTCGTACGCGTGGGAAGGCAACCTCGCCGTCGTGCTCGGGCTCGCCGCCGGGGGCGTCGGCACGTACTACCTCGTGAAGGATCACCAGCTGCGCGCGACCGTCACGCCCATCGATCACGGCACCGGCGCCGCGGTCCTGCTCGGAGGTCGCTGGTGAAGCTGCTCGTCCTGTTGGCGCTCGCGGCGTGCACCGTCGATCGCAAGTCCGAGACCGTGGCATGCACGACGACAGCGGACTGCACGGAGTCCAACCACACCTGCGAGAACGGCTACTGCGTGAAACTGAGTCAGTCGGATTGCCCCGACCACTGCGACACGTGCAACACCGACCAGACGCCGCACCAATGCTTCGTGACCAACACCGGCGGCGACTCGTTCGACTGTCCGAGTGGGTTTGTGTGTCTCCTGAGCTGCGGCGGCGATGGCTCGAGGTCGATGTGCGGCACGATCACCTGTGACACCAACTCGGCGTGCGTGATCTCGTGCGACGGAGCCTCGAGCTGCGGCGACATTCACTGCGACAACGCCTGCGAGTGCGATATGGCCTGCTCCAACGGCGCGTGCCAGGGCACGCAAATCGACTGCCCGCGCATCATGGGGAACACCTACTGCACGGTTGATCAGACCAATGGACCAGCCTGCAGCGCCGCGCCCGGCGGCCGTTGCAACAGCTGCTGAGCTTGCGGCCAGCGCTAGATGCAGGTACGAATCGGGCTGGATTCTGCGATGGCCGAGAAATTCCCCATGACCCCCGCGGGGTTCGCGAGCATGAAGGCGCATCTGTATCGCCTGAAGAACCATGATCGCATCCGGAATAGCCGCGCCATCGAGGTCGCGCGTGGTCACGGCGACCTGTCCGAGAACGCCGACTACAGCGCCGCGAAGGAAGAGCAAGGCCTGATCGAGGCGAAGATCCGCGAGCTCGAAGCAAAAACGGCCATGGCCGAAGTTATCGATCCAACCAAATTGTCGGGTACGAGAGTCAAATTTGGCGCGACCGTGACCATCGAAGACACCGAATCAGGCGAGCCCACGACGTACGTGATCGTGGGCGAGCACGAGGCCGACATCAAGAAGGGTCGGATCTCGATCGGTGCGCCCGTCGCCCGTGCGTTGATCGGCAAAGAGATGAACGACACGGTTACCGTGACGACCCCGAAGGGGAAGCGCGAGTACGAAGTAACGAAGGTCGAGTGGTTCGACGTACCCCCACTCGCCGAGGAGCCCGCGTCGTGAAGCGCTCGAAGATTATTGTTGCTGTTGTTGTCGCCTGCGTCTCGCTAGGCGCGTTCGTTACGGCCTGCAAGCAAGGCAAGGGTGACCGCTGTCAGATCGACGACGACTGCACGGCTCCCCTCGTGTGCAGCAAGGGCACGCAGATCTGTGACACCACGACGGGGACCGGCATCGACGCCAGCGTGCCCGATGCGAAGCTGTTCGAAGACGCACCCGACGCGATGTAGCTAGTCGGTGCTGCGCGCGCAGCGAAACCCGATGTGCGAGAACCGGCCATCGGGGACGTAGAGCACGTTGTACGGATCGCGGACGTTCGCGCGGCCGAGGAACGCCGGCTGGCGCCACGAGCCACCGCGCACGACTTTCGGATCATTCGCCGAGCCGTCGCGGCGCGGGTTGATCGAACCGAGCCCGTTGTAGCCGAGCGCCTTGTCGTCGGTCGCGAGCGACGACGAGATGCCGCCGAACGTATCGGCGGTCCACTCGGCGACGTTGCCGGCCTGATCGCGCGTGCCGTAGGGACCTTCGCCCCACGGATAGCTCCCGGGCGGCGCGAGGATCGCCGTGCCGTCGCCGTCGTCGGGGTCGCCGAGGAACTGCGTGGGGATGCCGACCCACGCGACGCGATCGACCTCGCGCATCGCCAGGTCGCGCGGCTTGCCGTGGTTGAAGTCGGCGTCGCGGTTCTTGCCGCCCCACGGCCAGCGCCGCCCGTCGTCACCGCGCGCCGCGCGCTCCCACTCGGCCTCGGTCGGCAGCCTGCCACCGCGCCAGCGACAGAACTGTTGCGCCTCGAACCAGGTCTCGTTGACGAGCGGCAACGCGGCGGCGATGTAGCGCTCGTCGCCGGCGATCAGCGGATCGAGCGGGCACGCGCCGGCCGCGATGCACGTGCGGTACTCCGCGACCGTGACCTCGTCGCGATCGAGCGCGAACGCCGACAGGAACACCTTGCGCGGCAGCGGGTGGCCGTCGTCGTCGAGGACGGTGTCCTTGGTCGCCTCGAGTTGCTTGCTGTACAGCCCGCAGAACGTGGTCATGTCGCCGCTCGGCGTCGGGAAGTCGCGCATGTCGCGCTGCTCGAACGCGAGCGCGCACTCCTGCTCGAGCGTCGAGACATCATCATCGGCCGTCGAGATGCCCATCACGAACGTCCCCGACGGTACGAACACCTCGCGACCGCGCCGATCCTCGACCCGGATCACCCGCCCGCTCGCGGTGGCGAGGCTCGTCAGGCAGACGAGCGCGAGGGGCAACGGGAAGCGCACGCGGTGATCCTGGCGCGGAATCAGGGCGCCAGCAACCACGCGCGTGCAATGCGCACACGATCCGCGCTCGCCGGCCGCGTGGCCGCGAAGGCCTCGAGCAACGTCGCCGCGATCGCGTCGCGACCGAGGCGATGCGCGAGCTCGGCGAGGGCGGCGGTGCGGACGTCGGGCGCATCGTCGGAGGTGACCAAGCGGCGCAGGGCGTCGTTGTCGCGCGTGGTCGTGATCGCCGCGCGGCGCACATCGGGGCTCGGATCGCCAATCCCGGAGCGCAGCCCCGCCGGGACGCCACGGACCGCGTAGGCGCTCCACGCGGCGGCACGGACCTCCGCGTCGCGATCCTCGACGAGCGTGCGCAACCCCGGCTCCCACGCGCCGGCATACCCGAGCGCGTGCGCATAGGCTCCGCGGACCTCCGCCGCCGGATCGTCGATCGCGCGATCGAGGTGCGCGGGATCGACGAGCGACGTCGCGATCACCGCGTTCGCGCGCACGGCGCGATCGCGATCGTGCTGGAGCGCGACCACCCGCGACGCGAGCGCGGCGACCAACTTCGGCAGCTTCGGGGCGCTGGCGGCGGTCTCGGTCACCGCCGCGACGCACGCCGCTCGCACCGAGGCATCGGCATCGCGCAGCCCCTTCCCGACCGCCGCGATCGCCGCCGGCACCGCGACCCCGGCGAGTCCGGCACACGCCGCCACCCGCGTCTCGGCGCTGCCGTGCTCGACGGCGGCGACCACCTGACCGAGCTGCGCGGCGGCCGGCGCACGCGAGAACACCTCGAGCGCGATCGGATTCGGCAACACCTTGCCGACCGCGACCGCGACGGTGTCCGCGCGACCGAGCTTCGCCAGGGCCGCCGCTTCGGCGAGCGCGAACGCGCGCTCCTCGGCAAGATCGCGCGCGAGCTGAGCGCTCAGCGTGGCGATCGCCGCGCGATCGTCGAGCTGACCGGCCGCGGCGATCGCGGCGAGCCGGAGATCGCGGTCGGCGGTCTCGAGCAGCATCCGGACGTCCGGCGCGAGCGAGGTGGCGTGGCTCGCCACGACGGCCTCGACCGCCGCGCGCTGCACCGAGCCGTCGACGCTGGCGAGTCCCTCGCGCAACGCCGCGGTCATCACGTCGGTGATCGCCGCGGGAGGCTTCGCGCTCGCGATCCGGCGCGCCGCGCGAGACAGATCGTGCGCCGCGATGAACCGCGCGACCGCCTGATCGATCGGCAGCTCGCGGTGCTCGATCGCGGCGGTCACCGGACCGGCCTGACGCCGATCGCGCGCGAACAGCCAGCGCAGGTAGACGTGATCGTCGTCGGACAACGCATCGCGAGGCGGTGCGCCGAACCCGCGGAGCTCGGCGATCGCATCCTTGACCGCGCGATCGAAGTCGGCGTTGCCGGACGGGGTGACGAGCGACACCGCGACCAACGTGCCGGTGCGATCGAGCGTGAGCTCGGCGGTCGCCGCGAGCGTCATCCGGTTGAGTGCGTGATCCGCGGGCAGCCGGAGCCGGCAATCGTCGAGGAACTGCCCCCAACCGGGCTGGAGCTGGAGCGCGATGCTCGTCAGGTACGTGGCGTCGGGTCGCGCCGGATCGATCACGGCCGGCGGCTGCAACCGCGGTGCGCGCGGCCCGGACTCCAGCCCGGCGGCCGGGTGACCGCAGGCGACGAGCAGGAGGACCAACGCGAGACGCACTCGCGCCGATCGTAGCAGCTCGGCTCGGCTACGCTGACTCTCGAAGCGCACGCTCGAGAACCTGGGCGGCCTCGGTCAACGTCGCCTTCGCTTGATCGTTGATGCTACGTGGCGCGGCGTCGTAGCTGCACAACGTACCGAACATGGTGCCGTCGGCGCTGAAGATTGGCGCGCCAACATACGTGGCCAGGTCGTGTTGTTTCGGATGGTTCGCGGCGCGCTGGTCGGTCAACGCGTTCTCGATCACGACGACGGTTCGCGCCTCTTTGACCAGCACACAGTAAGACGCATCGATCGGGGTCTGGAGCGGAAAGCTGTCGACTGCATCGTCGCTTCGATCGAACGTCCACACGCTGACAAGCTCGTTCTGTTCGAACCGAAACAGCGACGTATAGCGACACCCTGTCGCCTCGGCGACGCGTGCGAGCGTTGACTTCAGAGCGAGCGGTCCGCTGCGGCTTGTGAGGATCGAGATCGCGTTGACCAGATCCGCCATGTAGATCGGTTTGACCAGATGTTTCTCGAACCCAGCCGCGAGCGACTTTGCACGATCCGAGCTACGTCCGTAACCCGACGTCGCGATCGCCGGCAGGTTCGCCGCGCCAGGTGCCGCCCGAAATTTGGCCAGCCAATCAAGGCCGGACCCATCGGGCAACCCGAGGTCACACAGGATGCAGTCCGGCAACGCGCTCGCTAGTCCGCTGACGCCGTCGTGGCCCGTGGCCGCGACCCTACACTCGGCCCCTTTCGCCTCCAGCGCCATTGCGAGTAGCTCGCCGGTGTCGGGATCATCCTCGACGAGGAGGAGTGATAGCCCTGAAAGCGGTTTCGTCACGAACCAACGCTAGCACGCGACTCGAGTGCGCGACGCAGCCAGCCTGCATCGAACCGTTCGTGAGCGGCGCGAGTCTGTTTATCGACGAGAGCTCCCACCTCGGCCAAATTCAGTCTCGCGGATCAGACGCTCACATCGCGGCTGCGGCGTCGTACGTGATCGTCGGGTTCGTGATGCCCGCACCGATGAACGTATCGATCGTCGACGTGAACGCAGGCACCGTCGTGCTGGCCGCGCTGTAGCCGTTGATCGTGAGCGTCGCCGGACCGAACGGCAGGTTCTCCGCCGTTTGCGGGAAGTTCTGCGTCAGCTCGTAGCACGGCTTTTGATCCGTGCCGTCGAGCTTCTGGCCATCGTCGGTCATCGCCGTGATCGGCACGCCGCCGACCGCGAGCAGGACGGTCTGGGTCACGACCGGCGGGACCGCCGTCGAGCACGTCTGCGTGCCCCACGACAACCGGAACAAGTAGGTCCCGGAGAACGTGCCGACCCATGACGTGTACGGAATGTTCGCGGTCGCGGTGGTATCGGCGCCGAACGCGCCCGCCGTCACACCTGTCAGCACGGTTGGCCCGTTGACCACCGACGCTCCATTGATGTCCTCGGGATCGACGAACAACGTGTACGTGCCCTCGGCGAGCCCGTCGAACGTGACCTGGCTCGATCCGCAATCGTCGCTCGCGGTCGTGATCAGGCCGGTCGCATCGGACTGCGCGTCGACGCGGACCTTGATGACGCCGAAGTCGACGCACGAGTCCATCGGGAACTGCCATTCCGGATAGGCATCGAACATCCACTTCACGATCGTGTGGCCCTGGAGGCCGCAGTGATCGGCGCCGCACATCTGCATGCCGTCGTCACCGCTACACGCAACCAGGGCGCACGACGCGAGCGCTGCGAGGAGAATTAGCTTGTTCACGCCGACACCTCACCGCGCACGTGGAGTCCGAGGTGACGGCGCACCGCGAAGTAGTGCTCGCTCACCGCGTACGCGAGCAGGTCGCGTAAGCGCTCCTTCACCGACATGCTCGACAGGCTCGCGCCCTCGGTCGCGATGCCCTTCGCCGCGGTCTCGAGGTCGTTCGCGACGATGAAGCCCACGCGATTCGCCGTGAGATCGGTCGCCGCGCGCCAGCTCGAGATCAAGCCGTTGCCGAGCCGGCCGGTGAGCCGCTCCGACAGTTCGCCGACCTGCTCGAGCAGCGGACCCGGCACTTGCCGCATCAGCGTACCCGCGAGCTTCTTTGCTTCCTCGTTCTCCGGCGCGTACGGCCGGCCGTCGTGCGCCAGCAGGCGTGCGCCACCCGCCATCACCGCGGCCGCGAACGCCGCCTCGAGCTTCGGCAACGTGCCGACGGCGAGCGTGACGAACCGCTCGGGCCGCAGATACGCCATCCGCTTGCCGACCTCGAACGCGAGCTCGCGCTCGTCGCTCTTGCCGATCTGCGGCGCACCGACGAGCAGCGACGGCACCAGCTTCTGGCGCTCGGCGCCGAGGCCGACGGTGTTGGCGACGCGCAGGCCATCGCCACCTTCTTGCAGCCACACCATCGGCGCCGGATCGATCGCGAGCACGCCGGAGACGTACTTGACGATGCGGCTGACGGCGCGCGGATCGCGATCGAGATCCGTGCGGGTCTCGGGCGTGAGGCCGAACGCGGTCACCGGTTGCGCGGTACCCGCGGCGAGGGCGCCGAGGGTCGAGCTGAAGATCGCGCCGACGTGGCGGTCTTCACGCGGATGGATGATCGACTTCTGCCAGAGCTCCTCGGTCAACCGGCGCGGTGCCGGGATGAACGTGGCCGGGCGGAACTTCTCGAACAGCATCCGCTCTTCGTCGGAGGCCGAGCCGAGGAACACCAGCGCCTGCGCGACGCACCACGCTTTGTCGAGCTCGTGCTCGGCGCGGTACAGGCTCGCGAGCGCCTTGTAGAGCTCGACGCGATCCGGCGCGTGGCCGAGCAAGTACTGGAGCTCGGTGATGGCTTCGTGGCGGCGGCTCTCGCCGGCGTCGAGATAGAGGTCGGCGAGTTGTTCGTGCCGAGCAATGTCATCCGGCGCGAGCTCGCACGCGACCTGATACGCCTCGGTGGCGGCCTCGGTATCGCCGAGCTCGTTCGCGCAGACGTCGCCGAGCCTGGTCCACAGCTCGAGCAATTTCTCGACGGGGGCGTCGTCGCCCATGCGCTTCAACTGGCGGCGATACGCGCGCGCCAGGTTCTTCCAGTCCTTGCGCTCCTGCAGCACCTTCTCGATGCCCTCGAACGCCTTCGGCGTCAGCGGAGCGTCGTCGAGCGCGGCATTGAACTTGTCGACCGTGAGCTCGTGATCGTGGAGCTCGTCACGCGCGATCACGGCCGCGGTGTAGTGGAACCGCGCGCGGCGATCCGGCGACTCCTCGAGGCCCGACAACGAATCGAGCGTCTCGATCGCGCGGCGCCACTGGCGCTGTTCGGTGAACGCCTCGAGCGCCTTGTGCAGGAGCACGCGCGACGCCGGCGCGATCTTCAAGCCCTCGAGATACGCGCCGGTCGCGGAGCTCGAATCCTTCAGCCGCTCGCGCCAGATGTCACCGATCTCTTCGAACAACTTCGCGCGATGGAACTCGGTGCCCTCGCGCTTCGCGAGTGCATCGACCTGCGCGCGCTTCGCGTCGGCGACGCTCTTCCATTCACCGCGTGCCCCCCCGAGCTCGACGATCGCGACGAGCGTGGGCTCGTGCAGGCTCTCCTTCTCGAGCGCCCGGCGGAAGCTGATCTCGGCCTTGCGATCGTCGCCCATCGCGCGGGCGGCGACACCGAGGCGGTACCAGATCTCGGCGACCTGACCGTCGGAGATGCCGGTGCGGTGCCGCGCGAGGATCTCGCGGTAGCGCTTGTCGACCTCTCTCCACTGCTCTTGCGCCGATTCGTTGCCCTCGTTCGCCTTGGCCTCGGCCATCAGGACGTACGCGAGGCCGATCGCGGCCTCGAGGCTCTCGGGATCCGCTTCGACCGCGAGCCGGTAATGGCGCGCTGCCTTCTCGGTGCGATGGACTTCCTCGTACGCCTTGCCGAGCTGCGCCTGACGGCGCGAGCGCTCGTGGCGATCGATCGCTTCACCCTCGGCCTGGCGCGCGAGCATCTCGAGCACCGGCAGCGCATCGTCCCAGCGCTTCGCCGTGACCAGCCGGTCCGCGACGCGGGTGCCGGACTCGACGTGATCCGGATCGAGCTTCAACACGCGCTCGAACAGCTCGAGCGAACGCGTCGGATCCTCGAGCCGCTGATCGACGATCTGCGCCGCTTCCCACAACAGAGCGATGCGCTCGGTGCGGCTGCCACTCGCGGCCTCGGCGCGCAGCAGCATCTCGACCGCCTGCTGCCAGTTGCCGCGCTTCTCGTGGAGCTGAGCGAGCGTCTTCAACGCCGGCAGATTCTCCGGGTCCTGTGCGATCGCCTTGTCGAGGTGACGCTGCGCCGCCTCGGGATCCATCAGGTTCTCGAACGCGATCCGGCCGGCATCGGCGTACAGCACCGCGCCCTTGTCACCCTCGTGACCGGCGTGGCGGACCAGCGTCTCGACCGCGCGGTCGAACTGCTCGGTGCGCACGTACAGCCGCGGCAACACCGACAGCGCGGTCTTGTTCGCGTCTTCGATCGCGAGCACGTTCATCAGTGCATCGATCGCCTGGTGCGGATCCTCGAGCTCGCGCTCGTAGATCTGCGCCGACTCGAGATAGAGCTCGACGCGTTGCGCGGGGGTCTTCGACGCCGCGATGTGGCGCTTCTGCGCCGCGACCAGCTCGTACCAGTTCGACTCTGCCTTCAACATGCGCTCGAGGCCGCGGTACGCGTCGTCGGCGTTCGGATCGGCGGCGAGCAACTTCTCGTAGGTCTCGGCGGCGCGCTTCGGATCGCGATCCTCGAGCTCGGCGGCGAGCTTGCGCAGCGTCGCGAGCTTCTCGCCCTCGGGGGCGACCTGACCGAGGCGCTCCATCGTGGCGAGGTAGTCCTCGGTGCGGCCGGTCTTGTCATAGAGCTCGACGAGCGCCTTCAACGCCGTCGCATCGCTGCCGTTCTCGGTCACGGCGGCCTCGTAGCGCGCGATCGCGCCTTCGAGATCGCCGAGCTTCTCGGCGCGCAGCGTCGCGAGCTCGCGGCGGATCGCGGTCGCCCGCGCGGCATCTCCGGCCTGTTGCTGGATCTCCGCGCGACGGTCGAGGACCTTCGCGAGGTCGGCCCACTGTTCGCCGCGGCGATACAGCCGCTCGAGTGCGGCGAGCGCGTCGTCGCTGTTCTCGTCGGCGTCGGCGGCGGCCTGATACGCGGTGATCGCCGCGGCGGTCGACGCGAGCTGGGTCTCCGACAGATCACCGAGGCCGATCAGGAGGTCGACCTTGGTCGCCGAGTCGGTCTCGATCTCGGCGTGGGCGCGCAGCGTGTCGGCGAGCTCTGCCCACTTCTGCTGCTTGCGCTGCGCCTCTGCCATCGCGGCGTACGCGGCGCGGTTCTGCGGATCGAGCTCGAGCGCGCGACGCAGGCTCGGCAGCGCGTAGTCGGCGCGATCGAGCTTCGCGGAGTACCAATGCCCGAGGCGGGCCCACCACTTCGAGGCGAGCTTCGGATCGGTCGCCTCGGTCGCGATCTCGGACGCCTCTTGCACGAGGTCGGCCCAGTTGCCGGTCGCGGCCGCGAGCTTCTCGGCGAGCTGCGCCGCTTGATCGTCCTCGGGCGCGATCTGACACGCGGTCGTCACGGCTTCGAACGCGCGCGACAGATCACCGACGTGCTCCTCGTAGACCGTCGCGAGCTGGACCAACGTCTGCGCGCGCTCGGCCGGCTCGGCCGTCTCGATCTTGCCGAGCAAGACTTCGACGACGGTGTCCCACTTCTTGCCATCGCGCGCCTTGCGCTCGATCAGCTCGAGGGCGTCGCGCGCCTCGGCGGCTTCGTCGCCCGTTTCGCCGAGCAGGGCGACCCAGCCGTCGACATCGTCGGCATCCGGGCGGGTCTGCTTGAGCGACACGTTCGCGGTGTCACACGAGGCCTTCAGCGCCTCGAGCCAATCGAGGATGCTGCGCTCGGACTCTTCGTCACCGCCGCGACCCGCGAGGTTGACGACCTCGATGTGATGGTCGGCCATCATCTCGTCGACGGTGACCGGGCCGAGATTGGCGCCGAGGAAGTAGTGCGTGCCCCGCGGCGGCTCGAACATGCCGAACACGCGATCGAGCAGTGCGCTGAGATCGGGGTCACCGTAGCGGAACCCGACGAACACCAGCGAGCCTTCGACGTAGAGCTCGCGCGCGTACTCGCGCAGATCGACCGCGTGCGACAACGCGCGGCGCACGCTGCGCGGCGTGACGACGTAGGTGTCGAAGTTGCCGAGCATCTTGACGAGCGTGCGGCGGCGCGGCGACAGCTCGCCGAGCTCTTGATAGTTGACGACGCGGGTCGGCGGCCACTCGTCCGGCGAGCCGGTCTCGAACGCGTGCTCGAGGATGTCGCCCGGGAACGTGGTCCACACGTGGCGGAACGGCAGCGTCGCGAGGATCTTCGGGATCGGCGGCATCTCGGCGGGCGCGGCCCACATCTCCTGGACGATCCGATCGCAGGTGTCTTCACCGAGCGCTCTCGCGAGGAAGCCGACCGCGCGAACGAGGCTGCCCTTGTGCAGCAACTTCTCGAGGTCCTTGGTGGCCGCTTCGTCGCCTTCGCGACCGCGGGTCTCGAGCGCCTTCGTCATGCGCTCCAACATTTGCTTCCAACTCGGGACTCCGATCCCTGCACCGACGACCAGGGCTGCTCGGCCCGTACGGATCTGCTCGATGAGAGACTCGGGGATCGTGTGCTCGTGCATCCTAAACCCTCGGTCTTGGTTAGTTTCGCAGGTAGTTTCGCAGCGCAACCTACTCAGCCGCTCCGTCGGGGGCAAGCGCTAAGTGAGGCCGGTTTTCCGGTCGGGCCGCGCAAAGTGCTAGTGTCCGCCCGCGATGGCATCTGAAGTCGCGGCCATCTACCGCCAGTCGAAGAAGAAGCAGGACATCAACTGGTTCACCGAGTGGATCGCGCGTCCGCCGGCGGCCTTCGTGGTCTACCTGTTGCGCAATACGCCGATCACGCCGAACCAGGTCACGTTCCTGTCGGCGTTCATCGCCGCCGGTGCGTGCGCGGTGCTGGTGCTGTGCCTCGGCTGGCTCCCGCTGGTGATCGGCGCGGCGCTGTTCGAGCTGTCGTTCGTCCTCGACTGCGCCGATGGCATGCTCGCCCGGCTGCGCAAGCTCGCGTCGCCGCTCGGCCATTTGCTCGACTTCCTGATGGACGAGCTCAAGGCGATGCTGCTCTACGGCGCGGTCGCCGTGCGGATGTGGCGCGAGCACGGCAACGACGATCGGATGCTGTTGATCGGGCTCGCGGGCGGATTTTGCCTCGCCTCGGGCATCGCGCTGACGTCGTTCATGCGGCGGCCGGAGTACGGCGGCAAGGGCCCGACCGAGGACGGCGACCCGGCGGTGGTCGGCAAGCGCCGCGGCGTGATCGGGCTCGCGGTGTTCGCGATCGAGTGGCCCGCGCGGGTGATCGTCCACTACCCGCAGTACATCTGGATCTGCGCGCTCGCGAATCGCATCGACCTCTACTTCTACGCGTACGGCGCGGTCAACGCGCTGTACTTCGCGAAGAGCTTCGCCGTGATCCTGGTGCGGCTCGGCCGGCCGGCCCGAAAGCCGAGTGCACCGTGATCGAACAAGTCATCCTGATCGCGGCCGGACGCGGCAAGCGGCTCGGCGCGCACACCGAGGAGATTCCGAAGTGCATGGTCGACGTCGCCGGCCGGCCGATCTTCGGCTGGGTGTGGAAGGCGCTCGCCGCGGTCGGTGCGAAGCGGCTCGTCGTGATCCGCGGCTATCGCGGCGACGTGCTCGAGACGTTCGTGAGGTCGATCGTGCCCGACGCGATCTTCGTCGACAACCATGAATGGGAGACCAACAACGTGTTGCTCTCGCTCGACAAGGCGCGCGCGCACCTCGATCGCCCGACGTACATCACGTACAGCGACATCGTGTTCACGCCGGCCGTCGCGCGCGCCGCCGCCGCCTCGACCGCCGAGATCGGGCTCGTGATCGATCGCGAGTTCCGCACGATCTACGAGGGCCGCACGCAGCATCCGCTCGAGGAAGGTGAGGTCTCGGATCTCATGCCCGATGGCTCGGTCGCGCGCGTCGGTAAGCGCGCGCTGCCGCCCGAGGATGCGATCGGCGAGTTCATCGGCCTCGTGAAGCTCGGCGCGAGCGGCGCGACGATCTTCTCGCGCGCGTTGGCCGCCCTCGCCCACCGCTTCGACGGGCGCGACGATCAGCCGTTCCAGCGCGCCGCGAGCTACCGCAACGCGTACTTGACCGACCTGTTGCAGGAGCTGATCGACACCGGCCTCCAGATCGACCCGATCCTGATCGACGGCCAGTGGCGCGAGATCGATACCGGTCAAGATCTCGACCGCGCGCGCATGCTGCTAGGATCCAAGGAGTGGATATGACTCGCCCCGCCCGCCTCGCACTTGCTCTCGTTGCCGCCTTCGGTGCCGCGAGCGTAAGCGCGTGCGACAAGCCCACGCCCGAAGACTGCGAAAAGGCGCTGCGCAACATGCAGCAGTTGCTCGGCACCGACAACTTGAACACCACTGCCGGCATCCAGAGCGAGATCCGCCGGTGTCGCGGCGGCTCCTCGAGGACTGCCGTGGCGTGCGCGATCAAAGCGCAATCGCTCGACGAGCTCAACAAGTGCGACTTCGAGCGCACCGGCACGCACGGTAGTCTCGGTTCCGGCAGCGCCGGTTCCGGCAGCGCCGCTTCGGCCGCCGGCTCGGCTGGCGCCGGCTCGGCTGGCGCCGGCTCGGCGGCCGCCGGCTCGGCTGGCGCTGGCTCGGCTGGCGCTGGTTCTACTGGCGCTGGTTCTACTGGCGCTGGCTCTACTGGCGCTGGCTCGGGTGGCGCAGGGTCCGCTGGCGCTGGCTCGGCTACCGCCGGCTCCGCTGCGGCCGGCTCCGCGAAGTGATCTCGCGGCGCATCGCCGCCCTCTGGGTACTGTGGGTCTTCTGGGCGATGCGCGCACACGCCGCGCCGGTCATCGCCGTGCTCGCACCGGGTGATCGCGATGCGCGCGAGGCCGTCGCGCTCGGGCCGAATGGCCAGGCGTACGAGCCCGACGGCAAGGGTGTGTGGATCCGCCATCACGCCGGCGGGCTCGCCGATGACGTCACGCGCGCGACGCGCGCCGGTGCGCTGGTGATCGCCGGCGTCGACGGCGGCCCGCCGTACGCGTATCGCGTGGGCCGATCCGCCGGCGAGTGGAACCTCGTCGTGCTCGGGCTCCACGCGAAGGCCGTGCTCGGCCGTGGTCCGCGCGCGACCGCGGCGTTCGGCCGGCAGGTGTTCGGACTCGACACCGGCAAGCCGGTGCGGCTCGGCGATGCGCCCGGGCCGGTCGCGATGCTCGGCGCATCGGCCAAGGGTGTCGTGATCGCGACCGATGCCGGGATCGCGAAGCTCGACGGCAAGCGGTGGCGACCGATCGCGAACGCGCCGGCTCACGTGCTCGCGCTGCTCGACGACCGGTGGGCGCTCGTCGACCACGGCCTGATCGATCTGCGCACGCAGCACACCACGGCCTGGCCGGCGGGGTTCCAGGTCGCATCGGCGTTCGCCGTCGACAACGATCTGGTCATCGCCGTCGGCACGCACGGTGCGACGGCCGAGCTCGTCACGCTCAAGGCTGGCAAGCTCGACCGCGCGGCGATCACGGTCACCGGATCCAAGGGGCCCGCGATCGCGGTCGTCGGTGATCGTGCGGGTCGCGTGGTCGTCGCGACGCGCGACGGGCTCTGGCTTCGCGACAAAGCCGGTGCATGGACCGCCGGCGAGCTCCGCGACGAGCTGCCGGCCGACCGCCCCGGCTCGCCGCCGGCCGAGTCGAAGTGATGGTGACCAACGACGCACCCGCCGCGCCGCCGCCGGTAGCACCGGGCGAGGTCGCGCCGAGCCGCCACTTCTGGAGCCACCTGTTCAACGTCGCCGTGCTGGTCGGCGGCGGCACCGCGCTCGCGGTGATGATGCACCGGCTCGGCTGGGCCAACGCGCGCGCCGTGATCGCCGACGTCGGCGGTTGGTTCTTCGTGATCCTCGGCCTCGATCTAGTCGGGATGGCGCTCGATGCCGGGGCGATCCACTCGTTCATGCGCCCCGAGTCGCGCATGGTGTCGTACTGGCGGGTGCTCGCGGCGCAGGCCAGTGGTCGCGCGATCAACATCTTCGTCCCGGGTGGCGTCGTCGGCGAGGCGACCAAGGTCACGATGCTGGTCAGTCACGCGCCGCGCGATCGCGTGGTGTCGTCGATCGTGTTGTTCAACCTCGCGACGTTCTACATCTCGGTCGCGATCGTGCTCGTCGGCGTACCGATCACGCTGTTGAGCGTCGATCTCCCACACGAGCTCGCGCTCGCCGTGTGGGTCGCGCTCGCCGTGCTCGTGCCGGTCGTGCTCGGCATCGGTGTCGTCATCCATCGCGGCGCGATCGACACCGCGCTGTCGACCGCGCGCACCCTCGGCTTGATCTCGAAGGACCGCGCGGCGAAGTGGCGGTCCAAGGCCGGCGAGCTCGATCGCCACCTCAAGGAGCTGCACTCCGATACGTCGCCCGGCACGCGCAACGCGATCGCGCTCCTCCTGATCTCGCGCGTCGTGGCGTGGACCGCCACCACGGTCGTGCTCGCCTCGATCGGCGTGACGCTGAATGCGACGTTGCTCGTCGGCGTGCTCTCGGTCGGCGTGTTGATCTCGTGGATCTCGGCGATCGTGCCGTTCGGGCTCGGGGTCGCCGACGGCAGTAACTACGCCCTGTTCGATGCGCTCGGCGCGTCGGGAGCGCACGGCGTGTTCGTCACGCTGCTCAACCGAGCCCGCACGCTCGCGATCGCGTTGATCGGCCTGCTCGTCATGGCGACCGCGCACGCCGCGAACCGGATCTCCGTCGCGCGCCGCCATCGGCGCTTTGCGGAGCGCGTGCGGACCTGATGTCGCTTGCGCCGCGTTCACCGACCACGCTAGCCTGATCCACGGCGTAGTTATGGCACCGCATGTCTTGGTCGCAGACGACGATGCGTGGATCCTGCGCATGGTCGCGACCGTGCTCGAGAAGCGCGGCTACAGCGTCGAGACCGCGGTCGATGGTGAAGATGCCCTCGCTCGCGCCCTCGCCCGCACGCCGGATCTGTTGATCACCGACGTGATGATGCCGAAGGTCGATGGCTGGTCGCTCGTGCGTCAGCTCCGCGCCCACGCCGAGCTGTCGATGTTGCCCGTGATCTTCCTGACCGCGCTGTCGTCCGAGGACGATCGGATTCGCGGCTTCCGGCTCGGTGCCGACGACTACGTCACCAAGCCGTTCCGGTTCGAGGAGCTCGATCTGCGCGTCGCGAAGACGCTGCGTCGCACGGCGCAGATGGTCCAGGAGACGCGCGAGCAGCTCAACACCTCGGGGCTGCGCGGCGACCTCTCGCAGGTCGGACTCAGCTCGCTGCTCGTGCTGATCGAGATGGAGCGCAAGACCGGCCTCCTGCAGCTCCACGCACCGGAGGGCCCGTCGGCACAGATCCTCGTGCGCTCCGGCAAGGTCGTGCACGCTCGGATCGACGACCTCGAAGATCCGATCGATGCCGAGTGCGTCTACCACTTGCTCACGTGGGCGGCGGGCGATTTCGAATTCGTGACCTGCGTCGTCGAAGGCGAGGATCGCGTCAACGTCTCGACCACGCACCTCCTCATGGAGGGCGCGCGCCTGATGGACGAGTCGAGCGAAGCCGCCACCGACACGCCGGTCGCGACGATTCCGCCGAGGCCGTCCGCGAGCGAGACGCTCGAGCCCGATGCCGGCAGCTCGGCCGAGCGCTTGGCCGCGTTCTCGACCGACGACAACTGGGAGTGAGCTCCGCCGCCGTGCCGCGGGCATGGTAAGCAGTTCGCATGGCGACCATCGAAGCCCAGCTGCGCGAGCAACTCACCGCGGCCATGAAGGCAAAGGATTCCAAGACCGCGAACTTGATCCGCATGATCAACACCAAGATCATGGAGCGCCGCACCGCGAAGGACTTCACCGGCGAGATCACCGACGCGGTGGTCCTCGACGTGATCGCGACCTACAAGAAGCAGATGGAGAAGGCCAAGCTCGAGTTCGCGAACGCGGGCGAGCGTGGCAAGGAGCAGATCGCCGAGCTCGACTTCGAGGTCCAGTGGGCGGCCAAGTGGCTCCCGCAGGGTCTGAGCGAGGCCGAGCTCCGCGATGCCGTCGCGAAGGCGGTCGCCGCGCTGCCGGCGAAGGATCCCAAGATGGCCGGCAAGGTGATCGGCACGATCAAGAAGGAGTTCGGCGACCGCGCCGACGCGCAGCTCGCGAAGAAGATCGCCGAAGAGCTGCTCAACTCGTAGCCCGCCCGCGACCGCTCGACGACCGCTCGGGGCAAGCAACGAGATCGGATCAAACGGAGGCGGTTAGCTGCGGCGATCGAACAGGCGTGCCTGCATCGGCGCGGTCATCGAGCGCGACCGGCGCTGCTTGCCGCGCCGCGTGCGGCGGTGCTCGCGCGCTGCACGGTCGGGCTCGTTCGGCGACAGCGCGAACAAGGCACCGGAGGTCGACAGCACGACCGCCAGCGGATCCGCCGCACCCGGCGTCGACGTGTTGAGCTCGCCCGCACCGTAGTGGTTCGAGTTCGCGACCTCCGACCCACCGTTCGCATTCGCGGGGCGCCCCGTCAGGTTGTGCGTGGAGCGCGGCCCGCGCGGCTCGCCGGCGCGATGCGGCTCGGCGGCGCGATGCGGCTGCGTACCGAGCGCGGAGCTGGACGCGATCACGGCACCAGCCGACGACGACGACGACGACGACGACGACGACGACGACGACGACGCGAACATCGCCGTGGGAATCGCGCGATGGACGACGGCCGGAGCCGCGAGCAGGACGACGTCCTGCGTGCGGACCGGCATCGCGAGCTCGGTCGTGACCGCGAGATCGAGCTCGTTGATCGTGGTGATCGACTCGCCGACGACGGTGACGCGCAAGCGCCAGGCCGCGGCGGCCTCGTGGGTGGGAATCGCGTCGAGGATCGGAGCGAACGCGCGCGCGAGCTCCTCCGCCGACGACAGCGACGGCGTGGTGCGCGGCTCGATGTAGCTCGGCAGCTCGGCTCGCGCCGCGGCCACACCGAGCCCCAGCTCGAGCGCGGCGAGGTCCGGCGTGATCGCGGCGATGACCTCGCCGTGGGGCGCGACCGCCGTGAGCTCGACGCGCGCGGCGCCGCGGGCACGACCCTCGAGGCGTAACGCGATCCGGCGCGCGACCACGGCGATCGCGGTGGGACCACCGACGGCCTCGGTCGAATCGAGCACGCCGCCCGCGGCGACGACGAGCTCTTCGCGGATCGCGGCCTCGGGTGCGTACGGGCGGAGATAGCTGCCGCTCTCGCCGCGCGCGAGTGCGCGGTAGTCGGCCTCGAGCGGACGCGCGACCGACGGCGCCGGCAGCGACGCGAACTCGCCGAGCGTGCGGACGCCGAGCGCCTCGAGCATGTGCTGGACCTCGCTCGAGATCGCGAGCAGCGACAGCGGGCGCGGCGCCAGGAACGCCGCCGAGCCACCGCGCGGCACCATCGTGACGGTGCCCGGATCGTCGTGCGAGCGCGCACCTTCGGAGCCGTACGCCGCGGCGACCCACGCGGTGAAGCGATCGTCCGCGATGCCGACGCGACCGGTCAGGCCGAGCTGCGTGAGCCGCTCGATCACGCGCTCGCCGAACGTGCTGCCGCGGGTCTTCTGCGGAACCTCGGCGTACATCGCGAGGTGCGCGCCGCCCGCGCCGACTCGACCACCGGCATCGACGACCGGCGTCAGGCCGAGGACGCCATCCGCGATCGCGCGAACCGTCTCGCGCTCGCTCGCCGCATCGACACTGACAACCGACACTCCGGGCGCGGTGGAGCGCGCCGCGGTCGCGGTCATGCCGAGCCGAACCCCGAGCGCCCAGGCCGCCCGCGAGCAGGCCACGATCACCGGAGCGTGCAGCGCCGAAATCCCACGCGCGTGCCCGGGCTCGCCGGCGCTCGCCATGGCGATGGCGGCGCCGCGCAACGACGGATCGAGGCGCGTCGCGCACTGGAGCGCGTACTGCGGAATGTGGATGCAGGCGATTCGCATGCTCTAGGTTCTAGCTTACTGGTCTGATGTTCAGTGGTCCACTCCGGATCTGTTCAGGGTCGATCTCCTGGCTAACCGCTCGAAAGCACAAATATAGTCGGGCTATGGCACGCGCCCACCCGGAGCAGATTTCTCCAACCGCGCACTACACCGGCTACGTCTGGTTCGCGAACGGGCTCTCGCAACCCGCGTTCGCGACCCGCAAAGGCCGCCTGATGTACACGGCGCTGCGCGCTCCGAACCTGATCGCCGCCCGCACCAACCTGCCCTCTCTCGACGGCATGTTGCTCGCGCGCCATCGCCTGATCGATCTGCGGCTCGCGCAAGCGATCGACGCTGGCGAGGTCTCGCAGATCATCGAGGTCGCCTGCGGGCTGTCGCCGCGCGGCTGGCGGTTTCGCTCGCGCTACGGCGATCGGATCACGTACGTCGAAGCGGATCTGCCCGGCATGCTCGCGAACAAGCAGCGCATCCTCGCGGAGCTCGGCGGCGAGACCGCGCACCACTACACCGCCGAGATCGACGCGCTGGCCGAGACCTCGATCGACGACCTGTGCGCGACGCTCGATCCGACGCGCGGCACCGCGATCATCACCGAGGGACTGATCAACTACTTCGATCGCGCGACGATCACCGCGATGTGGACGCGGTTCGCGCACGCGCTCGCGCGGTTCCCGAAGGGCATCTACTTCTCGGACATCATCGTCGAGGAAGCGAATCGCGGCCTGCTCGTGCACGGTTTCACGTACGTGCTGTCCGCGTTCGTTCGCGGCCGCACGCACATCCACTTCGCCGATGCGCTCGAGGTCGAAGCCGAGCTCGAGCGCGCCGGCTTCGACGGCATCGCTCTCGATCCGCGCGACTTCACCGACGAGCTTCCGGATCTCGAGCTCGCCGGCGCCGGTCGCGTCAAGGTGATCGAGGCGCTAGCCTGCCATACGTAGCGTATCGGTCGGCAGCGCCACATCGGCGAGCCGATGCAGCGCGCGCGACATCTCGGCCATCGTCGGCCGCAGGCCCGGCGCCTTCGCGAGCGCGCGCATCACGAGGCGCTCGACCTCGACGGGAATCGCACTGCGCAACCACGAGGGCCGCGCCGGTCGCTGATCCAGGTGCGCGAGCATCAGCTCGGGCAGCGAGCCATCGAACGGCACGTCGCCGGTGAGCAGCTCGTACATCACGCAGCCGAGCGAGTAGACGTCCGACGCGAGCTCGGGCTTGCCGCGCCACTGCTCGGGCGCCATGTACGCCGGCGTACCCGCGATCGAGGCGTCCTCGCGCGGCAGCTCGTCGACGAGCCGCGACACGCCGAAATCGATCACCTTCACGCAACCGTTGTCCTGCACGAACAAGTTATCGGGCTTCACATCGCAGTGGACGATGCCCGCGCGATGCAGCGCCGCGAGCCCCGACGCGATCTGCGCGCACAACGTGACGAGCGTCTCGATCTCGATCGCGCCCCGCCCACTCACCGCCGTCAGGGTTTCCCCTTCGAGATACTCCATCACCAGAAACGGAATGTTGTCGGACGAGCGAGCCGCCGACCGAATGTCGACGAGGCCGGGATGACTCGCCCGCGCCGAAACTGTCCGCTCCGCGTACAACCGTTCGACCACCTCGGTGTGGTTGGCAAAGACCGGATCGAGCACTTTCAAGGCGACTCGATCACCGGTCGTACGATGCATTGCCAAAAACACCCCGCCCATTCCCCCGCTCGCCAACGGCGCCACGACCTCGTAGTCGCCGAATCGAGCATCCGTTCCCATGCGGCCGATGCACTGCATCGCGAGTGCCATCGACCTCGCCGTCACGATTGGCGTGGGTTGCAGCATCGAGCGTCAGTTTTCCGAGCACCGTATGTGGCAGACCGTCGACAAGACGTGAACTACGCACCACGCGACCTCGGTGCGACACGACGACAGCAACTGTCAGGAATGCGCAACCAACGAAACCTGTCGTCGGTTTTGACTACGGGAGGTCGATCCCCTCGCCCGAGCACACCGCTGCTGCACGTTTCTTCGCATCGCCCGCGAGCCCGCCGGCCAGCTTGTTCGCGCGCGTGCCATCGTGACGCCGGCACGCCGCGGTGACCGCTCGCGCGCGATCGTCGGATCGCATCTCGAAGTGGCCGCCGGTGCTCGCACTCGGATCGGGAATCGTCGACGGATCCGCGCGGTCGTCACCCTCGGCCATCGTCATCACCAGCGCGTAGAGGTCGCGACGATTCACGCCGTGCGCGACGGCATCCTTCGCATGCAGGAGCACGGCATCGAGCAGCGTCTCGAGGCCGGCTTGATCGCGCGCACCGCTCACCGGTTGCCCGTTCAAGAACAAGGTCGGCGTGCCATCGACACCGAGCGCTTCGGCGGCCGAGGTCTCCGCGATCACCACGTCGCGATAGCGCCGATCATCGAGCGCCGCGCGAAACGTGACGAGCTCGAGCCCCGCTGCCTTCGCGAAGTCTTCGAGATCCGATCGCGTGAGATGACCGAAGTGCGAGAACGCCTGATCGTGAAACGCCCAGAACTTGCCCTGCTCCGCCGCGGCGACGCCGGCTTCTGCCGCGATGCTCGAGTAGCGGTGAAAGCTCATCGCCATGTCGCGGTAGATGATCCGCACCTGATCGCCGTACTTCTTGTGAACGGCGGCGAGCACCGGCGCTTCCTTCGCGCAGAACGGACACTGGAAGTCGCTGAACTCGACGATCGTGACGAGCGCGTCGTCGGGGCCGAGCTGATGACCGGGCAAGCCGAGCCCGACCTTGTAGGCCTGGTTCGGATCGAGATCCGCGTGCTCGTTGTTGACGTCGGACGGCGCATCGGCGACCGGCCGGCCCGCGGCGACCAGCGCCTCGTAGAGATCCGGTGGATGCTGCGCGCGCGCGCCGTTCGCACGGACGAGCTCCTCGTCGACGACCTCGGCGAAGACCTGAAGAGGTTGACTGCCGTGCACCGCTCGGCCGTTGACGAAGAACGTCGGCGTGCCGTTGACCCCGATCGCGAGCGCATCCTCGACGTCGTTGATGATCTCCTTGCGATACGTGCCGGCGTCGAGGTCGGCGCGAAACCGGATCATGTCGAGCCCGAGCTCCTGCGCGATCAGCTCGACGGCGGCGCGGTCGACGTGTCCGCGTACGGCGTACATCCGCGCGTGCATCGGGCGAAATCGCCCCTGCGCCGCCGCGGCGAGCACGGCCTCCGCGGCGACCGTGTTCTCGTCATCGAGCGGCAAGATGCGATGGACCCAGCGGATCTGCCCCGGATACAGCCGGTCGAGCCGATCGAGCGTCTCCTGGACCCGATTGCAGTACGCGCAGGCGTAGTCGCTCCAATCGACGATCGTGATCGGCGCGTCGGCCGGCCCCACGGTCGGTCCGTGCCCGCGCGGAATCTTGTAGACCACCTTGGGGTCGAAGCTCGCGCTCGCGGCATGGGGCTGAGACACCACGTCCGCATGTGCGATACCGGTCACGCAAAGGAGCGCCAAAGCGATGCGACGCATCGCCGGGAACCTAGCACGACGGTCTCGTTCGGGCTTACGCTAGTGAGGATGTGGGGAGCTCTCTTGGCCGTGACGCTCGCCGTCGCCGCCTGCGGCAACGATCATGGCGTCACGCTGATCATCCATCCGAACCGCACCGACGTGACGCAGGTCCGGCTGTACATCGGCGTCGGTGACCAGACCGTCACCGACCTCACCGACGACTCGATGGTCTCGGTCGCCAACGTCTGGTATTGGACGCGCGACCCGGGCAACGAGCTCGACCTCCAGGACGTCACGAACAACCGCGACGTGGTCTTCAACTACGACACCAGCGACACGATTCCGGTCGTGATCGCCGTCGGCTACGACGGCCAAGGCCAGCCCGTCGCGGCCGGTGTCGCCGACACGCTCGAGCCCGCGCCCGGCCACAACGACTTCACGATCTACGAGATCACGCTGGCCCCGGCCGATCCGTTCTCGCAGACGTCGTCGTCGGCGATGCAGCTCGGGTTGTGGAGCCCGATGACGACCGACCTCGTCCACGCGAGCTGCGCCGGCATCATCGACGCCACGAAATCCCATCCGTACTTCGTCGTGCTCGACAACGATCAGGACTGCGACGGCTACCTCGACGGCACCGCCGTCGAGTGCACGCCCGACATCTTTCACGGCACGCGCGGCGCCGGTGCCGCGGAGGCGGATTGCTTGTACGCGTCCACGGCGGCCAACGGCGCCGTGGGCACGTGCCAGCTCGGCGGCAGTCCGTGCACCGACGCCACGCCCGCCACCACGGCCTCGTGCCAGCCGGGCACCACGTGCTTGCCGACCGGCTTGTGCACCGCCGGCGTGTGTCCGGCGACACACCCCGCCGACTACGCCTGCGCCGCGGACCTCGTCACCGCGATGGTCGACCCGGCGAAGCACGCGCACTACGCCTGCACGATCCCGCTCGACCCATCCGGCGCGGTGTGCAGCAGCTTGAAGGTCGAGCTCGACCGTCCGCCGACCGGCGGCTATGACTGCACGGACTTTGCAATCGGCGATTCGATGACGGTGCTCGGCGGCTCGATCAAGCAGAACAACGTGACGTTCAGCGCCGATCATCTCGACACGGCGAAGAGCTGCAGCGCGACGCTCTCGGTCAACGGTATGCCGATGAACGCGACCCAAGCGCGCTCGGGACTCGTCGACTTCACGCTGAACAACACCGGCGGTGTCGCGATCCCGATCGTGTTCACCTTCGACAAGATGATCGGCTGCAACGCGGTCACGCGCTGTGTCCTCGACGTGCAGACGTTCGACGACGCGTCACAGACGCGGTGCGCGGCGGGCTGGCAGCCGGCGATCCCGTCGGAGCTCGCGACGTCGATCACGAACGTCGCGGACCCGACGTTGACCGACGATCTGAAGACGATGTTCTACGTCGGGACCGACAACCTCTACACCGCGACCAAGACCACGACGGGTTGGACCGCGCCGACGTCGCTCAACTTCCCGACCGCCGTCAATCGCTCCCCAGAGATCGGCGCCAACGGCGCGATGCTGCTCTACACCGCGTCGACCGGCGCGGCCTCCCGCGGCATCTTCATCACGACCCGGACGGCGGTCGACACGCCGTTTGGGCCCGGGCTACCCCTCGTGGATTCGACGGCGACGGTGTTCACGGCGGCGACGTTCGCGCCGACCAATCCGAGCGACGCGGCCGGGATCCACCACCTGTTCGCCGCGGGCACCCAGGGCGGCGGAACGCAAGGGTTGTACGACGTCGCCTACACCGCGGCGACCTCGACGATCGACTCGGTCACGCCGATCACGATCGCGAACGGTCCGACGAACCCCGACAAGCCGCACCTCACGCCCGACGGGTTGCAGTTGTATTTCGAAGGCACCGCTCATGGGGCCGTCACGCTCTACGTCGCATCGCGCACGACGATCGACGACGCGTTCACGTACGCGGTCGAGCTGCCGGAGCTCTCGACGCCGAACCCCAGCGCGTACACCGGTGGAGCGTGGGTCGCGCCGAACGGCCGCACGATGTACTTCACGCAGACCACCGGGCAGACCGTCCAGCGGATCTACGTCTCGACCCGCGCGAACCTCTAGACGCCGCAGCCCTTGTTCGCGCGCAGCCCGGCGAGATCGAGCTCGGTGTCCGCGAGGTCGCCGACCAGCGCGCCGGCGAGCTTCGTGATCATCACCATGTGCGGCAGATCGATCCGCTCGAGCGTGTCGCACGTCTCGTGATAGCAGCGATGGTCGGGCGTCCAGAAGAACGTGTACGGCACCCCGAGCTCGCAGAACGGTTGGAAGTCGCTGCCCCGCGCCTTGCCGCCGACCGAGACGTGGAGCTTCGGAAACTGGTTCAGTCGTTTGTCGAGCAGCGTGCGCGCGCCGAAGCCCTTGAACGCCCCCATCGCGGCGACCAGGTCCGCCGAGCTGTGACTGCCGACCATGTCGAGCTCGATGAACTGGACGACGTTCGCGAGCGGCAACGCCTTCGCCGGGTGTTTCGCGTAGAACCCGGAGCCGATCATGCCGTCCTCCTCGGCGCCGAACGCGGCGAACACGATCGTGCGCTTCGGCGGATCGCCCTGACGGATCGCCTGCGCGATCGCGAGCAGCGCGACGATTCCGGAGGCGTCGTCGTTCGCGCCGAGGTGACCGTCGCCGAGGTGATCGTGGTGCGCGCTGACGATCACGATCTCCGAGCCGACCTTCGGATCGGCGCCCGCGACGAAGCCGATCAGGTTCGCGGTGGTCTTGCCGCCGGTGGTGAACGCCTGCTGAAAGCCGCCGGCGTCGCCGGCCGGCGTGAGGCCGAGGCAGCGAAACCGATCCTCGATGAACGTGCGCGCCTTGGTGTCGCCATCGGTCCCCGGCGCGCGACCGTCGAGGTCCTTCGACGCGAGGATCGCGAGGTCAGCGTGGATCGCGTCCTTCGCGAACCGATCGCCGGCGACGCACGAGGCGGGCTCGGCGGACGCGGCCGATGCGGCGAACGCGGCGGAACACGCAGCCATCGACACGACGAGGAACCAGCGCATGGATCCCAGACCCCGCAACTCGCCGCGGGTTTCATCCAAGCTACGCGGTGGTGGCGGTGTCGACCTGGCCGGCGAGCTCTCGACTGCGAGGGCCGGTGCCGGTCGCGATCAACTCGCGTCCGGTCGCCCGATGGCGAAGCTCGAGCCGCAGGTGATCCGCCGGCATCACGGCGAACTTCTCGGCCCACTCGACGATCACGATGCCGCGTCGATCGCCGAACACGTCGTCGAGACCGAGCTCGACGAGCTCGGCGTCGCGCTCGAGCCGGTACAGATCGGCGTGCCACACGATCAGCCGGCCGCCCACGTACTGATGGACGAGCGAGAACGTCGGGCTGTGCGCCTCGCCGCCGCCGAGCGCGGCGACCAGCCCGGTCGTGAACGTGGTCTTGCCGGCGCCGAGATCACCGATCAGCGCGATCGCATCGCCGCCGCGCACGACGCCGGCGAGCCGAGCGCCCGCGGCCTGCGTCGCCGCGGCGTCGTCGAGGATCACGCGAGCTCGGCAGCGAGCTTGTCGTCCCAGTGATCGGCGGTCTTCGCGATCGAATGGACGATGTCCTCGAACTCCTCGTAGTCGAGGTTGTCGAGGCCGCGCAGGATGCGCAGGTAGAGATCGCCGGTCTGTGGATGCAGCGCGAACGCCGCGTCGCCGGTCTCGACGAACGACAGGCCGAGCAGCCGCCGGGCCTTCGCCTCGTCGAGCTTGGGTTCTTTCGCGACGCGCGACAGCAACAGCAGCACGCCCTTGTCGGCGAGCACGTGGATCGACACCACCGCCGAGCCGCGCTGGATCACGCCGACCCCGTCGTCGCCGAGCGGCGGCAGGGTGAGGTTGCGCTCGCGGCCGAAGCGCGCGAGGAACTCGGCAACGCGAATCCGCGGATCATGTGGCTGTTCGGGCTCGTCGGCCATGCCCCACCCTACTGCGAGTCGCGGTGCCGGTGTATAGAAGGGCGTGCTCCGGCCGTCGATCGACACCGCGCCGCCATCCGGCGGCGCTGCTACGCCCGGCAAAGCCGGGCTCGCGATCGACACCGCGCCGCCATCCGGCGGCGCTGCTACGCCCGGCAAAGCCGGGCTCGCGATCGACTCCGCGCCGCCATCCGGCGGCGCTGC
>JBDTJY010000082.1:0-44097 GCA_039935615.1 Kofleriaceae bacterium
TCTCGATCAACAGTGGCATGTAGCCTTCGGCGCAACCGTTCGACGCGGTCGCACAGCCGACGCGGCCGAGCGGGTTCGGGTTGCTCATCGAGTTGCCGGACGTGGCGGTGCACTCGTCGCGATCGTGGAGGTCGGTGTTGTACTCGCGTGCACACGAGAACGAGGTCGGCAGCGTCGTGCCGGGGTTGCCGTAGCAACCTTCGTACGACTGGCACTTGGTGCCCGGGCGCGACGGCGCCGTCGCCGGATCGGAGTGCAGCGCGTCGTTGTCCGCGAACGGATCGCACTTGACGTCGCACACGCCGGCGACGTTCATCGAGCTGACCTCGAAGATGTTGTGGTACGCGACGCACGCCGCGTCGGCGCCGCACTTCGGATCGCCACCGAGGTTGTCACAGATTTGCTCGCACACGCCGACGCCGCCCGGGCCGACGAGCTCGCGCTTCGCCTTGCAGAAGCCGTCCTTGGTGCAGTCGTCGTAGCCTTGGGCGCCGGCCGCGTTGCGCGTGCACTGGGCGCCGACGGCCTTGTCGCCTTCCGGCGCGCAACCGACGTGACCGAGGACGTTCGTGCCGTCCGTGGAGACGAGGTCGTAGATCCAGGTGCACTTCTCGCCGGTGTTGCAACCGGTCTGGGCGAGCGGGTTACAGGTCGCATCCGAGCCGCTACCGGAGTCGGTGACGATGTGGACCTTGTTGTCGGTGTTTCCGCCGCATGCAACCAACGCCGTGAACACGGCGCACAAAGCTAGCTTATGCATCTTGCTTCCTCTCATCCGTTCCAAAAGATGCCGGACCCTACTGAGGTTGATACAGGGGGTCAAGACCAAATCGCCCCCGCGACCGGCGTTGCCGCTAGTAGACGACAAAGCGGATTTTCCGACGATGATCGAAGTCACGAGCGCGCCTGACAAACCGACCGTCGAGTGCGTGGTCAGGGCGTCACTGTGACGGATCCCGGCGGTAAGCTGCCGGGACCAGGGCCTCGTGACGCGGCGACGGCGAGGCCGGTGACCCCCGCGGCGACGACCGCCGCCCCCGCGATGACGTACCAGCGGCCATACCAAGGGCGCTTGGTGTCGGTCGCACCACCCGCGGCGAGCGCGATCTCGAGGGGCTGATCGGGCGAGGCGACGCGCGCGATCGCCGCGCCACCGGCGTCGCGGGCCTCGAGGTAGTACTCGAGGACGTACGGCTTGGCCGACGGCTCGGGCGTGATCCGCGCGCGCCAGCGCCCCTCGCCGCGCGGCGTGGCGGCGATCAGCTTGTAGGCGAGCTCGCCGCGGTGGCGCGTCGCGAGCACGAGATCGAAGACGTTGCCGCGGGTCGCGCGCGCTTCGATCTCGAGCGGCCGACCGGCGGTCGCGGCGGTCGGCGCCGCGTGCTCGAGGTCGGCACCCGCGGTGGGGTCGTAGTTCGGGATCAGTTGCTTCTTCAGTTGTTCGAAGAACGCGCGGACTTTCGGCGAGCCACTCGGGTCGCGGAGCTGGTAGCCGGGGTCGATATCGAGGATGCGTTCGAACGTCGCGCGCGCCGCACCTTCGTCGCCGCGGATCAGCTCGGCGAGCGCGATCAACTCGAGCGCGCGCAGGCGTTGCGCACGGGTCGCGCGGGCGTCGCGCGTGACCGGTCCGAGCGTCTGGATCGCGGCGGCGTAGTCCTGATCGTCGAACAGCTTCTGGCCGCGTGTGAGGTAGGTCTCGAGCGTCTGCGCGGGATCCGGCTGCGCGAAGCTCGGCCGCACGATCGCGAACGCGAGCACGAGCGCGATCAGCGCGCGAGCCACGTGACTCCTTGATCGGTCGCGAGGATCGCATCGAGGTCGCCGTCGTCGTCGATGTCGACCATCACGACATCGGTGGCGGGCGGCGCAGCGTCGGCGGCGGCAAACACGCCTCCGGGTTGGCCCGCGAGCGTCGGCGCGCCGGCGTCGGCGGCGATCACCGCATCGGGGGCGCAGCCATCGTCCCAGCCGCCGATCGCGATCGCGTGCGCGATCGGTGCGGGCTGGGGCAGGCGCACGAACGATTGATCCTCGAGGTGGCCATCGCGATCGATGTAGAGGCGCATCGGGTCGCCCGTGACGGCGACCGCGAGATCGGGATCGAAGTCGCCGTCGGCGTCGACGAAGGCGAGCGCTTCGACCGCGAGCGTGACCGGCGGAACGATGCTGGTCGCCGGCACCAGCGTGCCGCCGTCGCCGAGCCACGCCGCGAGCGGCGCGCCGTCTTGACCGACGACCAGATCGGGATAGCCATCGCCATCGACGTCGCCGAACGCCAGCGCACTGACGGCGGAGACCCGGCCACCCACGGTGATCAGCGGCGCATTGGTGAACACGCCGGCGCCGTTGTTGAGCCAGACCTCGAGGTTGTTCGCGTAGCCGAGCACGAGATCGGTGTGGCCATCGCGATCGAGATCGCCGGCGGCGACCGCCGTGACGATCGCGCTACCGACGGTGCCGCCGTCGGTGAACGTGTCGCCATCGCGCAGCCAGATCGTCGGCGCCGCACCATCGGTGACGATCACGAGGTCGTCGTCGCAATCGCCATCGAGATCCGCGGAGATGATCGCGAGCGGCGTGCCCGCCGGCGGGACCGGTGCGGCGGTCGCGACGAGCGCGCCGTTGCGGGCATCGATGATCGACGCGCCCGCGGCACCGATCGCGACGACGAGCGTGCCGCCGAGGCCCTCACTCGCCGCGAGCTTCGCGGTCGCGGGGCCGACCGGATCGCCCATGACTTTGGGTCCTGCTGCCGGACCGACGACGCAGGTCGGCAACGCGAGCGTGACATCGTGCGCGAAGTCGACGTGCGTCGAGGCGAACGCCGCCGGCACGCCGCCGCGATCGCCGCGCACCCAGGCGAGCGCGCTCTCGGCGTGGCCGGCTTCGACGCGCAGCGATTGCGGCAGCGACGCGACGGGATAGGACCGGCCGAACTGCCCGCCGCCGTGGGCGGTATCGGCGACGCCGAGACAGATCGTATCGAGCGCCGATGGGATCGGGCGATCGCTCGCGACCTCGACGGTGATCGCCTCGTTGCACCCGACGACGGCGCAGATCACCACAGCGAATCGCACGGCGAGAACCATACACGACTCAGCGTTTGCGACGCCGCAGACCGAGCAGCGCCAGCGCGACGAGGCAGCCCGACCCGGAGGTCGTGTTGCAACCCGCGTTGCCCGGTGACGTGTCGATCGTCGCGGCCGGCAGGATCTGCACGGTGACGCGAAACTCGGGGCCGAACCACGCGCCGCCTTGTTCGACGAGCTGGAACGCTTCATCGTCGACGGTCGGCTCGGTGACCACCGGACCCACGATCTGGAACGTGAACGTGCCGACGCCGCCGGCCGGCGTCTGGGCGTCGACCGCGGCCGCACGATTCGGCGCGATCCAATTGCCGGCGACGAACAGGTCCGACGCGCGATCCTGCGGCGCGGCCGTGCCGACGCGCGTCGCATCGAGATCCCACGCCGACGTGCCGTGGTTCGCGATCGTCACCGTGACCGTCGCGATCGCGCCGGACTCGAGCGTCGCCGGTGCGTCGACGGTGACATCGCCGGCGAGGTACTCGCCTGCCCCGCCCGCCTGGACCAGCTCGATGTAGTGATCCCAGTTCCAGCCGGGGCCTGGATCGGTGTGATCGCTGCAATCGGGCGCTTCCCCGTGACCGAGGATCGGACCGTGTTGCTTCGCGATGTTGTACTTGTCGGCGAGGTACGACGTCAGCTTCGCCGACGCCTCGTACATCGCCTCGGTGTACCAGAGCTCGGGATGCGCGGCGAAACCCTCGTGCTCGACACCGACGGTGTTCGTGTTGAAACACTTGTCGTGCCAAGCGATGTCTTTCTCGGCGACCATCTGATCGACGTGGCCATCGCTCGACCGGACGATGTAGTGCGCCGAGACCTGCGCCGTCGGATCTTGGAACCAGCTCACGCTGCCCGCGAACGAGCCTTCGGTGTCGTGGATGACGATGTGATCGATGTCGGCGACGCCGCGCGAGCCGGTCTGATAGTTCGACGTGCTGGCGGGCGCCCAGGTCGCGCCGGCGAAGTCGAGGCCCTGCGCGACCTCTCCGAAGCCGCCGATGGTGCGCCGCGACGCGACGACGATCCGGTTGCCCTCGCGATCGCGCCCGTCGATGCCACGCGCGAGCGCGGCGTCGATCGCATCGTCGATCGAGCCATCGCGCACGGCCGCGGCGTCGTCGCGGATCGCGGCGGCGTCGTCGATCCAGAATCGCTCGCGGACCCAGCTCGCGGCGGCGAGCTCGTCGGCGGCGAGGCCCTCTTCGGCCGCGACCTGCGTGAACAAGGCCGCGAGCGGTGAGCTGCCACCGACCGGGACCTGCGAGATCGGCTCGGCCGCGCGGTCGACGGCGCAGCCAACGCCCAGGCACGTGCCCAGGCACGCCATCGCTGCGGCCAGCCTCATCGCGGTGAATGATGCCCGGGGCGGAATCCCTCGTCTAGCTGACCCGGGCTATGATTGCGGCGCGTGCCCGCCGACGCAGGCATCAAGTTCGGCTCGTACGTCCTGCTGCGCCGCATCGCGCGCGGTGGGATGGCCGAGGTGTTTCTCGCGCAACAGCGCGGACTCGAAGGCTTCGATCGCCGGGTCGCCGTCAAGCGGATCCTGCCACACCTCGTCGACTCGCCCGACTTCGTGCGGATGTTCCTCGGCGAGGCGAAGCTCGCCGCGCAGCTCTCGCACCCGAACATCGTCCACATCTACGACTTCGGAAAGGTCGACCACGACTACTTCATCGCGATGGAGTACGTCGACGGTGTCCACGCCGGGCAACTGTTCAAGGCCGGCGAGGAGCTCGAGAAGTTGTCGCCGACGTTGGTCGCCCGGATCGGCGCGGATGCGGCGGCGGCGCTGCACAACGCGCACGAGCTGCGCGGCGCCAGCGGCAAGCCGCTCGGCCTCGTCCACCGCGACGTCTCGCCGGCGAACATCATGGTCTCGTACGACGGCATCGTGAAGCTGTGCGACTTCGGGATCGCGAAGGCCGCGGCGGCGACCGATCAACTGACGAGCCCGGGCCAGGTCAAAGGCAAGTACGCGTACATGTCGCCCGAGCAGACGGTCGCGCAGCCGCTCGACGGACGCAGCGACGTGTTCTCGCTCGCGATCGTGTTGTGGGAGTTGCTCGCCGGCAAGTTCATCGTGCCGCGCGGCGACGCCGTCACCGCGATGCGAATGCTCCGCGACGGCAAGCTCGAGTCGCTCGCGCAGGTCGCGCCGGCGGTGCCACTGCAACTCGTCAAGGCGATCATGTGGGCGCTCGAGACCAAGCGCGAGAACCGCGCGACCGCGAGCGAGCTCGCGCAGGCGCTCGAGGCGTTCATCAAGCAGTCGCCCGAGATCGCGACGCCGATGCAGCTCGGCAGTTGGATCCGTCTGCACTTCGTCCGCGAACAGACCGGGCAACTGCCGTCGATCGCGCCGATCGGCGGCACCCAGGTCGCGAATCCCGGCACCGTCGCATCACCGCCGACCGTGGCGTCGCGAGCGCTCCTGGCGCTCACGCCGGATCCGGAGGCCAAGCTGATCGGTGCGTCGCGCCTCGCGCGACAGCTCGCCGACTCCGGCATCCAGAGTGGTGACGATTCGGTCGACACCCTCGAGATCAGGCGCAGGCAGACGCCGGCGCCGCACCGCACGCCGTTCACCGCGCCGACCGTGGTCGCTCCGCCGATCCACGACCGAGACGAGAAGGTCGACACCACCGGCTCGACGACGATCGCGAAACAGCCGCTCGACGCGACGATGATCAAGGCGTTCGAGCCACCGATCAGCGCGAACCACGCCGCGGCCAACGAGGCGACCGTGCTCGGCACGGGGCTCGGCACGGGGCTCGGCATCGCCGCCGACGCCGACGCAGACGGCGACGAAGAGAGTGACGGACAAGAGACCCGGCTGCTCGATCGACCGCACCAGTTCCCGATCTCGAATCCCGGGGTCATCCCGACCGACTTCGTGTCGCCGCTCTCGGGACCGCGCCTCCGGATCAGCGAGCCGCTACCAGCTTCGCAGCCGGCTCCGCCGCAGCGCACGTTCGGATTCCTCACCCCATGGCGCGCGCGCGCTCACATGACACCGCCCGCCGATCCGCGCCGGCAGCGCCAGCTCCGGATCGCGTCGGCGATCGCGGGACTGCTCGGGCTCGCGCTGATGTCGTTCTTGATCGCGCTGTGTGCATCGCGCACGCACGCTCCGACCGCGCCGAAGGAGGTTGGAGGCATCGCGATCGTGCCTGCGGACGCGAGTCCGCCCGATGCGAGCGAGCCCGACGCGGCGATCGCGGTCATCCCGGTCGATGCGACGGGTACCGCGCCGAGTGCGCACGAGGCGTACCTCGAGATCGTGACGTTCCCCGACGGCGGCAAGGTCAAGGTCGGCGACCAGGTCCGCGTCGCGCCCGCCCAGCTCGTCGTCGAGGCCGGCACGTTCGACGTCGTCGGCGAGATGCCCGGATTCCAGACCGAGACGCGCCCCGTGACGATCGAAGCGGGCGAGCACTTCAAGGTCGAGCTCACGTTCAACCACCACATCGGCACCGCGGGCCACCCCGCGCCGCCGACCGGCAAGCTCACCGTGCGCACGACGCCCTACAGCGAAGTGTTCGAGAACGGCAAGAAGCTCGGCGAGACCCCGTTCGCCGATCGCGAGATGACGGTCGGGGTCCACACGCTCGTGTTCAAGAACCCGCTCCACCCGACGGTGAGCAAGAAGATCACGATCGCTACCGGCAAGCCGCTCAAGCTCAGCTTCTCGCTGCCGGACTGAGAGCTACACGCCGAGGAACAAGTGATCGATCGCAGCGACGATCGCCTCGCGATGATGCGCGAGTGAGCCTTTCGTGTTGCGCAGGTCGCCGGTTGGCATTGCCGTCAGCTTCGGGATCAACACGACGTAGGCAACTCCCGCAACATCGACATGCGGCGTCAACCGACCAGTCGTCCCTTGCAGCCTGGACCTCGGCACCAGAGGCGCGACGATCCGCTCGCGCCCGGTGTTCGCAAGGTCCGCTTGCAACACCACGACGAGCGGATAGGCGTTGCGCGCACGGACGATCGGATTTGCGAACACCTCGAGCTGCATCACTCGTCGGACTCGTAGTGCTCTCTCACCATCGCCGCGAACGAGCCGTGCTTCTCGCTATACGCGTCGCAGGCAGCGAGGTCCTGAAGCACCTCGCTCTTGATCTGCTCCGCCAGTCGGCGCTGGACCTCGTCACCGAGGGCCTGCTCGGCGACTTGTGACGTGTTGATGTTCAGCTTCTTGGCGCGCGCGTAGAGGTCGCCATTGATCGTGACACTCACGGTCTGCTTCGCAGCTTTGACGTCGTAAGGCGGAGATCGCATGACGCACCCGTGGGTTGGGCACGGGTAGCTTACCCGCGTCTACGGCTGCCAGCAATCCGTATCTAGGACTCGAGGCCGGTGGCCCAGGAGTACTTGGGCTTGGTGTTGAAATGGTGGGTCGAGTTGATCACGCGGACGGTGCCGGACTTGGAGCGCATGACGATCGACTCGGTCTTCGCGCTGTCGCCGAAGAAGCGGACGCCGTCGAGGAGGTAGCCCTTCGTGACGCCGGTCGCCGCGAACATGACGTGGCCGGCCGCGAGATCCTCGGTGCCGTAGATGAAGTCTTCGGCCTTGACGCCCATCTTCTTGGCGCGCGCGGCTTCTTCGGGGCTGCGAAACCTCAGCCGGCCCTGGAGCTCGCCGCCGACGCACTTGAGCGCGGCCGCGGCGATCACGCCTTCGGGGGCGCCACCGATGCCGAACAGGACGTCGATCCCGGACTCGGGGTTCGCGGTCATGACCGCGCCCGAGACATCGCCATCGCCGATCAGACGGATGCGGGCGCCGGCCGCGCGAACTTCGGCGATCAGGTCGATGTGGCGATCGCGCTCGAGGATCACGGCGGTGACGTCCTCGACACGCTTGCCCTTGGCCTTCGCGATGCGCTGCAAGTTCCAGGTCGCCGACTCGCGCAGATCGATCACGCCGCGGCACTCGGGGCCGACCGCGATCTTTTGCATGTACGTGTCGGGGGCGTTGAGGAACTGGCCGTCGTCGGCGATCGCGATCACGCAGATCGCATCGGGCGCGCCGGTCGCGCACAGGTTCGTGCCTTCGAGCGGATCGACCGCGATGTCGACCTTCGGCGAATCGCCGGCGGGGTCCTTCCACCCGGCGCCGACCTGCTCGCCGATGAACAACATCGGGGCCTCGTCGCGCTCGCCCTCGCCGATCACGACGGTGCCGCGGATGTCCATCGCTTCGAACGCGACGCGCATCGCCTCGACCGCGACGTTATCGGCGTGCTTGCGCTCCCCGCGTCCCATGAGGCGCGCGGATGCGAGCGCCGCAGCCTCGGTGATGCGAACGACTTCGAGCGCGAGGTTGCGATCCTGCATGCGACGCTTGTATCACGCGCCCAGCTGTTTTCGGGTCAGTCCGAACAGGCGCTGCATCGCCGCGTCGCTCCAGCAGGTCGGCAAGATTCGGACGAGCGCGATCATCAACGCGAACGTGCGGGGCGCCACGTAGCGGGCGCTCCGCCGGCGCCGCGCGATCGCCTTCTCGATCGCACGCACGACCGGCCGCGTGCCACCGGCGAGCCGGTCGAAGATCGGGGCCGGAACCCTGCCGGATCCACCGCGATCGCGATCCGGACGGCTTCGCCGATCTGATAGTCGCGATCGTGCTCGGCATGCTCGCGGTCGACGAGCTCGAGCTCCCCGTCGACCTCGATCGCCTCGAAGCCGTGATGCTCGGCGTGCTCACGTGAGCGGGCCGATCGGAACCAACGCGCGCATGAACTCGGGGATCCGCACCGGGACCCCGTTCGGCCCGATCATCGCGTGACGCGTGAACCCCTCGGCGAGCTTGTCGCCGCCGCGCCGCACCGCGTACTCGAACCGCATCGACGCCCCACGCATCTCGGTCACCGCGGTCTCGACCGCGAGCAGATCCTCGTACATCGCCGGCCGGCGATAGCGACAGTGCGCCTCGACCACCGGCATCGCGATCTGCGCCGCCTCGAGATCCTTGTAGCTGCGCCCGAGCGAGCGCCAATACTCCGCGCGCGCACCCTCGAAGATCCGCAGGTAGTTCGCGTAGTACACGACCCCCATCTGGTCGGTGTCGCCGAAGATCACGCGGTACTCGTAGATCATCCGACGATCCTGATCACGCGCGCCGGTTCGCGTACCACCGGCAGCGCATCGATCTCGGCGAGCGCCTCGCGGACGTCGCCCTCACGCGCCTCGTGGGTGACGACCACGACCGACACCGGCTCGGCGATCGCGTCCTGGACGACCTGGGCGATCGACACGTGATGCGCGCCGAGGATCGTCATCAACTTGCCGAGCACGCCCGGCGTGTCGACCACACCGAACCGCAGGTAGAACTTCGAACGCACGTCGGCGATCGGCATCAACGGTCGACGATCCGCGACCGCGCCGGCCAAGCGCTTCGCCCCGGCCGCGCGGGCGAAGATATTGCGACCGAGGTCGATGCAATCCGACACCACGCTCATCGCGGTCGGCAGCATCCCCGCCCCCGCGCCGTAGTACATCGACGGGCCGAGCGCGTAGCTCTGCACGTAGACCGCGTTCTTCGCGCCGGCGACATCCGCGAGCAGCCAGTTCTCCGGCACCAGCGCCGGATGGACGCGCGCCTCGATCAGACCATCGGTATGCGCGCGCGCGATCACGAGCGGCTTCAACACGAACCCGAACTTCGCCGCGTAGTCGAGATCGATCGGCTCGACGCGCTCGATGCCGTCGGTCGGAATCTTCGAGACATCGAGCGACGTGCCGAAGCACAGCCGCACCAGGATCGCGAGCTTGTGCGCCGCGTCGCCGCCGCTGACATCGAGCGCCGGATCGGCCTCGGCATAGCCGAGCGCCTGCGCCTCTCTCAAGATCTCGGCGAACGGCCGGCGGGTCTCGGTCATCGTCGACAAGATGAAGTTCGACGTGCCGTTGACGATGCCCCACAGCGCCTCGACGCGATCGCTCGCGAGCCCCTCGCGCAGCACGCGAATGATCGGCACGCCGCCACACACCGCCGCCTCGTAGTAGACGTCGACGCCCGCGACCTCCGCCGCCGCGAAGATCTCGTCACCATGCTCGGCGAGCAACGCCTTGTTCGCGGTGACCACCTGCTTGCCCGCGGCGATCGCAGCCAACACCACGCGCCGCGCCTCGGTCGTGCCGCCGATCAGCTCGCACACGATCTCGATGTCGTCGCGCTGGATCGCGGCATCCAAGGTCGTGAACAACGCATGATCGACCTCGACCACGCGCTCGCGCTTGTCGACGTCGCGCACCGCGATCGCCCGCACTTCCAACCGCGCGCCGAGCCGCGCTTCGATCGCGACCGCGTTGTCGGCGAGCAGCTTGACCACGCCGCCACCGACGTTGCCGAGCCCCAACAGTGCGACGCCGATCGTGCGTGGAGTGCTCACCCGGGACGCTTGTACGAGTAATGCTCGCCGACGATCAACCAACCAGCGCTGGGATCCTTGCGAAACACGAGCGTGAGCGAACCGTACTCGGTCACCGTGGTGACCCCGTCCGTGAGCTCGCGGGTCATCGTCGCCACCCCGAACGCGGCGGTCGGCGCGATCGACGTGACCTGGATCTCCTTGAGGCGGATGTGGATCTCCTTGGCGCGCGCGATCCGATCCTTCAACATGCCGTCGACCGAGCTCCAGCCGATCAGCGTGACGCCGTCACCGACGAGCACGAGATCCGGATCGTGCGAGTACAGCCTCTCGAGCGCGTCGATGCTGCGAACCTCGTAGGCTTGGCGCCACTGCTCGATCACTCCGCGGGTCGCGATCGTGACCTCTCGCGGCGTCAGCTCCTTGGTCTCGACGACCGTGTCCGCGGGCCTCGTCCGCGGGCATGCTGCGAGCAGCACAGCGAGGACCAGGAACCGCATGCGAACGGCGTATCACAAGTTGCCGTGCGGATGCGCGCGGCGCCCCTGGCCCGCACGATGCAATAAGCAACGTCATGTTGCTCGACCTCGGTCATAACCACCCAGATTTCGTGTATCCGAACGATCAGAAGCAGGCCAAGCTGGCGCTCGCGCTCAGCGCATTCGCCGCACTGCTCATCTGCGCCATGATCGCCGTGACGGTACTGGCGTAGCTGCCACTTCTACGTACTATCCGGCGCATGACGGAGATCGTTTGGCTGCATGCGCGTGAGGTCCTGGATTCTCGTGGCAACCCCACCGTCGAGGCCGAGGTCGGTCTCGACAATGGTGTGCTGGGGCGCGCGATCGTGCCTTCGGGCGCATCGACCGGCGAGCACGAAGCGCTCGAGCTGCGCGATGGTGACGCGAAGCGTTATCTCGGCAAGGGTGTCCTGAAGGCGGTCGACCACGTGCGCGACTCGATCGCGCCGTCGCTGATCGGCATGGACGCCAGCGACCAGGCCTCGATCGATGCCGTGTTGATCGAGCTCGACGGGACGGCGATGAAGTCGAACCTCGGCGCGAACTCGATCCTCGCGGTCTCGATGGCGGTCGCGCGCGCCGCGGCGGAAGCGCACGAGCTGCCGCTGTATCGCTACCTCGGCGGTGTCGGCGCGGTGACGCTACCCGTGCCGCTGATGAACATCATCAACGGCGGCGCCCACGCCGATAACAACCTCGACATCCAAGAGTTCATGATCGCGCCCGCCGGCTTCGAGCGCTTCGAAGACGCGCTGCGCGCGGGCGTCGAGGTGTTTCACAACCTGAAGAAGCTACTGCACGCACGCGGTAAGGCGACCAACGTCGGCGATGAAGGCGGCTTCGCGCCGTCGCTCGACTCCGCCGACGAAGCGATGACGCTGATCCTCGAGGCGATCGGCAAGGCCGGCTACGAGGCGGGCAAGCAGATCTTCCTCGCGCTCGATTGCGCCGCGAGCGAGTTCTTCGACAAGAAGGCCGGCGCGTACAAGTTCGAAGGCAAGCCGCGCAGCTCGGCCGAGATGACCGACATCTACGCGGGATGGACCGCGAAGTATCCGATCGTGTCGATCGAGGACGGCCTCGCCGAGGACGATTGGGATGGCTGGAAGGCGTTGACCGACAAGCTCGGTGCGAAGACGCAGATCGTCGGCGACGATCTGTTCGTCACGCAGACCGCGCGTCTGCAGCGTGGCATCGACGCCGGGATCGCGAACTCGATCCTCGTGAAGCTCAACCAGGTCGGCTCGATCAGCGAGACGCTCGACGCGGTGAGGATGGCGCAGCACGCCGGCTACACTGCGATCATCTCGCACCGCTCGGGTGAGAGCGAAGACGCGTTCATCGCCGACCTCGCGGTCGCGACCAACGCCGGTCAGATCAAGACCGGGTCGGCGTCGCGGTCCGATCGGATCGCGAAGTACAACCAGCTCTTGCGGATCTGCGATCAGCTCGGTGACGACGCCCGGTTCCCCGGCGCACGCGCGTTCAAGCGCGTGTAGGCTACTTATCGACGCCCCAGCGCAACAGCTTGCGATAGAGCGTCTTGCGATCGATCTCGAGCAACTGCGCGGCGTTCGTGCGGTTGCCGTGGCAATGCTCGATCACCTTCAGGATGTGGCGGCGATCGACCTCTTCGAGGGAGATGAACTGATTGGATTCCTGCATGGCCTTCACTTGCTCGCCAGGCCCCAGCGAACCAGCTTGCGGTAGAGGGTCTTGCGGTCCAGGTGCAAGATCTTCGCAGCGTTGGTGCGGTTCCCATTGCAGTGTTCGAGGACCAACGTCACGTGGTGACGGCGGACTTCGTCGAGCGAGGCGAGGTGGTCATCATTGGCCGCAGCACTGGGCTGCGCTTCATCGACGTACGGCATACTTGTTGGTACCGCCATGCCCCAAAATTACTAAATGAAGAATCCACGAAGGCGGTCAGAGCCACCTAGTTTCCACTACTTAGGAAGATTAAGTAGATTGAACCTTGAGCCGCTTGCGAAATCGGTCACGCAGCACTCCCGCCCAGTAATAACTGACCGGAAGCACGATCAACGTGAGGAGCGCCGAGCTGATGGTCCCACCGACGACGACCACCGCGATCGGGCGTTGTGTCTCGCTCCCGATCGCGTGAGACATCGCCGCAGGCAGCAGGCCGAGCGACGCCAACAGCGCCGTCATCAACACCGCGCGCAGCCGTTCGCGCGCGCCATCGATCGTCGCCCTCCACAGGTCTTCGCCTTTGTCGAGGCGCGCGCGGATCGCGGACACCACGAGCACGCCGTTCAACACGGCTTGACCGAGCAGCGCAATGAAGCCGACCGCGGCCGACACGCTGAGCGTCATGCCGACGAACGACAGCCCGAGGAAGCCACCGAGCAACGCGACCGGCATGTTGATGAGGATCAACGTCGCATCCCACACCGTGCCGAACGCGGAGAACAGCAGCAGGAACGTCAGCAGGATCGACAGCGGCAGCACGAGCGTCAGCCGCTTCATCGCGCGCTCTTGGTTCTCGAACTCGCCACCCCACAACAGGTCGTAGCCGACCGGCAGCTTGACCGCCGCGGCGACGCGGTCCTGCGCCTCGTGGATGAACGAGCCGAGGTCGCGGTTGCGCACGTTCATGCGAATGCCGACGTAGCGCTTGCCGTTCTCGCGCGTGATCACCGCGCGCGAGCTGCCGAGGTCGACATCGGCGAGCGCGCGCACCGGCACGATCGCGCCGTCTTTGAGCGGCACGCGCAGGTTGCGGATCGCGTCGACCGAGCGCCGCGCGCCGAGCGGGAGGCGCACCGTGACATCGAAGCGCTTCTCCGCCTCCCACAGCTCCGAGGCGGTGTGGCCGGAGAGTGCGGTCTCCAGGTAGTCTTGCAGGCTGCCGAGGTCGAGATCCCAACGCGTGAGCGCGTCACGCTTCGGCGTCACCGTGATCGACGGCTGCTCCGAGCTCCGCACGATGCCGAGGTCGGCGACGCCGGCGACCTTCTGGATCTCGTTCTCCATCGCTTCGGCGAGCTTCTGGAGCTCGACGAGGTCATCGCCGTAGATCTTCACCGCGACCTGGCCGAACTGGCCGCTGATGTTCTCGGCGACGTTGTCGCGGATCGGCTGGCTGAAGTTGTACTCGAGCCCCGGGATGGCTTTGAGGTTCTTGTCCATCACCGCGACGATGTCGTCGAGCGTGTGGATGTTCGAGCGCCACTCGTTCATCGGCTTCAGCTTGACGAACACCTCGAGGTTCGACGGCAGCGTCGGATCGGTCCCGTCCTCGGGCCGGCCGAGCTGCGACAACAGCTCGGTGACCTCCGGGAGGTCCTTGCGCATCAGCTCCTTGATCCGCGGCGTCAGCTTTCGACCCTCGGTCAACGAGATCGGCGCGGGCAACGTGTACGTGACGTAGAGCGCACCTTCGTTGAGCTCCGGCAGGAACTCGGTGCCCAGCCGCGGCGCGAGCTCGACGCCCGCGATCAACAGCGCACCGGCCGCGAGGAACACGGCGAGCGGGTTGCGCATCGCGTGGATCAGGATCGGATCGTAGCCGCGGCGCGCGATGCGAAGCACCGGCGACTCGCGGATCTTCTTGTGCCGGCGCAGCGCGAAGAACGCGAGCGCGGGCACGAGCGTGAAGCTCACGATCATCGCGCCGAGCAGAGCCGACACCACGGTGTGCGCCATCGGCGCGAAGATCCGGCCCTCGACGCGCTGGAGCGCGAAGATCGGCAGGTAGGCCGCGACGATGATCAACAGCGAGTACAGCGTCGGGCGCGCGACCTCGCGCGAGGCTTCGAAGATCGACTTGGTGCGCTCCTCCGGGTTCATCCGCTGGTAGGCGTCGCCGGCGCAATGGCCGAACACGTGCTCGACCAAGATCACGGCACCGTCGACGATGATGCCGAAGTCGACCGCGCCCATCGACAAGAGGTTCGCGCTCATGCCGCGCGACTTCAGATACATGAACGAGCACGCGAGCGAGAGCGGGATGACGAGCGTCACCAGCAGCGACGCGCGGATCGAGAGCAGGAAGATGAACAGCACGACGCTGACGAGCAGCGCGCCTTCCGCGAGGTTGTGGAACACGGTATCGAGCGTGGTCTCGACGAGATCCGATCGATCGTAGAACGGCACGACCTTGATCTCCGGGGCGTGCAAGCCACCTGCGAGCAACACCGGCTGGCCACCGGTCTTGGTCGCGTAGACGTTGATGACATCGTTCGCTGCGAGCACGCTCACGACGACGCCCGTGCAGGACAGCGTCGCCATGGTCTTCGAGTGCGGCGGCCCGGTCGCATCGGTGCACGGCCCGGCAAACGTGCCGAGCGGCTTCTTCACGCTCTGCGCGTTCTCATCGGTGTACTGCAGCGCGACGGCGATCGAGGTCGCGTTCGGCGTCTGCACGAACGACACCTGGCCGCTCGGCAGCGAGTGCTCGTGGAGATCCTTCAAGCGCTCGCGCAGCGCCTTCAACACGACCGACGGGTTCTCGCCACGCCGCATCAGCACGATGCCCTCGACGGTGTCCTCGTCGAGGTTGCGCGTCACGACGCCCTGCCGCGGCTGATAGCCGATCGTCACGGTCGCGACGTCGGAGACCTTGACCGGCACGCCGGCGTGGAAGCCGACGCGCACCTTGCCGATGTCGCCGATGCCCTGGAACGTGCCGATCGAGCGGATCACGAACAGCTCGGAGCCGCGCTCGAGCGAGCCCCCCGAGGCGTTCTGCGACGCCTTCGACAACGCCTGGAACAGATCGTCGAGCACGACCCCGAGCGCCGCCATCTTCGTCGGATCGGGCTCGACGTGAATCTCCTTGACGAGGCCGCCGTACGACACGACGTCGGCGACACCCGGCACGCGCAGGATCGCCGGCCGCACGACCCAATCCTGGATCGTGCGCAGCGTCATCGGATCGGCGCCCTTGCCTTCGAGCGTGTAGCGATAGACCTCGCCGATCGGCGTCGCGAGCGGACCGAGATCCGGCGTGATGCCCGCGGGGAGATTCGCGTCCGTGATGCGCTCGTTGATCTGCTGGCGCGCGATCAACGGGTCGACGCCGTCTTCGAACGTCAGCGTCAGTTGCGACAGGCCGAACAGCGAGATCGAGCGCAGGCGATACAACCCGGGTACGCCGTTGAGCGCGCGCTCGAGCGGGATCGAGACCCGGCGCTCGACCTCCTCGGAGGGCTGCCCGTTGTAGATCGTGATCAGCTGGACCTGCGTGTCGGTCGGATCGGGGAACGCCTCGATCGTGAGGTTCGAATACGCGTAGTAGCCGCCGCACGCGACGGCGATCGCCATGATGAACACCAGGAGTCGCGTGTGAAGCGACCCCTTGATCAGTGATTCGATCACGTCAGTTATCCAGCTGGATCTGGTTGTCGAGCAGGATCGCGCCTTGAACGACGACCTGATCGCCGGGCTCGACACCCGACAGGATCGGCATCTTGCCCGCGCTCGACGAGCCCGCGGTCACGACGCGACGCTTGAGCTCACCGGTCTTCGGATCCTTGAGATAGACGTAGGTCGTCAGGCCATCGGACAGCACCGCGGACGCCGGCAGCGCGACCTTCGCGGTCGTCGGATCGAAGAACTTGATCTGCGCGTACGCGTTCGGCCGCAGCGAGCCATCGAGGTTCGCGAGCCGCACGCGCACCGGCACCGTGTGGCGATCCGGATCGACGACCGCCGACACCTGATCGACCGTGCCATCGAGCTCGTTCGTGCCGACGACGACCTTCGCCTTGGTCCCGGGGGCGAGCTGGCCGACATCGTTCTCGAACAGATCGGCGACGACCCAGACGTCCGAGAGATCCGCGATCGCGAGCACCGAGCCCGAGCTCGCGTCGACGTTCTGGCCGACGTTGATCGTCTTCTCGACGACGACACCCTCGCGCGGCGCGCTCACCGTGAACGACGCTTCGCCCGCGCCCGCGACCTTGAGCGACGCCAGCTTCGAGCTCGCGAGGCGCACGGCGAGCTCGGCTTCGGCCACCTGTTGTTGCGCGGTGACCAACTCCTTCGCCGGCAACGACCCGGCGTCGACGAGCGCCTTCGTGCGATCGTAGTTGACCTTCGCGGTGCCGGCCTCGACGTTCGCCTTCTCGAGATCCGCACGGAGCTCGGCGAGGTTCGGACTCGACACCGTGAACAGCTTGTCGCCGATCTTCACGTGCTGGCCGCGCTCGACCATCACGGCGGTGACACGGCCCGCGAGCGGCGAACCGAGGCGCGACGTGCGCGCTTCGTCGAACACGATCCGCGCCGGCACCGGATCGGTCCAGTGCGGATCCGACGGTTGCGCCGGCGCCAGCTTCACGACGCCCCACATCGGCGCGTCGTTCTCGAGCTTGACGCCGTCCTTGCCGACCGTCATCCCAGGCGCGGTGGGCTCGATCGGCGGATCGGGCCGCTTGTAGTGCCGCGCGAGCACGATCGCACCGAGGCCGAGGATGATCGCACCCGCCAGGATCGGAGTGCGCAACGGGCCGGCTTGACCGCGCTCGGGCGCGGCCGGAACTGCTTGTACATCTTCGCTCACGAATGCCTCCCTGTGGCGTTACGCGCGACCTCGTCGTCGAGGCCGAGCGCTTGCCGGAGTTGCGCGCGCACGGTGAACAGATCGAACCGCGTGTCGAGCACCTCTAACAACAGATCGCGATGCGCCCGCTCGACCAGCAACAGATCGGCGAGGCGCGCTTGTCCCAGGTCGAACGCTCTTTGAGTCTGCACGATGATCAGTGACGACTTCGGTACCGAGTCAGACTCCAGCCGCTGCAGCGTGGTTACGAGCGTCGTGTGTTGCGCGAGCAGCGCCTCGACGACGCCGTGTGCCTCGCGCACCGCCGCCTTGTCCTCGGCCGCGAGCGCACGTGCGTTGGCCCGTGCCGCCGCGGCGTCGTGATCGCCCCGATCGAAGAACGGCAGCGGGATGCCGATCGAGAACAGCAGCGACTGGTGCTGGTTGCCGGCGATCGTGAGGTTGTCGAGCGTGTAGCCGACGCCGATCGTCGGATCGGGAAGCTTGCGGGCGCTCGCGAGCGCGGCATCGAAGCCGAGCGCCTGGACCTCGAGCTTTTGCGCGACCAGCTTGGGCCGCTGTTCGATCGCCGCATCGGGATCGGGCAACGCCGGCGGCAGCGGTGCTCCCGCATCGAGCGTCGCGGAGTCGAGCCCCGGCGCCGCACACGACGCGTACAGCATCGCACCGCACGTCGCGAGCGAGCTCGCGAGCTCGGCCTCGGCGCGACCGAGCTGGAGCTCGAGCTCCTCGGTATCGAGCTCGATCCGCCCGTACTCGAGCGGCGACAGGTCCTTGTTGTCGAGGCGAATCTTCTCGTTGTCGCGCAGCTTCTTCGCCGCATCGAGGTTCGCGGACGCGACGTCGCGCTTCACGATCGCGTACGTCAACTTGCCGAGCGCCGCGGTCGCGTCGCCCAACCGATCGCCGAGCGCACCGATCGCCGTCGCGCCGGCTGCGCGCGCGCGGGTGTCGGCCGCGTCCTTGCGCGGGCCGCGCTTGCCGAGCTCGATCAGCTCGCCGAGGCCGAGCTCGAAGTTCGTGGTCTGGCCGAGCGACAGCGGCTGGTGCGACATCGCGGACATCCCGTTGTCGGCGTTGGTCTGACCGACCACGAAGCCGCCGGCCGAGAACGTGAGCTGCGGGTTCGGCAGCACGCGCGCCTGTTCGGTCGCCTCGTGCGCAGCGTCGACCCGCGCGCGTGACGACTCGATCATCGGATCGCGATCGCTCAACCACGCGGCGAGCTGTGTGGGGTTGGCGAGCAACGCGGCGACCGGAGCGGCCGCTCCGTCATCCGCGTGTGCAGAGATCGAAAGGCCACCCAAGAGTGCGGGCACGAGAACAACCGCCAGCTTCATGGTGTGCACGACGAGCAAGACCCGACTGTTCGATCAGACAGTCCAAATGGGCCATGAAGAAACCGTGAATTCGTGCGGCGATACACGCCCGACGGGGGCACGTTGCCATCGTAGGTCGCGTGCCTCTAACCACCATGAAGATACCGTTATAATGGGAGCATGCCGATGTGCCGCGAGTGCAACGACGACGTCACCAAGCTCGTTTCCGTGAAAGTCGGAGGTAAGGCAAAGAAGGTGTGCGCCGACTGCGCGGATCGCCTGCGCGAAGCCGGCGAGATCGCAGCAGCGAGCGAGAGCGTGATGCAGGGAATGATGGGCTACAAAGGCCGGCGCTAGCGCGTCGGTCAGTGTCAGAGGCGTTTGCGAGGCTGTGCCCCGTGCAGACCGAGATTGCCGAAACTCCGAACGCCCCCAGCCATTCGGCCTCCCCATTGGCGGAGGGTTCGGGCCGCGCGTCGGCCATTCGGGGTCAGGCACCCGACGTGTTCGGCAACATCTTCATCGGCATCGCCGGGATGATCGGCGCCGGCAAGTCGACGCTCGCCGAAGCCCTCGGCAAGCACCTCGGCATCGATTGCTACTACGAGCCCGTCGCCGACAACGAGTACCTCGTCGACTTCTATCGCGACACCGCGCGCTACTCGTTCGCGATGCAGGTCTATCTGCTCAACCGCCGGTTCCAGCAGCACCAGGAGATCATCTGGCGGGGCCGCTCGGCGGTCCAGGACCGCACGATCTACGAGGATTCGATCTTCGCGAAGATGCTCGCCAAGACCGGCCTGATGGACGAGCGCGACTACCGCACGTACGTCGATCTGTTCCGCAACATGAGCAACTTCATGTGTAAGCCGAGCGTGATCATCTACCTCGATGTCTCGCCGGAGGGCTCGGCGGAGCGGATTCGCTCGCGCAGCCGCGATGTCGAATCGCAGATTCCGCTGTCGTATCTCGAGGCGCTCCACGATGGCTACGAGGAGTTCATCGCGAGCATCTCGAAGGTCATCCCGGTGATCCGCGTCGACTACGAACGGTTCGCGACCGCCGAGGAGATGGCGGAGGTGATCCGGCGCGAGTACATGGACGCCTCGTTCCTGCGCCAGGTCACCCGGTTCGACCCGGCGCGCTAGCTATAATCGGGTCGCGTGAGGTGGCCGCAGCTCAGAGCAGGATTGGTCGCGGTCGCGATCGGGTTCGGCTTGATCGACGGCTGCCCCCTGCCCGACCACGTCCCGGCGTGGGAGCGCGGCTTCGTCGAGCCGATCCGCAGCGTGCGCGATGTCGTCGAGACACCGGTGGCCTGGATCCGGCGGGTGTTCGCCGTGACCCAGAAGTGGTCGCTGTATCAAGCGCCGGTCGCGCAGCGCTATCGGATGTGGATCGAAGGGCACGCCGCGGACACCTGGCAGGTGCTGTACCGCGCCGGGGACGCCGAGCACGCCGAAGACGCGGCGCTGATCGAGCACGCGCGGGTGTGGGGCACGTGGGATCCGACCAACGAGCCCGCGCTCGAGTATCAGCAGTTCGGTCGGTGGATCGCGGGCCGCATGTTGGTGGCGCATCCCGAGCTCACGATGGTGCGCCTCCGCATGGAGCGGATCGAGATCGGGCACGGCGAGTACACGCCGACCGGCGAGTTCTTCTGGCCGATCCAGCGCCGGCGAGGCGCCCCGTGATCGGCAAGCTGTGGCGCGCGTGGGTCGAGTTACTCGATCGCAAGGAACCGGCCACCGCGCTCGCACTCGTGCGGATCTTGCTGGCGTGTGTGCTGCTCGTCGACTTCGTCAGCTTGAAGCTCGCCGGGCTCGTCGAGCCGTTGTACTCGCGACCGCCGGTCGGCTTCGCGTGGGGCGAGGCCTGGTTGAGCGGCGAGGTCGCGTGGGCGCTCGCGGTGGTGGCGTTGGTCGCACTCGTCCTCGGAGCCGCGACGCGGGTCGCGTGCGTCGCGTTCGTGGTCGCGTCGGCGGCGCTGTCGCACCTCACGCCGGATAGCGAGAGCGGGCTCGACATGCTCGCGCGGGTCGTGTTCATGATCCTCGCACTGTCGCGGAGCAACGCGCGCTGGTCGGTCGATGCCTGGATCGCGAAGCGCATGGGTCGCGACGTGCCGGCCGAGATTCCGGCGTGGCCGCGTTATCTGCTGCTGTTCGAGCTCGTGTGGGTCTACTTCTCCGGCGGGATGAACAAGTCGTCCGGATCGTGGGGACCGCAAGGCGGCTTCACCGCGCTCGCGAACGCGCTCACGGATCCGCACGCCGCGCGGTTCTCCCCCGGCTGGGTCGACACGATCTATCCGCTGACCCGGATCGCGACCGCCGCGACGATGGCGTTCGAGCTCGGCGCGCCGCTGTTCCTGCTCGCCTACTTCAAGCGCTGGCGCGTGCGGTGGGTGTGGATCGCGCTCGGCATGTCGTTCGAGCTCGGCATCGCTTTCGGCCTGCGGCTCGGCAGCTTTCCGTACGGCATGCTCGCGCTGTATCCGGTGCTACTGCACCCCGACGAGCTTCACATGCCGCGCTCGCGCCGGGCCACGTAGAAGACGAGCGGCGCGCCGGTCACCCCCCGGTGCACTCACGCGGCCGGGACCGCAACCGTCACCCGGGTGCCCTCGCCCAGCGTCGAGGCGAGCTCGACGCTGCCGCCGATCGCCTCGACGGTGCGGCGCACGATCGAGAGCCCGAGGCCATGGCCCGGCACCTTGGTGGTCGCGCGGTAGTAGGGTTCGAACGCGTGGGCCTGGGTTTCGGCATCCATGCCCAGGCCGTTGTCGACGACGGCGATCTCGATCCGGTCACCGTCGCGGCGCGCCTGGACGCGCAGCGCGAGCCGACGCTGCGGGTCGCGATACTTCGCGGCGTTCGTGATCAGGTTGCGCAGCACCTGACCGAAGATCGTCGCCGAACATCCGAGCGTGAGCTCGCCGAGCTCGACCGACACCTCCGCATCGCCGAGCTCGCCGCGGAGCTCCTCGACGGCATCGAGCACCGCCGGCGTGAGCGCGACCTGGCCCGAGACCGGGCGGCCGTGCACGCTGAGCTCGAGCATGTCGTCGATGATCGCGCTCATCCGATCGACGGCGCGGCCGACCCGCCGAGCCATCTCCTTGACCTCGGGCAAGGGTTGCAGCGACAGCAGATCGGCGTAGCCGCGGATCGGGCTGAGCGGTCCCTTGAGATCGTGCGCGGTGCGCGACGCGAAGGCCGCGAGCTCGCGCGTGCGTTCGTCGACGCTGGCGAGGTGGAGCTGGAGCAGCACGCGTTGCCGGCGCAGCGCGCGGACCAGGACGAGGGCGACCAACGACACCAGCGCCAGTGTGACCACGCCGACCACGGCATCGACGATGAGGCCGCTCGTATGGGCCGCGGTGATGTCGGTCGCGCTGCGACGCGCCGCGTCTTGATTGATCCGGACCAGCCGCGCGATCGAGGTCTCTATCTCGGCGACCAGCCCAGCCGAATTGTTCGCGACCGACAGCGGCTGTTCGTGGCGGAGATGCGCGAGCAGCCCCTGCAGGCGATCCCACTCGTCGCCCTCGCCTTCGCTGTTCGCGAGCGGGTCGTACGCCCGCGCGTCGGCGTCGATCTGCTCGGCGATCGACGCGATCTGGTCGGGCGCCAGATTCGCGGTCGAGAGCCGATAAGCCTGATGGCGCAGATCGTCGGCGAGCGCGACCGAGCGCAACGAATCCTCGACGAGCGAGCTCGTCTGCTCCGCGGTGTGATGATCGACCACGAGATCGACCGCGAGCATCCCGAGCGACAGCACGACGACCACCGCGAGCGCCGCGAGCGCGGGCCACGGTGTCGCCACCGCGCGGAGGTCATCGGGCTCGGTCATGATTCGCGTTCCACGCCGTAGCGGACGAGCTTGCGATACAGCGTCTTGCGATCGATGCCGAGCGACTGCGCGGCGGCGACCTTGTTGCCCTCTTTCGCGTCGAGCACGCGCAGGATGTGGCGACGCTCGAGCTCCTCGATGCTGAGCGAGACCTCGCGATCGAGCGCGGGCGGCATCGGCCCCTGGCGATAGTCGCGAATGCGCTCCGGCAGATCTTCGACGGCGATATCGCGGCCGGCGCTCATCGCGACGGCGCGCTCCATCGCATTGCGGAGCTCGCGCACGTTGCCCGGCCACGCGTGACGCAGCAGCCGATCCGCGGCCTCCGGCGTCAGGCCGTGGACCTCGCGCTCGAACATCCGCGCGAAGTGCGTGATGAAGTGCTGCGCAAGCAACAGGACATCGGTCGCGCGCACCCGCAGCGGTGGCAGCGGCAGTTGCACGACGTTGATCCGGTAGTACAGGTCCTCGCGAAACTCGCGAGCCTGGACCATCGCATCGAGATCGCGATTGGTCGCGCACACGAGCCGCGCGTCGAAGCTGGTCTCGACATCGCCGCCGACCGGGCGCAACCGGCGCTCCTGCAGCACGCGCAGCAACTTCGGCTGCACCGAGGGAGGGAGCTCTGCGAGCTCGTCGAGAAACAGCGTGCCGCCGTCCGCCTGCGCGAGCAAACCGGTGCGCGCGGTCTTCGCGTCGGTGAACGCGCCCTTCGCGTGACCGAACAACTCGGCCTCGATCAGCGCTTCGGGGATCGCCGCGCAGTCGACCGCGATGAACGGGCCCGTGCGTCGCCGCGATGCTTGATGGAGCGAACGCGCGACCATCTCCTTGCCGGTGCCCGACTGGCCGGTGATCAACACGGTCGCGTCGGTCGGTCCGACTTGCGAGATCACGGAGTAGACGCTCTGCATCGCCGCACTCGCGCCGACGAGTTGCTCGAACCGGCGCGCCTCGGCGACGACCTGGCGCAAGCGACCGACCTCTTCCCGCAGCGCGCGTCGCTCCGCAGCACGTTTCGCCGCGAGTCCCAACGCCGCGAGGTCGACGGGCTTGGTCACGAAGTCATAGGCGCCTGCACGCATCGCGCCGACGGCGGTCTCGAAGTCTCCCGCCCCGGTGAGGACGATCACAGGGAGGTTCGGTCGATTCGCGACGATCCGATCGATCAGCTCGAAGCCGTGCATACCCGGCATCTCGAGATCAGTGACGACGACATCGGTCTCGCGCGATGACACGTAGGCGAACGCTTCGTCGCCCGATGCGCACGACGTGACCTCGATCTGTTGGGATGCGAGCCCGTAGCGCACGAGCTCGCACACCTCGGGATCGTCGTCGACGAGCAACATCGAGACGATTCGACTCATGTTGCTAGCTACCCGCACGCCGGTGGTCCTTCATCCGCGCCAACGTGAAGGTTTCGTGATGTGGAGGGCGAAAGGCAGCAGTGTGGAGTTTTGTCCGTGGGGAAACCTTGGGCGTCGCGCGCTGGAAGCGGTGCGGTGGTGGCGCGCCGTATGCTCTAGCGGTCGGCCGCAGTACCTATGCTCGACGCCTTACTTGCTGGTTCGCTTCGCACCCGCCTCGTCGTGATGATCGCGGCACTGACGTTCGCGGTCGGTGGATACTTCGCTTACAAGAACTTAACGATCGAGGCGTTTCCCGATCCGACCGACACGCAGGTCCAGATCATCTCGCTGTACCCGGGCCAACCGTCCGAGGAGGTCGAGCGCCGCGTCTCGATCCCGCTCGAGCGCGCGTTGAACGGAGTCTCCGGCACGATCCGCCAGCGATCGATCTCGCTGTTCGGGTTGTCGCTGGTGACGCTCACGTTCGAGGACGGCATCGACGTGATGCAGGCGCGCCAACAGATCATGGAGCGCATCCCCGACGCCAACCTGCCGCCGGGCGTAGAGCCAGATCTCGGCGCACTGGCGACCCCGATCGGCGAGGTCTATCGCTACACGCTCGAGAGCAAGACCAGCGATCCGATGACGCTGCGCACGTTGCAAGACTGGTCGGTGCGACCGGCGCTGCTGCGCGTGCCCGGTGTCGCCGACGTCGTGTCGTACGGCGGGCTCGTCGAGGAGATCCACGTCGAGCCCCAGCCGCGCCGGATGGCGACGCTCGGTGTCTTGCTCGACGACATCTTCACGGCGCTGCAGCGCGCCTCGGCGAACGCGTCGGGCGGGCTCGTGCAGCGCGGCGAGCAGGGCTTCGTGATTCGCTCGCTGGGCACGTTCAAGTCGCTCGACGATATCGGCGACGTGCGCGTCGGCTTTCACGGCGGGGTGCCGGTGATGCTGCGCGATGTCGCGGCGGTGCAACAGGGCTACGCGCCGCGCCAGGGCGTGGTCACGCGCGACGGCAACCTCGATGCGGTGCAAGGCATCGTGCTGATGCGCAAGGGGCAGAACCCGTCGCTGGTGCTCGGCCTCTTGCGCGAGCGGGTCGCCGAGCTCCAGAAGCACGCGCTGCCCGACGGCGTGGTGATCGACGCGTTCTACGACCGCACCGACCTCGTCGACACCACGCTCGACACCGTGTTTCACAACCTCGGCGAGGGCGCGTTCCTGGTCAGCCTCGTGCTGTTCGCGTTTCTGTTGTCGCTGCGCGCCTCGCTGATCGTGACGCTCGTGATCCCGCTCTCGCTCGCGGCGTCGTTCATGTACCTCAAGTCGCGCGGGATGTCCGCGAACCTCTTGTCGATGGGCGCGGTCGACTTCGGGATCATCGTCGACGGCGCGGTGATCCTCGTCGAGCACGTGTTCGAGCACGCCGCCGGGCCGAGCTACGACCAGCTCACGATCTCGCAGCGGATCGACAAGCTGTTTCACATCGCGCGGCAGGTCGCACGGCCCACGCTGTTCTCGCTGCTGATCATCATCGCGGCCTATCTCCCGATCTTCGCGCTCCAGCGCGTCGAGGGCAGGATCTTCGCGCCGATGGCGCACACCGTCGCAAGCGCGCTGGTCGGCGCGATGCTGGTCAGCTTCACGCTCGTGCCGGTGCTGTGCTTCTTCGCACTGCGCAAGACCAAGCCGGTGCGGATCTCGCCGATCCTGAAGCTCGCGAAGCGCGTCCATGACCCGATCTTGCTCGCGGCGATGCGCAACCCGCTCGCGGTCGCGCTGATCACGATCAGCCTGCTGATCGGTGGCTTCGAGCTCGCACCGCGGCTCGGCAGCGAGTTCCTGCCCGAGCTCAACGAGGGCTCGATCTACGTCACGTTCACGCTGCCGCCGACGACCTCGCTCGATGAGGGGCGCAAGCTCACGCCGATGATCCTCGCGACGCTGCACAAGCACGTCCCCGAGGTGACCGAGATGCTGTCGCAGCTCGGACGGCCCGAGGACGGCACCGACGCGAAGCTGTTCAACAACCTCGAGGTCTTCATCAAGTTGAAGCCGATGAAGGAGTGGCGCGCCGGCCTGCACTCGCTCGACGACATCGTCGCGATCATGACCGCGGACCTGCGCGCGATTCCCGGTATCGAGAGCGACTTCAGCCAGCCGATCCGCGACAACGTCAACGAGAACATCAGCGGCCAGCAGGGCCAGGTCGCGGTCAAGATCTACGGCGACGATGTCGACAAGCTGCGCGACCTCGCAAACCAGGCCGAAGATGTGATCGCGAAGGTGCCCGGCGTGGCGGACCCCGCCGTCGTCAAGGCGAGCGAGGAGCCGGTGATCGCGATCAACCCCGACCGCAAGGCGCTCGCGCGCTGGAACCTCGATCTCGGCGGACTGCAGACCTACATGGAGACCGCGCTCTCCGGTCACGCCGCGTCCGAGCTGTGGGACGGCGAGAAGCGGTTCGACGTCACCGTGCGGTTCCCGCTCGCGTCGCGGCAAGACCTCCAATCGATCCGCGAGCTCCGCGTGCCGGTGCCCGACGGCGTGATCGTCCCGGTCTCGGCGGTCGCCACCGTCGGCATGGTCAAGGGTCCCGCCGCGATCACGCGCGAGAACGGCAAGCGCTACATCGGAATTCGCATGAACGTGCGCAACCGCGACCTCGGCTCGCTGATCGCCGATGCGCGTGCGAAGGTCGACGCCGCGGTCAAGCTGCCCGTCGGCTACGAGATGACCTGGGGCGGCGAGTTCGAGAACCAACAGCGCGCGATGAAGCGACTCGCGCTGGTGTTGCCGCTGTCGCTGGTGCTCACGTTCTTCCTGTTGTTCTCGGCGTTCGGCAGCGTGTGGGACGCGACGCTGATCCTCGTCAACCTGCCGGTCGCGCTGCTCGGCGGCCTTGCCGGGCTCGCGCTCGCGGGCATGACGCTCAGCGTGTCGGCGGCGGTCGGCTTCATCGCGCTCCTCGGGCAGGCGGTCTTGAACGGCGTGCTCGTGGTGTCGGCGATTCGCGCGCGCCGCGAGGCCGGCGACGATCTGTGGACCGCGACGATCCGCGGCACCCGCGAACGCTTGCGCGCCGTGCTGATGACCGCGCTGCTCGCGTCCCTCGGCCTGCTGCCCGCGGCGATGTCACACGCGATCGGCAGCGAGACCCAGCGACCGATCGCGATGGTCGTGGTCAGTGGCACGCTGACCGCGGCGCTGCTCACGTTGATCGTCTTGCCCGTCACCTATTACTGGGCCGGCGCACTTCGCGACCGGTGGTTCCCGCCCAAACCTCAACTCACGGAGATCTAGCCATGGCCGAAGCATTCGAAATCACCGACCCCACGCTGATCACGCTCGACGAAGTCGATCGGCGCCACATCATGTACGTCGTCGAGATGTGCGGCGGCAATCGCACGAATGCCGCGCAGGTCTTGGATATCGATCGCAAGACCCTGTATCGCAAGCTGCTGCGCTGGGGCGTCGCGCAGCGCTGATCTATTTGTCGCAGGCCGAGAGGTTCGGGCAGACCAGGTCGAACGTGCCGCTCAACTTCTCCGCTCCGCCACCCGGCGCGAGCGTGCCCGAGAGATCGATCGTGCCCGCGATGTGGTGCGAATCGAACGCGGTGATATCGATCGAGCCGTTCGGCTTGTCGAGCTGTTGCTTGCCGAACGCGATCATCAGACCGCCATCGCCTTTGCCCGCGACGAAGTCGTACTTCTTCGGCTTGAACGGCATGCCGTCCTTCTTGCCGCCGCCGGGGACGAGCGTGAACTTCACCGAGTCGCCCTTGCAGTTGATGACGAAGCCGTCGACCCCCATCATCGATTTCTGCTCTTCGGCCGTGTACCAGTACGAGATGTTGGTCGCGTCCTTGCCACCTTTGGTGGTCTGGTCGGCGGTAACCGCACCGCTCGCGGTGAGGTGACAGGTGCCGAGCTCGTCAGGCGAGAGCGCCTTCTTGGCGGCCGGCTTCTCCTTCACGGTCGAGGGTGGCGGCGCCGTCTCTTCGACGGGCTTGTCCTTCTTGTAGTCTTCTTTTTCAGGCGTGCCGCAAGCGGCGACCAAGACGAGAGCAACGGCGAGACGCATCACTTACCTCCAAGGATGTTGCGGGCAATCACGACGCGTTGGATCTGCGACGTGCCTTCGTAGATCTGCAGGAGCTTGGCATCACGCATCAGCTTCTCGACCGGATACTCCTTCGTGTAGCCATAGCCACCGAAGATCTGGACCGCGTCGGTCGTCGAGCGCATCGCGGCATCGGCGCCGTACGCCTTCGCGTAGCTCGACACGATGCTCGACAGGTCGCCGCGGTCGACCATCCACGCGGCCTTGTGCGTGAGCAGGCGCGTCGACTCGTACGCGATCGCCATCTCCGCGAGCATGAACTGGATCGCTTGGTGCTGCGCGATCGGCACGCCGAACGTCTTGCGCTCGAGCGCGTAGTCGCGGCTCTCCTCGAGCGCGCGCCGGATCACGCCGCCCGCCATCGCGGCGATCCACGGGCGCGACTTGTCGAACGTCCGCATCGCGACCTTGAAGCCGCCATCCTCGGTGCCGACCAGCGCCGACTTCGGGAGTTTCACGTCCTCGAAGATCACGTCGGTGGTGTTCGAGGCGCGCTGGCCCATCTTGTTCTCTTTGCGACCTGCCTTGACGCCGGGCGTGCTCGCGTCGACGACGAAGCACGCGATGCCCTTGTGCTTCATCGCCGGATCGAACGTCGCGAACACGGTGTAGAAGCTCGCGACGCCACCGTTCGTGATCCAGCGCTTCTGGCCGTTCAACACGTAGTCGTCGCCGTGCCGGGTGACGCGCGTGCGCATGGCCGCGACATCACTGCCGGCGTCGGGCTCGCTGCAGCAGTACGCGGCGAAGCAATACTCGGCGGTGAGCCGGCCGAGGAACTTCTTCTTCTGGTCTTCGGTTCCGGCGATCAGCAGCGGGGTCGCGCCGAGCGAGTTCGCCGACAGCGACGTGTTGATCCCCGAGCAGCCGAACGCGACCTCTTCCTGGACCAGGCAGTTGTCGAGGCACGTGCCGCCGAGCCCGCCGTAGGCTTCCGGAATCTCGATGTTCATCAGGCCGGTCTTCCAGGCCTTCTCGAGGATGTCGCGCGGGAACTCGCCGGTCTCGTCGTAGTGCGCCGCGCGCGGCACGATCTCTTTGCGCGTGAAGTCGCGCGCGGTCTGGACGAGCGCGTCCTGTTCTTCGGTGAAGCTGAGGTCCATGCCAGGGGACTCTACAGGCCCCACATCGACCCACGCTACTGGTACGTGATGGTGTAGACACCCTTGGCTGCGCCCGACGGTGGCTTCGGGAATTGCCACGCGCGAACCGCCGTCAGAATGCACGAGGCGACCTTCACGTTGTGAATGGTCGAGCTCATCTGACTGCTGATCACCTTGCCGGCACCGTTGATCGCGAACGAGATCGAGACATCGCCGTGGAGCGTCGCTTCGTTCTCGCACTTCTTGAGCTGCGCGGCGTGATCGCCCGCGACCAGCGACACCGTCGCCGCCGACAGCAGCATCACCGTCTGGGCGACGTCGGGTGCCGGGGGCGGCGCGACGACGGGTGGCGGCGCGACCGGAGCCGGCGTGGGGGCGAGGGGTGGAGGTGTCGGTGGCGGCGTGGGGAGGATCGGGGTCGTGACCGCGGGCTCGGGGGTGGGCACCGACGTCGGAGCCACCACACGCGGCGCGGTGTAGCGATTCGTCGAGGGTGGATGCGCCGGCGTCGGCGGTGGGCTGACCACCGGCATGGAGACCGGTGTCGTCGGATCGACCGGCGCGGGATCCGGCGTCGGGGACGTCGGGTCCGGCGTGACCACCGGCGTGAGGGCCGGCGCGGGCGCGACCTTGGTCTCGAGCGGCGCGGCCGCCTCGTGATCGAGATATTTCCACACCGCGATCCCAGCAAACGCGAGCACGAGCGGCGCGACCAAGAGCAGCACCTTCGTCCGCTTTTTCATGTCTCTGGACGGCACCGCCTGGGCCACCATCCGCGTGCTCGTCCGCGTGTCGTTCGCGCTCGACCCATGTCCGTGACTCTTGCTGAGCTCTCCGAGCCGCGGCGCCGAGTCGTGCTTGCGCGGGACTCCCGACGAGATCGACTCCGGCGCACGTGTCGACAACGAGGGCGACGACGGCGTGCGAACCACGTCGTAGGATGCGGACACCGCCGACTTCGCGCGTAGCGGCGGCTGCGATCCACGCGCCTTGATCGCCGGCGAGCTCGGATGCTTGCGCGGATCCGTCGAATCGAGCGACTCGTCGTACTCGCCGGGATCGAGCTCACTCCAGCTATGGCGGGTATCCGAGAGATCGATCCCCGACGCTCGCTCGCTCCCCTCGACCCACGGCTCGGGCTTGTCGCCGAACAGCTTGCGCATGTGCGACGCGAGCGCCGACGTCGACACCTCGAGCCCCGCATCGGCCGCGCATTGTTCGAGCGCCACCCGCAGCTCGTCGGCGGTCTGATATCGACGCGCCGGATCGACCGAGAGCGCGCGCATGATGATCTGCGACAGATCATTCGGCAGATCCGGCCGCTTCACACGCGGCAGCAGCACCTTGCCGTTCACGATCGCATCCATCACGAGGAAGTCGTTCTCGGCCTTGAACAACCGCGCCGTGGTCGCGAGCTCGTAGAGCACGACACCGAGCGAGTACACGTCGCTGCGGCGATCGATCGCGGACGAGCCCTTGCACTGCTCGGGCGACATGTACGAGACCTTGCCCTTGGAGCCCGAGCGGGAGTCGGCTGCGCGCAGCTTCGCCTTCGCGATCCCGAAGTCGACGAGCTTTACCGAACCGTCGTAGCCGACGATGATGTTCGACGGCGAGACATCGCGATGGACGATCTCGAGCTTCTTGTTGTCGTCGCCGCGGCGCTCGTGTGCGTAGTGCAACCCCGTCGCCGCCGCCGAGATGATCGCGATGACGTTCGCGAGCGGAACGTGGGTGCGCAGCTTCGAGACCGCGCCGAGGAGCTTTCGGAGATCTTCGCCGTGGAGATACTCCATCGCGAAGAAGTACTCGCCGTCGATCTCGCCGATGTCGTGAACCTGCACGACGTTCTGATGGTGCAGCGTCGCAGCACGGCGCGCCTCGTCGAGGAACATCCGGATGAAGCGCTTGTCCTTCGCGTGCTCGGACTTGATGCGCTTGACGACGACGTGCTCGAATTCGGCGACCTGCGCGTCGGCGCCGTCGGCGCGACCCAACAACACGTCAGCCATCCCGCCTGAAGCCAGATGGCGAAGGATCGTGTACCGCCCGAGACGCTCGACACCCACGGCTGTGATCGTACAAACCTCATCCTGATCTCGCAAGCTCGACGGAACTTCACAACGACGTGCTACGTTGGGCCTACATGTCAGAGCGTTTCGCGTCCTGGCAGCTCGACACGCTGATCGCGGTCGGCGGACTCGGGGAGATCTGGCGTGCGTCACGTGCGAATTCGCCGGAGGCGGCGCTCAAACGCATCCACACGCACCTGCTTCGCAACGACGAGGCGCGCAGCCAGTTCGCGCGCGAGCAAGAGCTCGCGATGACCCTGCCCCGTCACCCCAACGTCGTCGGTGGCATCGAAGCGGACGCGATCGACGGCCGGCCCTACCTCGCCCTCGAGCTCGTCCCCGGCGAAGATCTCCGCCGAACGCTGATGCCGGCGACGAGTCCTGCGACGCCGACACCGACACTGCCGTCGCGGGCCCTGCTGTCGCGTGTGTCGCGCGATCGAGCCGTGTCGATCGTGCTCGCGGCGTGTGATGCCGCCTCGCACCTTCACGCGCACGGGTGGGTCCACGGCGACATCAATCCCAGCAACCTCGTGAGCGACGGCGACCGCGTCGTGTTGATCGATCTCGGTATCGCGCGCGCGATCGGTGAAGCGGGAACCCCGCGCGGCACGCACGCGTACATGGCGCCCGAACAGGTGCGCGGCGAAGCGTGGACCCCCGCGACCGACGTGTTCGCACTCGGCGTCGTGTTGTGGGAGCTCGTCGCCGGCGCGCGGTTGTTCCATCGCGGGCCGACCTGGCTCTCGATGCAGGCCGTGATCGAGCACCTGCCCGCGGCGCTGCCCGATCGCGAGCTCGATGCGATCGCGCGGATGGCGCTCGCGAAGCACGCGGCGGATCGCATCGCGACCCCGTTCGAGCTCGCCGAGCGCCTCCGAGCAACCGGAAATTAGGTCGCACCTATTTGTTGCGCAAGTTGCGCAACAAATAGGTGCGACCTATTTTCAGTCTTCCGGCAGCGTGTCGGCCATCTTCTTCTTCGCGGCGCGCGCGGTCCGCACTGCCTCGCGCTCGTCGAGTCGCTTCTGCGCGAGATCGAACTGGTTGCGCGCGGCACGCGTCCCGAAGATGAAGCCCAAGAACATCCCGATCATCAACACACCGGGGATGAAGATGACGTGCTCGCCGGTCATGACTCCGCCTTGGTCAGATCGCGACGCAGCGCCGCGATCTCGCTCTTGAGCTTCTGCTGGCGCATCCACATGAACGCGACGAGCAGCGCGATGATCACCCACAGCGCGCCGTACGCGTAGATCACGTGGCCATCCTCCTGCGCGATCTTCTTGATCGCGTCGTCGTGCGCCTTGATCGTCTTCTCGTCGATCTGCTTGTCGGCGGTGAGCACGATCGACTTCGCGAACGCCGGATCGGCGTTCATCGCATCGGCGCAGATCTTGTGAAGGTCCTGCGCCGGCGCAGCTGTCGGTGCCGGTGCCGGTGCAGGGGGTTGGTCCGAGCCCTGCGCGGCGGCAACGCCACCGACGAGCAGCATGATGAGGATCAGTTTCTTCATTATTCCACCACTCCCAGATCGAGGGCTCGTTCACGCAGCTCGCGGAGCTCGCGCTCGGCCCGCGTCGCTTGCACGCGCACGATGACGAGGGCCACGAACCAGGTCATGAGCGTCGCGACCGCCAACCAGAACGCCGGCAGGATCGCCGGGCTCAACGTCGCCACCGTGCCGTTCGATCCCGAGCCCGGATGCGAGTCCTGGCCGACCATCACGTAGATGAACGGCACGCCGACCATGCCGAAGATCGCCATGCCGGCCGCGACGCGATCGGCGCTCGGTCCCGCGAACTTCCGCACGAGCACGTAGCCGACGAGGATCAGCCACAGCAGTAGCGACATGGTCAGCCGCGGCTCCCATTGCCACCACACGCCCCACGCGGCCTTCGCCCAGATCATTCCGGTCGCGAGCACGCCGGCGCCGAACGCGACCGCGATCTCGGTCGCGCTGGCGGCGATGTCGTCCATCCTGGGGTCGTGCTTCCACAGGAACAGGATCGAGGTGATGCCCGCGACGCCGACCGCCGTGTCGAGCACGAACGCGAACGGGACATGAAAGAAGAAGATCCGCTGGCTGAAGAACAAGCTGGTCTGGACGAGCCGACCGGAGTCGGGATCGATCAGGTAGTCGACGCCCTGGTGCGCCCCGGCGTCGTGAACGAACACCAGATACAGCGCCAGCACGGTGCCGATCGCGGCGATCGCACTGAGGATCGGGACGGTTGGATTTTTGCTCATTCGATCACCAGGCTCTCGAACACCCATAGAGACAGTACCAAAAACGCCGCGTCGTAGATTCCGAGGAAGCCGATCCAGTAGTGCGCGACCTCGAGGTTCGGGTGCTCCGCGATCAGGCTGGCCGTGGTCTTGGTCCCTGCGACAAACAGCGGCAGCAGGATCGGGTAGAGCACCACCGGCAGGAGGACGTCGCGCGAGCGCGCCTTGAGCAGCGTCGCCGCGAACACCGAGCCGACGACCGCGATGCCGAGCGAGCCCAGGCCCACGCTCGCCACGAGCTCGAGCGGGAACTCGAACATCGGTGCGTTGAGCCACAGCGCGAGCAGTGGCACGACGATGATCGCGACCCCGAGGATCAGCACGGTCATGCCGATCGCCTTGCCGAGAAACACCGACAGCCGGGGCACGGGTGCGAGCAAGAGCGCGCGCATGGTGTCGTTCTCGCGCTCGCGATCGAACGCGCGACCGAGCGCGATCGTGCCGGTGAACGCGAGCGCGACCCACAGCATGCCCGGCGCCGAGGCACGCACCGCCGGCAGGTCGAACGGAAACGCGAACGCGTAGATCACGACGAGCAGCGCGCCGAAGAACGCCATCGTCATGAAGATCTCCTTCGAGCGCAGCTCGATCCGGAGGTCCTTCCAGGCGATCCGAAACGCGTGGCGCAGCATCAGGCCGCGTTCCGGTGGTAGAGGTCCTTGAGCTGCTCGTACGAGTACGCGGCCGAGTTGCGCTCCTCGAACGCGAGCTTGCCGCGGCGCAGGATCGCGACGTGATCGGTGCGCCCGGCGATCGCTTCGAGATCGTGGGTCACGACGACGACGATCGTGCCGTCACCCTTGAGCGCGCCGAGTTGTTCACCGAGCGCGAGCGCGCCGTCGCGATCGAGGCCGGTGAACGGCTCGTCGAGCAGCAGCAGCGACGGCTTGGTGAGCAACGCGCGCGCGAGCGCGAGCCGCTGCAGCATGCCGCGCGAGTACGTGCGCGCGGTGCGGTCGCGCGCGCGCTTGTCGAGGCCGACCTGATCGAGGACCGCGGTGATGGTCGCGGTCGAGATGCCGTAAAGCCCGGCGACCAGCTCGAGGTTCTCGATCGCGGTGAGCTCCGCGTAGCAGAGCGAGGCGTGTGCGAGCAGCCCGATCTCGCGCCGCACCGCCTCGCCGCCGAGCTTGGTGTCGCCACTGAAGTACGTGACGTCGCCGCCGTTCGGGCGGACCAGCGTCGACACCACGCCGAGCAGCGTGGTCTTGCCGGCGCCGTTGTGGCCGAGCAGCGCGCACATCGAGCCCGCGGTCAGCTCGAGCGACACGCTCGCGAGTGCGCGTTCGGTCCCGTACCGTTTGCCGACCTTCGCGATCTGGACGCGACTTAGTCGACCCACAGGTCTTCGAGCTCGTTCGTGATCTGCGTACGGCGCTTGTCGTCTTGCGTTCCCGACTTCTCGAGCTCGACGAGCTCGTCGAGCAGCTCCGCGCGTTTCTTCGCGCGTCCGACGTCGGTCGTGCGCGCCATCGACGTCCGATAGATCGCGATCGCGAGGCCGCCGAGCATCAGGAAGATCGCGATCAGTCCGGCGATCCGCGGGCCCCACACGCGCCACGCCTGCATCGACGGCAAGCCGGAGATCGTCATGTGCATCGACTGCTTCGGCTTGATCGAGATCTGCGGCAGCACGAAGTACGTGCCCTGGGGCACCGTCATCGTCTCGCCCTTCACACCGGGCGGCACGACGACGCTCATGCCGGGCGTCTGCAGGATCTCGAGGCCGCTCTGGAACGCGCCGATCGGGAGATCGAGCGCCCAGTCGACGTTGCCGCCGTCGACGGGCAGCGAGAACTGGCCGTGGAACGTCTTGCCGCCGGGCGGAATCGCGCGACCGATCCGGAAGCCCTCGCCTGCGGCGACCGCGACGTCATCCTGATCCTGCTCGCCGACGCGCGCGCCTTTGAAGTGCGCCGGCAGCGGGATGATCATGCCGTCGGTGCCGCCGATGTATGGCGCCCACGAGTAGTTCGTGACCTCGAACTTGCCGCCGACCGCGAGGAACTCGTCGTCGATGCGCGACGTCAGGCTGAACTCGAACAGCACGCGCGGGTAGATCAGCAGCGCGGCCTCGGTGCCGTGGCTCGCGACCGGTTGGAACGGCGGCGTGCGGAACAGCGTCTTCGAGCTGAACATCGTGGTCTGCGCGACCAGCACCTCGTCGGGCTGGACGCCGCTGACGTCGAAGTCGGCGCCGAGCTTGCCCTTCTTATCCCAGTGCGCCTCGATATCGAGCACGCCGCCACTGGCGGCGAGATCGAACGGCTGGCTCTGCATCTCCTTGCCGTTGATCATGATCGCGGCGATCAGCGGCCCCTTCGTCGAATCGGTGACGTCGTAGAACCCGGTATCCGGCGTCTTCTGCTCGGTGCCGATGCCCGAGAGGTCGCCCTGCGTCGCGGCCGCGGCCGGCACGAGCCGCACCGAGATGCCGCCAATCGGGTTGTTCTCGTCGAGCCCGCCGCCGTGGACTTGCACGCGCACGGTGTGCGGCGGCATGTCGGGCTTGGGCGTGAACCCGTTCTGGCCCTGGATGTCCTGGGGGTTCGGTGGTGCGCGCGTCGCGAGCGTCTTCGCGACGGTGCGCTTGCCACCACCGGCTTTGAGCGCGAGCAGCTCGATCGAGGCGCCCTCTTCGGGCACGCCCGCCATCGTGACGTGGAGCTTGCCGGGCTCGGCCGGCGCGTTGTCCTGTTTGCCGAGCTTGACGAGGTCGTCGATCGCGGGCGCGTTCGAATCGCGCTTCGCCGACGACAGGATCAGCCGTACGCCGCTGCGCGTGTCGAGCACGGCCGCCGTCGACACCAAGCGATCGACCTTCTGCTCGGCACCCTCGCCGCGCACGAGCTGCGCCATCGCGAAGTACGACGTCGCCCCGGAGCGATCGAGCTTCGTGAACGTCGCGCGGCCGTTCGAGTCGGACTTCGCCTCGAACACCTGGATCGAGTCATCGGCGTTGTAGCCGACGAGGAACACCGACACGCCGACCGGCGGCGTCTTGTCCTCGAGATCGTCGTAGGTCAGCCGCACCGTGAACGAGCCCGGTTGATCGGTCGCTTCGGGACGCGGCTCGCCGCTGAGCTGCCGCGGCTCGGGCATGCCGCCACCGGCAGCAGTACCCGCGAACGGCGCACCACCCGGGCCGCCCATCGGCACGAACGGCTTGGTCGACAGCAACAGGCGCTGGCCGCTATCGGCCGCGAGCGCGAACTCGTCCGACTCGATGTCCTTGTTGTCCTCGTCCTGAACCTTCGCCTGGATCTTCGCGCCGGCCGGGAGGTTCGGGAACATCGCGCGTCCCGCCGAATCGGTGCGAGCTTCGCGCGGCGTACCGTTCACGATCAGCGTGACCTCGACGTTGCTGACCGGCTCGGAGATCTTGCCCGCGATCACCTTCACGCTGACCGTGCCCGTCGGCAAGTCGGCGGCCGGAAGGGGATGACCGAGTGCGCCGGCGATCTGCGCGAACGCGGGCGTCGCCGGGGTGAGGGCCGCGAGGCCGAGCATCGCTGCGACGAGCCAGCTTGATTTGAAGCTCACGCGCGTTCTCCTTCGGCTCCGCTCTTGGCGGCTCCGCTCTTGGTCTCGGCGGCAGCTTTGACGGCTTCGGCTTTCGCTTCGGCCGCTTCGGCCATCGCGCGAGCGGCTTCGGCCTTCGCTTCGGCGGCCTCTGCGGCGGCGTGTGCCGCGGCGGCTTTCGCTTCGGCGACCGCGACCTTGGTGGCGACCGCAGTCGCTTGCGCCTTCGCCGCGATCGCGTCGGCCTCGGCGCTCGCCTTGGTCTTGGCTTCGGCGCTGATCTCGGGAATCTCGGGAGTCTCGTGAACGACGACAACCTGCTCCGCCAGCGCTGCATCGGCGACGACCGACTCCGGCGCCTTCGGCTTCACACCGTTCGACTTCGCGGCGACCGCCTTCGCATCCTTGGCCGCGCGTGCGTTGATCACGTTCTTCGCGCGGTTGCTCGGCTTGTCGGACAGGTCGAGCGCGATCCGCGCCTTGACCTCGTGCGCGATCTGCTCGCGCGTCGTCAGGCCAACTCCTCCGAGCCCTTCGATCTGCTTGATCACCTCGATCGCCCGACCGCGATACTCGCGGATCAACGACTCGGCATCGGCCTTCGAGAGCTTGCCCATCGCGGCATCGAACTCGGCTTCCTTGATGCCCTTCAGCAGCGTCTTCTTCTCTTTCTCGAGCTCGCCGCGCGCGCCGATCGGACGGGCCCAGCCTTCGTCTTGGCTGGCCGGCGCCGCCGCCGAAGCGCCGGTGCGCCACAGGTTCCACACCGTGAACAGGATCGCGAGGTAGCTCAGGCACACGATCACGCTGGCGGCGGTGACGTGAAAGTTGTTGCTGCCGATGACGAACACCCAGCCGACGAGCAGCAGGAAGATGAACCCGCCGACCTTTGCAGCTCTTGCCGACACCATCAGTCAGTTTCCGAGAGCTCGTCGTCGAGCTTGTCGGCGTACTCGTCGTCGCTCAGCGACACCGGCGCGCCGTTAGGCGTTGCGAGCACCACCTGACTGCTGCGCGACACCCAGCGTCGGCCGGCGACGATCAACAGGCCGAGTGCACCGACCACGGCGATCGAAGGGAACAACCACGACACGTCACTGGTCGGGGTCGCGAGCACCTTCGCGCCGTAGTCCTTCGTGAACGACTTCAGCACGCTGGCGTACGCCGCCTTGCGGTTGAGATCGCTCGAGAGGTCGGTGCCGACGAGGATGCCCTGAACCTTCGCGCGAAGTTGCGCCGCGCTCTGGCAGTCGCAGTCGTAGATCGATTGGCGCGGACAGCCGCACGGACACAACAGCTCCTTCATCGCGCGCGCTTCGGTGTCGTTGGCCGGGCGATTCATCGCCGCGAAACCGCCACCCGACTTGCCCATGCCCATGCCGGCGGGGACGTGCTCGGCCGCCGCGCCGCCGTTGTTCGCGCCGGTCGGAGGATCCGCGTGCGCCTGGGTCGCGATGCCGAACGTCAGCGCCGCGACGATCGAGAGCACGAGGCTGACATCCGCCGCGCGCCCGATCTTCGTGCGCGGCTTCCACTGCGCCCTGTCGACGACGCTCTGTGGAATCAGGCAGATCAACACGCCGAGGAGCAGCACCATGATCCCGACCCAGACCCACAGGATCAGCGGATTGACGTAGACCCGGAAGTTCGCGAGGTTCGTGTCGAGGTCGTAGCCGGTGAGCACGACGTAGACGTCCTCGGCGGCGCGCACGTGGATGGCGACCTCCGTCGTCATCTGGCCATCGCCTTTGTGGAAGTCCCACTTCGCCGGGTAGACCGTATCGATCCGCTGGGTGCCGTCGTAGATGCCGACCTGCGCCGTGATCGCGTCCTTGTGATCGTCGCTGGTGTGGAACAGGTTCTCGTACGCGAAGTGATAGTCGCTCTTCGAGAACGGACCGTTGAACGTGCCGAACCCGAACGACGACGGGCCGGTGCCGTCGGCCGCCGCGACCGGGCCCGGCTTCTCGACGGTGCGATCGACCATGTGCTCGTACGCCTTGCCGCCGAAGCCGAAGAACAGCACCGCGACGCCGAGGTGGATGATGTAGCCGCCGTACTTGCGGCGCTTCGACAGGATCAACCCGAGCAGTGACGTCACCGGATCGGATCCGGTCTGGCGGCGACGCACGACGAGGCCGCGATAGAACTCCTGGAGGATCGAGGTCACGACGAACGCGATCAACCCGAAGTTGACGAGCGAGATCGGGAGCTTGATCGGACGCGCGAAGATCGAGCTCAGGTGCCGGGTCTCGGGGAACACGAGCGCGAACGTGGCGATCACGATCGCCGCGGCCGCGATCGGCGCCATGAACTGGCTGAGCAAGCGCTCGCGCGTGGTCTTGCGCCAGGCGAGCAGCGGTGCGGCGCCGGCGAGGAACAGCAGCACGAGGCCGAGCGGCGTCATCCACTTGTTGAAGAAGTCCGGGCCGACCGAGACGCGCTCGCCGTTGATCGCCTCGGAGATCGTCGGGAACATCGTCGCGAACAGCACGAAGAACGCGCACGCGAGGAGGATCCAGTTGTTCAAGAGGAACGCGAACTCGCGCGAGTAGAACGAATCGAACACGGTGCGCGTCGACAGCTTGTTCGAGCGGTAGATCAACAGGCCGACCGAGACGATCAGGATCACCGCGAGGAACACGATGAACTGGAGCGCGAGCACGTTGTCCTCGCCGAACGCGTGGACCGATTGCACGGCGCCCGAGCGCGTCATGAACGTGCCGAAGATGGTGAGGAAAAACGTGATGATGACGAGAGACAAGTTCCATGTCTTCATCGTCCCGCGCTGCTCCTGGATGATCGCGGAGTGCAGGAACGCCGTCGCCGTGAACCACGGCATGAGGCCCGCGTTCTCCACCGGATCCCAGGCCCAGTAGCCACCCCAACCGAGCTCCTCGTACGCCCAGCGACCGCCGAGGATCAGGCCGAGAGACAGAAACCCGAAGCAGATCAGCATCCACACGCGGACCGAGCCGAGCCACATGTCGTCGAGCCGGCCCGACGCGAGGGCGCCGATGCCGAACGCGAACGGGATCGTCGCTGCGACGAAGCCGGTGTAGAGGCTCGGCGGATGGATCACCATCCAGTAGTTCTGAAGGATCGGGTTGAGGCCCTGGCCGTCGATTGGCGGCGTCGTGAGGTACGTGCTGAACGGGTTCTTGGTGAACAGCAGCAGCGTGAGGAAGAAGATCTGCACGACCATGATGGTCGCGACGACGTAGCCGATCATCTCGCGATGCCGGCGATGGTTGACCGCGATCGCGACCGTCGAGAACAGCGACAGCACGAGCACCCAGAACAGCAACGAGCCGTCGAGCCCGCCCCAGAACGAGGTGATCTTGTAGATCGTCGACATCGTCACGTCGCTGGTGTTCGCGACGTACTTGATCGCGAAGTCGTGCGTGACGAACGCGTAGATCATCAGCGTCGAGGCGAGGCCGATCAGCGCGCCGAAGCCATAGAGGCCGTAGACCGACGCGTTGACGAGCCGGCGACTCTTGCGCGCGTTACCGGCGACGCCCGCGGCGAACGACCACGCGGCGACGAGGTACGCGGCGAGCAGGGCGAGCGTGCCGACCAGCGCGATCGGCGAGAAGGGCACTTGGTCAGCCGTCATGGTATTTCCGCGCTTCCCACGCTGTTCATTTGAATTGCGTGTCGATCTTGTTCGAGGGCGCGCCGTCGTACTTCGACGGGCACTTGGCCATCAGCTCCGACGACTCGACGACGAACTCTTGCTCGGCGTCGACCCGGAGCGGGCAACCGACCGGCGCCGGTTGCTTCTTGCACATGTCCGCGGCGAGCCCGGCCATCTCACTCGCCTTGATCAGCCGCCCGGTGGCGACGACCTCGGATTGATCCTTGAACGTGTCGGGCTTGGGACCTTCGTTGAAGATCCGGATCTTCTTGCCGTTCTTCTGCAGCACGAACGTGCGGTGCTGGACCTGTCCGACCACGCTCTCGACGATCGTCCCGGCTTCGACGAAGCCGTGGATCTTGAGCTCTTTGTCGCCCCACTTCGGGAAGCCATCGCTGACCAGCTCGTCGACCATGCGGTAGTGCTGCGCATGACCGACCGACGAGTAGATCAAAAATCCGCCACCACCCACGACAACGCCGACGGTGAGTAGGAGCTTGTAAAGCGTAGTTTTTTCCATGGCGTTGCCTCGTGCCCCGCGATCTGGCGAGATGGCCCGTTAGGTGGCCAACCGTAGCATGTTCTCGGTCCATTCCGAGGACCGTATGTTCTCGGATCTTCAGAACTTGGAGCTAGCCGCCGTCGGGCTGATCGCCGCTGTCGGAGTTGTCGTTGAACGCATCCGGCACCGGACCTTTATAGAGCACGCCGAGCTTTTAGCCGTGCGGTTTGTTGTTGCACCACCACCAGCCAATGATCACGACGTTCGTGATCATCCGCATTGGATCGGGCAACCGGAGCGTTCTCCGATCCATTCCGAGCCCGCCGAGAAACGTGCTGTCAGCCGCCGATCTTGATCATGTGCTTCGCGGGCGGCGCGTCATCGAACGTGTGTCCTGCGCGCTTGCCTGTCACCGCGCCGCCGATGGCGCGAACGAGGTCGTCGTCGCTCGCACCTTCACGCACGAGGTCGCGCAGGGACAGCGCATCGTCGTGGCCGAGGCACGCGTGGAGCGCGCCGGTCGCGGTCAAGCGGAGCCGGTTGCAGTCGTCGCAGAAGTGCTCCGTCATCGCCGAGATGATGCCGACCTCGCGAGCCGGATCGCGCGCGAGCGTCCAGTAGCGCGCCGGTCCCGGGTCGCGACGACGGCTCGGTGCCGTGACCAGCGAGCCGAGCTCCGCTTCGATCGCCGCGCGGATCGTGACCGCCGCGATCCGCGAGCCTTCGGTGTACAGCGCGCCATCGGACATCGGCATGTGCTCGATGAAGCGCGGCGTCGCTCCGCGCGACCACGCCGCTTCGCACAGCGCGACGATCTCGGTCTCGTTGATCCCGTGCAGCGCGACCGCGTTGGTCTTCACGGTCATGCCGGCATCGCGCGCCGCATCGATGCCGGCGAGCACTCTCGCGAGATCGCCGCGACCGGTGACGCGATGAAACTTGTCGGCATCGAGCGTATCGAGCGAGACGTTGACGACCGACAACCCGGCGCGGGCGAGCGGGACCGCGAGCTCGGCGAGCAAGTGACCGTTCGTGGTCATCACGACTTGTTCGATCCCCGGCACCCGAGCTAGTCGCTCGACCAGGTCGACGATGCCGCGCCGGATCGTCGGCTCGCCGCCGGTCAGCCGGAGCTTGCGCACGCCGAGCCGGGCGAACAGGCTCGCGATGCGCTCGAGCTCGTCGAACGTGAGCACGGCCGAACGCGGCTCGAACTCGAGCTCGCCCGCCAGGCTCTCCGGCATGCAGTAACTGCAGCGGTAGTTGCAGCGATCGGTCACCGACACGCGCAGGTATCGAATCCGCCGAGCGAATTGATCGAGTAGCGGATCGGCCGGCACCGGCCCGGTCGGCTTCGCCGTTTGGCCAAGGACCGGTAGATGTGCTCGACCGGTCATCTGACCCCGACTAGACCCTCCGATCCCGAGTTCGTCAAGACGCGTTAGGGGCAACGGAATTCCTTGACAGATCGGGCGAAAAACCGCACATATCCTCGCCTTGCTGCAACCCACCTCTTCCGCTCCTCAACAAGCGATCGATGGTCTGTGGGTCCTGCTCGTCTCTAACGAAGGCGAGCTGATGGCCCAAGATCCTAATGGCCGCGTGCCTGTCATGGCCCGCGCCGGTAACGACCAGACGTACTTGCTGGTCTTCAAAGATGTCGTCAAAGCGCGTCGCTTTGTCGCCGACCAAGAGCTCGACGGCGCCGAGCCGCGCATGGTCGTTCGCGGAAATCGCGAAGACATCATCCGCATCGCCCGCTCTGCGGGCGTCGTGGGAGTGCTCCAGGATTACGATCCGAGCACGCAGAAGTACGCCGCTGCGACCGCGCTCGCGTAGCTACATCACCGCCGGCATGTCGGCGAGCGGACCGCGCCGCCGCGCCTCGCGACGTTGAGCTCAGTAACCGCCGGTCATCAGGAGCTCGTCGACCTCGCCCCGCTTCGCGGCGTTCGAGTTGATCGCCCGCGAGCACTTCACCTTGTCGAGCTTCAAGCCCTTGTAGAGCGAGCGAACGAACGGGGTGTCGTTGTTCGACAGCATCACCTTGCAGCCACGATCGATCAGTTGCTTCGCCGTCGCCGCGAGCATCTTCTGATCGTTCGGCCCGAAGTCGCCGGCGGTGTAGCTCGTGAAACTCGACGTCGCGTTGATCGGATCGTACGGCGGATCGAAGTAGACGAAGTCGCCCGCCTTCGCATCCTCGATCGCGGCCTGATAGTCCGCGTGACGAATCTCGGCGCGCGCGAGCACGGTCGACGCCGCACGCAGCGCGTCGGGCACGCAGATCGGCGGATCGGTATAGCGCCCGATCGGCACGTTGAAATCGCCCGAACGATTGACGCGCCACAGACCGTTGAAGCACGTCTTGTTGAGATAGATGAACGTCGCCGCGCGCTCGGCATTCGACCACTGCAGGTGGTTCTGGTTCCACTTCTCGCGGGTCGCGTAGTAGTGGGTCTCGTCGTGGTTCGTGCGGTGCTGCGCGAGCTTCTTGATCACGGCGTTCGGATCGTGAGCGAGCGTCCGGTACAGCGCGATCAGATCGGGATTGACGTCGGCGATCACCGCACGCTCCGGCGCGAGCTTGAAGAACATCGCCGCCCCGCCGATGAACGGCTCGAAGTAGCGACCGAACGTCTTGGGCATCCGGGACATGAGCTCGGGCAGCAACTTGGTCTTGCCGCCGACCCACTTCACGACCGGGGTCGCGACAATATCGAGAGAAGGAGCGCGCTCTTGCCTTTCGGCTCGAGGCGCCCGCTTTGGAGAAACCATGAAAAATATCGTCGAAGACC
>JBDTJY010000083.1:0-20870 GCA_039935615.1 Kofleriaceae bacterium
CGTGTGGAGGATCCGCGCGACAAGCTCGGCGCGCTGTGCACGAAGCTCGATCGCTGGATCGCCGAGCTCGGTCGCCGCGAGAGCGTGCGCCCGCGCGACTACGATGGGCTCGAGGCCGAGCTCACCGACATCAAGCGGTGGTGGGAGTGGAAGCTCAACGGTGGCCGATCGCAGTACTTCGGCGCCGGCCTGTTGCGCGCCGATGTCGTCGCCCAGCGCGACGTCGTGCGCGGCGAGCTCGAGACGTTCCTGCGCGCCGCGGATGCCGACCTCGCCGCGCGGCTCCACGAGGAGCTCGGTCCGCTGGTCCGAGCGTACGAGCGTCACAAGGAGCGCACCGGCCAGCTCGACTTTCTCGACCTACTCGCGAAGACCCGCGACCTGTTGCGCGATGACCCGCGCGTGCGCAGCGAGATGCAGCAGCGCTACACGCACTTCTTCGTCGACGAATTCCAGGACACCGACCCACTTCAGGTCGACATCTTGCTGCTGCTGTGCGCCGACAATGCCGCATGCTCGCAGCCCAACAACGTCACGGTGCGCCCGGGCAAGCTGTTCGTCGTCGGCGACCCGAAGCAAGCGATCTACCGATTTCGGCGCGCCGACATCGCGCTCTACGAGGGTGTCAAACAGCGCCTGCTCGGCGACGGTGCGCGATTGCTCTACCTGACGACCAGCTTTCGCGCGGTCCCGGCGATCCAGACCGCGATCAACGCCGCGTTCGAGCCCGTGATGCGCGGGGATGGCCAAGCGACGTACGTCCCGCTCGAGCCGTGTCGCGACGACGCCGCGGATCAACCGGCCGTGGTCGCGCTGCCGGTGCCGTCGCCGTACGGCACGTGGAACGTCACGAATCAAGCGATCGAAGAGTCGTATCCCGACGCGGTGGCGGCGTTCGTCGACCATCTCGTTGCGAACAGTGGCTGGACGGTCACCGAGCGTGGTGGTGAGGTGCGCGTGCCGGTGGCGCCGCGGCACATCTGCCTGATGTTCCGGCGGTTCCAGAGCTACGGTCGCGATCTCACCCGTGCGTACGTGCGGGCGCTCGAGGCGCGCGGAACGCCGCACGTGCTGATGGGTGGCCGGTCGTTCCACGAGCGCGAAGAGATCCTCGCGGCGCGCAACGCGCTCGGTGCGATCGAGTGGCCGGGCGACGAGATGTCGGTGTACGCGACGTTGAAGGGGCCGTTCTTCGCGTTCCACGACGAGGATCTCATCGCGTTCAAGCAGGCGCACGGCCGCTTGCACCCTCTCGGGTGGCTCGATCCCGAGCGCGTCGCGGCGCTGTCGGCGGAGCCGGCGACCAACTCGGAGCCCGCGACGACGCCACGGGGGGCGGCGGAGTCCGAGACAACCTCGGCGAATTCAAACGTCCCGCCGGCGACGAGCGAAGCCCCACGTGAGGAGACCGAACGTGCGCTCGCGGCCTCCGAGACAACCTCGGCGAATTCAAACGTCGCCCCACGTGGACCGGCGCAGGGCGCGCTCGCGATCACGGCGAGTGGCTTGCCGGCACAGCCGGTGGCGACCGAAGCGCCCGCACTCGCGATCGCCGGCGCGCTCGCGATCCTCGGCGAGCTCCACAGGCGGCGCAATCGCCGGCCGATCGCGGACACGCTCGCGCGACTGCTCGCCGCGACGCGCGCACACGCCGGACTCGCCGTATGGCCCGCCGGTGAACAAGCACTCGCGAACCTGTTTCGCGTGATGGACCTCGCGCGGCGGTTCGAAGCGGCGGGGGCCACGTCGTTCCGTGCGTTCGTGTCGCGGCTCGAGAGCGACGCCGAGCGTGGGCGCCAGCCCGACGCACCGGTCGTCGAGGATGGCACCGAAGGCGTGCGGATCATGACGGTGCATGCGGCCAAGGGACTCGAGTTCCCGGTCGTGATCTTGTGTGATCCAACGGCGCCGCCGAGCTCGGACCGGCCGTCGCACTACATCGATGTGGAGCGCAACGTCTGGCTCGAATCGCTCGCCGGCAGCGTCCCCGCCGAGCTGCGCGATCACGAGGTCGAGGTGCTGAAGCACGACCGCGAGGAGGGCGAGCGGCTCGCCTACGTCGCGGTGACGCGCGCGCGCGACTTGCTCGTGGTCCCGGTGGTCGGCGACGAAGACCGCGACAACTGGCTCGCCGCGCTGACGCCGGTCGTATTTCCCGAGCCGGCGCGCAAACGCAAGCCACGGACCGCACCGAACTGTCCGCCGTTCGGCGACGACAGCGTGGTCGACCGGTCGCCGAAGACCGATCGGATGCCCACCGACTCCGTCGCGCCGGGGCTTCATCAGCCGCGCGTCGGCACGCACGGTGTCGTGTGGTGGGACCCGAACACGCTCGACCTGACGAAGGAGCCCGGCGGCGGCCTGCGACGTCGCGAGATCTTGCAGCCCGATGAAGCCGACGGTCGTGTCACGGCGACCGCGGGAGAGCACGCGCATGCGACGTGGCAAGCACGCCGCAGCAACGCACTCGCGAGCGGCCAACGTCCGAGCATCGTCGTGCGGTCGGTGACCGCCGCCGCGCACCTGCTCGCGAGCGCTTCGCGACGCGGAGCTCTCGAGGCGTCGGGCGCCACCACGTCGTCCGCCGCCACATCGGGCGCCGCCGCATCACCGACGGCGCGTGCGCCGACGCTGGCCGAGCTCGCGCTGTCCGCGTTGTTCGGATCGCCGTCGCCGCCGAGTGCGCACGCCGAGACGGCGGCCGGGCCGCCGCTCCTCGCCGTCGCGCTCGAGACCGTGCCCGGCAACCGCGCGGGCCGACCTCGTGGCAAGCGCTTCGGCACGCTCGTGCACGCGATGCTGGCGTCGGTCAACCTGCGCGGTGATGCGACCCACGTGCAACGGGTCGGCGCGAATCACGCGCGACTCGTCGGCGCCACACCGCAAGAGCGTGATGCGGCGATCGTCGCGGTCCGCAATGCGCTGGCGCATCCGTTGATGGTTCGCGCAGCAGCGGCCGAAGATCGCGGTTCACTGCGCCGAGAGGTGCCGGTCGTCGTCGGAACCGCAGCGGGACTCGTCGAGGGCGTGGTCGACCTCGCATTTTCGGACGATGTCGGCGGCTCCGAAACCTGGACCGTGATCGACTTCAAGACCGACGCCGAGATCGACCATCGCCGTCCGGTCTACGAAGCGCAGGTTCGCGAGTACGCGACCGCGATCACCGCCGCGACCAACGCACCGTCGCGCGCGGTGTTGTTGATCGTCTAACGTTCGAGCTTGGCTCGACGTCGCCCGGCTGGTTGCAGGGTCGCCCGACGACCCCGGCGTTCCCGCTCGATGCACTCCACACACTGCCCGCGCTTCCATCGCCGCAACTCGAGCTCGTCCCGAGCGCTACGCTCCTCGGCAGGTCGACGTCACCTACCTGCGCGACCCGCGCCTCCTCATCGAGGCGTGGTGACATTCCACCTCACGATCGGTTCGTCGACGATCAGGTGGACGTCGGCCGGCGAGCGCTCGCCGATGCCGAGCTGCCACGCGTAGATCCGCCCGCGATACACGCCGAAATGCGGCGCGTCGAGCGTCAGGCTGCCGAGGCCGCAATTCGTCGACCCCGAGAGTGGCGCGCCTTCGGTGTCCTCGAGCTCGACCGCGACGCGATGCGGATCACCGCACTGCAACGGATCCCACGTCGCGACGATCTTCGAGGCCGGTGGCCCATCCGGCAGCGGCGAGTCCACACAGCCAGCCAAACAGGCAACCAACGCGAGCAAGATGACGACCTTCATGCCCATCGCCAATCCACATCGTGGGCCATACGCAACTGCGCGTGATCGTTTGCGCGATTGTCCGGGATGGCCGCCCGGCGGACACCGCGTGGCCGGCAGGCGGACGAACCGGACACGCGGTGTCACAAGCCGCGCTGCTACCTCGTCGTAACGGCATGCTGAGCTGGTTGATCAACCGCAAGCTCGGCGCGTTCGAGCGCCAGCACGGCTACGACTCGACCTACGCCCGCGAGCTCCTCGCGGCCGATTTCGGCGCGTCCATGCGGTCGCGAAGATCACGAACGCGATCGATTGGCACCGCGAGGTGCGGCTCGACGTCTACTACTACGGCGTGAAGCTCGCAGCCGTGATCGCCGAAGACTGTGGTCCGTGCTCGCAGCTCGTGGTCTCGATCTACGCCGTGCGCAATCCCGACAAGCTGCATCACCTATCATAGCTGCGACACCGCGTACCGCTGCTAGGCTGCGTCCCATGCGTCGCCTCCTACTTGTCGCTCTCGCCGCGTGCGGTCACGCGCCACCGCACCAGAACACCGAGAGCTTCGACGCGCTGTCGAACCGGGTCCTCGATCATCTCTATCACGCGTCACCCGCGTTCTCGGTCGGTCTCGGGTTTCACGACTACGACGGCAAGCTTCCGGACATCACACCGGCCGCGACGGCCGCGCTGATCGCGACGTACCGCGCCGATCAGCAAGCGCTCGAGCACTACGAGCCGCGCACCCCGCTCGAGCGCGAACAGCGCGACACGCTCCTCATCAACGTTCACGGCAACCTGTTCTCGCTCGTCGACCAAGACGCGCTGCACACGAACCCGATGAACGTCGTCGGTGACTTCAACCTCGACGCGTACATCATTCGCGACTACGCCGAGCCCGCGGTGCGCGCCGCCGCGGTCGTGCGGCTGTGCTCGCAGGCCAAGACCTACCTCGAGCAGGCGCGCACGGGCCTCGTCCTGCCCATCCCGCGGGTCTGGCTCGAGACCGCGATCATGGAGTTCAAAGGACTCTCCGACTTCGCGAACAAAGACGTGCGCGGCGCGTTCACGACGCCGCCGGCCGAGCTCGGTCCCGCGCTCGATGCCTGCCACGCCGCGTTCGATGCCCACGTCGCGTGGCTCGAGCAACAACTGCCGAAGGCGACCGATGCGTTCGCGCTCGGCAAGGAGCGGTTCGTCAAGATGCTCGGCGAGACCGAAGGCATCCACACCGACCTCGCGACGCTCGAGCGGATGGCGAAGGCCGACCTCGATCGCAACACCCACGCGATCGAAGCCGCGGCGCACGAGATCGATCCGAACCGCCCGGTCGCGGACGTCGTCGCCGAGGTGATGAAGGATCGACCGACACCGGCGACCGTGCTCGCCGTCGCCGAGAAGCAGGCGACCGAGATGCGCCAGTTCTTGATCGATCACCACATCGTCACGGTGCCGGGCGACGAGCTCGCACTCGTTCGCGAGACGCCGTCGTTCGCGCGCTGGAATTCTGCGTCGTTGTCGAGCGCCGGGCCGTTCGAGCCCAAGCCGCTCGCGAGCTACTACTACATCTCGCCGCCCGATCCGAGCTGGACGCCCGAGGTCCAGACCGCGTACATCCCGTCGACGATGAACCTGCTGTTCACCACGATCCACGAGGTCTATCCCGGCCACTTCATCAACGCGCTGCACCTCGCGCGGATCACGTCGAAGGTCGAGAAGTCGCTGTGGTCGTACACCACCGGCGAAGGCTGGGCACACTACACCGAGGAGATGATGTACGACGAGGGTGCCGGTGGTCACACGCCACGAGCGCACATCGGGCAGTTGACCGAGGCGCTGCTGCGCAACGTGCGGTTCGTGGTCGCGCTCGGCGAGCACACCGGTGGGATGTCGACGAACGACGCCGAACAACTGTTCATCACGCGCGCGTTCCTCGACGAGGGCAACGCGAAGCAGCAGGCGGCGCGCGGCACGTTCGATCCGATGTATCTCGCGTACACCGTCGGCAAGCTCGCGATCATGAAGTTGCGGACCGACTGGAAGCTCCAACATCCGACCGGCACGCTGCAGGAATTCCACGACGAGTTCCTCGCCCACGGTGCAGCTCCGCTGCCGGTGATCCGGCGCGCGATGGTCGGCGACGACAACGTGCTCTAGCGACCCGACGTCGAGAGCAAGTCGGCGAGCGCGCGCGCGAGCGCGTCGATCGAGTACGGCTTCGAGATGAACGCCTTCACGCCGAGCTCGATCAGTGCGTCGACTTCGTCGGACATCGTGTGACCCGACATCGCGAGCACCGGCACCTCGCGCGCGATGTCGCGCATCGCGGCGTACGTGGCGCGACCACTCATCAGCGGCATCACCATGTCGAGGACGATCGCGCGGACCTCGGTCTTGTGCTCGCGCAGCGCCTCGACCGCGGCCGCACCGTCGCCGACGGGGAGCGCCGTGTAGCCGAGCAACTCGACCGCGCGGGTCAGGGCGCGCAGCACGATCGGATCGTCATCGACGACGAGGATCACCCCCGATCCGGTCGGGCGATCGAACTCGCGACGCGACCGCGAGACCGGTTCCTGGCACCGCTCGGCGCCCGCGGCGGGCAACGTGACGCGCATCGTGGTGCCACGGCCGTCGAGCCCGGTATCGATCTCGATCGCACCGCCGTGGCCCTCGACGATGCCGAGCACGGTCGCGAGCCCGAGGCCGGTGCCGCGGTCGGCCGACTGATCCTTGGTCGTGAAGTACGGCTCGAACACGCGCTCGCGCAGCTCCATCGGGATCCCCGGGCCGTCGTCGGCGACCTCGAGCACCACGAACTGATCGTCGGCGCGCGATCGCACCACGACGCGGCCGCCATCGATCATCGCGTCGCGCGCATTGACGACCAGGTTCATCACGACCTGCTCGATCTGCGAGCGATCCGCGATCACCGTGCCGCCGCCGTCCGTGCCGAGCTCGAACGTGATCGCGACCTGGGTCAGCGTGCGCGCGAGCATGTCGCGCATCTCTTCGAGCACGTGATCGATCAACAGCGGGGCCGCGCGATGCTTGCCGCGCCGCGCGAAGCCCAACAGCGACCGCGTGAGCATCGACGACCGGTCGGTGATGTCGTCGATCATCCGCAGCGCCGACAACTTCTTCGCATCGGTCTCGTGATTCGCGAGCTCCGCCGCGATCAGCTTGATCCCGAACGTCAGGTTGTTGAAGTCGTGCGCGATGCCACCGGCGAGCGTGCCGATCGCCTCGATCCGCTGCGCGCGGTGCAGCCGATGCTCGCTCTCGGCGCGCGCGTGCTCCGACTCCACCTCCTTGGTGATGTCGAAGAACGCGATCACGACGTGCGTGATCGCGCCGTGGGCATCCATCACCGGCCTCGCGAAGGCGCGCACCGGAACGCGGACGCCGTTGCCGCGATGAATGACGATATCGTCGGCAACGACGAGCTCGCGCGCCAGCAGCACGCGGACGAACGGCATCTTGGTCTCCGGATACGCCAGGCCATCGCGGCCATAGATGCCGTAGGGCTCGGAGTAGCCGCCGACCGTGACGTCCTTGAGGCCGGCCTGGCCCATGATCTCGGCGAACCGCGAGTTCGCGTAGACCAGTTCCCCACCGGGTGCGCGTGCGACCCACAAGCCCACCGGGAGGTCATCTCCGAGGCCATGAATGATTTCCTGATCGCTGGGTACATCAACAGCCGATCGAGACATCCGACAACCTCATATCACGAGCGCCCGTAGCCGAGCTACGATGGTCGGGCTTGCTGCGCTGGCCCGGTAACTTCGTCCACTTCATCTATCTGTTCGTCGCGCTCGTGGTGCTCGGACTCACGTACGGCTTCGCGCGCCTCGGGATTTTCCTGTTCGTGTGGGGTGCGCGCCGGCCACGCGCGCTCGCCGCGCTGCGAGGCTGGTGGCTCCGCGTCACGATGAGTGCGCTCGGCGCCACGTTCATCAAGATGGGCCAGGTCATGAGCACGCGGCCCGATCTGTTCGCACCCGAGATCATCGACCAGCTCCGCCACCTCCAAGATCGGCTACCACCGTTTGGATTCCGCAGGGTTCGCTCGGCGATCGAGAGCGATTTCGGCAAGCCGATGGCCGAGCTGTTCAGCGAATTCGACGAGACGCCGGTCGCCGCAGCCTCGGTCGCCCAGGTCCACCGCGCGCGGCTCGAGGACGGTCGCGAGGTCGCGGTCAAGGTCCTCCGCCCGGGCGTCCGCCGCCAGGTCGAGCGCGATGCGGTCATGCTGATCGGCCTCGCGCGGCTGATGGCGCTACGGCCGCTGTGGCGGCGCAACGATCCGGTCGGCCACACGCGGCACTTTGTCGACGCGATTCACGATCAGACCGACCTCCGGATCGAGGCTCAGAACTACACCCGGTTCCGCAAGAACTTCGCGACCAACCCCGACGTCTCGTTCCCCGAGATCCACGAGGACCTCTCGAGCGCGCGCGTGCTCACCATGGAGTTCGTGCGCGGCGCGAAGATCGACGCCCTGCCCGCCGGCACGCGCGACCCCAAGCTGGCCGAGGTCGTGCGCAAGACCATGTTCAAGATGTGCTTCGAGGACGGCTTCGTCCACGCAGATTTACATCCCGGTAACATGGTCGTCCGCGACGGCTCGAAGCTCGTGATCTTCGACTGCGGCCTCGCGAAGCAGCTCGAGGACGACGTGCTCGCGCAGTTCATCGACATGTCCAAGTGCATCGCGATGGGCACGCCCGAGGACATCGTCGCGCACCTCAAGCGGTTCCATACCTACCTCGGTGAGATCGATTGGGTCGCGCTGCGCGCCGATGTCGAGAAGTTCGCGCTCACCTTCCGCGGCAAGGACACCTCGAAGCTCGAATACGGCGAGTTATTCGGCGAGATGTTCGCGATCGGCCGCACCCACCACATCCACCCCGTCACCGACATGATGCTGGTGTTCGTGGCGCTGATCACCGCGCAGGGTATCGGCAAGATGCTCGAGCCCGAGCACAACATCTTCAGTACGCTGGCGATGTACCTGATTCCGATCCTGATCAAGCGCAACGAGGTGGTGCCTGACACGGTCGAGGCGAAGAAGGCGGCAAGCGCGAGCGCATGAAATCGGTCTACCCGACGAAGATCGACTGGTGGATGCGTCCACTCCTGGTCGTTCCACTGCTCGGCTGCGCCGCATCGATCTACGCCGGTAACGTGCGCGACGATCAGCACGCGCTGTTCGTCGCCTACGCGTGCCTCATCACGTACGGCCTGTTGATCTTCGGACTCGCCTGGCCGATCCGCTACACGGTGTCGCCCGAGGAGCTCGAGGTCCGGTTCGGCCTCGTGCACACCCACCTGCCGTGGGACCGCATCATCGCGATGGAGCTCTCGAACAATCCGCTGTCGTCGCCGGCGATGTCGCTCGACCGGATCGAGATCCGCTACCTGCACAAGTCCGGCGCGTTCGATCGCACGATCCGGATCTCGCCGCCGGATCGCGAGACGTTCCTCGCAGACTGCGCGCGCGCGAGCGGCGAACATCACGTCGTCGACGGAAGACTGCTCCGGTCCTAGCGCCGGACCGGCCTCACGCGGCTGGTCCGGCGACGCAGCCACCAGCGAATACTGCGCAGCGACTTCGCCACGGCGACGATCGCTTGCCACGGACCACTGCGCGGCATCCCCGAGCTCGGATCGAGCGCGAGCATCGCCGTACGTTCGCGGGAATTCTCGTCGGAGCTCGCACGCGGCAGGTTCGCTGACGACTCCGGCTTCGCGACGAGCGCCGACTCGAGCGGCGGTGTCGAGCTCGGCGTCATCCGGCCGAGCGGCGACCGGCGCGGCACCGGCGTGTCGACCACGAACGGCGCGCGCACGGTGGTCGCCGGCTCGAGCGGCGCGACGCCGAGCGAGGTGCCGGCGCTGCGCTGATGCTTCATCGTCGTGTCGGTCGAGGCGTCGTCGATCGGCAGCACCGGCGCCGCAGGCATCAGACCTTCGCTCGAGAGCTGCGCCTCGTCGACCGCGGCGATCGCGTTGATCATGGCGTCCTCGTCGTCGTCGATCGGGACGAGTCCCGACGCGCGCAGATCGATCACCGGCACCTGCAGCGAATCGCGGCCGACGAGCGTCGGGTGCTCTCCACTGTACGTGGGCACGTGTTCTTCGATGACGAGGGACGCAGCGGTCGTCCCGTCGGGGAACAGCGGCGGCATCTGCGTGGTCGGGCCGATCAGGTCGGGGACTTCGATCCTCGACATCGCGATCTTGTTGGTGCCTGCAACCGGAGTCTCGCGTGGGATGCGATCCGAATCAGTTCCCATCCCGTCACTATCCACGTCGCGAATTCGTTTGGCTAGATGAGGAAATAGCCGACCCACATCGTGAACCGCGTCTACCGTTAGGCCGTTTCACATTCGCCCGGTGTGACGCCGACGCTCGGTGGCAGGGGCGCTCGGTAAGGTCGTTCTAGCGTTCGCCGGATCGAATGTTAGCCTTGTGGGCATGCGGACCATCTGTGGAGTGGTGCTCGTCGTGCTCGCGGCGTGTGATGCCGGAGCGCCGAGTTGCAAGGACGGGGTCGCAAAGGCCGTGAAGCACGGTGCCGACATGAGCGCCGATCAACAAGCGATCCTCACGCAGGTGTGTGACGACCGGAAGTGGTCAGGAAACCTTCGCGGCTGCCTCGGCAGGGCGAGCTCGGACCAGGATGTGTCGACCTGCCTGAAGCCGGTGATGGAGGACGTCACGCTCGCGAACGCCGACGCCGCGGCCAACGTGGAGGCGAAGCGCGCGAGCGAGCAACTTCAAGTCCTCCAACCGCAGCTCGACCTCGTGACCAAGGACGTCGACGCGGCGATCGATGCGGTGATCAAGTCGACGACCGACGAACAGCGCTCGAGCGCGCAAGCGGCGCTGGCCGCCGTGCGAGCCAAGAGATCGGACCTCGAGGCGAGGCTCGCGGACGCGACCACGCTCGCACACACCAAGTGGGTCCACATCTCCCGCGACTGCCTCGACAATCCGCTCGCGGCGGGCTGCCAATAGCGGTGATACTCGCCGTCGCCGATGGCGACTGACGACGAAGACCGCATCACCGAGCTCGAGATCAAGCTCGTCTACCAAGAGCAGCTGATCCGCGAGCTCGACGCGCTCGTGCGCGCGTTCGGCGACAAGCTCGACGCGAACACGCGCGAGCTCGACAAGTTGAAGCAAGCGATCCGCTCGCCCGAGAGCCCGATGGGCCCCGCGAACGAGCCGCCACCGCACTACTAGGACTTCGTGAAGTCCTGGATCAGCTTGGTCGGCATCTTCGCCTCGACCTTGACCGCGATCGTCTTGCGGATGCCGATCGACGCGTTGACCAGCGTCACCGCGTGAGCGCCGGGGGCGAGCGGGATCGCGCGTTGCGGCGTGGACAGCCGCGTCGGCTTCCCGTCGATGATGATCTCGCACGGCGGCTTGGCCGACACCATCAAGGTGCCGGTGCCCGCCGGTGCGGCGAGCGCGACTTGCTTCGTCTTCGCCGGAGCGGGAGCCGCCGCAGCGACGGTCTCGTGATGGTGATGGCGCATCGCGGGCGCCGGCGGCGCATCGAAGTTCGGCACCGCGATCGGACTGGTCGGCGGTGCCAGGTGGTGCACTCTCGGCGCGACCGGCGCAGCGGCGACGACAGCAACAGGGGCCTTCTTGACCTCGGGGTCGAGGTCGACCGCGAGCTCGTGCATCGTCGTGAAGTCGACGTGCTTGACGACCGTCGGGCGACCGACGACCGCGAACACGACGTCATACGAGTGCGACGGATCGAGTGCCGCGCTCACCGGCGTACGACCGAGCACGGTCGCATTGCCGTTGTCGACGAGCGTGACCGTGGCGCCGTCGGGCCACGACGTGATCGGAAGCGTCGTCAGCGACGCTGCGGTGGTGCTCGGAGCCATGACGGGAGCGACGGCGCGAGTGATCGCAGCCGGTGCCGGGATCGGCGCCGCGAGCTCGGGCGTGGCCACCGCCGCGATCGTGTTCGCCGCGGTGTCGGTCGGCGTGACCGTCTTCGCGATTGTCGTCGACGACGATCCGTGCAACGCGATCCCGACGATCACCGCGAGCACCGCGGCCGCGCCGCCGGCGGCGATCAGAAACCGCGATCGCGTCTGCGGTGGCGGCTCGGTCCGTTCGAAGTACGTGGTCGGAACGACCTCGCCATCGACCTGACGTTCCTCGTAGTCATCCTCGAACACCCAGCCATCACTGCCGTCGAGCGCCGAAACCCCCTTCGCAACCACCTCGGGTGCAACCAGCACCGGTGGAGCGGCGAGCGTCGGCGCTGGATCAGCAGCGACCGTCGGGATCGGAGGAGGCATGGTCGTGCGGCCACGCGGTGCCGGCAACCGCGAGCTGCTCGGCGGCGGCAACGACGTGCTGCTCGCACGCGCGGCAAGCACGTCGCCCATCGTCTTACCGGCGGGTGCCATCGGCCACATCGGGAGGTCGGCGATATCGGCGCCGGGCTGCGACGTCGGCAACTGCGTGACCCGGCTCTCGCGGGGCGACGGGATGATCTCTTGCTGGACGACCGGCAACGCGGTCGCCGACTCGGTCGCCACGCTCGGCGCGTTGCCGGTGACCATCGGCGGTTCCGCCTTCACGAGCTCGGGTGCGCGCACGAGCTCGGGAGCGCGTACGAGCTCGATCGTCGTGGGCAGCACGCCGACCGGCGCCTTGACCGCGACCGGAATCGGCGGAGGCCGCACCGGTTCGACCGTCTCGCTCACCGTGAGCGGACCTTCGGGATTGATCTGCCACGACGCCATCATCTCGGGCGTCGCCTTCGGCTCGACCAGGCTGACCTTCGATCGAGGGGCCACACTGCCCCGCGCTGCACGTGGGGTCGGTGGTGGCACCGTGCTCGCTCGCCGCGCCCGCATCGGGATCGGCGGCGGTGCCGCGGTCAACTTGGACCGCGTTCCGTCCGCTGCACGGTCGGCCGCGAGCGGCGACAGGTCTCCGACCTCGACATCGATGTCATCGAGCTTCGGAACAGGGTTCGTGACCGGCGGTTTAGGTCCGGTCTGGAACGGGATCTGATCGGTGAGGTCGACAGCCATGACAACTCCCCGGAGTAGGCGCACGCAGCTTCGCGAGTGGACGGTGTTTACGCAAGCGCCATCCGATCGACCCCGATGACCAACAGCGCGGTGTATGCGCCTCAGCGGCGAGACTTCGAGGCAGCTCCACGACTTATCCGAAATGTTTCGAGCATTCACGAACTGCGCACGTGACGGACATTCCTCTAACCGAGGGCTAACCCACGATGCATCGGGCGCGATGGCCCACCGCGGTCGCGCCGCACGCATCGGCCGTCACGCGCCCCGCTGCACGCCGATCGATCGGCGATTCGCCCCTGGTCCGCTGCTTGCTGAAGTACCTCGACATGAAACTGCTTACCCTCGCTTCGCTGCTCTCGCTGCCGCTCGCCGCCTGCACCTCCGACACCAGTGGAACTAGCAGCAGCGACATCACCACCGCCGAGTACGACGACGTCGCGCAAAATGTCGGCACCACCGCCGCCTCACCGAGCGGTGGCGACGTCGCCGTGATGGCGGACGTCGCGTTGGTGGCGAGCGGCACGCTGCCGCTCGGATTCACGCTCGGTGCAAACGGCTCGGTCACCGGATCGTTCCTCGGCATCACCTACGATTTCTCCGTGACGTGCAGCGACGCGCAGGGCACCCACCTACCCACGTGCGGCTCGGCGACGCAGCTCGCCGACGTCAAGCTCGACTGGAGCGGCGCCCTCCAACTGCCGAACTTCTCGACCACCATGGATCGCCATGGCGACTGGTCGCTGATGAACCTCGAGGACCCGAGCGTGAAGCTCGCGGGGAACGGGACGTTCTCGTTCGACTCGTCGATCTCGAACCCGAACACCACGGTCACCACCGCGTATCACTTCGACTACGCGGCCGCGTACACGGCCGTGTTCATCGACAAGACCACCAAGCTCGCGACCGCGGGCGAGATCCAGTACGACATCTCCGCATCGAAGATGGTGACCGGCGCGCCCGATCGCACGTTCGCGCTCAGCGCCGACGTCACGTTCAACGGCGACGGCACCGCGACGATCGACCTCGACGGCATGCACCACTACAAGCTCGACCTCACGACCCACGCCGTGATCAAGATCGACTGACTACTGCAGCGTGATCCTCGCGAGCCGAACGTCGCCCGCAAACGGGTCGGTCGGCCGCGAGTAGCTGATCACGATCGAGCTCGCATCCGAGAGCTCGGGATGCTCGACGCAGATGTAGTTGTAATCCGAGTCGTGGGTCGGCGCGAGGATCCCGGTGGCGCTCGGATCGAGCTCGACCCCATCGTCCCACGGACCCTCGATCGCGGGCGCGCTGCGCAGGATCACGGTGCTCGACACGACGCCGCAGTTGACCGCGAGGTAGCGCTGCAGGTGCTCGTTGAACGACACCGAGGGACCGCCGGCGGAGTTGTCGATCACGTACGCGGCCGCCGTGATGTCGCTCTGCCACGCCGCACCGTCGTAGAACTCCCACGCGGTGCGATCGGCTACGCGCACGGGCTCGACGCGGGCGAGCTTGCAGCGAAAGTCGAGGAACCCGACCTGGTCGCACGCCCACGCGAACACGTGACCGTCGAGCGCGAACTGCGGGATGAACTGGACGTCGGTGAAGATCAGGCCATCGACGCGCTCCGCGATCGGTTCGTCGACGTGGATCCGCGCGAGCCCGATGCCATCGCTCGCGAAGCTGCTGCCAGCGGTGCGTTTGATGTGCTGGAACGGCACGATGCCGGTGGTGTCGTCGATCGGTACGAGCGCGCCCGGCCACAACGCGAAGCCGTTCAAGGCGTCGGCCTGATTCGCCGCGAGCTCGTCGGCGGCGTACGGGATCAATTGTGCCGGTTGGTCGCCGGCCATCGAGTGCACCAGGTCGAGCGGCGCCGCCGCCGTGCTCCAGCCCGAGGTCGCCGACAGCACGGTCGAGTTGTCGAGGTGATTCGGTTGCGACAGAAACGTATCGCCGAACGTCCACAACACGCGGCCGCCGAGCGGCCCCGACATGCCGCCGTCGCGCCCGACGCCGTCGGGAGGCAACGGAAATTTTCCGAGATCCTCGACGGAGGCCACGACGATCGGGCTGGGCGGCTGTGCACACGCCGCGAGCAACATGATGGGTGCGAAACGCATGCTGGCTACACACCTAGCCTACCCGCGCTGCCACCCCACCGCCGCACTTTGCCAGCTACGGGCCGGCGTCGAGCTTCGTGCGGACGGCGGCGAGCCCGCGCGCGAACGTCGTCGGGTCGGTCGCTCGATAGTAGGCACCACTCGTCGTCGCGGCGATGTTCTTGAAGGTCGTCGGGTTCGTCGACATTCCGCCGACGTCGGTGGTCGAGTCGTTGCCGACGAGCAGCGTGTAGACGATCACGCCCGCTTGCTTCGCGGCAGCCGCGGCTTGATCAGGATCGAAGCGGGTCACCCAGTTATTGTCGCCGTCGCCGACGAGGACCACGACCCGGCGTTTCGCGGTCGAGGTCGCGAGCTCGTCGACGGCGAGGCCCAAGCCGTCACCGATCGCCGTGCCGAGATCGGGGACGTCCCCGATCTGGATCTTTCCGAGCGCTCGCTCGATCGACGCGCGATCCGCGGTCAGCGGGGCGAGTCGCTTGGCCTGCTGCGCGTAGAGCACGATGCCGAACCGATCGTGTGGGCTATTCGCGACAAACGTGCGCAGCGCGACCTGTGTTGCATCCAGGCGATCGCTCGGGAGGTCGGTCTCTTCCATCGACTTCGACAGATCGATCGCGAGCACGATATCGACTGCTTCGACCGGAGGTGGCTTTGGCGGTGGCGGTGGCGGCGGCTCGCGCGCGCGTTCACAGCCGACCGACACGAATAGCACCAGCAGCGCCCGCATCACCGGAGCCTCGCACGAACCTTCTATTGGAGCGGGCCGATGCAGGCCGCGATGTCGAAGAAGATGAACGCGAGCGCCTTCTCCTGCGGCGACAACGGCTCGAGGTTGCCCATGCTGTCGACCGCGCAGCCACCCGGATAGGCGACCGCGGAGCTCGAGGTCGATCCCGACGACACGTGCATGTCGGAGAACACGACCTTGCCGCAGCGCTGGTCGAGCGGTTGATCGAGCGGCGTCGTGAACTGGAGGTCCTGAACGCTGACGTGCTGGTTCGTGATCGCGAGGTTCGGGTCGATGAACGCCCAGCGCTCGGACGCGGCGGCATCGTTCGATGCCAGGGTGTAGCGCGCTCCGTTGATCGGCACCTGATCGTGAGTCGTCGACGCGCCGACGTTGTCGAGCCAGGTCGCGAACGACGCGCCCTTGGGATTGCTGGTCTCGTCGATCGACGCGATCGTGGCGTCCTGGTCCTCGAGCGCGTCGTAGTTGAACGTCGCGACCGATTCCCAATCGGCGAGGCCGTGCGACGGCGTGCCGCCCTGCCCGCCGATCCAGATGTTGTGCCAGTGCGACATGAACACGCGGCCACCGGCGGTCGCGTAGTCGTGGACCGCCTGCATCGCCGACTGCGGCTTGCTCGCCGCGTACTGGCCGCCCTCGCACGAGAACATCACGACGTCGAACTTGCTGAGGCTCGCGGTCGTGCCCCACAGCGTCTGCGCATCGCCGAACGTCGCGCCGGCGCCGCCGGGCCAGTTCGCTGCGAATTGCATCGCACCTTCGCCGTGGCCGGCACCGGCGCCGGCGTTCGCGAACAATTGGACGTGGCCGCCGCCGGTGTCGTTCGTGATCTCCGACGGGTCGATCCCGAGCTTCAACACGAGGCACTCGAGCGCGTCGAACGCACCGGTGGTCACCGCGACGAACGGCAGGTCGACCTTCGGCGCACCGTTGGTGTCGGTCGCGGTGTTCGGCGTCATGTCGGTGCGACTCTTCGGCAGCGTCGTGTCGACGGCCTGCATCGGCATGTCCTGACACGCGGTGACGTTCGGCAGGACGAGCTGGCGCCGCCACTTCCCGACCTGGATCACGAGCGGCACGTTGGAGGTCGCCGGCAGGTCTTGCAGCGTGAAGTGTCCCGCCTCGTCGGTCGTCGTCGCGACCAGCAGGCCGCCGGGAAGTCCGTCGCTGCACTTGTCGCACGAGACGCCGACCGGCAACGCCCCCGGATCGGAGAACGGCACGTAGACGTTGACGCCGTAGAGCGGCAGCGTTCCGTTCGGCGCGTAGACGGTGCCCGACACCGACGTCGGTGGCAGCCCGTGTTGCGCGCAGTCGACCTGAAAGCACGACAGCCCCGCGGCGCACGCGTCGGGGGCCGGCACGATGTCCACGCCCGCGTCGACGATCGTGCCGCTGTGATGGTTGGCGCAGCCAAAGGCTAGGAGGAGTCCGGCGAGGACCGCCGACGGGTACGACATTTCGCCGCACCCTAATGCGTCCGCGGTCGAAAATCGAGGCTCATTTCACCGGGGATCCGACGTTCCCGGCCCTGTGGTTCTCGACCCACTTAGCCGGCATCCGGCGGTGCGCACCGCTAGGATGCGCGCATGTTTCCCCAGCGTCAGGTAACTGCGTTGCAAGATGTCGCGGCGCGCTTGTTCGACAGCCGCAAGACCGGAGGCGCCCTCGAGCAGCTCGCACGCGAGTTGCTGCGCGGCTTCTTCGAGGTCTGCACCTACGCCGGCCTCGACAACGTCCTCGACGGGCTAGCGGTCACCGAGCGCACCGGCCTCGAAGACAACGAGACCGTGCTCGCGGCGCTCGTCGCGCAGCTCACCGCGATCGACCTCGACGGCGGCGGGCCCCGCAACGCGAAGCCGCGGCAGTTGGCCGAGTGTGTCGTCGCCGCGCTCGGCTTGACGGTCGTCGAGGAGCCCGATCGCAACGTCTCGCTCGGCGACGACGTGCGGGTCGCGGTCGTCGCTGCGATGGCGACCGTCGTCAACGCGGAGCTCGCCGCGCCGGTCGTGCGCGAGGCGATCATCACCGAGGCGCGCACGCGCTGCGACGAGAGCGTTCACGGCTCGTTCAACAAGATCGTCGCCCAGCTCGACGAGCGCGGCGCGCATCTGATCAAGCAACCGAAGGTCCCGATCGACGCGTCGCAGGCGGTGCAGCGCGCGCTGACCGAGGCGCGCAGCGCCGTGACCGCGCGGATCGCCCGCGCCGCGATCGAGCAGGCCAAGCTCGTGCTGCAACGTAGCGACGTGGAGCTTGCGGCGCGGATCGATCAACCGATCGCGCTGCGCTCGACCCCGCGCGAGGTCGCGATCCTGCGCGCGTGCGATGCCCGCGTGGGCATGACGTCGGCCAAGGTCCTGCAGTCGTTGCTCGACAGCGTGACCGAGCTCGCGCGGATCACCTGGCGCGCGCCCGAACAAACCGTCCACGCCTACGGCGCGAGCAAGACGTTCGCGATCGGCGATCTGATCGAGCACCCGAAGTTCGGTCGCGGCACCGTCACCGGGAGCCTCGCGCAGCGGATCGACGTCGAGTTTCCCGATGGCAAGCACACGCTCGTGCACGTCCCGCCGCGACGCTAGTCAGCGGGCAGTCTTCGTGCCCTCGATGCGAACCATCACGTGAATCTCGTCGCCCGTATGCGGAGCGAGCCAGAGGAACAGCTCGAGGCCGCCGGCGTGCGCGCGGATCTCGATCGGTCGACCTTCCACCGACACCTTGCGCAGGGCGCGCGGTAGCTCGGGCACGTAGGTCTTCAGCGCGGTGTCCGCGATCGCGCGACCGTCCAGGCTCTGGCCCCGCTGACCGATGAACTTCGCGAACGCGGAGTTCGCGTATCGGATCGTTCCGTCGACGGTGACCAGCATCTGGGGCAACCTCGAGCTCTCGAACAGTTGCACGAGCGCCTGATCTCGCGTGCTCTGGAGCTTGATCTGCCCGCTGCTGCCCCGCGCATTGCGCCGGCCCATGTCCAGCATGTCCATCACGGCGTTGAGCTCGTAGCGGAACGCCGCCGCACTCGGGTGGCGCTGCTCGGGATCCTTGGCCATCGCGCGCGCGATCAAGCTCTCGATCGCGTCGTCGAGCGGTTCGCCGCGACGGACGGACATCCGCTCGGGTGCGCGTTCGATGTGGGCCATCAGGATCTCCATGAGCGCCCCGTCGAACGGCAGCGTCCGCGTGAACAGCAAATAGCCGAGCACACCGAGCGCGTAGATATCGGTCGCGCGCGTCGGCGATCCGCCCGTGGCTCGCTCGGGCGCGAGGTAGTGCGGCGTTCCGCTCAGTTGCTCCTCGCGGCTGCCGTGACGGCGCGCCAGTCCGAAGTCGAGCAGGCGCACCATCCGGCGGCGCCGCGTTCCGGCGCCCGAGGGTTCGGCGACGAGCAGGATGTTCTCGGCCTTGACGTCGCCGTGAATGATCCCGGATTTGTGGATGTGGTCGAGGGCGTCGGCGACCTGCGCGAGCGCATCGATCGCGTGGTGGATCGGCATCGCCTTGGACGAGTCGGGAGTGAGCAAGGGCTCGCCCTCGACCAACTCCATGACCATGAAGATCCCGACGCGGTCGTCTTCCCCGAAGTCGACGACCGACACGATGTTCGGATGCGAAATCTCGCTCGCGAGCTTCGCCTCCTCGTTGAACCGCTCGCGCGCTACGCTATCGCTCGCGAACGCGGGCGCGATGATCTTGAGCGCGAACGGTTTGCCAAGTTGCGCGTGCCGGACGCGATACACCTGGCCCATCCCGCCCTCACCGAGCTGACCTTCCAACACATACCGTCCCCCGACGATATCCACAGTAATTCACGGTAACGGGTTTCGGGTTCGATCTCTAGCGATTTGATTCCCGCTAGCGCCGGCGCAGCACGATCTGATGAAACGGCAGCACCGACTCGTCCTTTTCGACGACGAAGCCACGCTGGGACGCCCACTCCGTGATGTCGCGACCGTGCCACTGCTCCAAATACGGCTCGGTCACGAAGCGCGCGAGCACGCGAAAGTAGATGCCCTTCCAGCCGTGGCGCCGCCACAGCGCGACGAAGCTGCTCTCCATCTGCTCTGCGGACGGTTCGGCGATCACGAGCCGACCGCCGGGCTCGAGCAGGCGCCGCATCTCGACCAGCACCGCGTCCTGCGCTTCGGTCGGTAGCTCGTGAAACAGAAAGCACGCGGCGATGCCGTCGAACCGCTGGTCCTCGAACTGCGTCCGCTCGGCCAAGCCCTGTACGAGCTTGACCGTCGGAAACACGCGGGACGCGATCTTCAATTGATAGAGACTCGCGTCGATCCCCCACACATCGCGCACGCCCGCCGCGGCGACCGCACCCGCCAACTTTCCAGAGCCGCAGCCGATATCGAGCACGCTGTGGCAGCTGCTCAGCTGATCGGCGATCCAGGTTCGCATCGCTGCGACGCGGCCGAGCATCGCGCGCTCGAACCCACGCTCGTAGCCCTCGGCCAACGTATGCGAGTAGTAGCCGTTCGGCATGCGATGAAATTCGCGCAGCAGGTACGCCGGCAACGCGTTGCCACCGACGAGTTGTGGTGGCAGCACGACGCGGCGGCCACCGAACACCAGCGTTCGCATGAACCGCAACAACGCGCCGATCCGCCGGAACACGAAGTCGGGCCACGCCTTCGGTAGATCGAGATCCTCGGCGGTGATGACGCCGGGATCCGTACGAGCTACGCGCGCAGCCAATGCCACGAGGCAACCTAGCCCACAGGTCGGGCCAACAAAAGATCAGATCGGAGTTCGGAAGTAGTGCCCGGGGACGGAGTTGAACCGCCGACACGCGGATTTTCAGGCCTCATGCAATCTGCACCTAAACGCGTGCAGCCGCTACGGAAGCTTCGCGCGATTTAGGGTCGGTGTGCCGCCGGTGTGACAGTCGACGGTTCGATTCCATGTCTGTTCGCCAGCGAGTCCAGCGGCGAGATTCACCGACGGCTTGAATCGCAGACGCCTCACCCGCATCTCACCTGAACCGCAACGGATTTCGGTCGATACATCTCACGTGGTCGACGCTCGCGATGCAGTGAAAGTGAGCGTCATGAGGCTGGAGAGGGCGTGTCGGAAGGCTCGGAGCGTCGACCATTGGTTTGTGACCCTGAGCGCACGTCGTATCGAACGACGTGAGTCTCGCGCAGCCAATTCCGGCGGTCACTCTGCCGCTTCGGTAGCTGTGTCCGGCCGCATCTCGTTCCAACGTTTCGCC
>JBDTJY010000084.1:0-7401 GCA_039935615.1 Kofleriaceae bacterium
TGCTGGATCGCGATCGTCGGCGACAGCCCGCGGATCCGCTCGTACTTCGGCTTCTCCATCTGGCCGAGGAACTGCCGCGCATACGCCGACAAGCTCTCGACGTAGCGGCGCTGGCCCTCGGCGTAGAGCGTGTCGAACGCGAGCGACGACTTGCCCGAGCCCGACGGCCCGGTGATCACGACCAGGCGATGCTTCGGCAGCTCCAACCGATCGACGACCAGGTTGTGCTCGCGGGCGCCCTCGATGATGATCGAATCGGGCTCGCGCTGGGGGGTGCTGCTTCCAGGTCCGATACGAGCCATGGCCTGACACCCTAGGGAGCGGATGTTCAGGTGTCAAGGCAGCTCTGCCGCCGCGATCGGGCAGGCGATCAATCCTGACACCGCGGTGTCTACTTCTTCGCGAACAGCTTCGCGTACGGCGCGTAGCCCTCGGCCGCGAGCTTGTCGGCCGGGATGAACTTCAGCGCCGCCGAGTTGATGCAGTAGCGCAGGCCGGTCGGCTTGGGGCCATCGGTGAAGATGTGGCCGAGGTGCGAATCGCCGAGCTTCGAGCGGACCTCGGTGCGATCCATGCCGTGCGTGCCGTCGTGGATCTCGACGAGCTTGGTGCCTTCGATCGGCGCCCAGAAGCTCGGCCAGCCGGTCGCCGACTCGAACTTCTCGGTCGAGCTGAACAGCGGCTCGCCGGTCACGATGTCGACGTAGATACCGGCGGCGTGGTTGTCGAAGTAGGCGTTGTGGAACGGCGCCTCGGTGCCGCTGTGCTGCGTCACCTCGTACTGCACGAGCGTCAGCTCCTTCTTCAGTTGGTCGTCGGCGGGCTTCTTGCGGACGCCTGCTTGAGCGAGCGAGCTGATGAGGACGAGAGCGAGGGCGATCGTGCGCATGTGAAAACTGCCTCCTGAGTCTAGTACGAGCGACTCGGGAGGCAGTTACGGGGATTTTCGCCCCGGTCGGGACAGCTCGTAGCTACGCGCGCGAGCGCTCGACCGTGACGTCTTGGTCCTTGTGCTGCGTGCCGTGGACGCCCGAGATGATCGCTTCGACCAGCTCCTCGGGGACGCGGACGTGCGCGTGCGAATCGCGCAGGCTGACCGAGCCGATCCGCGCGGTGTCGCCACCGATCGGCCCCGCGAGCAACGAGCGCAGATCATCCGCCGACACGCCGTGCTTCTTGCCGAGGCTGACGAACAGGCGAGCCTGCGTGCCATCAGCGGCGGGCGTCACCACCGTGTCGCGCTTCGCGCGGCTCGGGGCTTCGTCCTTCTTCGCGTCGGTCTTCGCGTCCGACTTCGCTTCTTTCGCGTCGGTCTTCGCGTCCTTGACGTCCTTCGCAGACGCCTTCGGCGCCGGCTTGTCGTCGGCTTTCGCCTTCGCGCCGCCACGACCGCGACCGCGACCACCGCGGCTACGACCCTTGCGCTCTTCGCCGGCATCGTCGTCCGCCGCGACCTCTTCGGTCACCTCGGCTGCCGCCGCGACCGGCTTCGCCGCGACCTCTGGCTTGGTCGACTTGTTGTCGGCCCAGGTCTCCCAGAACTCGCGGGTCGCTTCGGTCGGCTCGCTGCGCTTCTTGTCGCGCGACTGGCCGCCACGACCACCACGGTCACCACGGTCACCACGATCGGGGGCGGCGAGCGCGGCCTTGGCCACGTCGTCGACCTTCGTCGGTTCAGCATCGCTCACCGTCTCGGCGAGCGCCGGCGCGGCGGTCAGGTCGGCCTGAGGGGCCTGAGGGGCCTGAGCCGCGGCCGGGCGATCGTTGCGATCGCGATCGAAGCGACGCTCGCCGCGATCACGGTCACGACCACCGCGGTCGCGATCACGACCACCACGGTCACGGTCGCGGTCGTTACGGTCATTGCGCTGCTCGACCGGCGCCGCCGCCTCGGTCGAAACCGGAGCCGGCGTCACCTCGGTAGCGGTCGAATCGACCACGGGCGTCGCGTCATTGCGATGCTCGCCGCGGTTGTCGTTGCGGTTGTCGTTGCGGTTGTCGTTGCGGTTGTCGTTGCGGTTGTCGTTGCGGTTGTCGTTGCGGTTGTCGCGGTCACGAGGACCACGATCGCGATCGAAGCGCGGACGGTCGCCGCGATCGAAGCGCGGACGGTCGCCACGCGACTCGCCGTTGCTGCCGTTCGCGCCGGGCGCGCCGCTTGCGCCGTTAACGCCGCTTGCACCGGGCGCAGCGGCCGCACCATTCGGGCCGCTCTCGGGGCGCGCGCCACGATCTTCACGCGGGCCACGATCATCGCGATCGAACCGCGGACGGTCGCCGCGATCGAACCGCGGACGGTCGCCGCGGTCACCACCGCGATCGCGATCGAAGCGCGGGCGATCCTCACGCGGACGATGCTCGCCCTCGGGGATCACGCCACCGGGACCACCCGGCGCGACGAACTCGCCACCTTCGGACGATCCGGGACCACGGCCACCATCGGGGCCGGGACCACCGCGATCACGATCGAACCGCGGACGATCGCGATCGAACCGCGGACGGTCTTCACGACCTGCGGGACGCTCGTGCCCTTCGCCGACGGGTTGATCGCCGGGACCACCACGGTCGCGGTCGAAGCGCGGGCGATCACCACCGCCGCCACCACGCTCGGGGCGCGGGCCACGATCACGATCGCCCCGACCGCCGCCGCGCTCGGGGCGCTCGCCACCGTCGAAGCGACGCTCGTCGCTCGGCGGCCGCTCGTCGCGGCGCGGAGTCGAGGAGCGCGACGACAACGCGTTGAGCTTCTCCGCGACCAGCTGCGCGAGGACGCGCTTGCCGGCCGACTTCTTCAGGAGCTTCTCGAGAATTCCGATCTCGAGATCGCCCGGCGTCTGCGGCACGGAGCGGATCAGGATGTCGACCGGGTCGGGCGGGACCTGGCGACCGATCGGCGGCAGCGCCGCGGCGGGCGTGCCCACGAAGATGTCGTCCTTCGGCAGGACGCGCTCTTCGGGCTTGATGCCGAACTGCAGCCGGATGAACCGGAAGTTGCCGAGCTCGCGCGGCCCGACGAGCGACAGCGCGACGCCCTTCTTGCCGGCGCGGCCGGTACGACCGGTGCGGTGCACGTAGACCTCGGGCGACTCCGGCACCGAGAAGTTGATCACGTGCGAGAGGTTCGAGATGTCGATACCGCGCGCGGCGACGTCGGTCGCGCACAGGAAGCGAAGGTTCTTCGCCTTCATGCGACCCATCACGCGCTCGCGATCGGCTTGCGACAGATCGCTCGACAGCGGCTCCGCGTCGAGTCCCTGCTTGGTCAGGAACTTCGCGACCATCGTCGTTTCGTCGCGCATGTTGCAGAAGATGATCGCGCTCTCCGGCTTCTCTGCGTACAGGATCTTGAGCAGGTCGCGGCTACGCGCGATGCCACTCACGATGTAGTACGCGTGGTGAATGTCGGTGACGGTCGTCGAGTCTCTCGACAGCGAGAGGTTCTCCGCGCCCTTCATGTGGCGCTTCGCATAGCGCTCGACTTCGACCGGCATCGTCGCCGAGAACAGCAGCGTCTGATGCTTCTCCGGCAGGTTCGACGTGACGCGCTCGATGTCCTCGAGGAAGCCCATCGACAGCATCTCGTCGCACTCGTCGAGCACGAACGTCGAGATGGTCTTGCAGTCGAGCGTGCGACGGCCGATGTGATCGAGCACGCGGCCCGGCGTGCCGACGATGATGTGGACACCATCGCGGAGCGCGCTGATCTGCTTGCCGATCGGAGCGCCGCCGTACACGGCCTCGATGATCACGCCGCGATGCTTCGCGAGCTGCGTGAGCTCGCGCGCGACCTGGAGCGCGAGCTCGCGGGTCGGGCACAGGATCATCGCCTGCGGCTGGCGCACGGCCGGCACGATCCGGTTGATCAGCGGCAGACCGAAGGCGGTGGTCTTGCCGGTGCCGGTGCGGGATTGAACGAGGAGGTCTTTGCCTTCGGTGACCGGGTGAAACACTGCGGTCTGCACCGCGGTCGGTGCGAAGTAGCCCATGTCGTCGAGCGCGAGCTTGACGTCAGGGTGCAGCGGTAGGTCGTCGAAGCTCGGGGCCCTCTCGGGCACCGGAGCGGCAGCTTCAGCTGCGGTGTCGAGCGTAGTGATCGCGTCGGTCGTGATCGCCGCGATTAGCGCGGCGTCGCTCGCCGAACCAGCTTCGGTCGGCGTCGTTCCATTTGTCATCTCTAGAAACTTTCAGTTTGGAATCCCCGAGGTCTTCCAGTCGGAGGGCTGGTCGGAGCGCGGAGCCTGGATTCGCCGGAACTAAACGACGTCGTTTGTCGCGGCCGGGCGTGGCGCTGTCGAAGCAGAGTTGTTTTTCGGTCGGAAACACGGATTGCCTGAGTTGGCGCGAACCATAGTCGCGGCCCCCTCACCGGTCAAGGACTCTCAGCGGGGCAGGGCCAACTGGAGCGTGCCGGCGTCGTCGGAGGTGGCGTGGCCGATGAGCTGGGCGGGGATCACGCAGTTCGCCGGCGGGTACAGGACCTGCCCGCACACGCTGGAATCCGTCACGATCCGGAAGATCCGGAGCTCGCCGCCCCTGACCGCGAAGTGGTTCGGATCGGCCACGGTGCCGTGCAAGCGCGCGGTGTCGGGCAGCGTCGCGTCGGGCAAGCTGAGCGCCGTGAGGGTGCCGACCCGGGGCAGCTCGACGTCCGGGAGCGTGAAGCTGGCGAGCGTGGTCCCGGACGGAGGGTCGAACGACAGGTCGTAGTGGCCCCACACGCCATCGATCGCGAGGTCGACGTAGACAACGAAGTCACCGGCGTCGGCGGTCACCGCGGTCGGCGCGGGAATCTCGGAGAGGAACGCCGCCGCCGGGCCGAGCTCGCTCCACGTGAACCGCAGCGACGGTTGCGCGGTCACGGACAGCTTTCCCACCGGGGTGCCGTTGGAGGCGACCACGCGACCGCGCAGCGCGACCCGCGGGGGCAGGCGGACCGGCGGTAGCACGCCGGCCACCAGCGTCGTGAGATCGACGGCGGTGTTGAACACGACGCCCAGGCTCGAGCTCGCCGGCGGGATGACACTCAGCTTGTACGAGCTCGCGAACGTCGGGCCATCGAGCAGCGTGAGCTCCGCGACACCGGTCTCGTCGGTGGTGACCTCGCGGGTGAGCACCGCGACCGCATTATCCGACAGCGGGGGATCGAGCTCGGCGGTCACGATCACGTGCGCACCGGCGACCGGCTTGACCGCGCCATCGATGCCGAGGCCCTTGATCGGGAAGTCGACGACGAGCTTGTTGCCGGTGTTCGGCGGCTGCGCGAGCGTGCGCGACTGGGTCTTCGGTTCGAGCCCGCCGAGCGTCAGCGTCGGTGCGACGACGTTGTTGTCGTACGGCGTCGCGACGACCGAGATCGGGCCGACGGCATTGTCGGCGAGCGTCAGCGCGAACGTACCGTCGGTCGTGTAGTAGACGCTCGAGACCTCGCTCTGCGCTGCGGTCGCCGACAGCTTGCCGCGCGCGACCACGCGATACTTCGCCAGCGGATGATTCGCGCCATCGGTGAGCAGGCCGGAGATCACCTGCGAGCTCACGGTGCCGAGGATCTTGGTGTCGATGTTGGTATCGGTCGTCGGTGCGACCGTGAACGCGATCGGCGGCGCGAGCTCGGCCGCGGACTTCGCGCCATTCGCCGGCGGCAAGGCGCCGTTGCCCGACGGGACGATCGTCACGACGTACGGCGGGTCGCCGGGGTGGGACCGCGGCACCGCGATCGAGAACGAGTTGGTGCCTTGCGGCAACCCGTCCGTCGAGGTCGTGCCGCTCGAAAACCCGGTGCCGCCGCTGAACAACGGAGCCCGCGTCACCAGGATCGTCGCCGCGAGCGACGTGTTGCTACAGCCGGTCGATCCACACTCGACCCGGCCGTTGATCTCGACGGGCGTCGCGAGCTCGAACGTCGAGAGATCGCCGTTGTTCGGCAGGTTGATACTCGGTATCTCGACCGAGATCAGATCCGCACGGTCGCTCGGCGGCGCGATGGTCGCGGCAAAGCTCCCGAACGGTGGTCCGCCGTAGCACGCGCCGCTGCTACACACCTCGCCGAGCGTGGTCTCGCAGTCCGCGTCGACGGTGCACTCGGGCGCAGGCGCGTGCGGGATGTCGATGCATCCCACGAGCAGTGCCGCGATCCCGAGTGTGCGCGTCATGTGTGTTCGTTCGTGCAGATCAACGTGTACGTCCGCGTCGTCGACTGGCCGCCCGCGGGGATCGCCTTGAACGTCGGCGTCCCGACATCGAGCGGCTCGCGATCGAACACCACGATCTCCATCAGCGGGTTGTCCGTCGGATCGGTCGGCAAGCACAGCGCGGCGAGCGAGCACGTCGTGGTGCGCACCGCCACGCCCGTCGCGACCGCGGAGCAGGTCGAGCGGGGCGCCGTCGGGGCCGAGACCGTGTAGTTGACGAAGATCCGTACGAACAGGGCGTCGTCGACGTCGGTGTCGAGCAGCGTGAGGTTGACCGTGGAGTTTTGCGCGTTCGGCGCGGTCGGGAACTGATACGGCCCGGGCTCGACGAGCTCGAGCAGGTCACTACGCACCGACGTGATCGACGGCGGTGAATCGATGCCGGCATCCTGGACGTCGACCGACAACGACGGCGGGATGATGCATCCCACCAGCAGCGCACTCGCGATCACGGTCCACACACGCGCGCGATGATGCAGCGCTCGCGCCAGCACCGATCGCGCGTGCGGCGATGCGGAGTTAGCGCCCGCACCGGCGATCCGCGCACACTCGGTCTCGGACATCCTCGTCATAGCGTCGCCCCGGATCGTGGATGACGACGTGGATGACGCAGATCACATCGGCTCGGGTGGCGCATCGTCGCCCTCCTTTTCGAGGTGGCGGAACACCGTCCGCGGATCGACGCCGAGGTCGCGCGCGGTCTTCGTGCGGTTGCCGTTGTTGCGCTCCAGCACTTCGAGGATGTACCGGCGCTGGAAGTCTTCTTTGGCCTTCTCCAGCGGCACGATGGTGTGGAGGGCTTCGGGGTGCAGGTCGAGGTCTTCGGGCCCGAGCAGCGAGCGGTCGCAGAGCACCAGGGCCTTCTTCACCCGGTTCTCCAACTGCCGCACGTTGCCCGGCCAGTCGTACTTGCGGATGGCGATGAGGGCGTTGGGCGTGAAGCCGCGCACCGAGGCGTTCATCTCCGGGCCGTGCTTCTGGAGCAGCAGCCGCGCGATGACGACCACGTCGTCGCCGCGCTCGCGCAGCGGTGGCAAGAAGAGGTTCACCACGTTGAGGCGGTAGTAGAGGTCCTCGCGGAACAGGCCCTGACGGATCATCTGGCTCAGGTCGCGATGCGTGGCGGCCACGATGCGCACATTGGTCTTGATCGCGCTGCGCCCGCCGACCATTGTATACTCGCCTTCCTGCAGCACGCGCAGCAGGCGGGTCT
>JBDTJY010000085.1:0-30869 GCA_039935615.1 Kofleriaceae bacterium
ACCGTAGCTCAAGTGAACGTCTGCCTGTCCGGTCGTCGGCGAGCGCGGGGCAGAGCCACGAGCGAGCAAATACGATTCGCCAGGTCCGTAGGTCGCATCGGCACCGAGCACGTTGTGCGGAATACCCGACTGGGCGCGGACACTGCCACCGAGCGTGATCAGGCCGGCTTGCTTGAGGTCGAAGCGGTAGAACCCATCGATCTTGAGGATGTGCGGACGATCGAGGCCAAGTGGGCCGTAACGGTTCGCCAGCAGGGCCGGGAGATCGTACTGCGACGTGATGTTCGGGTCGAGCTGGCCGGTCTCGGTCGAGAACAGACCCGGGAAGTTACCCTGCTCCTTCGAGTACGTGTACGACGCGAGGATCAGCGAGTTCTTCGTCGGCCGCTGGGTCACGGTGAACGCGAGCGAGTCGTAGACGCGGTACGGCTTGTCGAAGTCCTTGATGCGGTACATCGCGTTCGCGCGCGATGCATCGAGGTCGCCCTGCTGCTTGACCTTGGGGTCCGTCGACATCTGCTCCGCCGCCGCCTTCGTGGCGAGCGTGGTCGCCTGGTCGTCGAAGTTCTGACCTGGGTTCGTGATGCCGTAGTCCGGCGAGCCCGCGAGGAAGATGTCCTCGATGACGTTCGGGAGCGTCCTGTGGGAGTACGTCAAGCCCACCTTCACGTCGGTCAGGACCTCGTACTCCGTGCCGAGGATGACCTCGTCCGAGTACTGGCCGGAGAGGCCCGGGGTCACGAACTCCGAGCCACCGCCGAGGATCGCGACCTGCGTGAAGTCGCTGCACTTGACGAGGACTGCACCGAGATCACCCGGTACGCTGCCGTGGTCCACGTTGCAGTTCGGATCGTACCCCGTCGCGCCCGGCGCGAGGTGCTTCGCGTTGTAGTTCGCGACGTTGTCGATCTCGCCACCGAGCGAGCGCACGTTGAGATCCATCGGGATGTTCTCGTAGAACCGGCCCCAGTGAGCGAAGACCTTCGCCTTGCCTTCCTGGGTCGGGTCCCACACGATGCCGATGCGCGGCGCCCAGTTGTTGAGCGTGAAGCCGACGTCACCGATCGTCTCGCCTTCTCCCGTGACCGTCCCGTGGAGCTGGTTCGCGATGCCGGCCTGCTGCTGCTCGTAGCGAAGACCGGCGTTGACCGTCAAGTTCGGCAAGATCTGCCAGGAGTCCTGGAGGTACGCGCCGATGCTGCGATCCGCGGTGTCGGCGACCTGGTGGTTGGTCGCGCTGCACAGGGCGCGGCCACTCGAGCACAGCGCCTGGCCCGGCATCAGCGTCACCATGCTCGGGTCGGCGATCTCGGCGTCCGTCAGGTTGCGCTCGATCTTGTAGAAGCCATTGAGGCGCCAGGTTCCGGTCGACGAGCGGCGCCAGTAGCCGTTGCCGGGTCCGGGGTATTGACCGTCCGAGTTGAAGGTCGAACCTTCGTAGTCCACGCCGCCCTTGAAGACGTGGTAACCGAGCGCCTTCACGCGTTGGGTGATCGAGAGCGCCGCGGTGGCGCGATCGTTCGTGTTCTGCTGGAGCAGACCGATGCCCGACTCGGTATAGCCGAGCACCGGGCAGTTCTGGATCTTCGGGTACGGATCGCCTGCACCGTCCGAGCACTTCGCGGAGATCTGCGAGCCTTCGATATCGGCGAAGTCGTTGAGCGACCGGATGTAGTTGTACCAGACGAACGTCTGGTTGCCGACATCGGTCGGTGACGAGGCGCCGCTCGTCGCGTGGTGATAGCCCACGACGGCATCGATCTGGGTCTTGCCGCCGTTGAGCTTCGACGTCCACTTCGCCGAGACGTCCTCGGCGCCGCCGGTTTGATCGAGCGCGGTGTCCGGCAGCGAGTACGGTCCGAACCGGCTGACCCCAAGTGGGGTCGTCTGGGTGTTCGGGTTCCCGAACAGACTGACCTGGAACTGGTTGTTCTGGTCGATCGCGCCGTTGACCTTCGCGGTGAAGTAATAGGTCTTGAGGTTGCCGTCGGTCGCCGAGCGCGCGACCTCGGAGTGTTTGGTCAGGCCGGTGGCGGGATCGATATCCGGCACGCCGTCCTGGTTGTCGTCGACCTGGCTCTGGACGATACGGGTCGCGGTCTGATTGGCGACCGACGGATCGAAGCCGACGTGGAACCAGAGCTTGTCCTTGATGATCGGACCGCCGAGCTCGAAGCCGGCGTCCCACGCGTTACCCGCGTCGGTCTTCGTGTCGATCGAGCCACCCTCGGACTGGATGATCTTCGCCGCCGACGTGAACGACGACGGGCTGAAGTTGCCGAACACCGAGCCGTGGAACTCGTTCGAGCCCTGCTTGGTGACGACGTTGACGATACCGCCGGTCGCGCGGCCGTACTCGGCGTTGTAGCCGCCGGTGATGACCTCGGTCTCGGAGATGAACTCGTTCGGCAGGTTCGACGACAGCCGGCCGTAGGCCGTGTCCGTCGTGTTGATGCCTTCGATCACGTACGTGTTCTCGACGGAGGTGGTGCCACCGAACGAGATCCCGTAGGTGTCGGCCTGGCCGCCTGCCGCCGCGCCCATCGTCGCACCGAACGTGCGGCCCGTCGGGACGTTGTTGGTGTAGTCCGACGTCAGCGTCATGCCGGTCTTGGTCGAGCCTTGGTCGACGATCGGGGCACTGCCCGCGATGTTGATGACCTCGCCTTTCGGCTTGCCGGCGGCGTCCGCCGAGTTGACGCTGATGTTGATGACGGCTTCTTTGCCGACCTGCACGAGCACGTTGCTGCGGGCGTACGTGGTGTCGTTGTAATAGACCGTCAGGGTGTACATACCCGCCGGCAACGACGTCACGAAGTACTGGCCGTTCTCGTCGGTGATCACCACCTGCTCGCCCTGAAGGGCGGGCGAGGTCGCGACGACCGTGGCGCCGACGGCGTTTTCGTTCGTACCCTTGTCTTTGATGACGCCGCGAAGCTGGCCGACTGCGCTGGCTTGTGCAGACGCGACTTCGGTGTTGACGAGCGTTCCTGCGCCAAAGGCGAGAACCGCTGCCATGAACGTATGTAGCTTTTTCATGGTCGTCCCTTTCCTAGAGGCAAGTGTGAGGAGTGGCCGTGGCGTTCGGCGTCACGGTGAAGTGGATCACTTGATCCGCGGTCGGCGAGAACGAGTTGCCGAGGAGGTCCTTCAGCACCGCGGTGCTCTTCAACGTGAAGGTGTAGGTGCCCGGTGCCCACGCTACCGCAGGATCGAGCTCGAGCATCTCGTAGCTGCCTCCGCCGCCCGGTCCGCCGAGGTTCGTCGCGGTCAACGTCTCCGCCGGCGAGATCGTGTAGTCCGCGGCGTCGAACGACGTCGGGTCGATCTCTTGATTGAACGTCAAGAGGATGCCGCTGCTGGTGGCAGTTGCCACCGACTCGGTCGCGTTGTCCTTCGGAGCGATCGACTTCAGCGTGATCGCCGCGGCCGTCGTGAACGTCGTCGTCTGATCCGCCGATGCCGTGAAGGTCGCGCTTGTCACGCACCCCGGGCCACCGATCGTAGCGGATTCGTCGCCGGGGCAGTCATCGATCGTCGCGCCGGTCGTCAGCGTGAACGTGTAGGCGGTGCCGAGCTGGAAGTTGCCGTAGACGAGCAGCTTCGAGGTGTCTCCCGACAACTCGACGCGTGCACCCGCGAGGGTTGGTGTGATCGTGTACTCGGCGGTGAGCAGGGTCGCCGGATCCATGTACTGGTTGAACGCGATCTGGATCATGTTGCCGGGCTCGATCGCGCCGGTCACGGCCTTGAGCTTGAGGGCGTTCGTCGTGAAGGTGGTCTTGGTAAAGCTAGCCACCGACGGAGCACCGAGCGTGGTCGCCTTGCCACATTGATCGATGAGCATCGATCCCTGCTTGAGGGTGAACGTGTACGGCCCGCCAGCGGACGGGAAGTCGGCAAAGGCAAAATACTCTTCCGGCGTCTCTTTTTGGATGCCCGCGTTTAGGAGCACAGGGCTGAAGTCGATGGCGCTCGCAACCGACGCCTTGACGACGGCGGTGTTGAACGTGAGATCGACGCCGGCCGCGATCGGATCCTGCTTGCCGCCGTCGGTTGGATCGATGATGAGGACCTCGATCGCGCCCACTGCAAACTTGTACGGACCGATCTGGTCCGCAGGGACCTGGTTGCCGTCCTTGTCGGTGACGTTCGACTTGATCGTCACCGTGCACTCCGAGCCCGTCGCGACGACCGTCGGATCGGTCGGGATGATCACGAGCGAAGGCCCGACCGGGTAGCTGATCTTGTTGCCTGCCGGCGAGTAGTAGCCGTCGTACGGAACGTCGACCATGCCGGAGCCGGTGACGCTCGCGCACTTCAGCGTGACCGGCTGCGTGTTGACCAGCGTGCCGGTATACGTGCCGGTCGGCACGCCCATGGCGTCCACGTCGGGGATCAGATCTTCGATCGAGGGGTCGAGGAGCTCGTCGAACTGGATGCGCGCATACCAGGCTTCTGGCAACGCGTTGGTGAGCTCGCTGACGGGCTTCGTCGGATCGGTCGGGCACAACTCCAGCGCCGATTCGTCGCTGAGGATGACTTCGTCGGGACGCTGCGAATCGCCAGCTCCCGCCGCGCCGTCATTCGGCCCTTGCGTCTTACAGAAGGTGACCTGCTCGAGAGACGCACCGCCGCCCGCGAAACCATCGCGGTTATCTGGCGCGTTCACGCTGACGGAGAGGACCTCGGGAGGACCGTCCGGTCGCAGATTGCTGTACAAGTCTGGCGCGGTACATGCGCCGATCGCGAGCACCGTCGCGATCGTACCGTACCCACTCCAACGAGAAAGATAGACGAACATGAGCTAGCCTCCCAAACAGTTGCTTTCGGCTCGCTTTTAATCTCGCATCACTGTGACAAAGGCAAGCTATCCATATGACAAAGGCCAGCAGGAAGCTGGCCTCGTCACGTCGGTTGTCGCAGATGAGATCTCGGTTCGACAGTCGCGACAACGTACCGACGACGTATCTTTTCTGTATCTCGACGTATCTCGGCGAGCCTGAAGTCAGCTCACGCGTTCGGGCGTTTCACCGTTCCATTCGTCGACGGCGCGCTGCGAGCCGCTGGCGCAGGTGCCGCCTTCACAGCGTCATCGGGCTTACTGGTTGGAGCGGCACTGTGCTCTGGCGCCACGTCTACCCCGATGCGGCGGATGTTGTGGTGCGCGAGCACCTTCTGTTCGATCGCGTTGTACGTCTCGGGGTGCTCGATCATGAACTGCTTCGCGTTCTCGCGACCCTGACCGATGCGCTCGCCGTTGAACGAGAACCACGCGCCGCTCTTGTCGACGATGTTCGCTTCCGACGCGAGATCGACGAGGTCACCTTCGCGCGAGATGCCATGACCATAGAGGATGTCGAACTCGACCTCCTTGAACGGTGGCGCCATCTTGTTCTTCACGACCTTCACGCGCGTGCGGTTGCCGATGACGTCTTCATCTTTCTTGAGCGCGCCGACGCGCCGGATGTCGAGACGCACCGACGAATAGAACTTGAGCGCGTTGCCACCCGTGGTGGTCTCCGGCGAGCCGAACATCACGCCGATCTTCATGCGGATCTGGTTGATGAAGATGACCATCGTGCGCGACTTCGAGATCGCGGCGGTCAACTTGCGGAGCGCCTGGCTCATCAAGCGAGCCTGGAGGCCGACGTGGGTATCACCCATCTCGCCCTCGAGCTCGGCCTTCGGCGTCAGCGCTGCGACGGAGTCGATGACGATCACGTCGATCGCGTTCGAGCGCACGAGCATGTCGGCGATCTCGAGCGCCTGCTCGCCGAAGTCCGGCTGGCTGACGAGCAGCTCTTCGGTCTTCACACCGAGCTTCTTCGCGTAGCCGACATCGAGCGCGTGCTCGGCATCGATGAACGCGCACACGCCGCCGCGCTTCTGCGCTTCGGCCACGATGTGGAGCGTCAAGGTCGTCTTGCCCGACGACTCCGGCCCGTAGATCTCGATGATGCGACCGCGCGGCAAGCCGCCGATGCCGAGCGCGATATCGAGGCCGAGTGACCCGGTCGGACACACGCTGACCTCGCGGTCGATCGGGTCCTTGCCGAGCTTCATGATCGCACCCTTGCCGAACTGCTTGTCGATCGCCGCGAGGGCGAGATCGATCGCCTTGTCGCGCGATTGGGTGCTCGCGTTCTCCACGCGGTGGGTCGGCGCTGACTTCTCGGTCGTTTCCTTCATTTGATACGTGCTCCCTTTAGCTATTTGCTGGCCCTGTCGCGTGGCCATCCGTCATCGGTTTCGTCCCCCAGCTCTAGCGCTCCCGTCTGACGTTTTTCGATGTCCAACGGAGCTTCTCGAGCCGTTTTAAGGGCGATCTTCGAGATTTCTTTGTAGACCGAACCTGATGATTTCGTTTCACTTTCGAACAGAATCACATGGTCAGCGTTGCTGGCACTGAACATTTGTTCCGACATGGGTAACACGACCTCGCGAAGCAATCTAGTTTCGCGTACGCGACCCAGCGTGACGTGCGGATGAAAGGGCCGCGGCTCGGCCGGAAATCCGAGATCGACCGCCGCCGCTTCGATCCGCTTCGCGAGCTCGGCGATCGCGCCCGGATCTTCGACCCCGGCCCACACCACCGTCGATTTATCGAGCGACGGAAACGCGCCGAGCTTCGCCGTCTTGAACTTGAACGGCCCGATCGCCGGCGCCGCGGCGACCGCGGCGGCGATCCGATCGTCGAGCGCTTCGAGCAGGTCGGCGCGCGTCCAGCCGAGGAACTTCAGCGTGACGTGGTAGTTCGCCGGCGCGACCCACTTGACCTCGAGGTTCGCGTCGCGCGCACGTCGCGCGAGTTGCTCGGCACATTGCGCGAGGCCGTTCGCCGTCGCGACCGAGACGCGCAGCCCGAGGAACAACCGCTTGCCGTCGTGATCCGTCATCGTTTGAATGACGTACCACGTCGCTATGTCGCGGCCGGCGCGTAGTCGAGGATCAGCTTCAGCGCCCACCACGCGGCGAGCTGGCGGATCTGCTCGCGTGCACCGGGCCAGCCGAGCTGCTTCGTGACGATGCCGCTCGGCGAGGCAAGCGCGAGCCACACGGTGCCGACCGGTTTCTCGGCGGTGCCACCGTCGGGGCCGGCGATCCCGCTGACCGCGACCGCGAGCTCGGTCGCGAACCGCTCGCGCGCCCCGCTCGCCATCTCGCGGACGGTCGGCTCGCTGACCGCGCCGTGGGCATCGAGCGTGGCCTGGCGGACGCCGAGCTGGCGGACCTTCTCGGCGTTCGAGTACGTGATCGCGCCGCCGACGAACGCCGCCGAGCTGCCCGGCAGGTTCGTCAACAGCTCGCCGATCATGCCGCCGGTGCACGACTCGGCGGTCGCGACCGTGGTCTTGCGGGCGATGATCTGCCGGGTCACGACCGCGACCAGGTTGTCGTCGCCGGTGCCGTACAGCACGCCGGCGAGGCGCTCGCGGATCGCGGCGTCGAGCCCGGCGAGGCGAGCCTCGGCGGCGGCCTGATCGCGATCGCGCACGACCAGCTTCACCAGGGTCTCCGGAAACTTCACCTGGTAATGGATCGACGCGCCGGCGACGCCACCCGCTCCATCGACCACGCCGCGGCAGGCCTGCGAGATCTGGGATTCGCCCCGGCCGAACGCGCGATAGATCCGGCGCGCGATCCGCTCGACGTCGCCGGCGGCCTCGCGGAGCTCGGCGAGCCGCGCCCCGAGCGCCTGGTCGAAGATCGCGTGGAGCTCGCGCGGGATGCCGGGCAGGCAGAACACCGGCACACCCGAGATCGGCTGCTCGAAGCACGGCGCCAGCCCGACCGGGTTGCCGAGTACGCGGGCGCCGGCCGGGACCCGGACCTGGCGAAGCTGGATCGCGGCGAGCTGGGTCGCGGAGCCCGGTGCCGGGGCCCCGAACGCCGAATTGCGACCGGTCCCGGCCATCCGGGTGAAGAACCCTTCCATGCGGTGGCGCGCCGCCTCGTCGACGATCGGGGCCACGCCGGCCAGGTCCGCCACCACGTCGACCGTCAGATCGTCCTCGGTGGGGCCGAGGCCGCCCGAGCAAATCACGACGTCGGCGCGCGCGACCGCCTGTTGCAGCGCGGTGGTGATATCCTTCGCATCATCACAACAACTGGTCATCCACCGTGTGGTGATGTCGAGGTCCCACAGGCGTTGAGCGAGGTACGACGAGTTCGTGTCCACGATCTCGCCGCGGCACAGCTCATCGCCGATCGTCAAGATCTCGGCGTGCATCGTGGCAACACTCTACCGAGAAGTCGGGCGCTGCGGTTGACGTCACACCGATCCGCCTCCTATGATTTCGGTGGACTACGGGGCCCCCTGCTGACGCTATGAAGATCCGGTACGCCGCGAAAACAGACGTCGGCATGAAGCGGACGCACAACGAGGATTACTTCTCGTTGATCGAGGACGAGCAACTATTTCTCGTCGCTGACGGCATGGGTGGTCACGCATCCGGCGAAGTCGCATCGAAGATGGCCGCCGAAACGATCGGCGAGTTCTATCAGCGCACGCGCGAGGACGAAGACGCGACGTGGCCGTACAAGATGGACCGCTCGCTGTCGTACATCGAGAACCGGCTGGTCTGCGGCATCAAGCTCGCGAACCTCCGGATCTTCGAGACGTCGAACCGCGACCTTCGCTACAAGGGCATGGGCACGACGATCGTCAGCACGCTGGTCAGCGGCGACAAGATCTACGTCGGCCACGTCGGCGATTCGCGGGTGTATCGCGTGCGCGACAACGCGATCGCGCAGCTCACGCGCGATCACTCGCTGCTCGAGGATTACAAGGAAGCGAAGCCCGACATGACGGAAGAGGAAGAGCGCAACTTCCCCCACAAGAACGTCATCACGCGCGCGCTCGGCATGCGCGAGACCGTGCAGGTCGATATTCGCAGCCACCAGATCAAGAGCGGCGACGTCTACATCCTGTGCTCGGACGGCTTGTCCGGCATGGTGACGGACGAATCGATCGCGCAGATCGCGTCGGGTGCGAAGAGCCTCGAGCGCGCGGTCGCCGAGCTCGTCGATGCCGCGAACCGCAACGGCGGCACCGACAACGTCACGACGCTGCTGTTGCAGTGTCTGGCCGCCTAATCCCGTGACCAACTACCGGGCGACCGGGAAGTTGGTCGTCAAGGCGCGGTCGAGCGTCCACGACACCACCACCGTGTGGGACAAGATCACCGGTGACGTCGACGCCGACCCGGATGCGATCGAAGCCGCGGTTGCGAAGTTCTCCGTCGACATGACCTCGTTCGACGCCGGCGACTGGCTGAAGAACCGGAAGCTCCGCAAGGACTTCGACCTCGAGGGCCACCCGACCGCAACGTTTCAGCTCGTGCGGGTGTCCGAGGTCGTACGTGACGGCGCGAAGTTCGAGGCCAAGGCCGAAGGTCAGTTGCAGTGGCGCGGCAAGACCGTTCCCCTCAAGCTGTCTGGGAAGGGCTCCCTCGATGCCGACCGCCTCACCGCTTCCGCGACGTTCGATCTCGACATCAAGCTGCTCGGGTTGCAGCCGCCGAAGTTGTTCTTGTTCAAGGTCGAGGACGTCGTGACGATCGAGGTCACGCTCACGGGGTCGCGATGACGCGCACGATCGGGTTGCTGCTCGCAACGCTCGCGGCGTGCTCGCAGAGCGCGCCCGAGCCGAACGGGCTCGGCAACTACAAGTTCGGCCACACCACGCGCGGCAGCATCCACGATGGCAACTGCCAGCCGACCGACCTCCGCGATGGTCGCAAGGCGATCTGGTGCTTCGCGCTGCCGCCGATCAAGGTCGGCAAGCGGGTCGCCGAGGTCGATGCGTACTTCTTGAACGCGCCGCCGCACACCGACCAAGACGCGCCGTTGATCGAGATCCAGTTGAAGGTGCGCGGGTGCGTCGAGGACGAAGTCGAGCGCTGGATGCGCACGCGGTTCGGTGCGCCGATCGAGTCCAAGTCGACGCGCGAATACTGGAAGAACTCGTTCCTGTGGGCCGCGGCCTTCTTGCCGAGCGAGCCCGGTCGCTGCCTGATCCATTTCCTGCCGCTCTCGGAGAACGCCGAGATCGAGCGCCTCAAGTCCGAATAGCTACATCGCGGGCGTGGTGATCGCCCAGTCGCTGTCGAACTGCGCCTGGATGAGCGCGACCTGATCGGGCTCGAGCGCGAGCGCACCGACCTCGCGATTCTGGGTGAACGACGTCGGCGACATGTTCTCGCTGCCGACGAACGCGACGCCATCGGCGATGATCAACTTCGCGTGGAGATAGAACTGATCGATCGCGTACTTCACCGGGATGCCCTTGCCGCCGAGGAACGTCGCCATGCCGGTGTTGCCGGGCGTGCCACTCGGATCCGACAGGATCACGCGCACCGTGACTCCGCGATCGTGCGCGGCGGCGACGTAGTTCTGGACCACCACGTCGGTGATGTACATCACCTCGACATCGAGCGTGGTCTGCGCGCTCGCGATCAGCTCGAGGACGCGTTGGTTGGAGTTGATCGGCGACACGATCAACCGCGTGCACGTTAGATTCGCCGCCGGCGCGTTCTTGTTGCCGTTCGCGAGCGCCCAATCCTCGTCGAAGATCGCCTGCAGATCGGTGACGTCCTCGGGATCCCGATCGACCACGCCGTAGTTGCGCTCGCGCACCATCGCGTCGCCGTTGAAGTTCATCGACATGATCACCGTCGTGGTGCGATCGATGATCAAGTACTTCGCATGCGCGTAGCTGTAGACGGACGCCGCGTTCTTCCACGGCACCCCGCCGCTGTTGAACAGCGGATACACGGCGTTGTTGGCGGCCTCGCCCGGATCGAGGATCACGCGCACCGCGACACCGCGCATCCTCGCAGCGGTGATGTGACTCGCGAGCTCGGTCACGCTGAACAGATACATCTGCACGTCGAGCGACGTGGTCGCGCTATCGATGTAGCCGCCGAGACGAGCTTGCAGCCCCGTCGGACCGATGAACGCTTCGAGCGGCACCGTGCGCGGCGTCGTCGCGGTGCAGCCGGTACCGTCGACGCCGTCGGGCGCGGCGTCGATCGTCGGCGCGGCCAGGTCGTCGGCGGCGCGACAGCCGAACGTGATCAGCGCCACGCAGAGGACCAAACACCGCATCGAGTGGAACTATGCGCGCGCGCGCGAGGTGCTCAAAGCGAAAACGAGCACGCTAACTCTTCTTGCGCTGCTGCTCGTTGGGGCAGGTGCCACCCGCCTCGCCGGAGTACTTTGGACACGTGCCGTAGAGCTCGTGGCGATGGCGCAACACGGTGAAGCCGCCGAGCCGCGCCGCGATCCGCTCCTGGAGTCGCTCGATCTCGTCGTCCTCGAACTCGAGGATCAGCCCGCACTTGATGCAGATCAGGTGATCGTGATGATCGCCGACGACCTCGTAGCGCGCCTGACCATCGCCGAACTGGCGCTCGACCGCGAGCCCCGACTCGACGAGCAACTTGAGCGTGCGATAGACCGTGGCGTAACCGACCTTCGGATGGCGCTTGCGGACCTTTGTGAGGAGCTCGTCGATCGAGACGTGATCGCGGGTGCGCAGGAACTGCTCGACGATCGCCTCGCGCTGCGCGGTCGTGTTCAAACGATTGTCGGTGATGTACGACCGCCACCGCTCCTTGAGCTCGTCCGTGTCGTTCGGTCGAAAATCCGAGCGCTCCCCCATTTGGGTTTCAGCTTCCCTGCAACTCGCTGCTACGTCAAGCGATCTCGGAGGAGTGACTTTTCAGTTCGTGTTGGCTATCGTCCGCGACGTGGCGGACCCCGATCCCGGCTTCGATGCGATCCTCATGCGCTTGCGCGAGGTCGTGACCAAGCTCGAATCGGGAGAGCTCTCACTCGAGCAATCGCTCGCGGTCTACGAAGAAGGCGTGCAGCTCGCGCGCAAGGGGCAGACGCTGCTCGCGTCCGCCGAGAAGCGCGTCGAGATCTTGGTCAGCGCGTCGGGCGCGGTCGAGACCGTCCCGTTCGACGAAACGAACGGGCAGTGACGACGGCGACGCTCGCACCCGAGAGCGCGCCCGAACAGCTCGCCGCATTTCTCGAAGAGGTCCGCATCCTCGTCGATCGCGAGCTCGAGCGCCGGCTCGCACCGCCCGCCGATGATCCGGGCCGGCTCGTCGAAGCGATGCACTACGCGGCGACCGGTCCGGGCAAACGGCTGCGCCCCGCGATCGTGATCGCCGCGTGCGAAGCGTGCGGTGGCACGCGCGCGCAGGCGTTGCCGGCGGCGGCCGCGCTCGAGATGCTGCACGCGTACACGCTGGTCCACGACGATCTGCCGGCGATGGACGACGACGCCGAACGCCGCGGTCGGCCCACCGTTCACATCGCGTTCGACGAAGCAATCGCGATCCTCGCCGGTGATGGCTTACTCACGCTGGCGTTCGGGACGCTCGCCGAGCTCGGGCCCCGCACCGCCGATGCGGTGCGCGTGCTCGCGCGCCGTGCCGGCAGCCTCGAGCTGCTCGCGGGCCAAGCGATCGACCTGCGCACGCCGCCGACCACGCTCGCCGAGATCGAGCGCATGCATGCGGCCAAGACCGGCGCGCTGTTCGCCGCCGCCGGCGAGCTCGGTGCGATCGCCGCCGGCGCGCCGACGGAGACCTGCGCCGCGCTGGGCCGCTACGGGATGGCGATCGGCATCGCGTTCCAGCACGCGGACGATCGCGACGACGCCGAGCTCGTCGAGCATGCCGAGACCGCCGCCCGCCGGATGCGCGAGTTGTGTGACCAAGCGCGCGTGGACATCGCCCCGCTCGGACCGCCCAACGCGATGCTCGACGCCATCGCGGCGTGGATGTTGTCGCGCGCCTAAGTCCTGATTGACCCAGGGTCGTCCGGCGTCGTACCAATGGGAGTGACCGACGAGTGGGACGAGGATACCGGGGCGACGGACATCGACGAGCTGCAGCCGCCGAGCACGCAGCGCCGCGCCTGTCTGACGTGCCTGACCGGCACGATGTCGGGGCAATTGTTCCGGGTCACCAAGGGTCAGCTCGTGATCGGGCGCTCGCCGCATGTCGAGCTCCGGCTCGATGACGACGGCATCTCGCGCAACCACGCGCGGATCCGCAGCGAGACCAACCGCGCGTGGATCGAGGACATGGAGAGCCGCAACGGCACGTTCGTCAACGGCGAGCGGATCACCACGTCGGTCGAGCTGCGCGACGGCGACAAGGTCCAGGTCGGCCGCGGCACCGTGCTGCGCTTCGGGTTCCAGGACGCGCTCGACGAGTCGTTCCACGAAAATCTCCTGTCGTCGGCGCTGCGCGACGGCCTCACGAAGCTGTTCAACAAGCGCTACCTGATGGATCGCCTCGACAGCGAGCTCAAGTTCGCGCTGCGCCACGAGACCTCGCTGTCGCTGCTCCTGCTCGACATCGATAACTTCAAGAAGATCAACGACAGCCACGGCCACCTCGCCGGTGACTCCGTGCTCGCGAACCTCGCCGGCGTGCTCGGCCGCGCGGTGCGCAACGAGGACGTCGTCGCGCGGTTCGGCGGCGAGGAGTTCGCGATCATCCTGCGCGCGATCGGCATCGAGCCCGCGATGCACATGGCCGAGCGGCTGAGGAAGCTGGTCGAGCAGACCTCCGCGGCGTCGGGCTCGGGCCCCCTCAAGGCGACGGTCTCGATCGGCGTGGCCGGCCTGCCCTCATCGGTGGTCAAGACCCCGGAGGAGCTCGTCGAAGCGGCCGATCGGGCGCTCTACGTGGCCAAGCGCGAGGGCCGTAACTGCGTGCGTCGCGCCTAGAATTTGTCCATGTGGATCCGCGTTGCTACGTTCGTAGCATGCGGCCATGGCTCCTTTTGATCGCGGTCTGTACGTACTCGGGTGCGTGCTCGGGCGACGATTCGCACCGGCACCTGTCTCCACCGAAGACGGAGCTGACACCGATCGTCAAAGCCGATGCCGGTGCGCCCGCCGGTCCCGGCGTGTTGCAGGAAGCGATGGCGGTGTCGTACTGGACGACGCCGGATCAACAAGCCGCGGTCGCCGCGTTCACCGCGAAGGATTGGAAGACCGCGAAGGCCTCGTTCGCCGCCGCGCGCGCCGCGATCAAGGATCCGAACGATCCGCTCGCGCCGCGCCTCGAGCTGATGCAGGGCCTGACCGATGCCGAGCTCGAGGATCATCCGAGCGCCGCGGCGCACCTCGCGATCGCGTACAAGGCGCTGCCCGATCTGTCGGACTACATCGGTTATCACCTCGCGCGCTCGATGTGGCTCGCGCACGATCCATCATCGGCAGGGCCGGCGGCGCTCGATCTCGCGTCGAGCGTCGCGAAGGACTCGATCGCTGGCCCCGATGCCGAGATCCTCGTCGGCGATCTCCTGCGGGACAAGGGCGACTGGCCCGCGGTCGTCACCTACTACAAGGCGTACCTCTCGCACCACGCGAACGGCCCGTTTCGCTCGGAGGCACGGTTCGATCTCGCGGACGCGATCGTCAACGCGAAGGGCGATGTCAAAGCAGCGACCGCGCTGTATCGCCGGATCACGATCGACGATCCACTGTCGTCGTGGACGACGAAGTCAGAGGCCGCGATGAAGGCGCTGAACGTCACGCCCGATCCGCTGACCGCCGCCGAGCACCTCACGCAGGGCATGGTGTGGTTCGACAACATGCGCAACCCGGATAGCGAGAAGGCGTTCGCGGACGCACTCGCCGATCCGAAGATCTCGGCCAAGGACAAGTGCACGGCCTCGTACAACCGCGCGCAGAGCCGGTTCAAGGCGCGCGATCGCAAGGGCGCCGCGCCGATGTTCGACGACGCGGCCGCCGACTGCAAAGCGGCCGGCAACACCGATCTCGAGATCAAGAGTCACTATCAAGCCGCGCGCTCGTACTCGTTCATCGGTCAGCACGAGACCGCGATCACGCACTACAAGCAGGCGCAGACGATCGATCCGAAGCACAGCTACGCCGACGACGCGACGCTGCGCGAGGCCGAGGAGTGGCAGTCGCTGCAGAACGGCGCGATGGTCGACACCGTGCTCGCCTCGATGCCGCTGAAGTATCCCGACGGCGACAACACCGCCGAGGCGATGTGGCGAATCGGCTTTCGGGCGTGGCGCGAGCAGCGCTACGACGACGCGATCAAGTGGTGGAGCGAGCAGATCCGGTTGGTCCCGCACGACGACAACTGGTTCGGTGCCGGCCAGCCGCAGTACTGGATCGGCCGCGCGTACGCCGTGAAGAAAGACCTGCCGAAGGCGATCGCCCGGTGGCAGGAGACCGTGCGGGAGTATCCATCCGGGTTCTACGCGCTGCTCGCGCTCAATCGGCTCAAGGAGAACGCGCCGCAGCAGTACCAGGCGCTGGTCGCGGAGATCTCGAAGGACCCGCCGGGCTTCGATCCGAAAGCGCCGGCGTTCACGTTCAAGCCGCGTCCCGAGTTCAGCTCGCCGGGCTTCCTGCGCGCGATGGAATTGCTCAAGCTCGGCCTCGGCGAGCCCGCGGAGCACGAGCTCAAGAAGCTCGGCCTGACCACGCCCGCCGACCGCAAGCGCGTCGACGATCCGGACAAGCTCGAGAAGCTGTGGGCGATGGCGTTCCTCTACGACCGCGCGGGTCGGTTCGCGACGTCGATCTGGCCGACGCGATGGCACGCGCTCGACTACCTGCGCGCGTGGCCGGTCGGTGCGAATCGCGCGAAGTGGCAGATCGCCTATCCGAAGGCGTACTGGGCGCTGCTCGACAAGTACGCAAAGATCAACAACGTGCCGATCGCGATGCAGATCGGCATCGTGCGCGAGGAGAGCGGCTTCGACCCGCTCGACGAGAGCTACGCGAACGCGATCGGCCTGACGCAGATGATCCCGTCGACCGCACATGACAACGCGCCCGCCGGCGTCACGCCGAATCGCGAGTACCTCCGCGATCCGGAGAACAACGTCACGGTCGGTTCGCACTTCCTGGGTGGGCTGTTCAAGAAGTGGAACAACTTCGTCCTGCTCGTGCCGACCTCGTACAACGCGGGCCCGGCCGGCGTGACGAAGATGCTGCGCGTGCGCGGGACGTGGGACGCCGACGAGTTCGTCGAGGGCATCGTCGACGATCAGGCGCGCAACTACACCAAGCGCGTGCTCGGCAGCTTCTTCACGTACTCGTGGCTCTACGAAGGCATCGTGCCCGACGTGCCGAACAAGATCCCCGCCGACCTACTTCCGAAGAAATAGATACCAGTACGCGCCGGCTGCGGTGAGTGCGAGCAGCACGAGCAGCACGACGATCCGGAGCCCCGTCCGCGACCGACGGATCTCCGGCATCACGCTGCGCCCGACGATCACCCCCTCGGTGTCGAACGTCCCGGCGTGCCGCGGGACGCCTTGCATCTTGAGCGGCACGACCGTCGTCACGTCGGTCGGGTCGCGACGAGGAAGCGGCATCGGCGTCGGCGTCAGGATCATGTCGGGATCGATCGTGATCGCTCGCTGATCGCTCGCATCGCCGAGCGTCGAGATCGCCGCGGACAGGCCGCTGACGTCGCTGCGCGGCTGTTGCGTGAACGCCCACTCGGTCCACTTCGCGAGGCCATCGCGCGACGGGATCAGGTGGAGCTCGCGCGCGACGTTGACGAGCGCAGCCCGCAGCGCCGCCGCACTCTGCCAGCGCAGCCCCGGATCGCGACTGAGCGCGGTCAGCACGATGTCGTCGAGCGAATGCCCGACCTGCGGATTCCACCGCGACGGCGGCTGGATCGGCATCTCGCGCAGCATGTTGATGATCTCGTAGTCGTTCGGATGATCGAACAGCCGCTTGCCGGTCAGCAGCTCGTGCGCGATCACGCCGACCGCGAACAGGTCGGCGCGATGATCGAGCTGGCCGAGCGTGTACTCCGGCGCCATGTAGCCGAGCTTGCCCTTGAGGATGCCCGCCTTGGTGCCGCGGCTCGCCGTGACCTTCGCGAGCCCGAAGTCGATCAGCTTCACGGTACCGGAACCGGACACGATCACGTTCGCCGGCGTGACATCGCGATGCACGATGCCGAGCGCGTTGCCGTTCTCGTCGACGAGGTTGTGCGCGTAGTCGAGCGCCTCGCAGACCTGGACCAGGACCTCGATCACGTGCTCGATCGGCATCGCGCCGGCGGCGTCGCGGCACTGCCGGACGATCTGCGCGAGCGTCGGACCGGGCACGAGCTCCATCGCGATGAAGTACGTGCCATCGCGAACGCCGAGGTCGTAGGTCTGCGCGATGTTCGGATGGTGAAGATGTGCGGCGAGCTTGGACTCGGTCGCGAACGACGCGACGACCTCGGGTTCCTCGAGCAGGTACGGCAGCAAGCGCTTGAGCGCGACGCGCTTGCGAAACCCGCCGGCGGACAGCGACTCGGCACGATGCACGGTGGCCATTCCGCCCTTGCCGAGCAGCTCGTACACCACGTACGTACCGAATTTCTCCGGTTCGCTCACCCGAGACCAATGTACTACTTCGGAGGCATGCGCAGGGCGCCGTCGAGCCGGATCGTCTCTCCGTTGAGGTATCCGGTCTCGACGATCGCCGCGACCAGCTCGGCATATTCCGCAGGCGAACCGAGGCGCTTCGGGAACACGACATCGCGCGACAGCGCCGCGCGGACATCTTCCTTGAGCGAGCCGAGCATCGGCGTATCGAAGATGCCCGGCGCGATCGTCATCACGCGAATACCGACCGGCGACAGATCGCGCGCCGCGGGCAGCGTCATGCCGGCGACCCCCGCCTTCGAGGCGGCGTAGGCGATCTGACCGATCTGGCCGTCGAACGCGGCGACCGATGCGGTCATGATGATCACGCCGCGCTCGCCGTCCTCGAGTTGCGCGGTCTGCGCCATCGCAGCCGCGGACAGTCGCAGCACGTTGAAGTGACCGACGAGGTTGATCGCGATGACCTTCTGGAACAGCTCGAGGTCGTGCGGCTTGCCGGTCTTGTCGAGCGTGCGCGACGCCCAGCCGACGCCGGCGCATTGCACGACGACGCGCAACGGTCCGAGCGCGGCCGCCTGAGCGACCGCCGCTTCGACCTCCGATCCACTCGTGACATCCGCTTTCGCGAACGCGCCTCCTAATTCACTCGCGAGCTCCGCGCCGCGTTCGTCGCGATCGACGATCACGACCTTGGCACCGCCTGCGTGGAGACGGCGAGCAGTGGCGGCTCCGAGTCCGGAGGCACCACCCGTGACGAGCGCGACATGGCCTGGCAGCTTCATGCGCCGGACGATACACCGTGGCAGACTTCGGGCATGAAGAGTGTCGCCTTCGTCGCCGTGGTGTTTGCTGCCCATCCTGCCGCTGGCGATTCCAAGGCGTGGATCTCGGGCAAATCGGTGATCTCGGGCAACGAGAACATCGTCGGCGGCATGAGCGCCTCGAGCGTGCGCGCGAGCGCGCTGTATCAGCAGTGGCTGCCGATGCTGCTGTCGCAGGCCGGCGACGCGAAGACCGCGCTCGACGCGATCACCAAGGAGTGCAGCATCGACCTGCTGTCGTCGATCGACTCGATCGCGTTCGGCATCGACAACAACCAGACCGGCTCGATCGTGATCGCGCTCAAGGGCACCAATCACAAGGCGCTCGACGCGTGCATGCAGAAGCTCGGCAAGGCCGACAACAAGCCGGTCACGATCACGACCGACGGCAAGTTGACCAAGTACGACGGCATGGGCGACAAGCCGATCTACATGCAGTGGCTCGCCACCGACGTGTTCGCGGTGTCGACGTCGCCCGACGACAAGGACGCGTCGAAGAAGCTGTTGTCGAGTGGCGTGACCTCGAACAAGTCGCTGGCGAAGGCGCTCGGCGCGATCGACAAGGGTGCGAGCGCCTGGTTGGTCGTCGACAAGGAGCAGGCGATCGACGGCGTCGGCAAGGTCGAGCAGGTCTATGCCCACGCGGTCGTCGCGAACAAGAAGATCACGCTGTCGGGCCACATCGTGACCGATACGCCGGCGACGGCGACGGCGCTGTCGGCGACCGCGACGAAGAAGCTCGCCGACGTCCAGGCCGGCGCGTCGAAGTCCCTGCAGGCGGCGATCGGCAGCGTGTCGCTCAAGGCCTCCGGTGCGGACATCCGTGCGAGCGCCGCGATCGCCGAGGACGATGTCGTCGCGCTCATGATGAGCCTGTTGCACTAGCTATAAGTCGTCGCAGACGACGCCGAGCTGGCCGTAGATGCCGAGGCCGCGATAGATCAGGTAGCGATTGTCGAGGGGCACGAGCACGGTGAGCTCGACCTTCTTGCCGCCCTTGATCCAGAACGCGGTGTCGGCCTTCTTGTCGGAGATGATCTTCAAGTTGCCGCTCTTGGTCGCGTAGATCTCGCCGCCGGAGTCCGCGACGACGTTGGTCATCGCCTGCTCCTTCATCGAGCCCTTCTGGCCGATGAACACGCGATAGCCGTTACCGCCGGCTTCTTGCGACAGCATGTCGACGAAGTAGTAGACGCCGTCGTCGTCGCGCGCGAGGAACTTCGCGTTGCGCTGCCACAGCGGCGGCAGGAACGTCGCCTTCGCGAACAACGCCTTGGCCTCGTCGGCCTTGAGCTGGGTGAGCAGGCGCTTGTCCTTCACTCCGCAGGTCACCATCAGCCGATTGTCGGTCGACTCGATCTCCGCCTGGTTCATCGTCGTGACGCGCGGTGACCATACCGACCACTCGTAGGTGTCGTGTTTGCCGGTCCCCGATCCTATGATCCGTTGCTGGTACATGGTCTTGCCGTCGCCGTAGAACACCCATGCGCCGGCGTCGTCGAACGTGAACGCGTTGAACTGCGGCACGACATAGAACTGGCCGATGTCGTCCTTCCACACGTCGAGCTTCGCGGCGTTCGCCTTTGCATCGATCGTCTTGGGCTTCTTGTCGGGCGCCGCGAACGCCGTCGCCGAGACCAGCAGCGCGATCAGAACTCGTCGCACGGCGTCCCCAGGAACGTGTAGATGCCGAGGTCCTTGAAGATCACGCGCGAGTTCGCATCGGGATCGAGGATCGTGAGCTCGTGCTTCTTGTCGCCCTTGATCCAGTACGCGGTGTTCTTCGCGTGATCGTTCGCATCGACCACGAACCGCACGTCGCCGCTCTTGGTCGAGAACACGTCGCCGCCGGTGTCGTGCGCGACGTCGACGAGCGGCAGTTGCTTCATCGCACCCTTCTTGCCGGAGAACACGCGATAGCCTTGGCCACCGTAGGCCTTCGCGAGCTGGTCGACGTAGTAGTAGACGCCGGCGTCGTCGCGCGCGAAGAATTGCGGCCGGCGGATCACCGCGTTGGTCATGAACTGCAGCTTCTCGAGCATCGGCTTCGCGCGATCCGCGGGGACCAACTTGAGCGGCATCTGGGTCTCGTCGCAGAACCGCTCGAACGTGCCGTTGTCGCTGCGGCGTTGCACGATCGCCGGCGTGATCCCGGACAGCCGCGGCGCGTAGACACCGAAGGTCCAGGCGTCGCCGTCGGTGCCCCGGGTGACGACGATCTGCTCGTACACGACCTTGGTGTTGGTGCCGTAGAACAGCCGGCCGTCGGGCCCGGGGAGCACGACGTAGGTCCCACCTTGGGTGTCCTCGAACAACAACAGCTTGTCGCGGATCGCCTTGACGTCGAGGGCCTTGGGCTTGGGGTCCTCCGCGGCCGCAATTCCCGTCAGGGCGAGCAGCAATAGAATCGCGTTGCGTACACGCATCGTGGTCTCATTATACGCTCAACGTCGATGCAGAATTCACCCGCCCGATCCGTCGTCGAGGTGGGGACCATCATCGACGAGACCTACATCATCGAGGCCCTGATCGGGCGCGGTGGGATGGGGGCGGTCTATCTCGCGAGCCACAAGCGCTTGCAGGGCAAGAAGGTCGCGATCAAGACGCTGCACGCCGACCTCGGCGGCGAGGAGATCCTCGCGCGGTTCAAGCGCGAGGCCGACATCGCGTCGCAGCTCGATCACCCGAATATCGTCAAGGTCGAGAACTACAACGTGCTGCCCGACGGCACGCCGTACATCGTCTACGAGTACCTCCAGGGCGAGTCGCTCGCGCAGCGGATCACCGACGGCGGCGCGATGTCGATCGAATCGGTGTTCTCGATCCTGCGCCAGCTCGGCTCCGCGCTCGGCGCCGCGCATCGGCTGGGCGTGGTCCACCGCGATCTCAAGCCGCAGAACATCTTCCTGCAACCGAGCGAGTCCGACGGCCGTGCGGTCGAGATCGCGAAGGTCCTCGACTTCGGGATCTCGAAGATCCTCGGCGGCACGCAGAGCGTGAAGACCCAAGAGGCCACGTTGCTCGGCACGCCGCAGTACATGGCGCCCGAGCAAGCGACCGGGCAGCACTCCGCCGTCGACGAGCGCACCGATATCTTCGCGCTCGGCGCGATCCTCTACGAGATGGTCTCGGGCAAGCCCGCGTTCAGTGGCGCGAGCATCCCCGAGGTCGTGTTCAAGGTCGTCTACGAGGAGCCCAAGCCGCTGTCCGAGGTCGCGCCGAACGTCGCCGACGTGATCGTGACGGTGATCAAGAAGGCGATGGCGAAGGTCCCCGCGGATCGCTACGCGCACGTCAGCGATCTCGTCGAGGCGATGACCGGCTCGCCGCTCAGCATGGTGCGCAAGCCCAAGGTCTCGGGCGGCCTGGCGGCGAATACGCCGAGCCAGAACCTCGAGCACAGCGCGAACCGGAGTACGGAAGACGCGTTCGCACAGACGATGGGCTCCGGCGATCACGGCGAGTCGCCGGTCGCGCCACCGGTGATCACGAATGCACCGACGCTGCCTTCGCAACCGGGCGTGCCCAAGCGCGTCGACGACGTCGCGAGCGCGAGCACGGTGATGCAATCGCCAGCGGTCGCGCCGCCTCCCGTCGAGCCGCGGCGCTCCAACGGTGGACTCGCGATCGCCCTGGTCGCGGTGGCGGCGATCGGTGGTGGGGTCGCGTGGTTCGCGCTGCGCGGCGGTGGTGAGAAGCCTGCGAAGCACGAAGAGCACGCGCCGCACCCGCGGCTCGCCGAGACGGGCGAGCCCGTCGAGCGCCCCGCCGTGAAGCCGGCGGTCATCGCGGCGGTCGCAGCCGATGCCGCCGTGCCCGTCGCGCCCGTCGTCAAAGCTGATAAGCCGGTCGTCGTCAAAGCCGATGCGACGGCCAAGAAACCACCGGTGGTCGACGACGATTCCGGCGACGAGACGATCCGGAACCGGCTCAAGGAAGCCGAGGCCGCGTATCACAGCGGTGACTTCACCAAGGCCGAGCACCTCGCGAACTTCATCATCACGCACACCGAAGAGGGCGTCGGCGAAGGCCAGATGGCGCACGCGTTCGCGATCCACGGCCTGGTCGCGTGCTCGTCGCTCCACAACAATCAGAGCGATGCGAACGGCGACCTTCGCCACCTCGCGAAGTTTCCGAGGTTCCGCGCGCGCCTGATCAAGGGCTGCAAGGACGCGAACATCGAGCTCAGCGCCAACTGAACATGTCCTCCCGCGTGAAGCTATTCGTCCTCGCGACCGCGAGTGCCTGCTCGCATGCGCCGCTCGACGCTCCCGGGCAGCACCGCCCCGCGATCGATCGGTTCAGCGCCGCGGCCCACCTGATGGTACGGACACCGACCAACCATCTGCCGCGCCCCGACGAGCCGATCGACTTCGACCGCCCGCCGTTCATCACGCAGAGCTTTGGTCCCGACGGCGCGGTCGTTCGCTACTACAACTTCGACGTCCAGGCCGATCACCCGGCGACGCTCTGGCGGATCACGCGGGCCGGCACTCGCGAGGCGCTCGCCGGCCAGCTCGATGTCGTCGACCGGATCCCGGGCGACCCCGGCTACAGCGACTTCTGGAGGATCGCGTGGGTCGAGGTGCCGCCCGACTTCGTGGCGGGCTCGATCACGAGCGCAGATCAGCTTCGCGGCTACGCGATCACCTCGGATCCGCGCATCTTGAACTGTCCGATCGTGCCTCGCGGCTCGACGGCCCGCGAGGGCCACGGGGTTGCGCCCGCGGTCGCGACCGAGCTGTGGTACCGCGGCGCGAAGCTGACGTGTCTCGGCTTCGGCGAACCGCTTCACGAACAAGACGGTCGGGTTCCGACCTCCCCGATCTTCGTGACGTTCGCGCGCAATCCGGGGACGCCCGGTGGCGGTCCCGCATCGGGCTTCCGTAGCGAGTCCCGCGCGCCGACCCAGACCCATAACGTCGTGTTCAGCGTCCCCGGGGACACCGACTATTCGCCGTTGTGGGCCGTCCACATCTACGATCGGACTGCCTTCGATCAGGTCCACGATGCCGCGTCGGCGCTGCGTGCGCCGCTCGTGACGAAGGGCCCGCTGGTCAATTGCCCGATCGTGTACGTCGCGCCGAAGTGACTTACTGGCGCGTCATCGACTGGATCGCCGCGATCGGCATCTGATCGACCGTCAGCGTTCGCGTCGCCGTCTGCGCCGGCGCATCGACCGAGATCCCGAAGATCTCGAGGCACATCTCGTCGGTCGAGTTGCCTTCGCCGAGCGTGATGTCGACCGGCGCGACGAGGTTCGCGTCCTTCAACGCGCGCTGCACGAACGGATTCTCGATCGTGTTGTTCCAGTGGCACTGGACGTCGATCACGTCGCCGGGCGCCACGCTCGGCAGACCGCTGATCGGCGCGTCGTAGAGGTACGTGCGCTGCCAATCGAAGTTCCACTCGCCGTTCGCGAGGCACTCGGTCTGCGGATCATTGCCGCGCGCGGCCGGTCGGGTGATCGTGCTGTTGATGTGCGTGCCGACGAGGTGCATGTGCGGATTGACCGAGTACAACTGCACGTTGGTCAGCCCACCGAGATCACCGACGGCGAACGTCATGTGCTCGGCGTGGTCCGCGGCATTCGCGGGGATCCGGAACTCCGGCGCCGCCGTGCGGTCGTCCGGATCGGGGAGCAGGTTCGGCGCCACCGTCGCGTTGCCGAACGCGCCGACGAAGTACATCTTCTGCGGCCACTGCAGCGACGTCCGCAGATCGACCTCGGTGATGTCGGGCTCGTTGACGATGCCGGCCGGGTGATAGTGGATCTGCATCACGAGCTTCGAGCCCTGGAGCAGGGGCACCGCGAGCTCGGGCGGCGTTTGCATCGGCTGATTGCCCGGCGTCCAGATGCTGACGACGAGGTCACCCGGCTGTTGCTGCGCGCTGCAGTCCCACGGCTCGCCGACCGGATGCGACGCGATCGCGTCGGCGTTGACGCCGGTCGCGAACACTTCGGTCAGCACGGCGTGGTGGACGACGATCGGATTGCCGGGACGAAGCTGCAAGCCGTTCATCCACTGGCCGGCACCGGCCTGCGGATCGAGCACGGTGCAGATGAACTGATCGCGATCGCCGGACGAGGTCCACGCGGTCGTCGGCTTGAGCGTCTTGGTCACGCCCGGCAGATCGGTGTTCGCGGGCACCGGCACGTCGGCCACGGTGCCGGCGACTCGACCGTCGTCGACCCACCACTGGATCGTGCGCTTCTCTTCGGTCGACAGCCGCGGATCGTCTTTCCACGTGAACCGCGGATCGCAGTCGGCTTGTTCGCGCGCCCCAAACGGCGGCATCGAGCCCGCGCTGATCTGGTCGAGCATGCGCTGCGCGTTGTCGGCGGCGTCTTCGTACTCGGTGAGCGGGAACGGCGCGATGCCACCCGTCTGGTGGCACGTCATGCAGTGCTTCGACACGATCGGCGCGACGTCCTGGTACCAGGTCGCGCGCGCGGTCACGATGGGAGGTGCGGTCTCGGTGTCCGCATCGGTCCCACATCCGGCGGTTGCCACGACCAACAAGGTGAACAAGGCAGAGCGCATGGCATGGGCTAGAGCAATGCCCGTACCGGCGCGAAATGTCGGATCCGGCCACTCGTGTGGCAAATCCCTGCAGCTAGTCGCAGTTACCGGACTGGCACGTACAGACACCCGTGCACTCGTTCACGATCGTGCCGGTATCGAAGAACTCTTTGATCTGACGGCGGGTCGCGGCCTGGGTGCGCGTGAGGTCGTGCATGCTCGGGTTGACCGCCGGTGCCGGCAGGTTCGTGCTCGGCGGCGCGGGAGCGCCACCATCCATGATGAGGATCGCACTCGATCCGGGCTCGAGTGGTGAAGCCGCGACGGTGAGGCCCCACGGCGTGACCGGCGTCGGGCCGAGCACCGGGATGCCCATCGAGCGCGCTTGCCAGTAGCTGCCGAGGTTCGGCACTTGTTCATCCGACAGCGCGATCTCCATCAGCAACTGCTTCGCGATCGGAGCGGTCGGCGCGCCGTTGAGGACCGTGTTGACGACGCCCGAGCCTTCGACCTTGTCCCAGCGCATCTGGCACAGGCCGATCACGAGCGTGTCGTCGAGCGAGTCGCCGTAGCCGCCGTTGAGGATCGTGCGGTACCGCGGCCAATCGGCCGAGCGATCGAGCAGCGTCGAGTAGTTCGCGCCGCCGACGCCGAGCACCGCGCGCTGGATCGTCGGCTCGTACGCCATCACGGCCGTGCCGAAGATCGCGCCTTGCGAGAGGCCGTAATAGAACACCTTCGTCGGATCGACGAGCGGCTTGTTCGCGTTCGCCGCGTCGACGAACAACTGCGTCGCGAACGTGGTCCGCATCGCGCGCACGAGCGTGACGTGATTGACGAGGCCTTGCTCGAGCTTCTCGAATACTTCGGCCGCGGTATTCATGTCGTTGAGCGCGCCGACGACCGCCGGCAGATCCGGCGTCGACATGCCGCGCATATCGGTGCCGACGAACACGAGACAATCTTCCTGCGCGGTCTGGCTCTGCACGCCACCGGCGGTCTCACCGGAGTCGCCCATCAAGCCATGGCCGTAGATCACCATCGGCACCGGTGCGAGCGCGGTGTACGCGCACGCCGGGACGATCGCGGTGAACGGGATCTGATAGAAGCCCTGGACCGCGGGGAGGTCGTCGCTGTCGCGCGCGATCACGACGCCGGGGTTCGCCTTGCCGCCGTTCGTGAGGAACAGCGGCGCGTCGAGCGTGCCGGTGATCTTGCGCTTGATCTGCAGGCCGTCGCCGACCTGCGCATCGGTCAGGATCGTGAACGCGATCGGATGCGTGTCGAGGGCCGCGACCGTGCGATCGCGCGCCGCGATCATGTCGCGATGGATGAAGTCATCGGACGCGACGGTGAAGTCCCACGCGACGACGAGGTCGGCCGCCGGAAAGCCCGCGGTGTCGAGCACGTCGAGCACGTCGGCGAACCGCGGCCGCGCCGCTTCGAGCAGGCTGTGATCGGTGTGCTTGCCGTCGCGCAGCGCCGCGAAGCCCGGCGGGATCGCGAGGTCGTCACCGTCGGCGGCCTTCACGCGATTCGTGATCGCGACCGCGTAGCGATGGCCGCCGATCAACCGCTGCGCCGGGCGAATGAACAACGCTTGAGAGTCCGGCGTGGCCGCGGCCTGCGCGTCGAGCTCGGCGAAGTGCGCGACGCGCTCGCCGGTCGTCATGTCGATCAACACCGTCGGGCTATCGGGCCCGAGCGAGATGTCCATGTTGTCGGCGGGCGGCAAGCCCTCCGCCGAGACACCGCCGGGGAACGACATCACCATCGGCGCCGCCGGCGAGAAGCCATCGGCCTTGTTCCAGTCGGCCGGATCGATCGTGAGGTTGTCGAAGTTGGTGGGCAGCGTCTTGTCGGGGATCGCGAGATGGCGACCGGTCGGCGTCGTCGCGTCGTCGACCTCGAACACGGCCGACGGCCACGGCGTCATGCAGTGGTTGAGGCCGAGAGGGTTGCACTGCGCTTCGATCGGCAACGCGGTGTCGCTGTTGCACGCGCAGAGCACCCCCGCCATCAGGAGGGAAAGCTGAAATCCCCGCATGTCGGCGACGCTACACCGAGATCGGGAGTCGCTGACGGGATTTCGGGGCTATTGACGCTATATTCACGACGTGCGTTGGCTCCTCGTGATCGTCGTCGCAGCGTCATGTGGTGGCACCTCGCCCGAGCTCAAACAGGGCGGCGGCAGCGCGACCGTGACGACCGCGAAGCCAGTCGTGCCCAGACCCGGATCGGGCTCCGCCACCGTCGCGGTCAACGCGCCCGATGTCGGCTGTCTGACCACGACGTGCGCCTACCATCAAGGGACCGCGACGTACTTCACGTGCCTCGCCGGCGGCGCGGGCGTGTGCTTTCACTTCGGCGCGGCGTGCACGCCGAGCGAGAGCTGCATGATCGACGCGACCGACAAGACCTACAAGCAATGTACGAACGCCGTCGAGGGCACGTGCTCGCAGTGGGGCGCGGCGTGCGCGCCGGCGAATCACTGCATGTTCTCGTTCGACGATGGCATGTATCACCACTGCGACGATGTCGCGGGCGGCGGCTGCAAGCGCTACGGCGCGTTGTGCGCGCCTTAGTGGCTGCGCAGCTCTAACGTCATCGTCATCGGCGTGCGATCGCTGCCGGTCGTCATGTCCATGTGGAGCTCGGCCTTGAGCGTGCCGGTGATCGCGAGCTTCTGTAGATCGAACGTGCCGCGCCCGGTCGCCGTGCCGGTGATGCTGTTGACGTCGACCTCGACGCCGTCTTGCGTCACCTTCTGATCGGCGCCGTGCACCGTCGAGCCGACCTCGTAGGTGATCGAGGACCCGGCCACGCCGGTGAGATCGATCGTCGTCACGCTCTGCAACGCGAGCGGCGATACCGGACCGAGCGCGCGCGAGCTGCGCCACTTCGCGCCGATGCCGACCGGCGTCGACGGCAACGGCATCGCGAGCTTCGGGATCGCCTGGACGAGCGCCTCGACCTGCGCCTTCGCCGCCTCCGAGAGCGCTCGGTCATCGCTCGCGATCTTGACGTCGGTGATCGCACCGTCGGGCGCGAGCAGCGATGTGATCTCGAGGCCCTTCAACGCTGCGGCCGCGGTCGTCGCCGCCGGCGCACCCGGCTGATCCGCGGCGGCGTGCGTGGTGAGCTCCTGGATCGTGGTCGTCAGCTTCATGTGGCCGTCGGCGGTCACGTCGTCGACCACGATCTCGAGCGAGAACACCAACGGTGGTGCCGTGCTCGGCGGGATGGCACCGGCGGTGAGCGTGCCCTCGACCTCGAGCTCGAGCGTCGACTTGGTTCCCTTCGCGAGCTGATAGTGCAGCAGGCGCTGCGGCAACACGCCGGGCGAAACCACGACGAGATCACTCGGCGATGGCGGCGGTGGAGCCTCGTGCGATTTGCAGCTCAGCGCTGCTACCAGAATCACCGAGATCGATCTCACGACCATAGGATAGTAAATCCGGCGGGTTAAACACCACAAAACACCCCCTTGACGGAACCGGTTTTGAAATGCATTATCAATTTCAACCGATGATCGTCTGTATGTGTTACCCGGCTCGTGACCGCGACATCGACGCGGTCATCGACGAAGGCGCGCGTACGGTCGAGGAGATCGGCGAGCGCTGCCGCGCTGGAACCGGCTGCGGCATGTGCCACGACGAGCTGCGCGAGCGCCTCTGCGCGAGAGGCGCGAACAGCGCCCCGCGCGATTGCTCGCATGGCCTCGTGTCGATAAGGTCGCGCTGAACCGTTCAGCGAGGATCCTATGAAGGGCAACGAAGAGGTGATGAACCTCTTGAACCAGCTCCTGACCAACGAGCTCACCGCGATCAATCAGTACTTCATCCACGCGAAGATGTGCCGCAACTGGGGCTACGACCGGTTGGCCAAGAAGCTTCGCGCAGAGTCGATCGACGAGATGAAGCATGCCGAGCTCGTGATCGACCGGATCCTGTTCCTCGATGGCGTGCCGAACATGCAGCGCTATCACAAGCTGCACGTCGGCGAGACCGTGAAGGAACAGTTCGAGACCGACCTCCAGCTCGAGTACGCGGCGATCGCGTTCCTCAACCAGGGCGTCGAGGCGTGTCGCAAGTGCGGCGACAACGCGACCGAGGACATGATGACGCGGATCCTCGTGTCCGAGGAAGAGCACACCGATTGGCTCGAGACCCAGCTCGAGCTGATTCGTCAGGTCGGCGAGCAGAACTACCTCGCGCAGCAGATCAAAGATTGATCTTGGTGCCGCTCACGACACGGGCGCTGGGCCGATGTCGGTCGACGGTTCGAAGTGACGTCTTGCGCTCATGACATAGCTGCGACGGCCAGCATCGCGGCGGGAAGCGGAAGGGCGCCGGGCGGCCCAAGCGTGGAGCTCGTGCCAGCGAGAGGCATAAGAAGCGCCCGAAGCTGTCTGCCTACGCAGCCGGTCCACGTCGTGCTTCGCGCACGCAAGGACGTCGGATCGCTTCGCACGCACGCAGTCTTCCAAGCGATCAGCATGCACTTCGTGCCGGGTGGCGACGAGTAGCCGCGCGGCCCATCGCGGCAGCGCAGCGTGCCAACGTGGCAACGCGACCGCCGATTCGATCGGCCAAGGTCGCGACCTCATTCGAGCGGATCGGGCGAGCGCGGGCACGGCGTTCGCAACGTGTGCCGCCATGCTGCTGTTCCGCTCGGTCGCGCTCGGCCTGCTCGGTGCTATCGCCTGGTTGCTCGCGACCCACGCGTCACCGATCACCCGGATCGAGCACGAGCGCGAGCTCGTCGCGGTCGCGAGCAAGGCCGACGTCCCGACGATCATCGATGTCGCGCGCGGACTCTCGGCGACCCAGATCGCGCAGCTTGTCCGGCTCGGGCCCGACGAACGCGTGACCTCGGTCGACGATCAAGCCGTCACCGGCAACCTCGATGCCGGCACGGTGATCGTGCCGGCCGGCCGTCACTTCTTGGATCTCACGATCGGGCGCGCTCACAGCGAGCGCCGCGTCCTCGTGTTGATCCACTGACCGACGATGGTGACCGACTATGGGAAGATGCCGCGCTCTTTGTAGACGTGCTGCAGGCGCTCGAGACCGATCGCATAGCTAGCGGTACGCCAGTCGGTCTTGTTCGCGAGCGCGTACTGGCGGACGTTTTGATACGTCTGCTTCATGCGGCGCTCGAGGCGACCCAACACGTCGCCCATCTCCCATTGCTCCGCGCGCTTGTTCTGCAGCCACTCGTAGTAGCTGACGATCACGCCGCCCGAGTTGCAGAGAATGTCGGGGATGACGTCGATGCCCTTCTCGAGCAGGATCTCTTCAGCCTCGGGATAGGTCGGGCCGTTCGCGCCCTCGACCATCATCTTGACCTTCAGCGCCTTCGCCTCGGCCACACCGACCTCGAGCTCGAGCGCGGCGGGCACGAAGATGTGCGCGTCGAGCCCGAAGAACTCTTCGCGGGAGATCTTCGAAGCGCCCTTGTAGCCGGCGACCGAGCGCGTCTTAGCGACGTGCTCGCCGAGCTTGTGCGGGTTGATGCCTTCGGAGTTCGCGATGTAGCCGCCGACGTCGCCGACGCCGAGGATCACGGCGCCCTTCTGCGAGAGCAGGCGCGCCGCGTAGCTTCCGACGTTGCCGAAGCCCTGGATGATGACGTGGCAACCGTCGAGGTTGAAGTTCTTGTCCTTCGCCCACTCGGTGATGCAGTGGACGACGCCCTGCCCGGTCGCTTCGGCGCGGCCGTGCGAGCCGCCCGCCGAAACGCTCTTGCCGGTGACGACGCCGCGCACCGTGTTGCGATCGCTCGCGCCGGCGATGTTCATGTACGTGTCCATCATCCAGACCATGGTCTGGCTGTTGGTGTTCACGTCGGGCGCCGGGATGTCGTGATCCGGGCCGATGTTGGTGCCGAGCGCCGCGGTGAAACGGCGCGTGATCCGCTCGAGCTCGCTCTGCGAGTAGCCGCGCGGATCGAACTTGATGCCGCCCTTGCCGCCGCCGAACGGAATCTCGTGGAGTGCGCTCTTGAACGTCATCCACGATGCGAGCGCCTTCATCTCGTCGAGGTTCGCCTCGTGGTGGTAGCGCATGCCGCCCTTGTACGGGCCGAGGATGTTGTTGTGTTGGAC
>JBDTJY010000086.1:0-46228 GCA_039935615.1 Kofleriaceae bacterium
GCGGTCGCCGGCTTCGAGATCACCGGGACGCCGGCGATCAGCGAGCAGGCGAGCTTCTCGCACGTGCCCCATGCCGGGAAGTTGAATGCGTTGATGTGGACGGCAACGCCGCGCCGCGAAGCCCAGACGTGCTGCCCGGCCATCCGTGCGGTGCGTCCGACCTGGATCGGTTCGCCGTCGCCGAGCAGCTGCCGAGCGCCGAGCTTCGCGCCGAGCTCGGCGTAGTGCGATAGCGTGACCGCGGCGCCGTCGATGTCGAACTTCGCATCGCCGCGCGTGTTGCCGCCATTCGCGATCGCGAGCGCGATCAGCTCTTCGCGCGCGCCGTGGATCGCCTTCGAGAGCGCCCCGACGAGCTCGCCGCGCTGCGCGAACGTCAGCGCCGCGAGTCCGCTCGTGCCGGCTTCTCTGGCGTACGCGAACGCCGCCGCAAGGTCGTGGCCACCGGCCGAGACCTCGGCGACGGTCACCTCCGTTGCAGGGTTGACGAGTGCATGCTTCGCACCCGATCCGTTCGACCATCGACCGCTGAGAAAGCTGGCCAGGAGCTGGGTAGCCTGCATACCGGCGTCTTACCACGGTGTTATCGTGGAGTCGCTCGATGCTCACAGCGACGGTCAAGCGCATCATCTACGGCCTGACCGCGATCGCGATCGTCGTCGTCGGTGGTGGCGTCGGCTACTACCTGATCGGCCACGGCAAATGGACGTTCAGCGAGTGCATCTACATGACCGTCATCACGATCACCACCGTCGGCTATGCCGAGGTGCTGCACGGGATGGAGACGACCGAGTACGCGCGCGGCTTCACGATCATCTTGTTGATGTTCGGCACCGGCACGATCGTGTTCTTCGCGTCGACGATCACGGCGTTCATCATCGAAGGCGATCTCAAAAACGCGCTGTTCCTGAACAAGCTCAAGAAACGGATCAAGAAGATGAAGGACCACGTGATCGTGTGCGGGGCAGGCTCGACCGGGCGCAACGTGATCGAGGAGCTGATCGCCACGGGCGTCCCGGTGATCGCGATCGACACGCACGAGGGCGAGCTCAAGGACATCGCGGACAAGCATCCCAAGGCGGCGTACTCGTACATCGTCGGCGACGCGACCGACGACGACATCATGGGCCAGACCAACCTCGCCGAGGCACGCGGCCTGGTCGCGGCGCTGTCGTCCGACAAGGACAACCTCTACCTCACGGTGTCCGCGCGCCAGACCAACGCGAAGACGCGGATCGTCGCACGCGCGGCCGAGCTCTCGCACGCCGAGAAGATCAAGCGCGCCGGCGCCGATGCGGTCGTGTCGCCGAACTTCATCGGCGGGATGCGCCTGGTCTCCGAGCTCATGCGCCCCGCGGTGGTCGCGTTTCTCGATGACATGCTCCGCGATCGCCGGGCGGCGTATCGCATCGCCGAGGTTCGCCTCGGCGCGAAGACCAGCGACCTCGGGGCGACGCTGCGCGACGCTCGGGTCCGCGAGCGGTTCGGCATGACCGTGCTCGCGATGCGCGCGGGCGAGGATGGCGAATGGACCTACAACCCGGAGGCCGGCGAGAAGCTGTCGGCGGGGATGACCCTCGTCGTGCTCGGTTCTGCCGAGCAAGTCTCGGCGTTACAGGCCGCCACGACATGATTCGCGGGGTGTCAGGTTCTTAACAGTAGTGCAGATCCGAACAGCTGCGGCGGGTCGACGCATCGTGGTAGTGAACGTGTATGAGCCCTCATCACCAAGCGCCTCGCGTTTCGGTGGTGGTGCGTTCGTTCAACCGGCTGCCGGCGCTGGTCGAGCTGCTGACGCTGCTGCTCGCGCAGGATCACGAGAGCTACGAGATCGTGGTGGTCGAGCAATCGAACCTCCGCGACCCCACCGACGTCGCGCAGCTCGATGCGCTCGCGCGTGATCCACGCCTGCGCGTGCTCCAGTTCCCGCCGCTCGGCGGTCCCGCGGCGCGCAACACCGGCGTGCGCCACACCCGCGGCGACCTGCTCGTGTTCATCGATGATGACGACCTCCCGGTCGGCACCGATTGGCTGCGCCGTCACGAGGCGAACTTCACGGATCCGAACTGCCTCGGCGTCACCGGCCAGTTCTTCGAGCCGAATGCCGCGCCGTACGTCAACCTCGAGCGCGCGCGCCGCGACGTCCTGAGCTTCAACAAGCTCAAGTGGCAGCGCGTGTTCGCGCGCACCGATCAGAAGAAGCGCGTCGAGTCGCTGATGGGCGGCAACGCGGCGATCCCGCGCACCACGCTCGAGCGGTTCGGCCTGTGGGACGAGTGCACGCCGATCGAAGACGAGCCGTCGCTCGCGTTCCGGATCAACGCGGCGAAGCACGCCGACGAGTACATGCTGTTCGATCCCGAAGTGAAGATGATCCGCCGCCTCGACGTGCCCGGTGGCATGGGCAAGCGGACGATGTCGGGACCGTTCTACGCGAAGCGCGTGTTCACGTTCCTGCACAACATCATCGGTCACTACTTCCCGCTGCGCTTCGTGCTCCTGTACCCGGCGTACATGTACATGTGCATCTATCACGTGACGCAGTGGATCTGCTCCGACAGCATCAAGCACCGCACGCTCGTGCAGCGCGTCGCTGCGGTCGCCGGGTTCTACGTCGTGTTCTTCCCGCTGTGGGCGTACTGGCTCGCGAGCTGGACCGTGAAGCGCGTGATCAAAGGCCAGTCGCCGCATCGGCCCGAGCTCGATGCGCGGCTGCCGAGCGCGGACGTCGCGGTGATCGCACCCGCGCAGAACGCCGTCGCCAGCTAGTGGCCGTAGTCGGGCTTCGGCCGGGGGCCGTTGCGACAGCGCTCGGTCGCGTGCTGCATCGACGCGGCCGCGCGGTGGCAGGCGAGAGCGATCACGTGCTGGCTCGGCTCGTCGGGGTTGCCCTTCTTGCCCGCATCGAACGACTGCTGCGCGACCTCGGCGACCTGCTTGGCCCACGCCTTGTCGTTGTCCTCGTTGTTCGGACACTCGCCGTACGCGTCGAGCGCCGCGACCAAGCCCGCACACTCGACGTCCATGGTGTCGACGCTGATCTCCGCCGCGGCGGGGATCGGTTCGCCTGCCGCGACCGGTGGAGGGTCGTCGTGACAGCCGTAGAGCGCGAGCACCAAACAAATCTTGCCGAAGATGCTCGGGAGTGTCGGCCTCATGCGCTAGATCGGTGAGGTCATATCATGGGTGGGTTCACGCATCTTCATCTGCACACGCAGTACTCGCTGCTCGACGGGGCGATCCGTGTCAAGGACCTGTTCAAGAAGACCGCCGAGCTCGGCATGGACACCGTCGCGGTCACCGATCACGGCAACATGTTCGGTGCGATCGATCTCTATACCGAGGCGAAGGCCGCGGGCACCAAGCTGATCTTCGGATGCGAGACGTATGTCGCCGCGACCGATCGTCACGACCGCACGAACCGCCGCAACTACCACCTGATCCTGCTCGCGAAGAACGACGCCGGTTACAAGAACCTGTCGTACCTCAACTCGATGGGCTACCTCGAAGGGTTCTATTACAACCCGCGGATCGACAAGCAGATCCTGCGCGAGCACACCGATGGCTTGATCGGCATGAGCGCGTGTCTCGGCGGTGAGATCGCGCAGACGCTCGAGAAGAACGGCGTCGCGGCGGCCGAGGAAGCGGCGAAAGAGTACGCGGCGATGTTCGCGCCCGGCGATTTCTATCTCGAGCTGATGCCGACGCCGACCCCCGAGCAAGACACGCTCAACGGCGAGCTCGTGCGGATGTCGAAGAAGCTGAACATCCCGCTCGTCGCGACCAACGACTGTCACTACGTCAACCGCACCGACGCGCAGGCGCACGACGTGTTGATGGCGATCCAGACCGGCAAGTCGCTGAAGGACGAGAAGCGCCTAAAGCACTCGACCGACTCGTACTACATGAAGTCCGAGATCGAGATGAACGCGGCGTTCAAGGACGTCGGCGAAGCCGTCGAGAACGCCGGCAAGATCGCGGCGATGTGCAACGTCAAGCTCAAGCTCGACAAGACCCACATGCCGACCTACAAGGTCCCCGACGGCGAGTCGCTCGACTCGTACATGGGCGGCATCGTGACGCGCGGGCTCGAGCGCCGGTTCAAGGAGCTCGCGAACCGCGGGCTCAAGTTCGATGTCGACGAGTACCGAGCGCGCTGCGATCGCGAGCTCGGCGTGATCCAGAAGATGGGCTTCTCGGGCTACTTCTTGATCGTCTGGGACTTCATCAACTGGGCGAAGGAGCACGGCATCGCGGTCGGTCCGGGGCGCGGCTCCGGCGCGGGCTCGGCGGTCGCGTGGGCGATGCGGATCACCGATATCGATCCGATCGAGTTCAAGCTGCTGTTCGAGCGCTTCCTCAACCCCGAGCGCGTGTCGATGCCGGACTTCGACGTCGACTTCTGCATGAATCGCCGCGGCGAGGTCATCAAGTACGTCCAGGAGAAGTACGGCAAGGATCGCGTCGGCCAGATCGCGACGTTCCATCAGTTGAAGGCGCGCGGCGTGATCCGCGACATCGCGCGCGCGATGGAGATTCCGTTCGCCGAGGCCGACAAGCTCGCGAAGCTCGTCCCCGAGCCGGTCCAGGGCAAGAGCCCGCCGGTGCGCGAGGCGATCGAGCAGACCGCCGAGCTCAAGCAGCTCTACAACGAGAGCCCGCTGCACCGCGAGCTCCTCGATCTCGCCGCGTCGCTCGAGGGCCTCAATCGCAACGCCGGCATGCACGCCGCCGGCGTCGTGATCGCCGAGGGACCGCTGTGGGAGTACGTGCCGTGCTTCCGCGGCCAGAACGACGAGATCGTCACGCAGTTCGCGATGAAGGAGGTCGAGAAGGCCGGCCTCGTCAAGTTCGACTTCCTGGGCCTCAAGACACTCACCGTGATCCAGACGGCGGTGAAGCTGATCAATCTCCAGCGCCCGCCCGGCGACGAGTTCGATATCGATTTCATCGATCGCGAAGACGCCGACGTCTACAAGATGATCGCGCGCGGCGACACCACCGGCGTGTTCCAGTTCGAATCGAGCGGCTTCCGCGAGATGCTGAAGAAGCTCAAGCCGGACTGCCTCGAGGACATCGTCGCCGCGGGCGCGCTGTATCGGCCGGGCCCGCTCGAGGGCGGCATGGTCGATCGGTACATCGACGTCAAGCATGGCCGCGAGAAGCCGGACTACATGCACCCGTCGCTCGAGCCGGTGCTCAAGGACACCCACGGCGTCATCGTCTACCAAGAGCAGGTCATGCAGATCGCTCAGGTGCTCGCGGGCTACACGCTCGGCGGCGCCGACCTGCTTCGCCGCGCGATGGGCAAGAAGAAGGCCGAGGAGATGCAGAAGGAGAAGGGCAAGTTCCTCGACGGCGCGAAGGCCATGAAGGTCGACGTGAAGCGCGCCGAAGAGATCTTCGATCTCGTCGAGAAGTTCGCCGGCTACGGCTTCAACCGGTCGCACTCCGCGGCGTACGGCTGGGTCACGTATCAGACGGCCTATCTCAAGCATCACTACCCGCACGAGTTCATGGCGGGCCTGATGTCGTGCGACGCCGACAACATCGACAACGTCGTGAAGTTCATCGCCGAGGCGCGCGCGATGGGCCTCGTCGTCGAGCGGCCCGACGTCAACGAATCGCACCTCGACTTCACGGTCACGCCGGCCACGCCCGACAAGGTCAAGGTCATCCGGTTCGGTATGGGCGCGGTCAAGGGCGTCGGCACGAACGCGGTCGAGGCGATCATCGAGGCGCGCGGTGCCGATGGGAAGTTCACGTCGGTGTACGAGCTGTGCCGGCGCGTCGACGCGCAGAAGTGCAACCGCCGCGTGCTCGAGCAGTTGGTCAAGAGTGGTGCGTTCGACTTCGCGGGCGTCCAGCATCGCGCGCAGTTGCTCGCGGCGCTCGACGGCGCGATCGAGCGCGGCGCGTCCGAGCAGCGCGACCGGCGCAGTGGTCAGACCTCTCTGTTCGGCCTGATGGAGCCGCCGAAGCTCGCCGGCAACGCCGCGCACGTGACTCAGGGCGAGGTCTATCCCGAGCTCGAGGCGTGGTCGCAGAAGCAGTTGCTCGCGTTCGAGAAGGAAGCGCTCGGCTTCTACGTCTCGGGCCATCCGCTCGATCGCTTCCGGTCCGACCTCACGCGCTACGCGACCGCGAGCACGAGCGAGTTCCTCGCCGGGCAGAAGCACGTCGGCGAGCACTCGGTCGGCGGCATCGTCAGTCAGTACCGCGAGATGATCACGAAGAAGGGCGACAAGATGGCCCGCTTCCAGCTCGAGGATGCCGAGGGCTCGCTCGAGGTGATCGCGTTCCCGAAGACGTTCGAGAAGGTCCGCCACGTGCTGGTCAGCGACGAGCCGATCCTGTGCTCGGGCACGGTCAAGAACGAGGGCACCGCCGAGGCGAGCGAGTGGAAGATGTTCCTCGAGAAGGCCGATCCGCTGAGCGAGGTCCGTCAGGTCAAGACCTCGCGGGTCGACATCCACTTGAACGCGGACTCGCTGACCCTCGACCAGGTCGACGAGCTCAAGACGATCCTCGCGAACGCGGTCCGCGGCGCCCATCAGCCGGTCGTGCGCTTGAAGGTCGCCCAACGGTCCGAAACGGTCATCGTGTTGCCCGATGCGTGGGCTGTGTCACCGACCGAAGAGCTGTTGATCAAGCTCGAGCGGCTGTTCGGCGATCGCGTCGCGACCTTGACGTAACGGTTTTCCACCGCGCGTCGTTTTTCGTTGCGCGGCGGATCGCCCGGCCTAAGATGCCCGCCGAGGGTAATGACATGTCGAAGACGGCATGCTTGATGATCGGCTCGATGATCGGTCTGGCGGCTTGCGCGATGGGTGGCAGCACTCAGCAGCAACAGCAAGTCGTCGACGCGACTCACAGCGACGGTACGAACGTGAGCCACGACGCGGCGTCGGTGACCGACGATGCGAAGGTGTTCCACGACGCGCCGTTCCACCCGCTCGACGCGTTCGTGCCGAAGGATGCACCGCTCGGCGCCGAGGGTGATGTCTGCACCGACAACACGAACTGCGGTCCGACCTTGTGCTGCTTCGTCGCATTCTGCGTCCAGGGCACGCCGGTCGGTACGACGCTCTGTTTCCCGGCCAACTAGCCGCTGGGTTACCATCGGCGGGATGCGAGTTGTCGGCGCAGTCCTGTGCCTCGTCGGAGCCTGTGGTTTCACGCCCAACGCGGCGGGCACCAACGGCGATGACGGCGGCGTGGTCACGGGAGACGGCACGGTCCAGCACGACGCCGCCGTCCCCAATTGCTTCGGCAAGGGCATGCTCCAGGTCTGCTTCGACAGCCTGTTGCCGGGCACGTTCACCGCGCCGCCATCGGGCACGCTGGCGACCGATACCGATGCGAACTGCACGAAGGTCTACACCCAGCCGGGAGGCCGCGAGCTCTGCGTCGTCGCGGCGCAGACCCTCGACATCGCGATCGATCTCCGCGCGATCGGCAACCGACCGCTCGTGCTGATCGGCGCGGCCACGCTGACGGTCGAGTCGGGGATCACGATCGACATGGCGAGCCGCGATGGTTCGAACGCCGGTGCTGGTGGCAACGACAGCGCGTGCGTCGCGCCGAGCGTTCCGCAGGCCGACACCGGCGGCGGTGGTGGCGGGGCGGGCGGCAGCTTCTTCGGCAAGGGCGGCGACGGCGGTATCGGCGATGGCAACAACAACAGCGGCGGTGATGGCACCGCGGATCCGGGGCTCGCGACCGCTGCGGTGACCCCGACGATCGTGCGCGGTGGGTGCAAGGGTGGGATCGCGGGCGGCGACGCGCCGGGAGACATGGGCAAGGTCGGCGGCAACAGCGGTGGCGCGATCTATCTGATCGCGGGCACGCACCTGACGATCGCCGGCACGATCGACGCCGGCGGCGCCGGTGGTCAAGCGTCCGATACCTTGCAGGGCGGTCCGGGCGCGGGGTCCGGAGGAATGATCGGGTTCGACGCGCCGATGATCGACTTCACCGGCGGCGCGTTCGCGAACGGCGGTGGTGGCGCCGAGGGCGGATCGAATGGCACCCACGGCGACGGCGGCAACGCCGGCAAGGATGGTGTGCGGTCGTCGACGATCGCGGCGGCCGGCGGCAGCGGTGGCACCACCGATTCGGGCCACGGTGGCGACGGCTCGGTCGGCACCAGCCACGACGGCGCGGCCGGCGCCGTGTTCGACGGCGGCGGCGGTGGTGGCGGCGGCGGTGCCGGCTATCTCTACGTGTTCGGCACGTTCGGCACGAACACCGGCCAGCGCTCGCCCAGTTGATCTAGTCGAGACCGATGCGCTCGAGGTCTGCTTCCTCGAGACCGAAGTAGTGCGCGGTCTCGTGCAGCACGGTGATCGTGATCTCGTCGGCGAGTTGATCGAGATCCATCGACACGCGCTCGAGGTTGCGCTTGAACAACAGGATCGTCGTGACGACCGGCGCGAGAGCCTCGGCCATCGGCGTGCCCTGGAACAGCCCGAGCAGGCGCGGGTCGGTGCCCTCGTCGACGAGCGCCTCCGACGGTAGCTCGTCGATCATGATCGGCACGTTCGCGAGCTTGGCCTTGACCTCGGCGGGCAACAGGTCGAGCGCCGCGCTCGCGATTCGCTCGACTTCGTCCTCGGAGATCGACACATCCGGCGCAGAGCCGGCGGTATCGAGCGCGCGGACCTTCCTCCACACGGCGATCATCTCCGCGCGTTCGTCGCGCAGCTCGTGGACTCGACCGAGCAGGTGCAGCGCATCGGCCTCGAGCGTCTTGTCCTCGAGGGCGATCTCGATCCAACGCCCGGCGGCGCTGGCGTCTTCCGCCGCGAGCGCGAGCTCCGCGAGATCGAGCGCGAGGATCGGCTCGTCGATCACCGAGGTCGACAGCTCGGCGAGCGACGCGCGCGCATCGGCGAGCTCGTCGGTCGCGATCAACGCCTCGGTGCGCACCAAAATTGCCTCGACCAGGTCGCGCTCTTCGTCGATGTAGTCGAACGCGCGCTCGACGGTCTCGAGCGCGGCCTCCGGATCGCCGAGGTCGCGCAGCTCGATCCGCGCGGCGCAGATCCGAGGCATCGGATCGTCCGGCATCGCGGCCATGAGCTCGCGGTAGATGCCGAGGGCGGTCTCGGCTTCGCCCTGGGAATCGGCGACCGCGGCGGCGAGCGCCATGACCTCGGGGTTCTTGCGATCGATGCGCTGGAGCCGCTCGAGGGCGGTGCTCGCATCATCTACGTTGCCCTCCTCGAGTGCGGTGAAGCCGCGTTCGAGATCGGTAGCGAGGCGGTCCTGACGTGACATGGGCGTGTGATACCCCGATTTGCTACTGTTCCAACCGTGACCGGCCTACGAAGCATCGCGATCGTAACTGCCCTGGTGGGCCTGATGGCCTTGATGGCGATGGGGTGCCACGGCAAGCGCGAGGTCCTCGGGCCGGGCGTGCCCGCGAGCTCGGATCCGGAGGCGAAGGCGCGGTTCAACGAGGCGAAGGCAAAGTTTCTCGAGGATTCCAAGGTCAGCGCCGAGCAGTTCAAGCGGCTGATCGAAGATTTTCCGCACGATCCGATCGTGCCGCTCGCCGAGGTCTACGCCGGCTACGCGCAGATCAAGCAGCACAAGTTCGCGGATGCCGACGCGCAACTGACCAAGGCGATGGCGTCGATCGACGTGCCGACGCGCGCGAAGGCGCAACTGTTCCTCGGCATCGCGAAGAACTACGAGGGCGATACCGCGGCGGCGTGGAAGCTGTTCACGACGCTCGACGTCCGCGCGCTCCCGCCGTGCGAGGGCGGCATCCAGTGCCCGACGTTCACGCGTCCGTTCAATCTGCTCGACGGCGACGACGAGCGTGGCGAGTATCTCGCGGCGTTCGCGTACGCCGCCGCCGCGAGCGACCAGCCGCTGTGGGCGCTCCCCGTGTTCGACGACCTCTGGCAGTCCGGCGCGACGCCGGTCGAGAAGGCCGCGATGGTCGCGCGGATCGAAGAGCTCTGTGCCGCGGCCCCCACGGAGGCGCTGCGTCGGACGTACGACGGCATGACGCGCGATGGCCCGAGCTGGGCGCTCGTCGGCAGTCAGCTCGCGGTGCGGGCGGACCAAGCGGGCAACGCTGCGCTCGCGGCGAAGTTGCGTGCCGAGGTCGCCGAGGTCCGGCTCAAGCTCGGCCTGTCGCGCACGATCGCGGCGACCGCGGTCGGCAATGCACCGGGCGGTGGCAATCCCGGGCTGGTCGGTGCGCTCGTTCCGCTTGGCACGCAGAATCGGATCGCCGACGCGGCGGTCGCCGGGCTCGGCCTCGCCGCCGGGGCGCCGAACGGCAGTGGCGTCGCGGCGATCGAGGTTCGTCCCGCGGGTGACAAGGCCGAGGGCGAGCACGCCGTCGACGATCTCGCCGGTAAGAACGTGATCGCGATCATCGGTCCGATCGAAGGCTCCGTCGTCGACGCGGCCGCGGGTCGCGCCGAGGGGCTCGGCGTGCCGATGATCTCGCTCGCGACCGCCGCGGATCAGCGGATCAAGGGTCGCTTCGTGTTTCACATTCGCCACTCCGCGGAGGCGCGCGCGCGCACGCTCGCGCAGCGCGCGCTCGCGAAGGGTGTGCGCACGTTCGCCGTGTTCGCGCCCGAGAACGGCTACGGCAAGGCGGTGACCGCGGCGTTCGTCGATCAGATCCAGAAGGGCGGCGGGATGATCACCAAGACGGTGACGTATCCGAAGGATACGAAGTCGTTCGCGGGCAAAGCCAAGGAGCTCGGCAGCGTAGGCTGGCAGGCCGTGTTCGTGCCCGATACCGCCGACAAGCTCGCGCTCGCCGCGCCCGCGATCGCGGCGTCCGGCAACGTGCCCAAGGCGATGCCGTTCCCGAAGAAAGTGCTCGGCGGTCGGCCGATCCTGTTGCTCTCGACGGCCGAGGATCTCAGCAACGATTTCCTGACCAGCGCCGGTCGCCACGCCGAGGGTGCGCTGTTCGCGCCCGGGTTCTATCCCGACGACGCCGATCCGATCGTGAAGCCGTTCATCGACAAGTTCGTGATGGCGTACGGCCACGTCCCCGGCGCCGGTGAAGCGTACGCGTACGATGCGGCCCAGCTCGTGGTCGCCGGCGCCGCGAACGATCGCGCGGGACTCGCGACCGCGATCGCGCGCGGTCAGCTCGTGGGGGTCACCGGCACGGTCAGCTTCGATGCCGATCATCACCGCAGCGATGCCGGCACGGTCTACACCGTCGTCGAAGAGACCGGCGGCGCCTACGCGATCCGCACCGCGAAGTAGTCACTCAGAGCGTTGCCCAGAAGCTTCGCAAGATTGCCGCGGCGGGGCCCGGCGATTGCGACGGCCAGAAGTGGCCGGTGTTCGCGAGCAGCTTCGTCGGCAGCCCGAGCTCGGTCGCGAGCGCGGTGCTCTTCTCGGGCGCGGCAAACGGATCTTTGTCGCCGACGACGAACAGGCCCGGCGGGGTCGGCCGACAGCTCGCGCTCCAATCGATGTGGATCGTCGTCGACGAGCGATAGAGCTCCAAGATGCAGCGGTCGCGCACCGGATTGGCCTCGGCCATGTGGCGCGCGTAGCTCGCCGACACGCCGAACGACCGGAGCTGCGCGGTGCGCTGAACGAGCGGGGCCGCCGCGAGGTCGGTCATGTACTTCTCGCCGGCGCCGGGCGTCTGCCAGATCTTCGCGAGCGCGTGCCACACGAACTCGGGATGGATGAAGCCGACCGCGTCGGTGACGAAGCTGCGAACGAGCTCGGGTCGCGTCATCACCACGCGCAACGCGAGGATGCCGCCCCAATCGTGGCCGACGAGATCGATCGGTTGCGGAATCCGGGCGAGCTCGCCGGCGAGCCAGTCCGCGTAGCTGTCTTTGGTCGGCGCGAACCCGGCGGGCAACGGCTGGTCGCCGAACCCCGGCAGCCCGAGCGCGATGGTGTCGCGGTCGCGGAGCTCGGCGCGTAGCTCGTCCCAGATGTGGAGGTCCTCGGGAACGCCGTGAACCAGAACGGTCGTCATGTCGCGAGCCTAGCGCGAGATCGGTCCCCACGAACGCTCGTCGTGATACACACCGTGGCGTGGGATTCTCCGTCGGAAATCGGTTGATCGCAGCCCTCGACACTCCGAGCCGAGCCGCCGCCGACGAGCTGGTCGGCCAGCTCGACGGCGTGCCGAGCTGGGTAAAGATCGGCCTCGAGCTGTTCTGCGCCGAGGGCCCGTCGATCGTGCGCGAGCTCTCGGGCCGCGGCCTCGCGATCATGCTCGACCTCAAGCTGCACGACATCCCCGAGACCGTCGCGCGCGCCACGGCGAACGTCGCCGGTCTCGGCGCTGGCCTGCTGACCGTCCACGCGAGCGGCGGCCACGCGATGCTCGAAGCGGCGGTCAAGGCCGCGGGCGACATGCGGATCCTCGCGGTCACGGTGTTGACCTCGCTCGACGACAGCGACCTCGCGCAGATCGGCGCGATCGCACCGGTCGCGGAGCTCGTGAAGAAGCGCGCGCAGCTCGCGGTCGCCGCGGGTTGTCACGGCATCGTCGCCTCGCCGCACGAGGTCGCGATCCTGCGCGAGGTGGTGCCGGCCGATTTCTTGGTGGTGACGCCGGGCGTGCGCCCCGAAGGCTCGCCGGCCGGCGATCAGAAGCGCGTGATGACGCCGCGGCAGGCGAGGGCGGCAGGTGCCGACCTGGTCGTGATCGGCCGACCGCTCCGCGACTCGAAGAATCCTGCCGCGACCGCACGGGCGATCGTCGAAGAGCTCGCGTGAGCGGCTTCAAGGATCGGATGCGTGGCGCGAAGCGCGGCCCCGGCGTGCCGGCGCGTGCGAGCGATCAGCGCGTGCGCAAGGAAGACGTCGGCGGCCGCCGCGACGACACGGCAGCTCCGCGCAACCCGACCGACCGCCCGCCGCGCCCGCGCAACCCGACCGACCGCCCGCCGCGCCCGCGTCCCGGCGCCGACCAGCGCCCCGCATATCGCGACGCTCGGGGTCCCGCTCGTCGCGAAGACTCGCGCGATCAGCGCGGCCAGGCCCCCGCCGCTCGCGACGCGCGCAGTCAGACCCCGTTCGCGCGCCACGACGATCGCGATGCGCCGCCGCCGCCGCCGCCGCGTGACGCCTACCAGCGCGATCGCGACGACGCCGGCTCGCGCCGCACCGCGGAACCGCGGGTCAGCGGGCCGGGCGAGCGCATCGTCTACGGCACCGGGCCGGTGCGCGAGATCGTCCTGCGCAATCCGAAATCGATCCGCGCGATCTGGGTCGATCCGCGGCGCGCCGACAAGAGCCCCGGCGATCCGGTCGCGCTGATCGTGACCAAGGCGCGGCTCGAAGGCGTGCTCGTCGAGGATCGCGAGCGCGCCGTCCTCGATCGCTCGACCGAAGATGGTCGCCACCAGGGCGTGATCGCGTGGCTCGGCCCGTTCGAGTACGTCTCGATCGAGAGCATGGTCCGAGGCACCGAGCCGGCGATGCTGGTGGCGCTCGACGGCGTCGAAGATCCTCGTAACCTCGGCGCGATCCTGCGCTCGGCGTACCTGCTCGGTGCCGGCGGCGTGATCATCCCCGAGCATCGCGCGGCGCAAGTCACGCCGCTGGTGTCGAAGACCTCGGCCGGCGCGAGCGAGCTGTTACCGATCGCGCAGGTCGGCAACCTCGTGCGCGCGCTCGAGGAGCTGCGCGAGCTCCACGTCTGGCGCGTCGCGGTCCACGCCGCGGCGAACGCGCAGCCGATCGCGAAGATCGACGGCAAGATGCCGCTCGTGCTGGTGCTCGGCTCCGAAGGCGACGGGGTGCGACCGCTGGTCGCGAAGCACTGCGACTTTCACGCGCTGATCCCGATGCAACGCTCGGGCGTCGGCAGCTTCAATGTGTCTGTGGCGGCTGCGCTGGCTCTGTACGAGCTCCGCCGCCAGCGCTCCGAGCCATGAAGTAGAGCGCGAGCGAGATCACCCCGGCGACGAGCTCGAACACCGACTCGATCCGGTTCATATGCAGGGTCGAGTATAGCCACGTCGAGGTCGCCGGCAGAAAGCCGACGATCGCGAGCGCGATCATCCCGAGCCCCGACAACAGGACGAACAGCGCTTCAGCTCCGAACCGCGCGAAGCCAAAGCCGAGCAGGCCGACCCCGAGGTTGAGCCCGACCGCGTGGATCCGGTTCGTCGGCAGGGGGCCGATATCATCGGTGAACAGGCCAATGGCTCCGCCGACCACCAGGAAGCCAGCGACCGTCCAGGCCCACATGACGACGACCTTCTGCACGCAGTTCGAGTCTACGCTTCGATCTTCTCGAGAAAGCTAGCTTTCAGCAGCTTCTCACCGTGGACCGGGAAGAACGTGTAAATGCTGTCGCCGACGACGCGCACCACTTCGCCCTCACCCCAGCGAGCGTGGCGAACGAGGTCACCCTTCTCGAGCGGGCCGAACACGGGGCGTTTGACGCGCTCGATCTTGAGCGCGCGGCCCCGGCCGGCGGTGTGGCGACGGCGCATCGCCTCTTCGACGAGTTGCTTGCGCATCTCGACATCGCCACCGCGGCGCTCGGTGATCTCCTGCGCGACGACCTCGGCGTCACGCATCGGCGGCGGGACCACGCGCGCCGACTGGCGGCAGTTGTCACACGTGCCACACGCCGGCGCATCGAGATAGCCGAAGTACGTGACGAGCAGGCGAGTGCGGCACAGATGCGATTGCGAGTAGCGCAGCATCGCCGCGAGGCGCGCGCGATCTTGGGCGCGCTTCTGCTCGTAGCGCGAGGCGGCGCGCGCGAGGTTCTCGATGCTCGGCGGTTCGATCGCGAGCGGCGCGAACCGAGCGCCCGGCGCTTCGGCGGCGAAGCCGACCTCCTTGAGAAACGACAGCACGACGCGCGCTTTCTTCGCCGGCGCATCGGCGCGCTCGGCGATGTCCTTGACCGACTGGAACACCGGATCGTGATCGTCGGTCTCGGCGGTGGCGACCGCACCACCGGTGACGTGGACGAGCGCTTCGGCGACCGCGCGGGTCTGCTCGGGCGTCGGATAGCGACCGCCGAGAAAGAAGCTCTGGATCCGCTTGTCCTCGGGTTGATAGAGCAGGACGCAGTCCGCCGGCAGGCCATCGCGACCGGCGCGGCCGGCCTCCTGGTAGTAGCTCTCGAGCGAGCCCGGAAAGTTGTAGTGAATGACGAACCGCAGGTCCTGCTTGTCGACGCCGAGACCGAACGCGTTGGTCGCGACCATCAGGCGCGGGTTCGAGTGCTCCATGAACGCGGATTGCACGCGTTCGCGATCCTTCGCGCGCATCCGGCCGTGATAGCGCCCGACCTCGACGCCCTGCGACCACAAGAAATCGGCGAGCGCGTCGACGGTCTTCACCGTGGCCGCGTAGATGATGCCGTTGCCGGGCATCTTCTCGATCAAGCGCAGCAGCAGCGCCTGCTTCTTGCGCTCGCTCGACGTCTTGATCACGTGATAGCGCAGGTTCGGGCGATCGAGCCCGATGTCGATCACTGCCGGCTCGTGGAGCGGATCGTCGAGGCCGAGCTGCGCGAGGATGTCGTCCTTGACCTTCGGCGGCGCGGTCGCGGTCAGTGCGAGCACCGGCGGCTTGCCGAGCGCACGCACCGCTTCGCCGAGGCCGAGGTAGGCCGGACGGAAATCGTGCCCCCACTGCGAGATGCAGTGCGCCTCGTCGACGACGAACAGCGCGACGCGCACGCTCGCGAGGCGATCGCGGAACCGCGGCTCGCCGAGACGCTCGGGCGTGACGTAGGCGATGCACGGACGATTCTCGGAGAGCCGCGCGAGTGCGGCCGCTTCGTCGCGCGGCGACAGCGTCGAGTCGAGGCGCAGCACCTCGATGTTGAGCTCGGCGAGCTTGTCGTACTGATCCTTCATCAGTGCGATCAACGGCGAGACGACGAGCGTCACCCCATCGAGCTCGAGCGCCGGCAGTTGGTAGCACAGCGACTTGCCCGCACCGGTCGGCATGATCGCGAGCGTGTCGATGCCCGCGAGCACGTTGCGGATCGCGAGGGCTTGGCCGGGTCGAAATTCCGAGATGTTGAAGCGGCGGCGCGCGAGCTCGAGCATGTGCGCGTCGATCGAATCGGCATCGCCGCTCAGATCGAGCGCATCGATCGCATCGCCTTCGATGATCGGATCATCGGGGTCGATGACGACCGTATCCGGAGCGTCGAGCAGCTTGACCTCGTCGGTATCGTGCTCGTCGTCGAGCACGAGCTGGCTGATCGGCGGCGGCGGGGCGGCACGGGAGCGCACCAGATCGAGCGAATCGCGTGTACCGCGGGCAAACTTCACGGGTTTCTGCGGCTGCGGGGCGGCCGTGGTCACCGGTGCCAACCCAGCTTGGGTCGAGGCGCGCTGCTTCTTCGCAGCACGCTTCTCCTCTGGCTGTCGATTGGACATCAACCATTACTGTGCAGGCCAAACCGCGAACCTGGCAAGCGAAACCAGGCTCGACCTATGAAGGTCTCGGTGAGCGCAGACGCACAATTGGGAATGCGGCTTACCATGAAGGATTGTTGCTGATCTGACCCGCCGAAATGGCCAGGTCAGCGACGCACATTACGTGCAATCACGCGCCGAGATAGCCCTCTGCTTTGAGGAGCTCTGCGGTCAACACCGCGCCGCCTGCAGCACCCCGAACCGTGTTGTGCGACAGCGCGACGAAGCGCCAATCGAACACCGGATCCGGACGCAACCGACCGATCGAGATCGCCTGGCCCGCGCCGAGATCTCGGTCGAGCTTGGTCTGCGGGCGATCGTCCTCGTCGAAGTATTGGAGGAACGGCTTCGGCGCGCTCGGCAACCCGAGTTGTTGTGGCTTGCCGCCGAACTCACTCCAAGCGGCGAGGATCTGCTCGCGCGACGGCTTGTTGTCGAACGCCACGAACACCGCGGCCATGTGGCCATCGCTGACCGGCACGCGGATGCACTGCGCGGTGATCACCGGCGACTTCGCGGCCACGATCTTTCCATGCTCGATCGCGCCCCAGATCTTGAGCGGCTCTTGTTCCGACTTTTCTTCTTCACCCTTGATGAACGGAATCACGTTGTCGACCATCTCGGGCCACGACTCGAACGTCTTGCCGGCGCCGCTGATCGCTTGATACGTGCACACCGCGAGCTTGGTCGGACCGAACGCGAGCAGCGGATGGATCGCGGGCACGTAGCTCTGGATCGAGCAATTCGGCTTCGCCGCGATGAAGCCGCGCGTGGTGCCGAGCCGCTTGCGCTGCGCTTCGATCACCGCCGCATGATGGGCGTTGATCTCCGGCACCATCATCGGCACGTCGGGCGTCCAGCGGTGGGCGGAGTTGTTCGAGATCACCGGCACCTCGGCGCGTGCGTAAGCCTCTTCGAGCTTCGCGATCTCGGCCTTCGCCATGTCGACGGCGCAGAACACGAAGTCGACCTGGGCGGCGACCGCGGCGATGTCCGAGGCGTTGCCGACGGTCAGCTTCGCCGTGCTGGCGGGCACAGGTGTCGGCATCGTCCAGCGGCCCGCGACCGCCTCGGCGTACGACTTTCCCGCCGAGGCGGGGCTCGCGGCCACGGCGGTGACCTCGAACCACGGGTGATCTGCGAGCAACGCGACGAATCGCTGACCGACCATTCCGGTGGCGCCGAGCACACCAACGCTGAGCTTCTTCATATCGCCGCGGACGATAGCAAATCTGCGAAGATCCGCCCGTGGTTTACGCGTTGCTCGCCTGGTTGATTCCCGTGCTGCCGATCATCGGCGGCGCGGACGACGCGGGCGATCCGGCGGTCGTGTCGATCACGATCGGCGGCGGCCAGTGTTCGGGCGTCGTCGTCGCGCCGCGCGTGGTGGTCACGGCTGCGCACTGCGTCGCGCCCGGCAGTGGCACCGTCGACGTCGGCGGCGCCACCGCGAACGTCGTCGGCATCTGGGTCGATCGCTACTACACCGGCGATGTCGATCACGATCTCGCGGCGCTGCGGTTGGATCGCGACGCCGGCGTGACGCCGCTCGCGATCGCGGCGCCGGTGCTCGGGTCGGTGCGCTTGATCGGGTTTGGTGCGACCGCACCGAATGGCCCGCGCGGTACGCGCCACGCGGTCGCGACCCAGATCATCGAGGTCGATCCGCGACAAGCGCGCGCGGGCGGCGAGGGCGCGACGACCTGCACCGGCGACTCCGGGGGCGCGGCGCTCGACGACACCGGCGCGCTGGTCGGCGTGATCACCGCGGGCGATGACTCGTGCAGCGTGGCTTCGTATCTCGTCCGTCCCGATGCCGAGCCCGATCTCGCCGAGGTCATCGCGGCCTGGTCGGGCGCGTGCCCGGCCGACGGCACGTGCGTCACCGGCTGCGACGATCCGGACTGCGATCCGTGCGCGTTCGAGGGCACGTGCGGCGTCGCGTGCCCGACCGTCGATCTCGATTGCCCGCTCGGTGGCCTCGCCGGTGACACGTGCGCGGTCGCCGAGGACTGCGAGAGTCGCGTGTGCGCGGGCGACGACCGCGGACATTTCTGCTCGGCCGCGTGCACGACCGCCGCCGACTGCCCGGCGCCGCTCGGTGCGTGCGTCGCGAGCACGTGTGTCTACACGACCCAGACCCCGGGCATCGCGGGCGCTGCGTGTGACGGCGATACGCAGTGTCGATCGCAGGTGTGCGACCTCGACGCGGGCGTCTGCACCGTCCCGTGTGGTGCGAACGACGCGTGTCCGGCCACGTTGTCGTGCGAACCCGTTCGCGACACACGTGCGTGCACGCACGCCGGTGGCTGTGCGGCGACCGGTGGTGATCGCGGCCTCATGATCTTCGTGATCGCCGCGCTCGCCTTTGCGCGATCGAAAAGGCAAACTGCCGCCGCATGCCACTGCTCGACGGTCTCGAAGTAATCGCGTCCAAGATTCACGGCTACGGCGCGCGCACCACGCGCACGTTCATGAAGGGCGAGACCGTGTGCTTCGGCGATGGCGTGCTGTATCGCGAAGACGACGACTTCGATGACACCTACGCGCTGATCCTGCCGGGCGAAGACTCGGGGCTCGGCGAAAACTTCTTCTGGGACCTCGTGGATCAAACGCGCTGGTTCAATCACTCGTGCGATCCGAACACCGAGGTGTTGTCGAAGTGGGATCACGAGCGCAGCACGTGTCGCGCGTGGTGGATCGCGTTGCGCGACATCCCGGTCGGCGAGGAGATCACGTACGACTACGGCTTCGTGGCCGATGTTGCCGAGGTTTGTGCGTGTGGTGCCGCGACGTGTCGGGGCTTGATCGTCGATCCGTCCGAGATCGAGAAGCTGACTCCCGAGCTGCGTCAGTATCTGCGGCTCGCGAGCTAACAAGCGGCGTTACACTTCGGCGATATAGGTCCGACCAGCGCGATCTTCTTCGTGATTTGGTTGTGTCGGTGGATCGGGAACTGTGTAAGGTGAGCGCGCTCTCCTGATCACAGAGAGCCTGGCGGATGCTCGGCGTCGAACGAATTGGTAGGTACGAAGTCCTCGGTCACCTCGCATCGGGTGGCATGGGGCAGGTGTACCTGGCGAGGACGACCGGGCTCGGTGGCTTCGAGCGTCAGGTCGTGGTCAAGACGCTCGACGTCGTCGATGACGAAGACCAGTTCGTCACGATGTTCCTCGATGAAGCGCGGTTGGTCGGGTCGCTCCACCATCAGTACATCGCGCCGGTCTACGAGGTCGGCTGCGATGAAGACGGTCGCTACTTCATCGTCATGGACTACATCCATGGCGAGACCGCCGAAGCGGTGTGGAGGCGCAGTCACGAGGGTGATGCGCCGGCGATTCCGACTGGCTTCGCGCTGAGCGTGGTCTACGCGGTCGCGAGCGCCCTCGACTACGCCCACAAGCTGTGCGGCCGCGACGGCCTGCCGCTCGAGATCGTGCATCGCGATGTCTCGCTGTCGAACATCATGATCGGCTACCAGGGCGGCGTGAAGCTGATCGACTTCGGCATCGCGAAGTCGGCGAATCGTGCGACCAAGACGGTCGCCGGCACGCTCAAGGGCAAGTTCGGCTATCTGTCGCCCGAGCAGATTCTTCGTCAACCGGTCGATCACCGCACCGACGTGTTCGCGCTCGGCATCGTGCTCTACGAGCTCACGACGATGGAGCGCGCGTTCCTCGGCTCGTCGGAGCTGATGACGCTCGAGCGGATCACGAAGGGCGACTACACGCCGCCGAACAAGCACGTCGCGAACTATCCGCAGGCGCTGCAGGCGATCGTCGAGCAAGCGCTCGCGATCGATCCGGCACAGCGATTTCAGTCCGCGGGCGAGATGGCGCACGAGATCGAATCGCTCGCGCGTGCGCTTGGCCTCGCGCTCGGCGATCCCGCGATCATCGGAACGATGCACGCGTTCGGTCGCAACGGTCAGACGCCGAGCCAGCGGTTCGCGCGCTCGAGCCAGCAGGTCCGGACCGATCGCGAATTGATGGCACGGATCGAAGCGGAGGCCGCGGTGCGTGACGACCTCACGCCGGTCGTCGCGATGCCGATCATGCCGACGATGCCGATCAGGCCGACGGCGCCGGCCCGCCGGCTGCCACTGGCGCTGCCGCTGCCGGCGCACCTGATCCCCGACGCAACGCCGACCGATCTCCCGTCCGCGGTCGTCGCGAACGTGCCGGAAGAAGTCCTCGATGATCTGACCGTCCCGGTGGTGACGCCGAAGGGCGGCACGCCACTGGCGATCGGCCAGCCGCAACAGTTGTCGCTGTCGTACGCGAGTGCGCTCCGGCCGTCGACGGGAACCGCGAAGCTGCTCGATCGCCGCACGTCGCGCGGCCTGTGGATCGCGCTCGTGATCCTCGCGATCGTCCTCGGCGTGGTCGTCGCCTTTGTCGTTCACTGAGTGAGGCACGGAGTGAGGCTGAGGTGGGTGGTCCCCCTGCAACTCGGGGCGAGCGGTCTCAGTGCGGCAGCACGATTTCGACGGGTTGCGCCGGCGAGCACCTGGTACGACATGTGCTCCTTCGCAGCGAATGGTCTCCAGGCTCTTGGTCGCCTCGGTGCTGCTGCTGGGTCTCGGAGCTGACGCTCGCGCCGATTCGAAGGGCGATTGGAGCCAGTTCATCGAGAAGCCCGGTGACCACGTCGTCAACAAGCCGGCGTCGGAGTCTCAGCCGGCGGCCGTGAAGTCGGCCAAGCCCGAGAAGGTGGCGAAGGTGGCGAAAGCGCCGAAGCCGACCCGGGCGAAGCCCGCACCGAAAAAAGCGGCGAACCGCGCGCGCAAGCACTAACTGGCGGCGGTCGCGACCATCGTCTGACCATCGCGCACGTAGCTCGAACCGGGGATCGCTTTCGCGGTGCGCTTGCCGACCGCGGCGAGCTCGGCGAGGCCGGCGTACGACTTCGTGCGCGCGAGCGAGATCGCCGCGAGCGAGACGCTCATCATCGGGAACCGGCGCATCACGCCGAACCGATCCTTGGTCTCGATGAACCCGCGGCCGCGATCGCCGGGGTCGTAGTAGAGCTTGATCAGGTGATCGAAGCGATCGCACAGCGTGCGGCAGACCATGTCGGCTTTCTCCGCGCTCGTGACGAACACGAAGTCGTCGCCAGCGATGTGGCCGATGAAGTCGTTCGAGTTGCCGAACTTCTGCACGATGTAGCGGATCACGTCGCCGGTCTGACGGATCACGGCGTTCGCTTTCGCGTAGCCGTAGTAGTCGTTGAACGCTTTGAGGTTGTCGAGGTCGAGGTAACACGCGACCGAATGGATGTCGCCGATCCGGCGTTCGATCTCGGCCTGGATCGCATCGGCGCCGGGGAGCTGCGTCGTCGGTGAGGCACCGAGCTCGCGGGCCTGGCGATCGAGCGCCTTCGCGACGCGCGCGAGGAGCTCGGCCGCGTCGAACGGCTTGACCATGTAGTCCTCGGCACCGCTGCGGAACGCGCGGACCTTGTCGGCGGTGTCGCCGCGCGCCGACAGGAACATGATCGGCGCCATGCCGATCGCGGGGTCGGCGCGGATCATCTCCGCGGCGCGATAGCCGTCGATGTTCGGCATCAACACGTCGAGCACGATCATGTCGGGGCGGAACCGGCGTGCTTCGGCGAGCGCGGCGGTCGCCGAGCCGGCGTCGCGGACCTGATAGCCGCCGAGCTCGAGCACTTCGCGGCAGATCTGGCGGATCGACGAATCGTCGTCGACGATCAGCACGCGCGGCGCTTCGCGGCGACCGCTCTCGACCAGCCGCAGGCACGCCTCGCGAAACTGCGCGGGCTGGATCGGGAACTCCATCAGATCATCGGCGCCGGCGCCGAGCAGATCCGCGCGCCGATCGCCTTCGCCGACGACCATGACCGCGGTCTTGTGGGTGTCGGGGTCGTGCTCGAAGATCGCGAGCAGTGCGAGCGCGTCGTTCATCGCTCCGGCGACCACGGCGAGCGCGGGATGCTCGGCGCGCGCGGTCGCGAGCGCGCTGTCGACGTCGTGACACACGAGCACGCGCTCGGTCAGCGACATCAACAGGCCCTTGATCAACAGAGCGCGCCGGGGATCGTCGTCGACGACGAGCGCCGCGACGTTGTCGCCGAGGCCGCGCCGCCGCGCCGGGCCATCGTGCTCGATCACGATCGGCTGGGTCAGCTCTTCCTGGCGCGCCGACACCGGCAGCGTGAAGACGAACTTCGTCCCCGACGGATCCGACTCGACCCAGATCCGGCCGCCGTGAGCCTCGATGATCGTGCGCGAGATCGAGAGTCCGAGCGCCGTGCCGCCGACCCGCCGGCTCGACGCGGAGAACGGCTCGAAGATCTTCTCGCGATCCTCGGCGGCGATCGGCTCGCCGGAGTTGTGGACCGAAACGCCGACCGCGTCCTCGGACAGGGGCGGACCGAACACTTCGACGGTGATCGCGCCGTTCGGCGGTGCGAACCGGATCGCGTTCGTGACCAGGTTGCCGAGCACCTGCGCGAGCCGCTCGGGATCACCGACGAGCTGGATGTTGTCGGCCGAGGCGCCGAACTCGATCGAGAGCTGCTTGTTCGCCGCGACCTGGCGATAGCGCTCGATCACCTCGCGCGCGAGCCGATCGAGTTGCACCGGCGCGCTCGCGACCGTGATCGGTCCCGCCTGTGCGCGCGCGAGGTCGAGCAGCTGATCGACGAGCTGATTCATCCGCGTCGCCGCCTGGCGTGCCATGTCGATGTAGCGCAGTTGGCGATCCTGCAACTGGCCGGCATAGCCCGACAGCACGATGTCGAGCGCGCCGGCGATCGAGGTCAGCGGCGTGCGCAGCTCGTGCGCCATCACCTGCGCGAAGTCGGCGCGCTTGCGCGAGAAGTCGGCGTTATCGCCGAGGTCGCGCAGCACCACCATCGCGCCGACCGATCGATCGCCCTCGCGCATCGGCGTCAGCACCGAGTGCAACAGCCGCTCGCCGATCCGAACTTCTTCGCGCACCGGATCTTGCGACGTGGCGGCGAGATCGAACGGATAAAATCCGACGGTGTCCTTGAGGTACGCGACGTCGACGAACGCATCCTCGGGCACGCCGAGCATCTCGCGCGCCGCGCGATTGATCAGGACCTCGCCCGTGGTCGTGTCGGCGAGGATCGCGCCGTCGGCCATCAGCTCGACGGCGCTGCGCAGTCGTTCCTTGAGCCGTCCCGGCATCCGTTGAAGATCATACCGAAACTCGGCCCCCCGTGCGCGGCCCACCGTGCAGTGTTGCCACTACACCGCGACCCGAGGTAAGGCTGCGGTATGTCGGCAATCCGCCTAGGTTCGGTCCTCGTCGTTCTGGCCCTCGCGGCTCCAGGCGGCGCGGGGACGGTCCTTCGCCATGGAGCCGGCCTTCGCCACGGAGTTGGCCACGGCTGCTCGTCGCCGCGGGTCGACCCCAAGACCGGCGATGTCGTCGCCGAGTCCGAGAAGCAGGCGGTCAAGGACGCGCCCCACGGTTGTGTGCCGGCCGGTGGTCCCAAGCCCGACGTGCCGACCCAGCCGACCCCGGCTCCCGAGCCGGAGAAGCCGGCGGTCGTGGCGAAGCCCTCCGAGCCGCCGCATCGCGATCAGCCGATCGGCGATAAGCCCGCGGCCGACAAGCCGACCGATCCGAGCGGGAAGAATGACACGGCGTCGAGCGACCCGAAGCCGACCGACAAACCGTTGGTCTGATCCGCTAGTCCTGCCGGCGGAACGTCTTCTCGAGCGCGGCGTAGAGGCCGCCCTTCGCGACGAGCTCGTCGTGCGTGCCTTGCTCGACGACGAGGCCCTTGTCCATCACGACGATCAGGTCGGCGTTGCGGATCGTCGAGAGCCGGTGCGCGATCACCAGCGTCGTGCGGCCCTTCATCAGCTCGTGGACGCCCTTCTCGATCAGCACCTCGGCCTCGGGGTCGACGTGCGCGGTCGCCTCGTCGAGCACGAGCACCTCCGGGTCGCGGAGCAGCGCGCGCGCGAACGCGACGAGCTGGCGCTCGCCGGCCGAGAAGTTGGCGCCGCGCTCGGCGACCGCCTGATCGATGGCGACGGTGACGGAGCCCGCACGGCGCTCGAGCGCGCGATCGAGGCCGACGCGATGGATCGCCGCATCGATCTCGGCCTGCGAGTGCGGCTTGCCGAGCGTGATATTGTCGCGCAGCGAGCCGGCGAACAGCATCACGTCTTGCGACACCACGGTGATCCGCCGCCGGAGCTCCGCGAGCGGCAGGTCGCGAATGTCGACGCCGTCGAGCCGGATCGCACCGCGCTCGCGCTCGTAGAGGCGCGTGAGCAGCTTGATCACGGTCGACTTGCCGGAGCCGGTCGCCCCGACCACCGCGACCGTCGCTCCACGCGGGACGCGTAGGTCGAGGCCCCGCAGCACCGGCTCGGCGCCGTAGCTGAAGTGCACCATGCGGAGCTCGATCGCCGCTGAATCCTTCGCCGGAACCGGCTCGTCTGGATCGCCGGCGGTGATCGTGCTCGAGGTCTCGCCGTCGTACTCGTGGGTGTCGAGCAGTTGGAAGATCCGCTCGCTCGCGGCCATCGCGCCCTGCATGACGGCGTACTTCGAGGACAGATCGCGGATCGGAATGAAGAACTTGTTGATGTACTCGATGAACACGACGACCACGCCGATCGTCGCGGCGTTCTCGATGCGATGGCCGGCCGCGTACCAGATGATCAGGCCGATCGCCATGTAGCCGATCGCTTCGACCACCGCATACATCGCCGCGTCCGCGCGGATCTGCAGCAGATAGGCATCGCGATGCCCGGCGTTGACCTCGTCGTACTCGCGGCGAGCGATCTTGTTGCGCCCGAGGAGGTGGATCACGCGAATGCCGAACAGGTGCTCCTGCGCGAACGCGTTCATCGCGGCGAGCCGCACGCGGATCTGGCGGAACGACTTGCGCATCGCGCGGCGCGCGACCTCGACGAGGATGATCACGAGCGGCAGCGTCGCGAACGTCATCAGCGAGAGCTGGACATCGATCGTGAGCATGACGACGACGATGCCGATCGCCTTGACCGCGTCCGCGATCAGCGTGATCGCGCCTTGCGCGAACATCTCGTTGAGGCTCTCGATGTCGTTCGTCATGCGCGTCATCAAGCGGCCGACCGGAATGCGATCGAAGAACGCGGCGCGCTGCGCGAGCACGTGATCGAAGATCGAGATCCGGAGGTCGTGCATCGTGCGCTGACCCGCGAGCTGCAAGAACCACTGGTCGAAGAACCCGGCGACGCCCTGCGCGAGCACGAGGCCGATGTACACGAGCGCGTCCCACGGCAGCATGTCGAGGTGCGGCGACAGGATGTGGTGGTTGAGCGCGTAGACGAACATCGCGGGCTGCGCGAGCTCGAACGCGATGCCGAGCAGCATGAACACGACCCACGCGGCGAGCATCGTGCGGTGCGGTCGCACGTACTTCGCGATCCGCTTGATCAGCCGAAGGTCGTACGCCTTGCCGAGGACGGCTTCGGCCTCGACGCCGGACTTGCGGGGGACGGTCGCGGTCGCCATCAGCCGGCTCGCTCCGCCACGACTTCGAACTCGGTATCGAGCTGGGTCCGATAGAGGTCGCTGTACACGCCCTGCTGCCGGATCAGCTCGGCGTGCGTGCCACGCTCGACGATCTTGCCCTGATCGATCACGAGGATCTGATCGGCATCTTTGATCGCGGCGACGCGGTGGCTGATCAACACCGCGGTCCGGCCCTTCATGACGCGGCGCAGGTTCGCGAGGATCACGCGCTCGGTCTCGGCATCGACCGACGACAGCGAGTCATCGAGCACCAACAGCCGCGGCTTCGCCGCCAGCGCGCGCGCGAGCGCCACGCGTTGGCGTTGGCCACCCGACAGCGTGATCCCGCGCTCGCCGACGACGGTCGCGAGCCGCTCGGGCATCACGGCGAGGTCGCGCGTCAGCCCGGCGGCATCGGCGGCATCGGTCACCCGCGGCTCGCTCGACAGATCGGGGGCCTGCTCGGCGGCACCGACCCGCTCGAGCTCGATCCTGCGCGCGGCCGGAATCGCGGTGCCGGCGCCGTAGCCCATCGCGATGTTGTCGGCGATCGTCGTCGAGAACAGGAACGCTTCCTGCGGCGCGTAGCCGATCTGTGCGCGCACCGAGTCGAGCGGCAGCGTCGTGAGGTCGCGGCCATCGATCGCGATCATGCCGGCCGGAATCGGGATCAACCGGCACAGCGCTTCGACCAGCGTGCTCTTGCCGGCACCGGTGCGACCGACGATCGCGGTGACCGTGCTCGGCACGAGCGTGAACGAGACGTCGTCGAGCAGCTTGCGCTCTCCGATCTGGATCGTGAGGTGGGTGACGTCGACGTGCGCCGGCAGGCCGGAGGCGGGCACGACCAGCGGCGGGCCGTCGCCGTCGACGATCTCGGGCTGGGTGTCCTGCAGCGAGACGAGCCGGCTCCACGACGCGCGGCCGCGCTGGACCAGCGCGAGCATGAAGCCGAGCGTCAGCGTCGGCCACACCAGGCGCGCGAGCAGCGCCGCGAACGCGGTGTACTGACCGACGTCGAGGTCAGAGTGGATCACCGCGCGGCCACCCATCACGATCAGGATCGCGACCGCCGACGACGCGAGGGCGTTCAAGGTCGGCGTCAGTTGGATCCGGACGATCGCCGCGGTCATGTTCTTCTGGAGCAGGCGCTTGCTCGAGGCCACGAAGCCGGTGCGCCGCAGGTCCTCGAGCCCGTACGTCTTGATCACCTGGATCGCGCCGAGATCCTCCTGGATCCGCGCGGACAGCGAGCCGAGCTCGCCCTGGACCTCGCGCATCGAGGTGTAGATCCGCCGCGACAACAACTGCCCGACGAAGAAGATCAGCGGGTAGGGGATGACCGCGAGGAGCGCGACCTTCCACGACATGCCGAGCATGAACGGCAGCACGGTCGCGAACGACGTCACCGCGTTGGCGAGATGGACGAGCCCGGCACCCCACATCGCGCGCACGACCTGGACGTCGTTGGTCAGCCGCGACATCACGTCGCCGGTCGGGTGATCGCGGTAGTAGCCGGGCGCGAGCGCGACGGCATGACCGAACAGGTCGCTGCGCAGATCGTACTCGGCGGCGCGCGCGGCGTTGAAGATCCACACGCGCGACGCGATCCGCGAGATCGCGGTGAAGATCGCGAACAACACCAGGAACCCGACGGCCTGGAGCGCCGCGTGCGTCGTCGCCGCCATCGAGCTGGTGCGCCAGGCTGCGAGCGTGTCGAGGTAGCCGCGCGGGATCGCGAACGAGCTCAGCGAATCGGAGACGCTCTGGATCGTCCGCGCGTCTTTCAGCGCCTGGACGGAGTCCTTGAGATAGACCGCGACGCCGAGAAAGCAGGCGTTGGTCGCGACCAGCGACGCGACCCCACCAAGGATGATCGCGCGGTACGGCCGAAGATAGCCGAGCGAGCTCCGGCCCTGACTGCTCACGTTCACTTCATATACACCGAGCGTTGTCTGCGAGCGATGGTCGAGCACTCCGGATCGATCCCCACGCCACGGTCTAACGTCTCGAGGGCTCGGTGGATCAACTCGTCTCGGCGTTGTACGGCGATGTGCGGGCCGATACCATCGGCGACTCGCTGGCCATGGCTGATCTGCCTTCATTTCTTGCCGTTCTCGAACACGACCCCGACGACACCCAAGCGTTGGAGGGGCTCATTGCAGCCGCGCGGCAAGCGCCGCCCGATCTGCGCTCGAGTCGCTTTGCGGCGACCCGCAAGCTGCTCGCCAATCGCGGTCGACCGGACGCGGTCGTCGCGCTGATCGACGTCGAGATCGCGGCGATCGGCGAGACCGACAAGCAGAAGCAAGCGGATCTGTTGCTCGAAAAGGGCATGGTCCTCGACGGAGAATTGCTCGACGTGCCGGCCGCGCACGCGGCGTTCGCGTCGGTGCTCGAGCTCCGCAAGAACGATGCGATGGCGATCGAAGCGCTCGAGGAGCTCAACGTCGCCGAAGAGAACTGGCAGAAGTTCACGGCGAAGTACGTCCAGGAAGCGTCGGCGTCGACCGATCGCAGCCTGGCGACCGGACTCTACGTCTCGGCAGCCGAGGCGTACGTCCGGTTTGCGCCCGAGGGCGGCGAAGCGGAAGCACACCTGCGCAAGGCGCTCGAGATCGATCCGAAGAACGGCAAGGCCGCGTTCCACCTCGCGCGCCTGTTGCGCCGGCGCGAGCGCTGGCAAGATCTCGGCGAGCTCCTCGACGAGCGCGCGGAGAAAGCCGCGACGACCGAGGAGAAGGTCGCGGCGTTGATCGCGCTGTCCGAGCTCGCGCACACCCGGCTCGCCAACGGCGCGCGGGGCGAGCGCGCGTTGAAGCGCGTGCTCGTGCTCGATCCGACGCATCCGCGCGCGCTGCGGTTCGTCACCGACGCGGCCGCGGCGACCGGCGATTGGGCCGGCGTCGTCACCGCGTATCAAGCCGCCCTCAAGGCGCGCCGCGATGGCGATGACCTCGGCATGCTGCTCCAGATCGGGATGGTGCTGTGGAAGCACCTGAACGATCTCGATCAGGCCGAGGAGTACTTCCGCCGGATCCGCAAGATCGATCAGGCGCATCCCGCCGCGCTCGACTTCTATCGCACGTACTACACGGCGAAGGGCGAGACCGGAAAGCTGATGACGCTGCTGAAGTCAGCCGAGAAGTCGTCTCAAGCCACCAGCCGGGGGCCGCGCAGTGACTCCGGCGAGAAATCGATCTCGATCGAGATCGCGGAGCTCGCCGAAGCGCAGAACAACCCCGAGAAGGCGATCGAAGCCTGGAAGCAGCACCTGCGCACCGAGCCGACCTCGGTACAGGCGCGCAGCTCGCTGTCTCGGCTGTATCGCAGGACCGAGAAGTGGAACGCGCTCCTCGATCTGATGAAGGACGACATCGATCGGCTGAGCGACTCCGAGGTCGCGGCCAAGGTCGCGCGCCTGTTCGAGGTCGCGGAGATCTATCGCGATCGCTTGAAGCTCGACGTGATGGTGATCAACACCTACAACGCGATCCTCAAGATCGATCCGGACAACCAGCGCGCCGGCGACGAGCTCGCCGGGAAGTTCCGCACGCTCGGGCGATGGAACGATCTGATCGCGGTGTTGACGCGCAAGAGCGAGGCCCCGAACGTCCCCGATCACGAGCGGGTCAAGCTGCTCCGCGAGGTCGCGGATCTGTGGTCCGAGCGGTTCGGCAACTTCGCGAACGCGATCAAGCCGCTCGAGCGGATCGCCGAGCTGACGCCGACCGATACCGACGCGATCAATCGGCTGAAGGAGATCTATACGAAGCGTCGCCAGTGGCGACAGCTGATCGATCTGCTCGGCAAGGAGGCGTCGACGCTCGCGCCCGCCGATCGGCGCGGCAAGCAGAGCGAGATGGCGCGGCTCGCCGCCGAACGGCTCGGCGATTCGAAGCTCGCGATCGAGATCCACAACCGCGTGCTCGGCGAGGCCGGCAGCTCGGATGTCAGCGAGACGCTCGCCGCGCTGGCCGCGCTGTACGACCGCGAGAAGCGCCACCTCGCGTACGTCGAGATCGTGCATCGCCAGGTCACGCTCGCGCGCGCCGCCGGCGGTGCCGCGAACCTCAAGACTGCGACCGCGCTGCTCGAGAAGCTCGGCCAGATCTACACCGAGCGGCTGCAGGCTCCGCAACAGGCCGCCGCGGCATGGAAAGAGATCCTCGAGCTCGAGCCCAATCACGCGAAGGCGCTGCGCACGTTGCGCGAGCTCTACGCGATGGCCGGCGACTTCGTCGGCCTCGAGCAGTTGTACGCGCGGCTCGGTCAACAAGAGGAGCTCGTCGACGCGCTGCTCGCGATCGCGGATCGCATCGACGGCAAGGCGCAACGGCTGCCGCTCGTCGAGCGCGCCGCGCACCTCGCGCAGGAGCGCTCCGACAAGGCGAAGGACTCCGCGCCGACGCTCGAGAAGGCGCGGTCGGTGTGGGAGCGCGTGCTCGCGGTCGATTCGCAGAACCTCGCCGCGGCGACCGCGCTCGCGCCGATCTACGAGAAGCAGGAGAAGTGGACGCGGCTACTCACGATGCGCGAGATCGAGCTCGGCGTCGCGACCGAGCCGAAGGCGAAGCTCGCGAAGATCGAGCAGATCCGTGCGCTGTGCGAGCAGAAGCTCGTCTCGAAGACGCTCGCGTTCGCGTGGGCGCTGCGCGCGTTCGAGATCGAGCCCTCTGGGCCGGGTGGTACCAAGCTCTACGACGACGTGATGCGGCTCGCGAGCGAGCGCGACCAATGGCGCGACGTGGTCGGCGCGTTCGAGCGAGCGATCACCGGCGGCACGCTGAAGGAACCCCAGCGGCTCTCGCTGTTTCGCGAGCTCGCGAAGATCGCGAACAAGAAGCTCGGCGATCCGGAGATGGCGCGTGGCTATCACCGCAAGGTGCTGCAGCTCGCGCCCGAGGATCGCGATGCGGAGACTCACCTCGAGGATCTCGCGAGCCAGGTCGCGGACTGGAGCGAGCTGTTGGCCTCGTTCCGGCGGCGCGCGCAGCGCGAGAATCCCGGACCGCAGCGCGCAAATCTCCTGCTCGAAGCCGCGCTGATCCAGGAGCAGAAGCTCGTCGATCTCGACGGCGCCGCGGTGACCTATCGCGAAGCGCTCGAGGCCTCGCCCGGTCATCCGAAGGCGCTGCGCGCGCTCGCGAAGGTCGAGGAGGCGCGCGGCGATTGGGAGTCGCTCGCCGACGTGCTGTCGCAAGAGCTCGCGGCGGAACAAGACTCGAGCCGGCGCTTCGATCTGCTGATGCGCCTCGGCTCGCTCGAGGAGCACAGCCTCGAACGGCCCGCGAAGGCGCTGCCGTACTATCGCGAAGCCCTCACAGCGCCGGCGCCCGGTGGCGGCGTGCGCGGTCAGCCGGTCGATGCGATCGCCCGGCTCGTGCTCGTGCCGGAGACCGCGAGCAAGCTCGATCCGAAGCAGCGGATCGCGGCGGTCCGCCAGGTGTTGCCGCACATCGAGGCCGCGAAGCGCTCGGCGCAGCAAGCGGCGGCGCTCGAGGTGCTGCGCGCCTCCGACGACACCAGCGGTCCCGAAAAGACCGAGCTCGATCGCGCGCTCCTGCGCATCTATCACACCGACCTCGGCGATCCGGGTGCGGCGTGGACCGCCGGTCTGCGCGTGGTCGCGGCGCAGCCGCAAGATGCGGACGTCCGGCACGCACTCGCGGCCCTCGCGGGTCAGCTCGGCCGCGATGGCGAGTGGGGCAAGCACCTCGCCGCCGCGCTCGCGACGCTCAAGCAAAAGGCCGGCGCGCCGAACGACGTCCGCTCGGTCGCGACCGAGCTCGCCCGGCTCGCCGGTGATCGGCTCGCCGATCGCGCGACCGCGGAGAAGGCGTGGATCGCCGTCCTCGAGGTTCAGGCGGACGCCGGCGATGCGTTCGATGCGCTGTCGGCCGCGTATCGCGCCGACCAACGCTGGCTGGATCTGCGCGCGCTGCTCGAGCGCCGCGCCGAGGTCACGATCGACGAGAAGGCTCGGCTCGCGGCGCTGCTCCAGCTCGCGGTGCTCGAGGAGCAGATGCTCGGTGAGCCGGTGCGCGCGATCGCCGCGTATCGCCGCGCTCTCGAGCTCGAACCGGCAACCGTCGAGGCGTTCGACGCGCTCGATCGGCTCTACACCGAGGCCACCCAGTGGCCCGAGCTCGAGGAGCTGCTCGCGCGCCGCGCGGAGCACGATCCTGCGCGGGCCCAGTCGCTCGCGTATCGCCGCGCGGAGCTGTTCGCACACGCGCTCGGCGATCCGAGCCGGTCGGTCGATCTGCTCGAGGACGTGCTCGCCCGCGAACCCGGTCACGCCGATGGCCGCGAGCTGCTCGAGGAGCTGCTCAACCAGCCGAAGGCGGCCGCGCATCGCATGCGGATCAGCCGCGTGCTCGAGCCGCTCTACGAGACCGACAAGCTGTGGAAGGACCTCGTCGGCCTGCTCCGCGTGCAGCGTCGCCTCGTCGAGGGCACCGAGGCCGTCGAGTTGCTCGCGCGGATCGCCGTGCTCGAGGAGGCCGAGCTCGACAACGGCCGCGAGGCGTTCGATGCGTGGCTCGAGGTCTTGAAGCTCGAGCCGACCGACGAGCGAGCTCGCGTCGAGCTCCCGCGACTCGCGCAATGGTTGTCGCGGTGGCCCGAGGCGACCGCGGCGCTCGAGAACGCGGTTAACGCGACGCCCGCGAGCGACATCGGCACCCGCGGCGCGCTGCTCGGCGAGCTCGCGACGTACTACGACACCCAGCTCGGCGACGCGCCGCGCGCGATCGTCGCGTATCGCCGGTTGCTCGACGCGGATCAGTCGTCACCGGCGACCCAGCGTCGCGCCGGTGCGGCGCTCGCGCGGCTCTACGAGGAGGGCGGGGCGTGGCAGGAGCTTCGCGACGTCAACCGCAAGCAAGCGGAGTGGGCCGAGGACGCGACCGAACGGCGCGCGTTGCTCTCGCGCGTGGCGCACCTCGAAGAGACCAAGCTCGGCGCGAGCGAGGCCGCGATCACGACGTGGCGCGACGTACTCCACGATCAACCGCACGACGTCAGCGCACTGCACGCGCTCGAGCGGCTGTATGCGACCGCGGAGCGCTGGCGCGACCTCGTCGAGATCCTGCGCCGGATGGCGGATCAGTCGCCGGGCGATGCGATCGTACTGCTCGGCCGGATCGCGGTGCTCCACGAGCAGCGCTTGAAGGAGCCCGAGGAGGCGATCGCCGCGTGGCTCGAGATCCTCGAGCACGATGGCGACAACCCGCAGGCGTTGGCCGAGCTCGCGCGGTTGTACGGCTCGTCGAATCGCCACGCCGATCTGCTCGACGTCTACGAGCGCCAGCTCGCGAACGACCCGGACGGCGAGACGCTGCCGCTCCAGATCGAAGTGGCGAAGTTGCTCGGCGGGCCGCTGCAGCGCCCGGTCGAAGCACTCGATCGCTGGGAGAACGTGCTCCAGGTCGAGCCGAACCATCCGGAGGCGCTCGCCGCCGTCGAGGCCGCTCTGCACGATCCGGATCTCCGCGCCGGCGCCGCCGACATCTTGCGGCCGGTCTACGCCGCGACCGCGAAGGATGAGCGGCTCGCGTCGCTGTCGATGCGGCAGGCCGAGTGGACCGATGATCCGGCGACCAAGCTGCGCGCGCTCAACGAGGTCGTGCTGTTGCGCGAGCAGCGGCTCGGCGACAAGGCCGGCGCGTTCGAGGCGCAGCTCCTCGCGCTCCGCCATGCGGCGACCGAGCCCGAGCTCGCGCGCACCGTCGCGGAGACCGAACGCCTCGCCGGCGAGCTCGGTCGCGAGGCCGAGCTGATCGACGTCTATCGCGCCGTCGCGCCGGACGTGCTCGACGCCGAGATCCAGCGCCGGCTGTATCTCGATGTCGCCGACCTCGCGCGCGCGGTGCGCCGCGACCTCGCGATGTCGCGCGAGTACTACCAGAAGGTGCTCGACGTCCAACCGGACGATCGCCGCGCGCTGGCCGCGCTCGAGAGCATCTACCGCGAGACCGGTGACGACGAGCATCTCGTCGAGGTGCTGTTGCGCCAGGCGACGCCCGAGATGGGCGCCGATATCGACGATCAGGTCCACGCGCTCGTCGAGGCGGCCGGCATCTACTCGAACCTCAAGCGCCCCGACGAAGCGATCGGCAGTTGGCAGCAGGTCCTCGAGATCGCGCCAGAGCGCGCCGATGCGATCTACGCACTCGAAGGGCTCTACAGCGGACAGCACCGCTGGCACGACGTCGTCGACCTCTACGAGCTCCGGTTGGGCTTCGTGACGTCGGTCGACGAAGCGGTCGCGCTGCGCGTCCAGCTCGGCGAGCTCCACGAGAACCACATCCACGATATCGAGGCGGCGATCGAGAACTATGCGGCCGCGCTCGGCGGCAACTCGAAGCAACCTGCAGCCCTCGCGGCGCTCGAGCGCTTGCTCAATGATCCCGAGGCGCGCGCGCAAGCGGCCGAGGTGCTCGAGCCGGTGTTCGTGACCCAGCAGCGCTGGCCCGATCTGGTGCGCGTGTACGAAGCGAAGCTCGACGCGGCGGCGGATCCGCGGGACCGGCTGCGGCTCACGCGCTATGTCGCGCGACTGTTCGAGGAGCAGCTCGAGGACTTCGAGAGCGCGCAGAAGTGGTTCGCGAAGGTGTTCCGCGAGGCGCCGGCCGATCCGACGGTGCGAGATCAGCTCAACCGGCTCGCGTCGATCACCGAGAACTGGGCGTTCGTCGCCGAGACCTACCAGGGCTATCTCGACGACGAACAGGGCGAGACGACCGACGTTCGCGATGTCGCGATCGCCGTCGCGACGATCTACGACCGCCGGCTCGACGACACCGACCAGGCGTTCGCGGCGTATCGCCGGGCGCTCGCGATCGACGTCGACGATGCGGTGCCGAACGCGCGCGAGCTGGTGCGCCGGCTCGAGGATCTGCTCGGGCGCACCCAGCGCTGGACCGACCTCGTCGAGGTCTACGACGACGTGATCACGCGCGGCGACGACGACCTCCGGATCGAGGCGTTGGTCAAGCGGGCGCGGTTGACCGAGGACGGCCTCCACGACACCGCGCGCGCGGTCGAAGCATGGCGCGAGGTCGTGCTCGCGTGCGATAGCGGCGACACGCCGGCGGCGGAGCGCGCGTATCGCGACGCGGTGGCCGAGCTCGAGCGGCTGTTCCGGCTGCGCGGGCAGTGGCATGACCTGGTCGATCTAATCGAGGCGCGGCTCGGCCGCACCGACGACGAGACCGAAACGGCGGAGCTCCGCCTCCGGCTCGCCGAGATCTACGAGCACCAGATCCTCGATCTCCCGGCCGCGATCGATCAGTACCAAGAGGTGCTCCACGGCGAGAAGCTGTGGGAGCGCGGCGTCCACGCGCTCGAGCGGTTGGTGATTCACGACGATCACCGCGCTCGCGTGATCGAGCTCCTCGAGCCGGTCTATCGCGCGCAGGATTGGTGGCAGAAGCTGGTCGTGATCCTCGACGCGAAGCTCGAGTACGTCATGGACCCGTTCGATCAAGTCCAGGCGCTCCACGAGATCGCGGAGATTCACGAGACCCGCGGTGGCGCGATCGATCTCGCGCTCGCGGCGCTGGCGCGCGCGTGGCGAATCGATGTCTCCGACGACGCGGCGCTGACGAAGTTGCTGTCGCTTGCCGGCAAGCTGTCCGCGTGGGACGAAGCGGCGCGCACCGTCGAAGATGGCGCCGCCTCGGCCTCGAACGGCGAGCTCGCGGCGAGCCTGTGGGCACGCGCCGCCGAAATCCACGAGATCCAGCGCCGCGACCGGAGGCGCTCGATCGAGGCGTGGCGCAAGGTCGACGAAGCGCGCACCGACGATCTGCTCGCGCTGGCCGCACTCGATCGCTTGCTCGCGCTCGAGGGCCGCGTGCCCGAGCTCGTGACGATCGTCGAGCGCCGGGCCGAGCTCACCGAAGACGCTGGCGTGCGGCTCGTGCTGCTCCACCGGGCCGCGTCGCTCTACGAAGAGGTCCTGAACGATCGGACCAAGGCGATCGGCGCCTACAAGAACGTGCTCGGTGTCGACGACTCCGACCTCGCCGCGCTCGATGCGCTCGAGCGTCTGTACCGCGCCGACTCCGGCGGCGATGCACCGCGCGAGCTCGCGGTCACGCTGGAGCGCAAGATCGAGCTGTCGAGCGAGGTCGCGCAGCGCCAGCAGTTGCGCCACGCGGCGGCGCAGGTCTACGAGACTCAGCTCGACGACGTCTATCAGGCGATCGGCCATCTCACGGCGATCCTCGACGACGATGCCGGCGATCAGAGTGCGCTCGGCGATCTCGATCGGATCTACACCAAGCAGAAGCTGTGGCCCGAGCTGCTCGACACCGTCGACAAGCGCGCGCTGCTCGCGGCGAACACCCAGGATCGCGCCGACCTCGCGTTCCGCGCGGCGAAGCTGGTCGAGGTCGAGCTCGCCGATCCGGACGCGGCGATTCCGCGCTACGGCGCCGTGCTCCAGGTCCTGCCGGCGCACGAGCATGCGCGCGCGGCGCTCGAGCAGTTGATGCAGCACGACGACTTCGTCGATTCGGCGACGCCGATCCTCGAGCGCGTGTATCGCTCGGAGCGCGAGGCCGCGGGGCTGATCCGCGTCTACGAGCGCCGGCTCCACGTCGAAGGCCGTGACCCATCGGCGCGGCGCGCCGATTGGCAAGCGCTCGCCGAGACCCGCGAGCAACTCGCGAACCAACCGGCGCAGGCGTTCGTCGTGTGGGGCCGCGCGCTCGCCGACGATCCGGAAGATGCCGACCTCCTGCAACCGCTGCAGCGGCTCGCCGAAGCGCAGAACCTGTGGCGCGAGCTCGCGGCGTTGCTCGACGAGCGCCTCGAGGATGCGACCCAGCCGCTGCCGCCCGATGTCGATCAGGCGTACGCGATGCGGCTCGGCGCGATCAGCGAGGATCGGTTGAACGATCTGGATCGTGCGGCACGCGCGTTCGATCGCGGGACCCGGGGCCCCGAGCCACGCGCCGCGCTGAGCGCGCTCGAGCGCGTGCTCGCACGTGGCAACAAGTCGGCGGAGCTCGCCGCCGTGCTGCGCCGCGAGGCCGACGCGGCCGAGAGCGAGACGCAGACCGCGGAGTATCTGTTCCGGATGGCGGATCTCCACGAGACCACGCTCGACACGCCGCGCGAGGCGATCGGCGCGTACCGCGACGTGCTCGCGTTGTCGCCGTCGCATCCGCCGGCGCGCGCGGCGCTCGAGCGCATGCTCGCGACCGTGCAGCCCGCGCACAAGCGCGAGATCGTCGAGATCCTCGAACCGCTGTTCGAACAGGACGACGATTCGGCGCGGCTCGTCACCGTGCTCGACGCTCGGCTCGCCGTCACCGACGAGGCGATCGATCGCGCGTCGATCCTGCAGCGCCTCGTCGAGATCGCGGAGCACAAGCTCAACGATCGCGCGCGCGCCCTCGATGCGGCGCTGCGTTGGCTCGCCGCAGATCCGGCATCGCAGCAAGCGTTGAACGAATCGGAGCGGCTCGCGGAGCGGCTCGGCCAGTGGCAAGAGACCGCGCAGAAGCTGTCCGCGATCGTCGCGACCGCGCACGATCAGCCCCCCGACGTCCAGGTCGCGCTGCTCGTGTTCCTCGGCCGGATTCAACGCGACAAGCTCGGCCAGGCCGACGAGGCGAGCGCGACGTATCGCGCCGCACTCGCGCTCGAGCCCGAAGAACTGGCCGCACTCGATCCGCTGATCGAGATCCTGCGCATGCGCGGTGATTCGCCGGCGCTCGCCGATGCGTTGCGCCAGCGCGGCAAGGTCGCGCCCGAACCCGCCGAGCGGCGCGCGGCGTTCGCCGAGGTCGCGCAGATCTCCGAGCGCTCCGGCGATCGCGCGGCCGCGGTGGTGGCGTGGCGCGAGATCTCGAGCGAGGACGACAACGATCGCGACGCGCTCGACCAGCTCGCGCGGATCTATCGGTTCAGCGCGGTGCCCGACGACAAGCGCGAGCTCGTCGACGTCTTGAGTCGCTCGGCGCGGTTGGCGCCCGAGCCCGCCGACGAGAAGCAACTGCGCGTCGAGATCGCGCGCCTCGAGTCCGACACGCCGCGCGCGGTCGGTGCGTGGCAGGCCGTGGCCGACCTCGATCCGGACGATCTGTCGGTGCTCGGTCAGCTCGAGCTCGCCCACGCGAAGAACAACGATTGGATCGCGGTCGGCGACATCCAGACGCGGCGCCTCGATCTCGCGAACACCGCGGCCGAGAAGGTCGCGATCTACGCCGAGATGGCGCAGCTCGCGGAGGGTCGCCGGCAGTCCGTCGACGACGCGATCACCGCCTGGTACTCCGCGATCGAGATCGATAGTACGAGCCAGCGCGCGTACGACGAGCTCGAGCGCCTGCTCGGGACGTCGAGCCGGTGGCACGACCTCGTCGAGTTGCTCGAGCGGCGCGCGGAGCTCTACGCCGTGCTCGGCAACAACCACGCCGAGATCCAGGCGCTCGCGCGTGCGGCCGACGTGTGGGAAGCCAAGCTCGACAACCCGGACGCCGCCGGCGAGATCCTCGAGAAGATCCTCGCGCGCGAACCGGGCTCGGTCGCGGCCCTGACGCGGCTCTCGAAGATCTACGATCGCACCGGCGATTGGACGAAGAGCAAGGCCACGCTCGAGCAAGCGCTCAAGCTCGACCCGCAGGGCCGCGACGCCGCCGATCTGTTCTTCCGCCTCGGCGAGGTCGCCCGCGTCGGCGATTCCGACGAGGACACCGCGATCCAGCACTTCCGCAACGCGCTTCGCTACGAGCCCACGCACGGGCCGTCGATCGCCGCGCTCGAGAAGCTCGCGCGCGAGCGCCGCGACAATGCGCTGCTCGCCGACGCCTTGAAGGCTCGCCTCGAAGCGGTCCCACCCGCGACCCGCGACGCGGCCAGCGTCGAGTTGCTGGTCGAGATCGCGGATCTCGAGCGCAAGGCAGGTCGCTCGGATGCCGCGCTCGCGGCGCTGGCTCGTGCGGCGAACGCGGCGCCCGATGACGTGCGGGTCCTCGCACCGCTCGCCGACATGTTCTTCGCCGCGAGCCGGTTCGACGAAGCCGCACCGATCTACGACCGGCTCGCGACCGAGGCGAAGACGGCGCGCCGGATGAAGGACGTCGCGAAGTTCCGCCAGCGTCAGGGCAGCATCCTCGAAGCGCACGGCGATCACGCCGGCGCTCGCGCCGCCTACGAAGAAGCACTGCGCGTGAACCCCACCGACGTCGTGACGATGATGGGCCTCGGCCGGCTGTACTTCGCCGGCAGCGACTGGGAGAAGGCGCGCAAGATCTACCAGTCGCTCGTGCTCCAGAACATCGACGCCGACGCCGGTGTGACGAAGGGCGAGGTCTACTGGGCGCTCGGCAAGATCCACGTCGAGCTCGGCCAATCGCCGAAAGCGAAGTCGATGTTCCAGCGCGGGCTCGAGATCGAGCCCGGGAACCAGAAGCTCCGCGAAGCGCTGACGTCGCTTAGCTGAAGCGGCTGACCTGAAGGGGCTGACCTGAAGCGGCGTTATTTCCCGCACAGCGCCGCGGCGTGCGACGCGGCGAGCGACACTTGCTGCTCCTCCGAGCGCGCGAGCGCCCGAAGCTTGGGCTTCGCGGCGGGTGGGCAGCGTGAGCCCATCAGGCCGAGCCCGGTCGCGGCGGCGGCGACGATCTCCGGAAACGCGCCATCGTCGAGTGCGCGCACGAGCGCGTCGCCCGCGCCCGGTGGTGCGAGACGGCCGATCGCGTAGGCCGCGTTCTGGCAGAGCGCGAGCGCGTCGGTCGATTCGAGCGAAGCACCGCGCCACTGCTCGAACCGGGTCACGAGCTTCGCGGCCACGCCGGGATCCCCGAGCTCGACCGAGAGGTCGATCGCGCGCGTGCGGAGCTCGATCGGCTGCTTCTTGTTCTCCCACGTCTTCCACAACAGATCCGCGGCGAAGCTCGCCCGGCATTCGACCAGCGCCGCGAGCGCATCGCTGCGCACCACGAGCTCGGGATCGCGATGCACCGAGTCGTCGAGCGCCTTCGCAGGTCCGGGGCGCGAGCACCGCGCACCGAGCATCTCGGCGGCACGCGCTCGCACTTCGGGCCACGTGTCACTCGCGAGCGCCGTCTGGATCACCCGGTCGACGCCGTCACCGTGACTCGCGTGATGCCACGGACCGGCGGTGTCGCCCGTCGACGAACCGAGCGCGGTCAGCGCCGCATAGCGCACGCCCGGATCGGGCTCCTTGACCAGCGCGACCAACAGATCGAGCGCCTCGGGTCGCGGCGTCTTCGCGATCGTGCGCGCGGCGACCTGATCGAACGCCCAACGCTCACCGCCGGCGGGCAGGCTCTGCAACAGCTTCGCGAGCGCCTCGAGCGCGGGTGCATCGCCGAGCTCGGCGATCCCGTCGACCACGCGATAGCGACGCTCGTAGTCGGTCGCCGTGGTCAGCGCGGCGACGAACGCGGCGAGGGCAGGCGGCGCCTCCGCCGGACGGTTGTGCGCGCTGCGCGTGACCGCGCGATAGAGGTCGCCCGACGCCTCGGGGGTGGTCGCCGCTTGGGCGGCCGCGATCAGCGCCGGCACCGGCGCGCGCGCGAGGCCATCGATCGCCGCGCGGCGCTCCTCGCGCGAGCCCTCGCCCGCGAGGTCGATCAACAGCGCGGGCTCGTACGGTTTCGTCGCGCCGAGCGCCACCGCGAGCGCGGTGACGGCGGCGGCGCGATGGGCCTGCGGCACTTCATGCTTGGTGACGAGCTCGTGGAGCTCCTGCGCGAAGCCGAGGTTGCCGAGCGCGGCGAGCGCGTCGTCGAGATCACGCTCCTCGACGTGACTCTGCGCGATCGCGTGCGCGAGCACCGGGCCCGCACTCGGATCGCGGATCTCGGCGAGCGCGTGGACGATCCGCGTGCGCGCCCCGGCGGACGCGGCCTTTTGCAATTCAGCGTCGAGCGCGGTCACCGCCGCGGCACCGCGCCGCGCCAGCGCCTGCGTCGCGCTCTTGATGTCGCCGCCGTCGGCGATCACCTTCGCGAGCATCGCCTCGCCGCCGCCGGTGCGCTCGCCGTCGCCGTACACCGACATCTCGCCGATCGCGAGCGAGCCGTGGCCGTGCGCCGCTTCGATGATCACCGTGACGCAGCCTTCGATCGGCTCCGGCAGATCGACCGTCTGTGCGCCATCGCTATCGGCGAGCGCGACGTGCCACGCCTTGGTGCCGCCGACCACCGCGACGCGCTCGAGTCGATCGAACCCCTTCGCCGCCGCGGCGACGAAGCGCAACTGCGTCGCTTTCGCGTGATCGGTCCGCGGCTCGAACGTGAAGAACTGGCCCTCGGCCATCGAGGTCTTGAGCTCCTCGTGCCAGTACGTCGCCGGCTTTCCGTCGTCGAGCTCGGTGGGGAGCGCGAGGTCGAGCACGTTCTGCGCACCGGCCTCGTACGATGCGACCCGCGCTTGATAGAGCAGCGGCGCGGCCGCCGGCGTGGCATCCGGCTTCGCGACGATCACGGTCGCGGTGTCGCTGATCTCGACCGGCAGCGTCGACAGCCGCTGGAACTTGTTGTCGTGCCAGCCCTCGGCGAACAGGTACGCCGGCTTGCCGTCGCAGCGCCGGAATCCGGTGCGCTCCTGATAGCGATAGATGCCGTTCGGTCCGGGCGCGATCGCGACGGAGTAGTCGCCATCCGGCGGCACCGGCCCGGTCGGCCCGCGCAGGGCCTCGCGCCACGCGCCGCGAAACTCGAACACGATGGTCGTGGTGTCGAGCGCGACCGCGATCATCGGCACGCCCGCGCTCGTCGCCGCGACCAGCTTCGCGCGATTCGCCGGCGCGCGTAGGGGCAACACGGTGGTGCCGATCGTGAGGTTGCTGCCATCGACCGTGACCGTGTCGACCTTGCCGTCACCATCGACATCCTGCTCGAGGTGCGCGAGCGGTGCGGCGCTCGCCGCCCCGGCAGACATCATCAAGATCGCAACGGCGCGCATGGTGTGGACCTTAGCGCAGACACCACGCGATCGATGGGAGTTGCGGCGTGCTAGCGTGCCGCGCCAGTGTTTCGTCCGTCCGACTACACGTTCGAGCTGCCCTCCGAGTTGATCGCGCAAGAGCCCGCGGCCGAGCGCGATCAGTCGCGCCTGCTCCACGTGACCGAGCGGCTCGACGATCGGACGTTCCCCGCCATCGTCGAGCTCCTGCCGGCGGACGCCATCCTGGTCGCGAATAACACCCGGGTCATTCCGGCGCGCGTCCTCGGTAAGAAGGACACCGGTGGCGGCGTCGAGCTGTTGCTGCTCGAGCCCGATCCGACACCGGCGCCCGAGGGCACCACCGCGTGGCGTGCGCTCGCTCGCGCCCGCCGCCCGCTGCGGGTCGGCCAGCGCGTGCACATCGAGGATGACGTGTCGCTCGCGAGCCCGGCTTTGCCGGGCGAAGCAGCGCCGCCGAATGGCGGCGCGGTGTCGATCGAGATCATCGCCGAGCGCGATGGAGACGGCTCGATCGTGGTCGCGCTGCCGGGTGATCCGTACGCGCTGCTCGATCGGATCGGCCACATCCCGCTGCCGCACTACATCGTCCGCGACGCCGATCGCCCGAGCGACCGCGACCGCTATCAGACGATGTTCGCGACCGAGCGCGGTGCGGTCGCCGCGCCGACCGCCGGCTTCCACATGACGCCCGCGATCGCCGAGCGCATGACCGCACGCGGCATCACGATCACGACCGTCACGCTGCACGTCGGTTACGGTACGTTCGAGCCGATCCGCGTCGACGATATCCGCGATCACCACATGCATCGCGAGCGCTACGTCGTGCCGGAGGCGACCGCGGCCTTGCTCGCGACCGGCCGGCCGATCGTCGCGCTCGGCACGACCGCGCTGCGCGCCCTCGAAGCGTCGCGGGGCCTCGCCGGCTCGGGCTCGACCAACCTCTTCATCTATCCCGACTCCCATCACGACTTCCTGACCCAGCATCTGATCACGAACTTCCACCTCCCCGAATCGACGCTGCTGATGCTGGTGTGTGCGTTCGCCGGCACCGAGCGCGTGCTCGCCGCCTATCGCCACGCGGTCGCCGAGCGCTATCGCTTCTTCAGCTACGGCGACGCGATGTTGCTGCACCGCCCCACGCCATGATCACGAATCTCCCGACCCCCGGTTGGTCCTTCGAGCTGCTTGCCACGCTCGGGCACGCGCGCGCCGGCATCTTGCACACCCCGCGCGGCGACATCGAGACGCCCGTGTTCATGCCGGTCGGTACCGCGGGCACGGTCAAGGCGATGACCGCCGACGAGCTGCGCGCACCGCCGCTCGACGCGAAGATCATCCTCGGCAACACGTATCACCTCTACCTACGCCCCGGCCTCGAGGTCATGGAGCACGTCGGTGGCCTCCACAAGTTCGCCGCGTGGGATCGCCCGATCCTCACCGACTCCGGCGGGTTTCAAGTGTTCTCGCTCGCGGCGCTCGGGTCGCTCGACGACGACGGCGTGACGTTTCGCTCGCACATCGACGGCTCGAAGCACCGGCTGACGCCCGAGATCTCGATGAACATCCAGCGGATCTTGGGCTCGGATATCGCGATGTGCTTCGATCAGTGTCCGCCCGGCGACGCCGACGCTGCGACGCACGAGCTCGCGCTCGCTCGCACCACGGCGTGGGCGCAGCGCTGCCGGCTCGCACCGCGCGCGACCGGCCAGGCGCTGTTCGGCATCGTGCAGGGCGGCATCGACAGCGAGCGCCGCAAGCGCCACATGGCCGAGATCACGGCGATGGACTTCGACGGCCACGCACTCGGCGGGCTCGCGGTCGGTGAAGGCATCGAGGACACGTATCGGATCCTCGACGAGGTCGCGCACCTCTTGCCGGCGCAGCGCCCGCGCTACTTGATGGGCGTCGGCACGCCGCAAGATCTGACCAAGGCGATCGCGTCGGGCATCGACATGTTCGATTGCGTGATGCCGACCCGCAACGCTCGCAACGGCTACTTGTTCACGCAATCGGGTGTTCGCGTGAACATCCCGAACGCCGCGAATCGCCTCGACACGGGGCCGATCGATCCGGAATGTCCGTGCCACACCTGCAGGACACACTCCCGCGCGTACCTGCGACACCTCTACCAGGCGAAAGAGATTCTGTACGCCCGGCTCGCAACCCTGCACAACCTCACGTTCTACAGCCGGCACGTCCGGGCCATCCGCGACCAGATCCTGCGCGACGGCGAGCGCGCTTGACCTACCTGGGAGCCGGGGGTACAAACCCTCGGTTTTCGAAGGTAAACGCCCATGAACGCCATGTCTCCGATCGTAATGATGCTCGTCATGTTCGGCATCTTCTACTTCATCCTGATCCGTCCGCAGGTGAGGAAGCAGAAGGATCACCAGGCGATGCTCGGCAAGCTCGGCAAGGGCGACGAAGTCATCACTCGTGGTGGCGTGATCGGCAAGATCACGGGCGTGTCGGATGACGGCGTGCTCGTCCTCGAGCTCCAGGAGAAAGTTCGCGTTCGCGTTCCTCGCGCGTACGTCGAAGGTAAGTGGGAAGGCAAAGTTCCCGAGGGCGCCGCGAAGAGCGCCGCCTGAGTCAGATCGACACTCGATTGCCGAACGCTTTTTCGTAGTTACAGGGTGGTGCTATGGATCGCAGTCTGAAGTGGCGCACGATCGCGCTGTTCGCGATGTTGCTGCTATGCGTCGGGACGCTCGCTCCGAGCTTCCTATCGAAGGAAGGGCGCGACAGCCTGCCCAAGGTCTGGCCGCTGAACCATCTGTTCGGCAGCACGATCACCTACGGGCTCGATCTCCAGGGCGGCAAGCACATCGTCTACAACATCGCGCTCGATCGCGCGGTCGACGACAAGGCCTCCGAGCTCAAGCGTGATCTCGAAGCGACCCTCGCCGACGACAAGCTCAAGGGCGTGGTCCGGACCCCGTCGCTGCCGCTCGGCGCCGTGACCGTCACGCTCGACGACGCTACGAAGCTGGCCTCGCTCAAGGCCAAGATCGAGAGCGACTACAACGACCACGAAAAGACCATCGAGTGGCGCGACTGCGCACCGGACGACGGCGCGAATTCGCTGTGCTTCAAGGTGTCCGAGTCGTACGCCGATGGCATCAAGAAGAGCGCGCTCACCAACGCGGTCGCCACGATCCGCGATCGCATCAACGAGAAGGGCGTCGCCGACCCGAGCGTGGTCGAGAAGGGTGATGACATCATCGTCGAGCTCCCGGGCGATCCGAAGTCGCCGGCGATCGTCGAGACCGAAGATCTGATCGCGCGCACCGCGAAGCTCGAGATGAAGGTCGTCGACGACTGCTTCAATCCTCCTCCGACCGGCTGCACCAAGGACGGCACGCACACCGGTTCGGCGTACATGATCAACATCTATCGCCACGTCGGCAGCGACAAGAAGGGCGAGCCGACCGATCCGGAAGCGATTCGCCTCGACGTCCGCGCCGAGATCGATCACTGGAAGCCGGAAGATGGCGGCGGTACGCACACCGACTACTACTTGATCTCGCACGATCGCAACGTCGACGTGCCGTACACGTGGGCGAAGAAGCACTCGAAGCTGACCAAGGATTCGAAGATCAACGGCGACCTCGGCGACCCGAAGACGACCGTCAACGTGTCGATCACCGGCCGCGAGCTGATCGAGCAATACCTCTTTGGCGACGCCGACCTCGGCATCCCCGGGCTGATCGCGACCGACAAGTCGGTCAAGATGCCGGACGATCACCAGATGGGCTACGAGCTCAACGAGCCGCAATCGGATGCCAAGGACAAGCGCCCGTACTGGCGGACCTACTACCTCGAGCGCGCGGTGCGCCTCACCGGCTCGGGGATCTCGAACGCGAGCGGCACGTACGATCAGACCACGAACCGCCCGGTCGTCTCGCTCGAGTTCAACCGCTTCGGCGGTCGCCTGTTCGGCGATGTCACCGCGCAGATCGTCGGCATGAAGTTCGCGACGATCCTCGACGACAAGGTCAAGTCCGCGCCGACGATCAACGGCCCGATCCGCGGCGGTCGCGCCCAGATCACGATGGGTGGCACCGATGCCCAGTTGATGGAGAAAGAGCGCGACGACCTGGTCGCCGTGCTGAAGACCGGCTCGCTGCCGGCGCCGCTGGTGGAAGCGTCGCACTCCGACGTCGGCCCGACGCTCGGCCGCGACGCGATCCAGAAGACCAAGTTCTCGTTCATGATCGGCATCGCGCTCGTGATCCTGATCATGGTCGGCGTCTATCGCTGGTCGGGTTGGATCGCGGTGTTCGCGGTCGTGTTCCACATCCTCCTCACCCTCGCGGTCATGGCGCTGTTCGGTGCAACGCT
>JBDTJY010000087.1:0-48649 GCA_039935615.1 Kofleriaceae bacterium
TGATAGCCGGCGACGACGCCACCCGCGAAGAACGGGAACATCCGGTGTGCGACCGTGAAGAACACCGGCAGCAACATGCCGAACGTGCCGATCGTGATGCTGACAGGCGCCCAGGCCGGTGACGCCCCGAGCAGGAACGCGCCGAACGCGACGATGCCGAGGTAGCCCAGCCCGAGCGCGGCGACACACGACCGCGCGTGCCAGGTCGTCCCCTCCTCGCGCCACAATACTGGAACCAGCGCAGCGAGTGCGGCGCTCCAACCCACGAGCGTCAGCGCCACGCCGATGACGATCGCGGTGTGCGAACCGAGCGCGCCGGCGAGCGTCGCGAGTTGACCGCCGATCAGCGCAAGGCCAACGGGCACGAACCGCCGCCGGGCGAGGTCCGGCTGCTTCGTCCACTTCGGGAACGTGGTCAGCAGGAAGCCGAAGATGAAACTCGGCAACATCTGGTACTGCATCACGAACGCGTGCAACCAGCCGGGGAACACCGGTGGGTACGGCAGCACGAACGCTTCGGGCCAGCGCGAGCTGATCAACCACGCTGCCCACCACATCATCGCGAGCATCACGTTGGTCGCGCCAGCGAAGAACATCAGGCGGTGGGGGGCGGCGCCGAGTCGGCGTGCTGACAGACTCCGCAGCCCCGCGTCAGCTTGCGGTTCGGTGCGATCCAAGCCGGCGGGCATGTCAGAGTCCGATCGCATCGCGGCCACGCGCCATCGTTGCTTGCGAGATCGCGCGCGCGCGGTGGGCATCGTTCTGGCGAAACAAGGTGGCGTTCGCGGGATCCAGATCGATCGCCAGGTAGTCGAGCGCGATGTCGCGCGTGAACGCGGCGAGTCGTGAGGGCGCGCGGAGCGTGGGCAAGGCGTGAAGGTCCGCGATGAACAGGAGCAGCTCGCCCTGATCGTGGAGCGCGAGTTGCTGCGGCATCGCCCCGAAGTAGTCGCCGAGGTGAAGCCGACCACTCCGCTGGAGTCCTGGGACGATGCGCACGTGCAGAGCGTACAGCGTGTCCAGGTCCCAATCACCGATCGTCACCACGCAGAGCTACCGAGCGCCTGCACGCGGTAGCTCGATCCGAATTGTTTCTTCGATCGGAGCAGCTCTTGCACGTTCGGTATCGGCAGTGCATGAACATCCTGCAATGGGCAAACCAGAGTCTCCAGAATTCGGAGTGGTCTTCGACTTCACGACGATCGATCAGGAGATGCGAAGCGAGGAGGCCTACGCCCGCGAAGGCCATACGGCGCGGACGTTGGTGCGGGAGCACGACTTGCGCGTCGTGCTGGTCGTCATGAAGGCCGGTAGCCGCATGGAGAAGCACACCGCGAATGAGACCGTAACGATCCAGACGATCACGGGGTGCTTGCGCTTGCAACTGCCGCGACTCGCTCGACAACGCGACGACCGGATGGTCGATCTCCCCGTCGGTCGACTTCTCGTGATCGAGCGCGAGAACGAGCACGATGTCGAGGCGGTCGGCGAAAGCGCGTTCTTGCTGACGTTTGGCTGGAAAGACAAGACTCCACCGACCTGACGAGCCCCGCGTTCGCATGACTCGTCCGACGGCCGTCGAGGCCGACACCAAGGGCGATCGTTCCCACACAAGTGGGCGTTCATGTTCTTGGCCGCCGTTGGCTTCTGGACTTCCTCGGTGCGGGCGTGTGCGGGTCTCTGATCAACCTCCCATGGCCACGCGGCGATGATGGGCGTCGACGGCATGCTCGCGATCGGCTTCTTCCTGTTCGTGACCGCGTACTTCGTCCCGCGCGATGCGCGCACCGAGCGCGCGATGAACTGGTCGTTCTGGTCGCTCAACGGCGGCCTCGCGTGGATGGTCTACGCTGCCGAGCGACGCCGCCCGTCACGTCGAACACGCGCTCGTACGACCGGACGTGGTCGCGGGCGCGTTCCGGACGTGGACGATCGCGGACGAGCCGCGCCCGTGGTTCGCACCGCTGCTCCACCTCGCGGACATCCGCTCGCGGATCACCCGATATCCGTACGGCGATCAAGCGATGTTCGTACGTGCCTCGGCGTTCCACGCCTCGGCGCGGCGAACGACGCCGGGCTCCAGCGTCGCGTGCTGCGAGAGTTGCTCTCGCAATGCGATCGGCACGACGTTCCATCGATCGCAGTGGAGAAGTCCTTGGGGTGATCCGCGGACTCCAGCTTGCGTGACGCGTTCGCTACGTACACGAGCTCGGCCCGCACGCCTTGCGCAGCTTCACGTGGTCGGCGCGCAACGCACGCTCCGCACCGAACGCCTTCGTCAGCACCTCGAGCGCGCTCGCGACGATCTCGTGCTCTTGCGTCGTGAGCCGGTAGTAGACCCAGGTTCCGTCGCGCCGACTGTCGACGACGCCCGAGGTCTTCAGGATGCCGAGCTGCCGCGACGCCGTCGACTGGTTCAGGTCGAGCGCCGACTCGATGTGGCACACGCAGAGCTCGCCGTGCGAGAGCAGCGCGACGATGCGCAGCCGCGTCTCGTCGCCTAGAGCCCGGAAGAGTCGCGTCAGCGGTCGGACTTCGAGATCGGAGGTGCTGGACAACACGGGACCCTTATATCACGATGTCCGCATGTCCTTGCGGCTGCTGTTGCTCTGCGTTGCGAACTCCGCGCGCTCGCAGATGGGGGAAGGTCTCGCGCGGTCGTTGTTCGGGCGTGCAGCGACGGTCCAGAGCGCGGGTAGCCAGCCAAGCCGCGTCAACCCGAACGCGGTCGCGGCGATGCGCGAGGTCGGAATCGACATCGCCACCCAGCCTAGCAAGTCGACCGACGGGATCGACCCCGCCTCGGTCGACACGGTGATCACGCTGTGTGCCGAAGAGGTCTGTCCGCTGTGGCCCGGCAAGTTCGAGCGGCTACATTGGGGACTCCCGGATCCGGCGACGACCGATCCCAGCGTCTCGAGTGATGAGGTGCTCGCGCGGTTTCGCGCGACGCGAGACGACCTGCGGCGCCGGCTGCTCGCGTTCGCGGCCGAACGCGCGCCGACCGGAATCGAGCTCGGGGCGGCGACGTCGGACGATCTCCCGGCGATCGAAGCGCTCGTCGGCAGCAGCGAGCTCCCGACGGCAGTCGTGCGCGACGGCTTTCCCGCTGCGTACGTCGTCGCGCGTCGCGGCGCCGCGCTCGTGGGTGTCGCGGCGCTGGAGCCGCACGACGGCGACGTCGGATTGCTGCGGTCGGTGGCAGTCGCGGCGTCAGAGCGGATGCAAGGCACGGGCATCGCACTGGTCGCCGATCGGCTCCTCGCAGCGCGCACCGCGAACCTATCGCGCGTCTACCTGTTGACGACCACGGCCGCGCCGTTCTTTCGCCGATTCGGTTTCGTCGACGTCGCACGAGAGACCGCACCACCGGCGCTCCAGGCTTCCCCGGAGTTCGCGGGACTGTGCCCGTCGTCGGCGACGTGCATGGCGGCAACGCCGTGATCGATAGTTTGCGTCCTTTCTCCGCGATGCCCGGCTTCAGGTCAGGAGGATCCAATGAGTGAACCGATTGCAGACGAGACCCGTACGATCGTGAGAGAGCACTACGCGAAGGTGTCGACCGTGGCTTCGCGCCGGCATGGAGCGCGCGGTCGCATCCGCGCGTTGAATCATGTCGAAGGATGCTCCCCTCAACCCCACCGCGACTCGTCTGGATCTCAGCCATCTTCGGCGAGAGGCTCGTACGGCACTCGAGCTCGCGATAATCGAGTTAGCGCCCAATGATCTCCTCGACAGCCTCGCCGTCGTCTCGGGAACACTCGAGGCGCTCGCGGAGCTTCCGCAGGATAGCGAGCCGGCGATCGCGCTGGGGCCTGGGACGGCCGACCGTGGACAGGTCGCGCTCGAACGCTGGCGTGAGTGGTCGACGAAGCGAAAGAAACTGGCGTGAATTGAGACCCTCACGAAACTTGGTTCGTAGCAGCCCAGGCTTCGAGTCCATCGAGACATCCATGCCAACCGCGCTCGTGGCCGTCGCGAACCGCGTCCGAATGGATGCGCTCGTGGTGAATCGCCACCTCGGTCGACGTCTCGCCGATCGCAGTGAAGCTGACGGTGACCCGGGACGTTGGCTCGTCGCCGACTCGCCACGAGTACACCAACCGTCGCGGGCTCTCGACCACCTCGAACTCGCCCGAGATCCAGAGCACTGTGCCGTCGGGCAGCTGGTTGCCGATTCGATATGTACCGCCTGCGCGCAGATCGATGTCGGCGGCGATGCAGCGAACGCCGGCCGGGCCCCACCACTGCCGAAGCAGTTCGGGCTCGGTCCAGGCGGCAAACACGCGCTCCGTGCCCGCGGCGATCACACGACGAATTCTCAGCTCCGTCATTCGTGCTCCACGAATGCAGCGAGGGCACCGAGTGTGTCGTCCCAGAACGAGGTGTAGCGCTCGATCCACTCGTTCGCGTCGTTCAGACGCTTTCGTTCGAGTGCGCAACGATGGATCCGTCCGTCGATCGTGCGACGCACGAGTCCCGCTCGCTCGAGAACGCGCACGTGCTTCGATACAGCGGGTAGCGACATCGCAAACGGCTCCGCAAGCTCTCCGATCGTTGCCGGCGCCCGCGCTAGACGCGCGACCATCTTGCGGCGCGTGCGGTCCGACAAAGCGCCGAACACGTGATCGAGGCGGTCGTCGGTTGATCTCATGTCCGATAAATGTAAACCATATGGTTAACTGTTAGAACCAAGGAAAGGACCCAACGAATGTCGATCCATCAAGAGGTAGTCATTCCGGCATCACCGGACCGCGTCTTCGCTGCGCTCACGACGAGCGCTCAGTTCATGGAGGCTACCGGCGGGCGGGCTGCCGAGATCGCCACCGACGACGGCGGAGCGTTCTCGCTGTTCGGCGGCGCGATCCACGGGCGTCACCTCGAGCTGATACCCAACACACGGGTCGTGCAGGCGTGGCGCGCAAAGATGTGGGACCCCGGCGTCTACTCGCTCGTGCGGTTCACGCTCACAGCCGAGGCTAGTGGAACGAAGGTCGTCCTCGACCACTCGGGTTTTCCCGACGGACAGCAGGAGCACCTCGCGGCCGGGTGGGCGGCGAACTACTGGGAGCCGTTGGCCAAGTACTTCAGTTAGACGGAAGACGCGCGGACACCGACCGCGCGTACGCCTCGAGCTCTCGGATTGTTTTTCGGGCGAGGCGACGAATGCGGGCGAGCTTGACTCGGCGAACTTGAGCGCGGGTCTGGTCACGATGACCTTCGGCAACCGGCGACCGTGCGAAAAAACGACGGCCTGGGGCAGGCCTTCGGGCCGTTCCCCCGTTGATCGTCGCGCGTGCTACACGTTGAGCGGTGAGCATTCCGCGCGCCTTGTTGCTGGTCCTCGCGCTGCTGCAAGCAGGCGGGATCATCGACCTGCTGCGGCGCGAGACCTGCGAAGCGGAATGCGAGCGCAACGGCTGCAAGGACTGCACGCCGGGTGACGATGCCCCGCAGTGCCCATGTCACTGCTCGAGCGCAGCGATGGCGATGTCTCCGAGCGTTGCGATCGTGACGGCCGCTCGGATCGGCGCGACGATGGAACGGAGCTTCAATCGCGCGGACCGGCTGCACCTGAGCCCGGACCCGCGCGAGATCCTGCACGTGCCTCGGCTGAGTGTCGTCTGACTATCACGAGCTGACATCGCAACGGGCGGAGCTATCTCCGCCGCTGTCCGAGGTGCGCCATGTTTCACGTTCCGTTCGCGCGGCTGACCGTCGCCGCGCTCGCATTCCATTCCTTATCCGCCTCCGCCGAGTCGATCGAGGTCGATCTGCACGGCGCGATCGACCGCGCCCACCGCGCCGCGCCCGAAGCGATCGCCGCGCGAAGCCGGATCCGCGAAGCCGAGGCTGGCATCGTCGGAGCCGAGGTAACGTTCACCACGAATCCCGAGGTCGAAGGTGGGGCCGGGCCGCGGTTCACGGGCAATCGCCCGATCGACGCGGAGCTGCGCATCGAACAGGATCTCCAGCCGTGGCGCCGATCGCCTCGGCGGCAGCTGGCGCGCGCAGAAGTTGCCAAGGCGACGGCCGACGCGGACGCGCAGGTCCGCGAGCTCGATCTCGAGGTCGCGCTCGCTTTCTGCGAAGCGCTTCACGCCGATCTCGAGGTCGCGCTCGCCCAACATGCGGCCGAGCTGGCGCAACGTGGTGCCGCTACCGCCGACCGGCGCCGGCAGGCCGGCGAGATCACAGACCTCGACGCGAACCTCGCGAAAGCCGCGCTTGGTCGCGCACGCTCCGCGGTAGAGGCGGAAGCGACCGAGCGTGCGGTTGCCGTCGGACGCCTCGCCGCCCTGATCGGTGCCGGAGCCGCGGACACCGTTTCGCTCCGCGGTGATCTCAAGCCGCCGCCACTCCCCAAGCCCTCGGATCCATCGAGCCGCGCCGACGTGCGCGCACTGGATCGTGAGGCCGACACGGCGATCGCCGAGGCCGTCCAGGCGCGCGCGCACGGACGCCCAAACATCGGCGTCTGGCTCGGCTACCAACGCGAGGACACCGTCGGCATCGTGCTCGCGGGACTTCGGTTGTCGCTTCCGATCTGGAACCGGGCACAAGGCGAACGCGCTGCGGCGGCTGCCAAAGAGCATCGCGCACGCGAGATGCGCGATGCGACCGTCCACGTCGCCACACGGCAGATCGCGGATGCAGTCGCGGCCTATCAGGCTGCAGAGCGCGCGGTCGCGACCTTCGAGCGCGAGGTGGTTCCGACGCTCGACGACAGCGAGAAGCTCCTCGACAAGACGCTCGACGCTGGACAGATCGCGGTCAGCGAGTACCTGTTCGCGCGTCAGGAGCTATTGAACGGACGGCGCGAGCAACTCGATCGACTGCTCGCCCTCGCGAAGACCGCCGTCGCAGCTCGCTACGCGATGGGGGTGGCGCCATGAGGGCCGCACTGATCGCGCTGAGCCTTGTCGTCGCATGCAGCGACAAGGGCAAGTCCAACGTCAGCGACCACGAGGCTCCCGAGTCGGTCGATCGCGATGGCTCGGACATGGCCCACGGCGGCAAGGCTCACACCGAGCCCGAGCTGATCAAGATCGCGCCGGACATGATGCGCGACCTCCGCGTCACCATGGGCAAGGTCGAAGCGCGCGCGGCGGGGGAGACGGTGGCCGCGCTCGGCGAGTTGCACGTCAACGAAGAGGCATACGCCGAGGTCGCCGCGCCGGTGAGCGCGCGTGTGACGAAGGTGCTCGCGAAGCCGGGTGATGTGGTCGAGGTCGGCCAGGTGCTCGCGCAGCTCAGCAGCCCAGAACTTGGCGAGTCGCGCGCGGGTGTCGAAGCCGCGCAAGCCCGGCTCGATGTCGCGCGCAAGAACGCGGAGCGAAAGCGCGCGCTCGTCGCCGATCGGCTGATTCCGGAGCGCGAGAGGATCGAAGCGGAGGCGTTGCTCAGCGAAGCCGAGGCCGCTTACAACGTCGCGACGTCCGGGCTTCGCAAGTACGGCGGAGCGGCCGGCGAGACGTCACTCTCGATCAAGTCGCCGATCGCCGGGACCGTCATCGATCGCACGGTAGTCATGGGGCAGCTCGCCGATCCGTCGAAGACGCTGTTCCGGGTCGGCGATCTATCGACGCTCTGGCTGGTCGCGCACGTGTTCGAGCGTGACGCGGTCCGTGTGTCAGTCGATCGTCATGCGACGGCGAGCTTTGCCGCGCTACCGGCCAAGACGACGGACGCGGTTGTCAGGTCGATCGGCCGTGAGGTGGATGCGGCATCTCGGACGATCGCAATCCGATTGGACGTGCCGAACCCCGACGGTGTGCTCCGTCCTGGGATGTCGGCGACCGCGTCGATCCCGCTGGGCGACGTCAGCGACGCGCCGGTCCTCGTCGTCCCGGCCGCATCTGTTCAGCGCATTGGCGAGGCTTGGGTCGTCTTCGTCCCGCACGGTCCCGATGCGTTCGAGGCGAGACCGCTCGGACGCGGTCGCGATCTGGCGGGTGAGGTCGAGGTCCTGTCTGGGCTCAAAGCCGGTGACGAGATCGTGATCGACGGCGCCTTTCTGCTCAAAGCCGAGGCGGACAAGGCGCGCGGCGGCCGGGGGCACGAGTAACCGCCATGCTGGGTAACTTCATCACCAGCAGCTTCAAGAAGCCGCTCGTCGCGATCGTGCTCGCGCTCGCAGGCGCTGCCCTTGGCGCGGTCTGGATGCGCGAGCTGCCGCGCGACGTGTTCCCCGATCTGTCGGCGCCGGTGTTCAACGTTATCGTTCAGAACGCGGCGATGAACGCCGACGAGCTGGAGATGCGCGTCGCGATTCCATTCGAGACGGCGCTTTCCGGGTTGCCGAGCGTCCGGCGCGTGCGCTCGTCATCGACGCTCGGGGTCGTCCAGGTCACGATCGAGTTCGAGCCCGATGCGGACTATCCGCGCTCGCGGCAATACATCGCCGAGCGGCTATCTCAGGTCGAGCTTCCACCGGGAACGGATCCGCCATTGGTATCGGGCGTGACGGGTCGGATGAACGAAATCTTCGAGATCACGATCGAGGCAAAGCCCGGCGTCGCCGATCTCATGACGCTGCGCGACCTCGCCGAGAACGAGATCAAGAACCGGCTCCTCGCGGTGCCCGGAGTCGGAGCCGTGGAGCGCCTCGGCGGCTACCTCCGTGAGTTTCAGATCCTCATGGATCCAACGCGCATGGCGGCGCGCGGAGTGACGCTGGGCGACATCATGCACGCGGCGCGCGGCGCGAACGTCAGTGCGGCGGGTGGCTTCGTCACCCAGGGACAGATGGAGTGGACCGTCCGCGCGGCGGGCCGTGCGCTGAATGTCGAGCAGCTTCGCAACACGGTCGTTGCGATGAAGGGCGGGACGCCCGTGATGCTCGGCGACGTCGCCGAGGTGGTCGAAGCACCGGCGGTGCGTCGAGGCATAGCGCACCGGCTTGCAGGTGAAGTGGTGAGTTGCCGGATCGTGAAACAGTTCGGCGCCGACACCGTGGCGGTTGCGGCGGGGATCCGTGCCGCGATCGCCGACCTCGAAACGAGCCTGCCGAAAGGCGTCGAGCTCCGAATCGTCTACGATCAGTCTCAGCTCGTCGAGTCATCGCTGGGAGGTGTCGGGCGCGCGGTGCTGATCGGCGCCGCGTTGGTCGCACTCGTCTTGTTCTCGCTGCTTGGCAACGCGCGCGCAGCGTTGATCGTGACCCTCACGCTGCCGCTTTCACTCGCGCTGTCTGGCGTGCTGATGAAGCTCGCCGGGATCGGGATCAACACGATGACCCTCGGCGGGCTCGCGATCGCGGTCGGCCTGCTGGTCGATTCGTCGATCATCGTCGTCGAGAACATCGTCCACCGGACTACGCAGCATCGCGACGGCGACCGTCGCGCTAGTGCGCTCGCCGCGGCGGTCGAGGTCGGTCGCCCGATCGCATTCGCAACCGTGGTCGTGGTCGCGGTGTTCATCCCGCTGTTCGCGATGACCGGGATCGAGGGCCGCATGTACAAGCCCCTCGCGGGCGCGGTGATCTCCGCGGTGCTGGCGGCGCTCCTGGTGTCGCTCGCGCTCGTTCCCGTGGTGGCCGCAGGCTTGTTGCGTCCCCAGAAACCCGGCAAGCATGAAGACGTCGCGGTGATCCGCGGGCTCAAGCGCCTCTATCGGCCGCTGCTCGATCGCGCGCTCCGTCATTCGGTGCGCGTCATGCTGATCACGCTCGCGATCACCGGGCCGGCGATCTGGGTCGCGACGCGGCTTGGCTCGGACTTCGTGCCACCGCTCGACGAGGGCGCGATTCTCATGCAGACGTTCCTCCCGCCGGAGGCATCGCTCGACGAGGTCGATCGACTGAACCATCGCGTCGAGGACGTGCTGCGCACGTTTCCGGAGGTCGAAGACGTCGTGCGCCGTACGGGGCGCGCGGAGCGGACCGAGGATCCGATGCCGCACACCACGTCGGACGTGCTGATCCAGCTCGAGCCAGACCGAGCGCGCCGTGGGGAGGCACTGGAGCGCGAGATGCGCGAGGCGGTCGAAAGAGTCCCCGGCGTCTCGGTGCTGTTCACGACCCCGCTCGGAATGCGTATCGACGAGGGGCTCGGCGGGAGCCCGGCGGACGTCTCCGTCCGGATCTTCGGCCCCGATGCGCAGAAGCTCGCCGACCTTGCCGACCAGGCGACGTCCGTGATCCGCGGCGTTAAGGGGACGACCGATGTCCGCGCCGAGCCGCTCGTCGGCTTGCCCCAACTGACCGTCCAGGTCGATCGCGATGCGGCGGCGCGCGTGGGACTCACCCCGGGCGACGTGATCGAGGCCGTCCAGATCGGGCTGGCCGGGCAGGAAGTCTCGGAGGTCTGGATCGGGCAGCGCCGGTACGAGCTCGTGGTCAAGCTCGCTCCGGACTTCCGGCGGGATGCCGCAACACTCTCCACTCTGCTCGTCGATGGACACGATGGGAGCCGCATCCCACTCGGCAAGCTCGCGAAGATCGAGCCGACGTTCGGCCTCGGGACGATCAAGCGCGAGGCTGGGAGTCGTCGCATCGCGATCGAAGCGAGCGTCACCGGCCGCGACCTGGGCTCGGCCGCCAAGGACATCAAGGCGCAGCTCGTGGCGAAGCTCGAGCTCCCGGCCGGCTACTTCCTCGACGTCGGTGGCAAGGTGGAGAGCCAGGCGCGCGCACAGTCCGCACTCTACCTCGCTGTCGCGCTCGCGCTGTTGTGCGTGTTCCTTCTGCTTTATCTCGCGCTGGGCTCGTTGGCCGAAACGATCGTGATCCTCGCGACGCTGCCGAGCGCGTTCGTCGGCGGGATCGTCGCGCTCGTGATCGCGCACGAGAGCTGGAGCGTGTCGTCGCTGGTGGGACTGATCGGGCTGTTCGGGATCGCGGTTCAGAATGGCTTGGTTCTCGTGACGCAGACGCGCGGGCTCGTAACCGAGGGACTGCCTTTCAACGAGGCGCTCCGAGAAGCCTGCATCGGTCGCGTGAGGCCCAAGGTGATGACGGCTGCGACCGCAATCCTTGGCCTGCTGCCGCTGCTGGTCCTCCGGCTCCACGGAACTGAAATCGAGCGCCCCCTGGCCATCGTCATGGTCGGCGGCCTGGTGACGTCGACGATCTTTACGTTGCTGGCCCTGCCGACCTTCTATCAATTGATCCACAACGTCGGTGTCCGATGGGCCGCGCGACGGGGAGTGAAGTCATGAGCGAATCGCACGACAACGCCTCGCGACGGGCTCGGGCTTTTGGCTGCGTTCAGTGGAGCTGCCGGCCAGGGCGGTCGAGAATCACAAGTAAGATGGCGGAAGCGCAAGGGAATCGAACCCTCCAAGCCGCTGCTCGCGCAGAGCTTCATCGGTTTTGAAGACCGAGCCGCACACCAGTTACGGACGCGCTTCCGTCGCCGAAACTACACGCAAATCACGCGGGCGACCACAGCGTCGGAACCAGCCGGTTCATGCTTGATCGTGCTCGCGGCTCGATGACGGTGGATGTGTGGTGCGGACGGTCGCGGTAGTGGCACGTCGCCGGTATCAACGATGACGTCGCGGATTCGGCGCATCGACGGCCGGCCGAGCGACGCGGCGAGCGTTGAAGGTGTCGCCGTACGGCAGCCAGCAGTTCACGGCCATCCGTAGGATGAAGTGTGAGGTTTGGGGCACGCGCGACCCCGCGTTCACATCACCGAGTCTCGAGCGCCTGTTGCGGCCTCGACGACGCCTTTGCGAGAGGGCACGCGGGATGCAAGATGGGTGGGTATGCGGAACCGAATCTTTCTCGTCGTCCTCGGTGCGCTGTTCGCGAGCCCGGGCATCGCGAGCGCGGGGCATGGTGGACGCGGTGGCGGTCGAGGCGGTGGCGGCCACAGCGGCGGCCACTTCAGCGGCGGTCACATCAGCGGCGGTCACTTCGCCGGCGGTCACTTCGCCGGCGGTCACGCCGCGATGGGCTTTCGCAGCGGTCGCGCGATCGGCGGTCACTTCGGTGGCGGTCACGAAGTCGTGGGCCCTCGCTACAGCCACGCGATCGATGGTCACGATCGCAACACCGGTTGGTCGCACCAGCGCTACTGGAACGGACGAGCGTGGGCGTTTCGCGATTACGCGCCGGGATATTACGCGCCGTACTACGTCGCGCCGAGTTACGACGCCGATCCGGGTTACGTCGATCCGGGCTACACGGACCCCGAGGATGTGGATCCGAGCTACACGGAGGACCCCGCCTACCAGGGTGATGTCGATCTCGACTACCAGCAGGATCCCAACGCCGAACCCGTCGATCCGTACTCCGCCGATCAACCGGCCCCTCCGCAGCCCGACGAACAACTCGAATAGCTACCGCTGCGTGCGGCACTGATCGTCAGGCTCGTCCCGAGCCGAGCGCAGACACTGATAGACTGCGATCGTGGGAGAAGCGGAGAGCTTCGGTCGGTACAAGGTGACCGGCACTCTCGGCACCGGCGCGATGGGACACGTCTACGCCGCCGTCGACGATGTGCTCGGACGCGAGGTCGCGGTCAAGACCCTGCACAACCGGAGCGGCGGGCTCGGCGGAAAGATCGTCGACGAACGGTTTCGCCTCGAGGCGCGCGCGGTCGCCGGACTGACGCATCCCGGAATCGTGCAGGTCTACGACATCGACCTCGCCGCGGATCCTCCGTACATCGTGATGGAGCGCGTCACGGGGCCGTCGCTCAAGGAGCGATTCGAGACCGGCCGGATGCCGGCGAACGAGCTGCGCGCGCTCGGCATCCAGATCGCCCGCGCGCTCGCCGCCGCGCACGCCGCGAACATCGTCCATCGCGACGTCAAGCCAGCGAACATCCTGATCGCGGGCCCTGGAACGTGGAAGCTCGCCGACTTCGGCGTCGCGCACGTCCCGGATTCCTCGCTCACGATGACCGGCCAGTTCGTCGGCTCGCCTGCGTACGCACCGCCCGAGGCGTTGATCCGTGGGCAGTCGACCGCGGCAGGGGATGTGTTCGGCCTCGGTGCGACGCTGTATCTCGGCGCCGCCGGGCGGTGGCCGCGGATGGACGCGATCAGTACCGGGCTGCTCGCTCCGGTGCCGTCGCTGCGCGAGCTCGCACCGGAGTTGCCGGCGGATCTGATCGCGGCGATCGATCGCGCCGTGGCGCTCGAGGCCGATCAGCGGCCGACCGCGGCCGAGCTCGCCGAAGTGCTCGCCGGCGGCACCGTGCCCGTTCCTGCGCTATCGCCGATGGCGACGAGCTCGGCACCGCTCGCGATCGCCACGAGCTCGACCGACTTCACCACGGGACGACGCGCGGTGCGATGGCAACGGTGGGCGATCGCGGCGGGTGCGGTCGCGCTGGTGATCGCGATCGCCGCGAGCACCGGCGGCTCGAAGGCCTCGCTCGTGCAAACGCCACCGGTCGCGGCTCCCGGCGATCCACCGCCGGGTCAGATCCGCGCCGTGCCGCCGGCGATGCCCGATCCGCACGCCGCGAAGGATTGGAACAAGCTCGTCGACAAGCTGTACGAGCACAAGTTCGACGAGGCGCGCCGAAAGCTCGACGAGTGGGAGCACTACTGGGGCGCCACCGACGAGACCCGGAGCCTCCGCCGTCAGCTCGACGCGATGCCGGCCGAGCCCGAGCGCCGCGAAGACGATCGCTAGACGTGATCGAGCGATGCGAACGCGGCGTCGAGCGCAGACGTCATCGCTGCGGCCGTCGCGAAGCGCTGCGCCGGATCTTTCACGAGCGCGCCCTCGACCAGCGCGAGTACTTCGCGCGTGCACCACGCGGTATCGTTCGCGAGCGTCGTCAGGCTCGGCGGCGGGACCTTCGCGTGCTGCCGGATCAACACGTGCGGATCGTGATCGATGAACGGCGGCCGACCGGCGAGCAACTCGTAGAGGATGACGCCCACGGCATACAGGTCGGCTCGACCGTCGACGATCTGACCGAGCGCTTGCTCGGGCGCCATGTAGAGCGGCGTGCCGAACACGACACCGGTTCGGGTCAGGGCGCTCGCGCCGAACGCATCGGCGGCGTCGCCGACCAACTTGACCAAGCCGAAGTCGATGACCTTGACGCGCTCCCAGCCGCCCATCTCGACCAGCAGCACGTTGTCGGGCTTGAGGTCGCGATGCACGAGCCCGCGCGCATGCGCGTAGCCGACTCCGTCGAGGATCTGGCGCGCGAGCACGAGCGCCTGACGCGGTGCGATCGGCACTGCCTTCGTCAACGTGCGGCCCACGACCTTCTCCATCACCAGGAATAGCTGGCCCGCCTCGACGAACACGTCGACGGCGGCGACCAGGTTCGGATGATCGAGTAACCGGAGTGCATTCGCCTCGCGCGCGAACCGTCGCGTGACCTCGCCACCGGGATGGATGTCCGTCACCGGCGACTTGAGGGCGTAGCGCATGCCCGCGTCATCCTCGACCTCGACGACGCCACCCATCCCTCCGCGGCCGAGCAGGCCGAGCACTCGATAGCGACCGATCCGGTCTCCGGTTTCGAGAGCGAGAGGTTGCACGACGACTGATTCTACACGACGCGCTCACGGACAACGGACCAGGGGCGAACGCACCACCGAGAACGCACAACGATGCCAGGTACGCGTCGTCCTGGCCGACGCGCAACGAGTCGATCGATACCGCGAGCCCGGCGATCTAGCGCCTGCGCCGCGCACGCCAGCGCAACACCGGGCGCTCGACGAGGTAGTACGAGACCATCGCGGCCGCGACGGCGAGCCCGAGGTTCTGCGGAAACGCCGCGAACCATCCGTCGGAGTGACGGTTGAGAAACGGCTGCTGCCACAGGTAGAGCGAATAGCTGAGCGTGCCGATCCACACGAGCGGTCTCCACTCGAGCGCGCGACCGACCAGGGTCTCCGGCGCGCGGACGCACTTGTGGATCGTGAGCGCGATGCCGAGGTTGCCGGCGCTCACGCCAACGCCGAGGTTGAAGATCGGCTTCTCGATCGAGAGCGCGACGATGCACAGCGCCGGCACGATCCAGAACACGGGCGAGTCGAGGAGGGCGATGTAGCGCTTGTTCGCTTCGAGCAGGTCGCGCGCGATCGCGAGCACGCAGCCGATCGCGAGCGAGTCGAACACGAACGGAAACGCCTGGTCGTTGAGGTCCGAGAGCACCGGCCACAGCCGGGTGGCGACCACGCGCAGGATCGGCGCGCACGCGATCGCGACGAGCGCACCGTTGCGCGCGCGCGGCGTGCCGAGCGCGTACATCATGAACGGCCACAACAGGTAGAACTGTTCTTCGACGGCGAGCGACCACAAGTGCCCGACCCACCACGCACGATGCGCGTGGAAGTTCATCGTGTAGGTCGCGGCGAACGCGAAGTCCGCGTTCGAGATCTCGATCCAACCGAGCGCGCTCAGGATCACCATGCACGCGAGGTAGAAGTAGAACGCCGGGAAGATCCGGAACACGCGACGCACGTAGAAGCTGCGCAGCGAGATCGAGCCGGTCTTGGTGCGCTCGCGCAGGAGCAGCGTCGTGATCAAGAATCCGGAGATCACGAAGAACGTGCGCACTCCGAGGTCTGCGAAGAACTGCGGCGCGGCGTGCATCGCGTTGCGGGTGCCACCGAGGTGCGCGCCAAACACGATCAGGATCGAGATCGCGCGGAGCCCGTCGAGGGTCGCGATGCGTCCTGGGGTGTCTTTCGGCACGGATCGAACACTATCCCAGCATCGCGAGGAGTTGCGCGGTGTCGGCGCGGGTTGCGGCGGCGACGTTCGCGCAGGCGAGCAGGGTGCGGCACGCGGCCGCCGTCTCGCCGAATCGCTCGAGCGCGACCGTCGCGACGATCGTCAGCTGCAGCGCGACCACGTTGCGCGGATCGATCGCGAGACAGCGCGCCGCTTCGGCGAGCGCCGCCGCATCGGCACGCTCGAGCGTGGCCTCGGCGGCCGCGTCGCCGACGGCCTTCTGCGTCGCGCCGAGCTGGAACACGAGGTGCGCGTCGTCGGGTGCGTCGCGGGTCGCCGCCTCGAGCAACGCGAGGTTGCGGCGCGCTCGACTCGGGCCCTGCGCGAGCGGGCTCGCGTAGCCGTGATGCAGGAAGTGGAGGTCGCTCGCACCGAGCGCACCGCCCGCGCGATCGACGGCGAGACCTGCTCGTGGATGCGGCCCTCGTAGCGCACGTGCGGCGCGCGGGAGGTCGCGCTCTTCATCGCGCACGATCATGCAGATCGAGATCACGCTGGAGGCTCGCCGAATAAGATCTGCCGCGTCACGAAACGTCGTGGCCGCAACACCGTGGCTGTGGTGTGGTCGGCGCCGATGACCACGGACGATCCGAAGCTCTTGCGCCGCAAGCATCGTGCGGCGCTCGCGGTCCTTCTCCAGCACGACATCGCACGCTTGCGCGACCTGGTCGAACCGATGTGTCCCGTCGAGGCGGCGGCGTTACCGACCGGCAAGCTCGGACTCGCGAAGCCGCACACGTGGTCCAAGGCGTTGTTCGATCTGTACGACTTCGCGCTCAGCGCGCGAGTGTACGACGTCAAAGCCGGTTACGACGCCGCGCTCGCCGCGATCACGCCCGAGACCGCCTTGCGTGCGGAAGCCGACCATCCCGACTTCAAACCGGCGACGTACACGACCCGCGAGGACAGTCTGCCGGCGATCATCGCGTGTCTCGCCGGTGCGCTCGAGCGCGCCCAGGCCCTCGCGACGCTGTCGTAGATCACGCCGCGCGCTTGCCGATGATCGCCCAGCCGAGCGCGCTGCCGATCAGGGTGACGATCGCGCCACCGACGGCGAGCACGGCGATGCCAGCGACGACGTCCTTGTCGTGCGTGCTGCCTTGTTGGACCGTGATCATCAGGAAGAATCCGGCGCAGCCGATCGCGCCGCCGAGGAGCGAAGCACCGAGCACGCGGATCCGCGCCGACGCGCCGATCGCGAGGCCACCCAACAAGCAGCCGATCGCGACGCCGGCGATCATCATCTTCGCGAGGGTGTCGAGCGTGGCGGCCTCGCCCTTCGCGAACAGCACCGTCGCGACGAACGTGCCGACCATGGACGCACCGAACGCGGTCAGCGCCGCGTAGAGGATCCACGGGAACCCCGAGCTGGTCGCTTCGCCCATCACCTTCTCGGAGACGAACGCGCCCGCGATCGCGCCGACCGCGAGGCTGGCGGCGAGCTCGCCGACGAACTTGCCGACCCCGGTCATCCCGCTATTCGAGCCCCACATCAACTTGCCGACGTCGCTGCCGCCGATCATCGCGGCGATCGTGACGACCAGCAGCACCGCGCCGATCGCGGGCTCGACGATGGTCGAACCGCGACTCGCGCGAGCGGCGAAGAAGCCGCCGACGAACGACCCTGCCGCCCACATCGCGAACTGCAACGGCTGGCTCGAGGTGTGTGTGTATCCGATCAGCAGCGTGCCCGTGAGCAGGCCACCGGCGACGAGGAAATAGCTGAGAATCACCGACGCAAACGAGAATCCACCAATGCCCCACGGTATCCCGTCACGCCCCAAACGGGCTGCGACCACCACCGATTCCGCGAGGTCGCACTAACACCTCGAAACCGTGCGGGAGTTGTGATCGCGCGTGGGGCGATCCAGGGTCGAATCGACCTGACAGCCGCACACGGCCAACGCATACTCGTAGGTACTCCGGGAACTCATGTCGACCGCTGCTCTCCGAGGACGACGGGTCAAGCCGGATTGGACGTGGGCGGCGATCGGCGTCGCGGTCGCGATCCACGCGCTGCTGGTCGTCACGGTGCACACGATCGGGATCGGCGAGGTCGACGGCTTCGGCCAATCGCGCCAGGCCGCGGCGCTCGCCGACGAGGTCGATCTCAAGAGCGGCTGCGTCGGCGATGCGATGTTCGCGAGCAGCGCGCGCGCCGCGATGTGCTTCGCGCCGTGGCAGACCGATGTCGACGCGTGCTTGTACGACGCCCAGATGAGCATGTGGCTCGATCAGAGCTCGTGCTACGCGCAGAAAGAGCACGACGTCGCGGCGGTCTCGATGATCGATCAGAAGACCGCGGACCGGGTGAAGCCGATCGATCCAGAGCCGTTGCTCGAGGCGATCAAGCAAGACGCGTTGAAGCCCAAGCCGCTCGAGGTGCCCAAGCCGCAGCCGGAGAATCAGCCGCCGCCACCGCCGACCCCACCGGCGATGCAGAAGCAGCACGCGATGCAGGTCGTCGAGACGGCGAAGCCGAGCGAAGAGAAGCCGCCCGAGAATGCGCGGTTCCTCGCCGAGTACGACACGAACGTCAAGAAGCAGACCGTCGCGCGAGGCGGTGCAAAAGAGCCGATGGTCGCGAAGAGCAAGCCCGAGGAGCTCGAGGCGAAAGCGAATCCGGCCGAGGCGTCGGTCAGCGAGCACTCCGATCGGCCCGCCGGCGAGAACAAGCAGGCGCCCGACGTGCCGGGCACGCTCGCGATGCGCAAGGTCGGTCCGCAGGCACCCGCGCAGGAAGAGCAAGCAGCGAAGGTCCGCGGCAGCACGACCGGCGCGAGTGGCTCGCTCGCGATGGACGGCTACGCGCCGCGCCGAGGGCAGGGCGCGATCGAGCAGCAGCAACAGAATCGCAGCGAGCTGCCCCGCGGCGAGAACGGCGCCGGCGGTGGCGCGCCCGACGTGCCGAACCTGAAGCCGTCCGAGGACGTACTCGAGCGCGCGCTCGGCGGCGGCAACGTCGATCACATGGACGATGTCGACACCGGCGACGAGACCGCCCTCACCGCGAAACGATTCATCTACGCGAGCTTCTTCAACCGGATGAAGCGCCAGGTCGCGCAGAACTGGGATCCGGCGAACGTGTGGCGGCGCAGCGATCCGACCGGCCAGGTGTTCGGTTTCAAGACGCGCGTGACCGAGGTCCGCGTCAGTCTGTCGACGACCGGGGCGCTGTCGAAGATCGTCGTGACGGCGCCGTGCGGCGTGAGCGATCTCGACGACGAAGCGGTGCGCGCGTTTCACTCGGCCGCGCCGTTCGTGAACGTGCCGAAGGAGCTCGCCGGGAGCGACGGCCTCATCACGTTCGCGTTCTCGTTCTATTTCGAGATCGGCCAGTCGCATACGTCGTGGCGTCTCCCCGGCTCGTGATTCGACGAACGATCGTCTCGATCGTCCTGCTCGCCGCGACGCTGTCGGCGGTCCATCGCGATCCGCTCGACGATGGCTTTCCGCTGTCGACGTATCCGATGTTCGCCAGCAAGCGCTCGACCAAGCTCGGCATCGCCTATGCGCTCGGCGTGCGCGCCGATGGCACGTCGTCACCGCTGCCGTCGGAGGTCACCGGCACCGGCGAGATCCTGCAGGCCGCCGTGGTCTACGAAGACGCGATCAACCACGGTCGCGGGGCGCTCGCGGCGCTGTGCACGGCGATCGCTACGCACGCGCCCGACGATGTCGTCACGATCCGGATCGTCGCGGGGATCCACGACGCCGTCGAGCTGCTCGTCCACGATCAGCGCGGCACCGAGCACGTGCGCTGGGAGTGCCAGGTGACGCGTTGAGAGCGTGGTGGTTCGCACCGGCGCCCGCGGAGCGCTTGGCCGCGCTGCGGATCGCGATCGGCGCGTACGCGTTGGTCTACGTGCTGCTCCGCGGCCCCGAGTTGATCGCGGTGGCGCAGTTGCATCGCGGATCGTTCGACGCGATCGGCGTCACGCGGATCCTGTCGTCGCCGCTGCCGGCGTGGCTCGCGATCGCGATCGCCGTCGCGACCGTCGTGCTGCTGGTGCTGTTCACGCTCGGCATCGCGTATCGCTACGTCGCGCCGGCGTGCGCGCTCGCGCTGTTGTGGACGCTGACGTATCGCAACGCATGGGGCCAACCGTTCCACACCGAGAACCTCGTCGTGCTCCACGTGATCGCCCTCGCGTGCGCGCCGGCCGCCGACGCGTGGACGCTCGGCACGCCGCGCGCCGGTGACCCGACCGACTACGGGTGGGCGATCAAGCTGCTCGCCGCGCTGACGGCCGCGACCTACGTGCTCGCCGGTATCGCGAAGCTGCGGCTGGCCGGCGCGGCCTGGCTCGACGGCGAACAACTGCGCAATCAGATCGCGGTCGACAACGCGCGCAAGGTCTTGTTCGGTGCGCTGCCGTCGCGGCTCGCGGTGCCGCTGCTCGGCCATCCCGGCTGGTTCACCGGGTTCTCGATCGCCACGCTCGTCGTGGAGCTCGGCGCCCCGCTCGCGTTGTTCCACCGGCGGATCGCGCGCGTGTGGGCCCTCACCGCGTGGCTGTTTCACGTCGGCGTGCTCGCGCTCATGCACATCGTGTTTCCGTACCCGCTGCTCGGCGTGGCGTTCCTACCCCTGTTCGAGCCGGAGAAGATGTTTCGGGGAATGCGGCGTCGCGCACGCTCGGTTTGACACTGGGAGTTAGTGCTTGCGCTCTCAACTACGACTGTAGTAATGCTACGAAGACCGTCGTAATCAGTATGGCTAGCCGTTGCCCAGAGATGACTCCTGCCGAGCTTCGCGTCATGAAGGCGCTGTGGGATCTCGGCCCGTCATCGGTCGCCGAGGTTCGCGCCGAGCTGGCGACGCGCGGCAACGAGCTCGCCTACACCACGGTCATGACGCTGCTCGGCCGGCTCGCCGCGAAGAGCGCGCTGGTGGTCGACAAGGCGCGCGAGCCATTCGTCTACAAGCCGGCGTTTCGCCGGGAGTCGGTGCTGCGCGAGCGGCTGCGCGACTTCGTCAAAGAAGTGTTCGATGGCCGCGCCGATTCGCTCGTGCTCGGCCTGGTCGAGGACGCGTCGCTGTCGCGTGAAGAGCTGCGCTCGATCGAGAAGAAGATCGACGAGGCCGAAGCCAAACGCACCAAGGCGGGAAAAAAGTGACCGCGTTGATCACCGCCGGACTGGTCGCGAAGACCTGGCTCGTCGCGCTCGCGTGGATGGCCGCACAAGGCACGGTCCTCGCGATCGTCGCGCTCGCGCTGACCCGTCTCGCGGGCCGGTTGCGCCCGGCCTGGCAGGCCGCGATCTGGCTCGTCGTCGTCGTGAAGTTCGCGCTGCCGTGGGGCCCGGGCCTGCGCTGGTCGCTCTCGGATCTGTTCGCCCTGTTGACGCAGTCGGCGCCGGCGCGCGAGGTCGTCAGTACGCTGCCTCCCGCGCTCGCACCGCTGCCGCCGCCGCCTCATGCCTGGCCCGCGATCGCGTGGCTCGCGCTCGCCGCGATCTGGGCCGCCGGCGCCGCGCTCGTGATCGCTCGCGCGGTCCGCGCGCATCGTCGCACCGTCGACGCGGCACGCACCAGCCAGCTCGCCCCGGCGTTCGCGCAGCGGCTCGTCGCGAAGCTCGCGGCGGAGCTCCGCGTCCGCGCACCGCAACTGCGGATCGGCAGTGCCGAGGTCGGCCCGCACGTGATCGGCTTGGTCCGCACCACGATCGTCGTCCCGCCGGCGTTGATCGCCGCCGACGCCACCACCGCGCGCGACACCAACAACCTCCTGCGCGCCGCGCTGCTCCACGAGCTCGCCCACGTTCGCCGTCGCGACGTGCTCGGCCGCGTCCTGCAAGTCACGGCGAGCGCGCTGCTCTGGTTCTGGCCGATCGTGCGCGTCGTCGGTCGTCAGCTCGACGCGGCGCGCGAGACCGCGTGTGATGCGTGGGCGATCGAAGCCGGTGCGCTCGCTCGCCCGACCTACGCGCGCCTGCTCGTGCGGATGGCCGAGCTGCGCGCCGCCGCCGCGCCGTCGCTCGCCGCGCCCCACGCGTTGAACGCCCGCGTCGCCGCGGTGCTCGGCCCGCTCCATCACGCCCACATCACGCGCGTCCAGCGCACGGTGCTCGCCGCGTTCGCATTGCTCGCCCTCGGCGGCGCGCGCACCGCGTCGGCCCATCCCGATCACGTGGCCTGCAAGTACACGCCGGAGCTCGCGCAGGCGCTCTATCTCTCGTATCCCGCGGCCGACCTCGATGGCGATGGCCAGCTGTCGCGCGACGAAGCGTGCGGCCTGCAGGCCGAGCTGCGCCGGCAAGGCCCCCAACCCCAGCTCGTGTCACATCTCGATCCCGCGAGTGAAGCGGAGCTCGAGACGTGGCTCGAAGAACCCCTGTGTTGCAATTGCGAAACGCCTGAGGCTAACTCCGGCACCTGTACCCAAGTAGGAGCTGATCTGCGATGAAGAAGCTTGCCCTAGTGATCGCCGTCCTCGCGCTGGCCGCGTGCCAGTCGGACAACCGAAACATCGAGAAGAAGATCGACGAGCTGAACAAGAAGGTCGACTCGCTCATCGCCGGTGGCGGTGCGCGTGGTGCCGCCCAGCAGCGTCCGTCGCGTCCCGAGCCGGATAAGGCCAAGACGTACTCGATGCCCATCGATGGCGATCCGTTCGACGGCCCGGCCGATGCGAAGGTCACCCTCGTCAAGGCGTACGACTACGCGTGCCCGTACTGCGAGAAGGTCCGCGAGACGATGGACCAGCTCCGCCAGAAGTACGGCAACGATCTGCGCGTCGTCTACAAGCAGTTCGTCGTGCACCCGCAGGTCGCCACCGCCGGCGCGCTCGCGTTCTGCGCGGCCGCGAAGCAGGGCAAGTCCACCCAGATGGATGCACTCCTCTGGGACAAGGGCTTCAAGGCTCACAACTACGATAAGGACGCGACCGCTGAAGGCGGCGGGGCCCCCCAGAAGTGCTGGGAGGCCGCGGCTGGTTGCCCGGTCGTGCTCGGCTTCGCGAAGGAGCTCGGTCTCAACGAGACCCAGTTCAAGACCGACATGAAGGACTGCCAGCAGCTCACGCAGAAGGACATGAAGGACCTGCAGCAGCTCGGCGTCGGCGCGACGCCCTCATTCTTCATCAACGGTCGCTTCATGTCGGGCGCGATGCCGATCGACAACTTTACCGCCCTCATCGACGAGGAACTGAAGAAGGCGAACGACAAGATCGCCGCCGGCACGCCCGCGGCGCAGTACTACCAGGACGTCGTCGTCAACAAGGGCCTGAAGACGCTCGAAGCTCCCAAGCAGTAGTCTGCTAGGGTGCGGGCGTGGCAACCGCCGCGCCCATCCCAGAGCGTAACTGGGTCAACATTCAGTGGCTCGCGCGTCTGCGCTGGGCCGAGGTCGCGGGCCAAGCACTCACCGTGCTGGCCGCGCAGTTCCTGCTCGGCGGTCGTCTACCGATCGCCGAGCTGCTCGGCGTGATCAGCATCGGGCTGGTGTCGAACCTCGTGATCGAGACCTACTTCTTCGGCGGTCGCCGCGGTCTGCGGCTGCAGACCGAAGCGCCGGTCCATCCCGTCGAGGAATGGCACATCGTGCTCGTGATGATGATCGACATCGCGAGCCTCACCGGCCTGCTGTATCTCACTGGTGGCCCCCACAATCCGTTCGCGTTCCTCTACCTCGTGCAGATCGCGCTCGCGGCGGTGCTCGTGCGAGCGCTGTGGACGTGGACGCTCGTCGGCCTCTCGTTCGTCGGTTTCGGCATCCTGATCCTCGCGCACATGCCGCTCGAGATTCCCGAGGACAGCCGTGTGATCGGCGCGTGGATGGCGCTCGGCGTCGCGTCGGGGTTCGTCGTGCACTTCCTGTTGCGGATCACCGCGGCGCTCGCGCAACGCGAACACGAGCTCACCGAGGCGCGTGGCCTTGCCGCGCGACAAGAGCGGCTCGCCGCGCTCGCGACGATGGCCGCCGGCGCCGCGCACGAGCTGTCGACGCCGCTCGGCACGGTCGCGCTCGCGGCGAAGGAGCTCGAGCGCGCGTTGACCGGGGAGCTCGCCGCCGATGCGCGGCTGATCCGCGAACAGGTCGGGCGCTGCCGCGCGATCCTCGAGCAGATGCAACTGGGCGCTGGCACGGTCGGCGAGGGCGTCGCGCCGTGCACGGTCGCCGAGCTGCTCGACGAGACCCTGGTCGGAATTCGCGATGCGCCGCGCGTCGTCAAGGAGCTCGCCGACGAGGTCGCGACGTCGGTGCTGCGCGTGCCGCCGCGCGCGCTCAGCCAGGCGCTGCGCTCGCTGGTCACCAACGCGCAAGACGCGTCGCCCGCGACCGCGGCGGTGGTGCTCCGCGTGCGTCGCCACGGCGAGTTGCTGACCGTCGTGATCCGCGATCGCGGCGGCGGCATCCCGCCGGAGGTCATGCAGCGGATCGGCGAGCCGTTCTTCACGACCAAGGCACCGGGTCGCGGGATGGGGCTCGGGTTGTTCCTGGCCCGCGCGGTGGTCGAGGGAGTCGGTGGAACTATGCAGATCGATTCGACCCCGGCGGGGACCGAGGTGCGCGTGCAGCTCCCGACCGACGTCGCCGGTGCGGGGGCGAGGCAGATCGTCGCACCCCGGTCGCCCCGCGAATCGCAAACCATGCGAATGGTATCCAAGCCCATATGACGACGACCGCGGCCGAGAAGCCTTCGATCCTGATCGTCGACGACGACGAGGTCTACCGCAATCGCCTCGCGCGCGCGTTCGTCGATCGTGGCTACGACGTGCGCACCGCGTCCGATCACGACACCGGCCTCGCCGCGGCGACCACCGAGTCGCCCGAGTTCGCGGTGATCGATCTCAAGATGCCGGGCAAGAGCGGCCTCGAGCTCGTGCGAGCGCTGCGCGAGATCGATCCGTCGACCAAGACGGTCGTGCTCACCGGCTACGGTAGCATCGCGACGGCGATCGATGCCGTCCGCCTCGGCGCGACTTACTACTTGTCGAAGCCGGCTGATGCCGACGACATCGTCGCCGCGTTCGCGCGCGGGGAAGCGCCGCCGCTCGATCCGCCGGCGGATCACGAATATCGCGCACCGTCGCTGGCGCGCGCCGAGTGGGAGCACATCAACCGCGTGCTCTCCGATGCGGGTGGCAACATCTCCGAGGCGGCGCGCCGGCTCGGGATCCATCGCCGCAGCCTGCAGCGCAAGCTACAGAAGTATCCGCCCAACAAATAGCTAGCGGCCGCGCAGCTCGAGCCCGACGACGAACCGGTTGACGTTGCGCGCGCTATCGTCGATCGGGACCTCGAGGCGCAGTGTCGCCTGGCCGCGCTCGTCGTGCGCGACGATGCCGAGCATCAACGAGTGGACGAAGTTCTCGGTCTTCTTGTCGGTCAGCAGATACGACCGCGTGACGAAGCTCGCGGTCAGCTCGAGGTGGCGATCGACGTGCACGCCGCCCGCGGCGGTCGCGCGCAGCACCGTGAGATAGCGGGTCGGGCTCGGTTCCCACCGTCCGGCGATGCCGGCCTCGGCCTGGACCCACGTCGCATCGCCGCGCCACCGCCAGTCGGCGACGAGCTCGGCGGAGGTCGTGTGCGGTAAGAACAACTCTGGATCACTGAGGCGAGGCGCCGCGAGCGCGATCGCGGTGGTCATGCCGTTGCCGAGGCGCGGCGAGGTCGGTCCGGCGACGCGCAGCGCGATCGCGACCAACCGCTCGTGCGCCGGCAGCAGGCCGAGCGCGACCGTGACGTTGCCGAGCGCGAGCGCGCCCGGTTGGAGTCCGTAGCCGAGCGGGATCCGGCCCTCGAGGAACGCGAGGTCGCCGATCGCGATCCGCGCGCCGGGAACGAGCGCGATCGCATCGCTGCCGTCGGCGTGCTCGTAGGTCGCATCGCCGTAGAGCTCGGCGTGGCGCACGATGCCGAGCACGCCGATGCCGTCGACCGTGTCGGGGCCGTGGTCGTCGGCGCGTGCGGTGCGCGCGACCAGCAGTGCCGCGACCACGCCGATGATGACAAAATGGGACACGCCGGTGGAGCGTGCCCGAACTCGGGGGTGGCTGTCTTCCATTCGACGGTGTTGCCGTGGTCTGATCGCGGGGATGTCGTTGTCCCGTCGAAGCCGCGTCACGAAAGACGCTTCGACTCCGCCGACCGGTGTTCCGTTCGCCTGGATCGTGATCGCTCACCTCGTCGGAGGTGCGGCGATCGGGGCGTTCGACGCGGCGCGGTTGCACTCGACGAGCCTCGCGCTCGCGGTCGTCCCGATCTTCGCGGCGACCGGCCTCGTCGCGGCGCTCGTGATCGGCGCGAGCGAGCGGATCGCGGCGGGCCGTCGCGGCGTCGTGGCGGCGCTCATCCGCGCGGCGCCGAGCTTGATCGTGACGATTCCGGTCGGGGCGAAGCTGTTCGATGGTGCGTTCGCGCAGACGCTGCCGCTCGCGAAGCAGGCGCCGCTGCTCGTGCCGGTCGTCCTGTGGCTGGTCACCGCGATCGCCATCGCGGTCGGGCGCCGCGTCCTGCGCGATGGCGATCTGATGCTGCGCTCGATGGCGATCCTCGCCGTGGCCGGCGTCATCGGCGGCCTGGTGTGGGCCGAACGCCACGTCCTCAAGACCGGGTACGCGAACGCGCACGCCGGCATCACGCTCGCGTTGATCGTCCTCGCCGGCATCGGGGTCCGGATCGCGCGCCGCCGCAACGCCTCGGCGACGCTCGCGGAGTTGCTCGCCGGGGTCGTCGTCGGCACGACCATCGCCGCGTGTGGCTACGGCCTGCGCGGCGGCGCCGATCGCCAGCTCCTCACCGCGCTCGGGGATCAGACCCGCGACCTCGTGCGCGTGTGGCGCGGCATCGTCGACTTCGATCGCGATGGCGCGTCGGCGATCCTCGGCGGCGGTGATTGCGATGACTTCGATGCCTCGCGCCACCCCGGCGCGATCGACCTTCCGGGCGATGGCATCGATCAAGACTGCGACGGCCACGACGCGGTGATCGCGAAACCGCGGGCCGAGGTCGCGGTTTCGGTGCGCGACGCGTGGCGCGCCGGCGTCGAGCCCACGCTCGCGCGCATCGAGCCGATGAACGTCCTGCTGATCACCGTCGATGCGCTGCGCTACGACATGCTCGCGCCAGATGCGCCGGATCGCGACGACTTCCCACACCTCACCGCGCTGCTCGCGGACTCGGTGTGGTTCACCCACGCGATCGCACCGGCCTCGGGGACCGACATCTCGCTGTCGACGATCCTGACCGGTCGCTTCGATCCGTTTCAGGCGATCGAGACGACGCTGCTCGAGGCGCTGCGCGCGAGCGGCCGGCGCACGTACGCGGCGATCCCCGGCGAGGTCTCGCGCTACGTCGGCGACACGATGCTCGGCCGCGGCGTCGACAAGCTGGTCACCGTGCACACCGATTGGCAGGTCGCCGACGTCGGCGATCACGTCAGCGCGCCGACGACCGCGCTCGAGGGCACGCGGTTTCTCGACGACGCCGGCACGCGGCCGTGGGCGATCTGGCTGCACTTCTTCGACGTCCACGAGCACCACCAGATCGCCGTGCCGAAACCTCTGCTCGCGACCGTCCACGACGGCGGCTCGCCGGTGGTCCACAAGTACCGCGCGCTACTCCGCGCGATCGACGACGAGGTCGGCCACCTCCAAGCCCAGCTCGCGAAGCGCGGGCTCGCGGACTCGACGATCATCGTGTTCGCGAGCGATCACGGCGAATCGCTCGGCGACGATCCGCGCCTGCTCGATACCCACGGCTCGGTCGCGTATCACAAGCTCGTCCGCGTGCCGTACGCGATCCACATCCCGGGCGTCGCGCCGGGACAACGCACCGATCTGGTCTCGCTCGTCGATCTCGCACCGACGCTGCTCGATCTGATCGGCGCGCCCGCGGCGATGTCGCCGCTCGATGGCACCGACCTCGTGCCGGCGATCCTCGATGCACCCGCGGCGCTGCGCCCGGCCGGTCGCGCCGTCGCGATCCACGAAGAGCTCCAGTGGAGCGTCGTCGAATGGCCGCTCCAACTGCTCGTCCGCCCGGCGGACAATATCGTCGAGCTCTACGATCTCGACAAGGATCCGCTCGAGAAGACCGACCTGGCGAAGCTCGAGCCCGAGGCTGTCACGAGGCTGCGGGCTCGCTACGCGGAGTTTCCGGCGGTGAATGTCGATCGAACGCCCAGCGGACGAACCTGGCGAGAACAGCAAGCGCAACGGCCGCACAGCCATGCGCCGCGATGAGCACGAGCGGCGATAACCACGCCGTCACGTGCGGCACGATCGGCGCGATGTCGCCGCCGAGCACGAGCGGCCACGATCCACTCGCGGTGATCGCCGCCGCGACGACCGCGCAGGGCAGGGCGAGCTGCGCGATCACGACGCGGATCGTCGCGGTCGAGCGCAGGCCGATCCACGTCGCGAGCATCGCGAGCACCAGCGCGGGCAGCCACGTCAGGTACATCGCACGGCCGGTCGGTGCCCACACGATGCCCATCGACAGCGTCGGCTCGCCGTAGACCGCGATGAAGCAGATGACTCCGAGGACGAACCACCACGGTGCGAGCCACCACTTGCGCGCCGCGAGATACGACAGGGCGAGCCCGGCGACGACGATCACGATCGCGAGCGCACCGCGTTGCAGTGGCACCACCGGCACGGCTTGATCGGGACGCAGCGGCGCGGACAGCGCGGCGGTGAACACGCGGCCGCGCGACGCGGGGACCAGCGTCACGCCGAGCGAATCCGCGAGCGAGCGCGCGATGTCGACGATGTGCACCGGCCCACCGTGGACGTGCGGCACGCCGGGACCGGCGATGCAGCCTTCGACCTGGCGGAGCTCGCGCTCCTCGCCACCGTGACCACCGCTCGCGGTGTGGCCGTGATCCGAGAGCAGGAACCAGCGCGCGTCGGGCTCCGCGGCGACGAGCTCGCCGAGGATCGCATCGGCGCTGCCGGCGGCGACCTGATAGAGCGGCGACTCGCGTCCGGTGCGATGGCCCGCGGTGTCGACTCGCAGGAGGTGCACGAACACCAGCTTCGCGTCGCTGGTCACCGCGGCGGTCGCGTGCGCGAGCCACACGCGATGCCAGTCGTCGACGTGATCGTCCTTCGCGACATCGGTTGGATCGACGAGCGGCTCGGTGTGTGCGAACCCGAGCGACCGCACGATCCAGCCGTGATCCTCGGCGACCGCGCGACTGTCGGGCACCGCGGACGGAGTCGCGTGCAGCGGTGGGATGAGCGGCATGTCGGAGCGAAACACGATGCCGCTCTGCTGCTGCGTGAGACCACTCCACAGCTCGGCCTCGACCGGCAGCGACACCGTCGGGAACCCGACGTCGATCACGAGCTGCGCGCCGCGCGCGCACACCGCTCGCCAGTTCGGGAGGTCCGCGGCGACCGACGCCGACAGGCCATCGATCAAGATCACGCGGACGTGCGGCGTTGGCGTCAGTTGCACGCCCCGGCTCGCCGGGAGCTCGACGGGCGCGCTCGGAATCGCATCGAACGACAGCACCGCGTGGATCCAGCGATGGCGTGCGAGCGGTGCGATCCACGCGACGATCGAGAGTGCGATCACGATCACGAGCGCGCGCGCGAGGCGGCCGCCGCTACGGCCGGGCTGCGGTTCGGGGGCGCTCGTCACGACCGGCATTATTCCTCACCTGGGGAGCAACACGGTATGGTGTCGGCGTGAAGGTCGTCTTGCTCGTCTCGCTGGTCTCGCTCGTCTCGGGCGCGGCCTGCGCCGCCACGCCGCAACCCACCGGACCGATCTCGGTCGGCGGCATGTGCAATGGCATGACGGAGAGCGTCCCGAGCGAGCCCGCGCTCCACGTCCCGATCGGGACGTCGGTCGAGTGGACGACGAACCCGCCGGTCACCGGCCAACACTATCCGGTGTGGGCCGCGTACGACCGCACCTACGCGCAGCTCGATCGCGGCTACTACCTCCACGACGCCGAGCACGGTGCGATCATCTTTCTCTACAACTGCCCGGCCGGCTGCCCCGACGTGGTGAGCGCGCTCGAAGATGTCGTGCGCGCGATGCCGACCGATCCGAATTGCACCGCGCCGGTGCGCCAGCGCGCGCTCGTCACCGGCGATCCGCTGTTGCCCGACGGGGTCACCGTCGCCGCGGTCGCGTGGGACAACCTCTACACCGCGTCGTGTGCCGACTCGTATCTCGGCACGTTCGCGAGCAACCACTACGCGTTCGGCCCCGAGGCCGTGACCGACAACGGCGAGAACCTCGGCGGCACGTTCATCGACGTCAGTCCGTAGGCGCGTCGACGGCGGCGTCCGGTGCCATCGGCAACGCGCCGAGCGGCTGTTGCCACGGCTCGTCGGCGAGCACCTCGACCGGCAACAGGCGGAGCAGGGCCGGCAACACGATGCCGTCGGTGACCAGCGGCATGTGCATGAACTGCGCGCGGACGTAGAGCGCGTGCGCGAGGCGCGCTTCGGGTGGCCACGTGTCGTAGGTCGGCGGGATCCGATCGAGCACGACCATATCGGGGAGCCTTCGCAACAACTGCTCGTTGTAGAACAGCGTGTCCTCGCCGACGGTGATCAGCCGATGCCGCGGCGACGCCTTGTACCAGGCTTCGATCTGCTCTTCGTTGCCGTACATCGAATCGATCGAGACGATCGTGTCGACGAGGGCCTCGTCGAGCCACGCGTCGATCGTGCGAAACGCGCCGCTGTGACCGACGACGACCGTCAGCGCCATGCCGCGCGACAACCCGGTCTTGTCCTCGACGAGCTGGAGCAGTTGGCCGAGGTTGGGATAGTTGATCGGTGTCTTCTGCGCGCTCGGAGTTTCTGGAACGATGAAGATCGCGTTGAGCGCGCTCATCGCGAATTGCTCGGGTAAGTGATGGCCGATGTACGACGAGTCGGCGTCGTCGAAGTAGCCGTGCAGGTAGACGATCGTCGCGCCGGTCTCGGCGTGATAGCTCGGCGGCACCCACACGTGGACCACGCCGTGCGGGCCTTCGATCCGGACGTGTTTTCCGGCGTCGACCGCGGCGGTCACCGGATCGACCGGCGCGGTGACCGGGGCGGTACCCGCGAGCGCCCAGCCGAGCCCGCACAGCGCGACGAAGCCGACGCTGCAGGCAAGCGCGATACGACTCCGGTGCACCAAGCCATCCTATCAAGGCGCGAGCGCGCGCGCCTATTCGAGGCAACACTGCGAGCTCTACTGACCGCGCTACTGACCGCCGCGCAACACGCGCAGCGTGCCGCGTACGCGGGCACGCTCGGCCGGTGCCATCGCCGCGCGGAGCAGCGCGGAGCCCGGGCAACGCTCGAGGCCGGCGGCGCACGCCGCGACCGCGGCGTCGTGGAGGCCGAGGGCGTCGAGCATCGTGACCTTCTCGTGGAACAGTTCTTCGAGCAGCCAGTGCGGCTCATCGCCGAGCACGTGGAGCGCGCCCTCGATCGAGCTCAGCGCTTCGCGATGGCGACCGAGATCGCCGAGCACCGCGCCGCGCCAGTACAGCGCCTCCGGTGGGCCGATCAGGTCCGCGATCGGGCCGCCGAACGACGCGAGCGGCCCGCGATTGGAGATCTGGAGCGCCATCTCCACGGCCGCGAGCGCCGCGAGGTCATCGCCGGCGGCCGATGCGATCTGGCACTTCAACAGCCAGCCCTCGATCGAATCCGGCCGCAGCTGGAGCGCCTGATTGACGAAGCCGTTGGCCTCGGGGAGCTTCGTATCGTCGCCGTCGCCCAGCAGGTCCCGGACCTGGTCGAGCAACCGCTCGAGCTCGGAGACGTATGCCGGTGGCATGTCGTTACGCTAACACGGCGATCGAAATCCTCAAGAAAGTCATGACAGTCGCAGCTACGTCACACGGTCTGGACAGCTTCCTAGCCCAGGAACGCGGGCAGGACCGGGGACCGGCGCTTGTCGAGCAAGCCCTCGATCATCTGCTGGATCTGCGTGCGGATCTGATCGGCGAGCCGGTTCACGAGCAGGCGATCCTCGGCGGCGTCGGGGCCGGCTGCACCAAGATCGATCGGCGTCCCGAACTGGACCTGCCACTTACTCGGCAACGGCAACAGGCCCGCGGGCCCGAGCCACGGGAACGTCGGCGTCACCGGGATCCACGGGATGCCGATGTTCTTCGCGAACCACGTCACCTTGCCGAGCATCGGCGCGGCTTCTTCGGCGCCGACCACGGCGACCGGAATGATCGGCGAGCCCGTGCGCAGCGCGAGCTTGACGAACCCGCCGCGCCCGAACCGCTGGAGGCGATAGCGATCCTTCCACAGCTTGCCCATGCCCTTCTCGCCTTCGGGGAACACCGCGACGAGCTCGTCTTTTTCGAGCAGCCGTTCGGCGTTCGCCGGATCGGCGCGCACGCCGCCGATCCGATTCATGATCGGCCCGAGCCACGGCAGGTGGAACACGGTGTCTTCGACGAGCGGGCGGACGTCGCGGCGCGCCGGATGATCGCGCCGCACCGCGTGCATCACCATCGCGCTGTCGTACGGCAACGTGCCGGCGTGATTCGCGACGAGCAACGCGCGGCCGCGCGACGGAATATTCTCGAGCCCGGTCGCCTCGACGCGGAACCATCGCGAGTACAAGAACTCGAACAGCCACTCCCAGCGCGCGGTCGCACGCGGATCGCGACCGAAATCGTCGACGACATCGCTGCGGCCCCACATCGCGAGCGCGCGCCAGCGTCGCCACACCGCTTCGAGCGGCAGGCGCTTGCGCAGATCGATGGGGAACGCCGGCGTGCGGTTGTGCTCGACGCGCCGCTCGAGCTCGCGCAACGCGGCGTCGTCGAGCGAAGCCGGCGTGTACTCGGACTCGGCGGTGCGTGGCAGCTCGCCGAGAAAATCCAGATCGTGCGCGGTCGAGTCGGCCCAGCCACGCGCATCGGGCACGCGCGGATCGGCCTCGCCGAACCAGTCCTCTTCGCCGTCGCCGATGATCGGGTCTTCGTCGTCGGGCATCAGACGCTCGCTCTCGCGATATCGGTCGCGCCATCTTCGGGGGCGACGCCGAGGAAGTCGAGGATCGTGCGCTTGATCGACAGCCTCGGCTGGAAGCCGAGCACGCTGCGCGCGCGCTGGCCGTCGGCGACGCACAGGTACAGCAAGAAATCGAGGAACGACGGCGGCGAGCCGACGATCTGCGTCGCCCACAACATCTTCGTCAGCTGGCGCGCGACGATCTGCGGCATCGGCACCGGCACGCGACCGAGCAGCGCGAGCACGGTCGTGTACGGCAGCACGCCCTTGCCGATGATGTTGAACGGCCCCGTCGCGTGGCTGTCGACCGCCTTCGCGAGCGCGAACGCGGCGTCTTGCTCGTGCACGAACTGCATCAGCGGATCGTGGCCCATCATCACGGGCGCCACGACGCGCGAGAAGAACCGGGTGTACATGTTCGACACCGTCGGGCCGAGGGTCGGCGCGAACCGCAGCACGCAGACCTCGACGGCGGGGTGCTCGCTCGCGAACCGCGCGACCTGGCGCTCGGCGCGGACCTTGTCGTTGACGAACCGCGAGTCGCGATGGCCACGGAGCTCGGCATCCTCGGTGAGGAAGTTCGGATTCTTCGGGTGCGCGCCATAGACCAGCGTCGACGACACCATCACGAACCGGCGCGGCTCGACCGCGGCACACGCGTTGAGCACGTGCATCGTGCCGACGTCCTCGAGCTCGTGCGCCCACTCGGCGGCGTGGGTCGGATGCGAGAGGAACGCGCCGTGGACGAACGTGTCGACCTTCGCCTGCTGGAGCAGCGTCGCGAGCTCGCCGTCGACCGTGGGCTGGGTGAGGTCGAGCTTGACGAACTCGACCTTGCCGCCGATCTGCGCGGGTGCGCGGACGTCGAGCGCGAGCACGCGGGTGTAGCGCGGATCCTCTCCGAGCCGGCGCAGCAGCTCGCCGCCGAGGTACGTGCACGCGCCGGTCACCGCGACGACGCGGCCTCCGATCGTCGCTGGAGCACCTGGCATGGCAGGCTTATAGCGCAGTTTCCGAGCGGATCAGAGGGCTGTGGTATCGGAGGGGATGGACGTGATCCGGCTCCTGCCAGCGGCCGTCATCGATCAGATCGCGGCCGGCGAGGTCATCGAGCGACCTGCCTCGGTCGTCAAGGAGCTGGTCGATAACGCGATCGACGCCGGCGCGAAGGTGATCTCGGTCGAGACCACCGGGGGCGGGCGCCATCTGATCCGCGTGGTCGACGATGGCCACGGGATGTCGCCGGCCGATGCGGTCAAGGCGCTCGAGCGTCACGCCACCTCGAAGCTGCAGGCGTTCGACGATCTGTGGGGGCTGACCACGATGGGCTTTCGCGGCGAGGCCCTGCCGGCGATCGCGAGCGTCGCGCGGTTCACGCTGACCAGCCGGCGCGACGGCGATCTCGCGGCGACCCGCGTGGTGATCGAAGGCGGCCGGTTGATCGAGGTCTGCGAGGTCGGCGCGCCGGTCGGCACCACCGTCGAGGTCGCAGACCTCTTGTGGAACGTGCCCGCGCGGCTGAAGTTCCTCAAGTCCGAGGCCACCGAAGCGGCGCACGTCACCGAGCTCGTCGCGCGGATCGCGATGGCGTATCCCGAATTGCATCTACGGCTGCGCCACAACGGTCGCACCGCGCTCGAGTCGCCGCCGGATCGCGATGGCTTCGCGCGCGCGCAAGCGTTGCTCGGTGCGCGGATCGCCACGCGGATGGTCGCGGCCTCGGGCGAAGAGGGGGGCATTCGCGTGCGGTGTTTCCTCGGCGCGCCGGAGCTCGCGCAGACCACCGCGCGCGGCGTCCAGTTGTTCGTCGGCCGGCGCCCCGTGCGCGATCGCGGGATCCTCCACGCGCTCGCGATGGGCTACGGCGAGCTCGTGCCGCGCGGGCGCTATCCGGTCGCGGTCGTGCTCGTCGACGTGCCGAACGGCGCGGTCGACATCAACGTGCATCCCCAGAAGTCCGAGGTCCGGTTCAGCGAACCGGGCACGGTCTACGCGGCGGTGCGCCACGTGATCCAGGCGGGCGTCGCGCGTGCGCCGTGGCGCGACGAGATCGGTGGTGCCGGCCCGGTCGTGATGACCGCGATCGCGAGCGTCGCTCCGCCGCGGTTGCCGTTCGAGCAGATGGCGTCGCCGTCGTCGCAGACGTACGCCGCGCAGTTGAAAGAAGCGCGCGAGCGCGAGTGGCTGCGCGAAGGTGCGCAGGCCCGGCTCGGGATGGATCTCGACGGACCGCGCGCCTGGGTCTCGTCGGTGAAGGATCGCGTGCGCAGCGGTCGCGCGGTCGAGGCCGAGCACACCGCGCGTGCGCTGGCGGCCACGCGTGCGTACGACCCGAATCTATGCGCACACGGCGAGGCGATCTCGTACGGCGGATCGCGGACCGATCTACAAACGACGATTCCCGACGGCGTCGCGGCGGTCTCCGCGGAGCTCCGCCGGATCGCCCTGGCCGAAGCGCTCGACGACGCGGCCCCGCACGACGCGGCACGGTTCGCACACGGCTCGGCGCCGCTGGAAGCGCCCGGATTCTTCGGATCGCTACGCTACCTCGGTCAGCTCGATCTCACCTATCTCGTGTGCGAAGCCGACGGCGAGCTCGTGCTGATCGATCAACACATCGCGCACGAACGCGTCGAGCTCGCGCGCTTGAAAGAGCAGGGCGGTGGCGAGGGGCGCGGGGTCGGCACGCAGCGTATGTTGTTTCCGACCACGCTCGAGGTCCGCGAGGGGCTCGTCGAGCTCGCGACCTCGCTCGCACCGCTGCTCGCGCAGGTCGGCTTCGAGGCCGAGGCGTTCGGCGCGACGACGCTCGCCTTGAAGTCGGTCCCGGGTGGGATTCGCCACGGCGATCCGGCCGAGGTGTTGCGCGACCTCCTCGAGCATTGGGCCGACGACGGTGCACCGACCGAGGCGGAGCGGCTCGAGCGCGTGCTCGCCGAAATCGCGTGTCACTCGGTGGTGCGCGCGGGCGATCGGTTGTCCGCGAGCGAGGCCGAGGCCTTGTTACGCACGATGGATGGCGCGGACTTTTCGACCCACGGTCCGCACGGTCGGCCGGTGGTGCTGCGGCTGCCACTCGCCGAGATCGCGCGGCGGTTCGGTCGGTAGCGGTGTGACTGCCTGTTCGACTAGTGGCAAATCCATGACACCGCCGTCAGATGTTCAAGGGATTCACGACAGGTGACGGATTTCCGGACAGCGTAACTCCCTGAGTACGCGTGAAACTGGCCCCGAGTAGGCCGGGCACGTACCTTGCTCGTAGAGCGAGTATGCGTTCGGTTCTGACAGTTGCGCTCGCTGCCTCGGCAGTCGCGCTGGCTGCACATGCAGCGGCCGCGGGTACGCCGGCCGGAGTGGCCGTCACCCAAGGGGCGGACTCGGCGATGACGGAGGGCGATGTCACGGTCGACGGCGACCCGACCGCGGTGTTTGCCGCGGCCCAGAACTACGCGCTGTGGACCGAGTTGATGCCCGACGTCGCGAAGGTCGAGATCCACGATCAAGAAGGCGACGACGCTCATGTCACGCTGGTTGCTCCAAACGGCCACCGCGACAACCTGCACTTCCACAACACCCCGCAGGCCCGCCTGATCTTCTTCGAGGACACGGGCAACCACGGTCGCGCCGACGTCTGGGCCGAGATCGTGTTCGCACCGGCCGAGCAGGCCGCGAGTACGCACCTCCACATCAAGCTCTACGCGAAGCTCCACGGCGTCGCGACGCTCGTGATCAGCGAGGGCGACGTCAAGGCGCAGCGCGAGTCGAAGATCACCGCCGAGCTGACGCACATGCGGGACTACTTCCGCCGCCGCGTCGCGAATCGCTAGCAGCGTATACTCCGCGCGTGTTGTCGCGCATCGCCGTGATCGTCGGCCCGACGGGCGCCGGCAAGACGCGGTTGTCGCTCGCGCTCGCCGCGGCGACGGGTGGCGAGGTCATCTCGTGTGACTCCCAGCAAGTCTACGTCGGCATGGACATCGGTACCGGCAAGGCGACGCGCGAGGAGCGTGCACGTACGCCGCACCACCTGCTCGATGTCGTGCAGCCCGACGAGAACATGACCGCGGCGCGGTTCATCGCGATGGCCGATGCCGCGATCGCCGACATCGCCGCGCGCGGCAAGCCGGTGATCGTCGTCGGTGGCACCGGGCTCTACGTGCGCGCGCTGTTGCTCGGGTTGTTCGAAGGCCCGCCGGCGGCGCCGGAGATTCGCGCCGAGCTCGCGAAGCTCGGGCTCGAGGCGTTGCGCGCGGAGCTCGAGCGCGTCGATCCGATCGCCGCGGCGAAGATCGAGAAGAACGACGAGAAGCGGATCATCCGCGCGCTCGAGGTGTTCCGGTTGACCGGCGAACCGATGAGCGCGCACCAGGCGCGTCACGATCACCGCACGCTGCCGCGGCGCTACGACGCGCGGATGATCGGGTTGTCGCCGGAGCGCGAGGACCTCTACAAGGCGATCGACGCGCGGGTCGACGAGATGATCGAGCTCGGCTTCGAGCAGGAGGTCGCGGCGCTGCGCGAGCGCGGCTATCAGCCACCGCTGCGCTCGCAGCAGGCGATCGGCTATGCCGAGCTTCATGCGGTCGCGGCGGGTGAGGTCGATCGCGCGCGCGGAATCGAGTTAATCAAAAGAAATTCAAGGCATTACGCCCGAAGGCAGATGTCTTGGTACCGCTCGGACGCGACGATCACCTGGCACCCTGACCCCGCCGTGGTTGACCTCGACGAGGTGGGGCGGTACCTAGCAGGGCCGTAGCCGTGTCGACGACCGAACCGCGCCAGCCGCCCGATCTGATTTCCGACCGCATGATCCTCGAGTTCGAGCGGCCGATCATCGACCTCGAAAAGAAGATCTCCGACCTGCGGAACCTCTCGACCGAGACCGTCGATTTCTCGTCCGAGATCCGGCGGCTCGAGCAGAAGGCGAAGAAGCTCCAGAAGGAGGTCTTCGCGGATCTGACCGCGCAGCAGAAGGTCCAGCTCGCGCGGCACCCGGCGCGGCCGTACATGATGGACTACGTCGGCCTGTTGATGGACGACTTCGTCGAGCTCCACGGCGATCGCGGCTTCCGCGATGATCCGGCGATCGTCGGCGGCATCGCGCAGTTCGATGAATGGGAAGTGCTCGTGCTCGGCCATCAGAAGGGCCGCAACACGAAGGACAACGTCCATCGCAACTTCGGCATGGCGCGCCCCGAGGGCTATCGCAAGGCGACGCGCCTGATGCGGCTCGCGTCGCGGTTCAAGCGCCCGATCATCTGCTTCATCGACACGCCCGGTGCGTATCCCGGCCTGGGCGCCGAGGAGCGCGGCCAGGCCGAGGCGATCGCGAAGGCGCTGCAGGTGATGGCGAGCCTCGAGTGTCCGGTGATCTCGGTCGTGATCGGCGAGGGCGGCTCCGGTGGTGCGCTCGCCCTCGGCGTCACCGATCGGATCCTGATGCTCGAGTATTCGATCTACTCGGTGATCTCGCCCGAGGGCTGCGCGTCGATCCTGTGGCGCGACCCGGCGAAGATCGCCGAGGCCGCGATGCAGTTGAAGCTGACGGCGCCCGACTTGTTCGACCTCGGCATCTGCGACCAGGTCGTGTCCGAGCCCCTCGGTGGCGCGCATCGCAACGCCGCGCTGACTGCTTCGACGCTGCGCAACGCGCTCAAGTCGCAGCTCCGCGAGCTCGTCGATCTACCGTCGAAGGAACTGATCGAGCGCCGCTATCAGAAGTTCCGCAAGATGGGCGCGTTCATCGAGAACGCGCAGTAGCTCATGTACTACGAGCTGGCGCTGATCTCGGTGGTGATCGCGGCCAGCTACTGGGGCCTCTACTTCATCCGGTTTGGGCCGCACACGCGGACCTACGGGATGATGCAGTTCGGCGCGGCCGTGTTCGCGGGACTCGGCCTCTATCATCGTCGGGTCGGCGGCCCCGATTGGTTCGGTGTCGCCGGTGCGATCGGCGTCGGCGCCGGGACCTGTCTGCTCGTCGTCGGGCCGATCGTGCGCGCGGCGGCGCGGCGGTTCGCGGGAGCCGAGCGATTCAAGATCGCCGAGCGCTTGCTCGACGTCGCCGACGTGCTGGCGCCGGGCTCCGGCGTCGGTGAAGAGAAGAGGATGCTCGCGGCGATGCGCGAGATCCGCGACGGCAACATCGAAGCGACCGTGATCGCGCTGACCGCCGCGCGTGAAGACGCGCCAGCCGAGGCGCGGATCGCGATCGACGAGCGGATCGCGATGCTGTACCTCGCGGCGTATCGCTGGGACGACGCTATCGCGCACGCCGAGAAGAACCTGTTCAACGTCGAGCTCTCCGGGCGGTCGGAGCTCGAGCGGAACATGCATCCCGGGCTCGCGCTGCGCCGCGCGCTCGGCATCGCGCCGCCGGTGTGGGTCGAGTTGCTCGGCGCGTACGGTTACAAGGGCGACCTCGAGCAAGCAGCGCGCATGCTCGCGCGGCTCGAAGAGGTCTGCGCGGGTCGCGCCGAGGCCGGGATCTGGGTCCACCGCGGTCGGATGATCTTCCTCGCGCACGCGGGGCGCGTCGCCGCGGTCGAGGCGCTCGTCGACCCGCGCAAGTCGCGCCACATGAGTCGCGGCGCGCGCGCGTACTGGATCGCGGTCGCGCACGAGCGCAAGGGCGATGCACGCGGCGCGGAGCTCGCGTATGCGCACGCGCGCTCGAAGTCACGCGGCCGACCGCGGGTGCTGATCGATCGCGCGCTCGAGCGGCTGTCCGAGATCAAGGGCATCGAGCTGACGCCGCTCGCGAGCGAGTTGGTCGCGCAGGTCGAGCCGCTGGAACCGCCGGTCGTCCCGATCCGCGAGCGGCCACGCGCACCGTGGGCGACGCGGATCCTGACGGTCAGCATGCTGGCGGTCGCCGCGTCGATCGCGTTGTTCGTCGGCGATTCGAGCGACCTCGGGGTGCTCGTGCGAGCGGGCGCGATGGTCCGCGGCTTCATCCATCACGGCGAGTGGTGGCGGATCGTGACCTGCAACTTCATCCACGTCGGCGGGCTGCACCTGCTCGTCAACGCGCTCGGGCTGTGGTTCCTCGGCCGGTTGTGCGAGGACATGTTCGGCACCATGCGCACGTTCGCGATCTTCGCGGTCGCGGGCATCGCCGGGTTCATCGCGAGCGACCTCGCGTCGCCGGTCGGCATCTCGGCGGGCGCGTCGGGCGGCATCTTCGGTCTGCTCGGCGCGGTGTTCGTCGAGCTCACGCTCCACAAGAAGCATCATCGGATCGCGTGGAATCGCGGCATGTGGGGCAGCCTCGTCGTCGTCGCGCTCGGCCAGTTCGGGCTCGACGTGTTCATGTACTCCGGCGTCACCGATCAGTTCGCGCACCTCGGCGGCGCGTTGTTCGGTGCGGTGATGGGCGCGGTGCTGTCGCCGCACATGCGGTATCAGGCGGTCGCGAAGCACACCGCGCGGGTGATCACCGGAGCGTTCGCCATCGCGTGCGTGGTCTCGGCCGTGATGGTCGTGCGCACGCCGATCGCGAAGAGCCTCGGTGTGCCCGATCACGAGCTCGAGATCGGAGCCTCGCTCGTCGCGAAGGCGCCGGCGGATTGGAGCTACGACGACACGCTGCACGACCCCGACGACATGATCGAGGTCAGGTTCGCGAGCTCCAACGCCGACAAGCCGTTCGACGACTTCATGGCGTCGGAGCAGGCGCGCATGCACAAACGATTCGAGCGGATCGACCTCGCGACCGTGCCCGTCGTGCCGTTGCCGCCGACGTGGACGGGGCAGGAGCTCTCGGTCTCCGCCGAGGAGCCGGATGCGGTCGGGGGCCGCGAGCACAACCTGCTCGTGCTCGCGGCGAAGCAGGTCCGCGGTGGCACGATCCTGGTCAGCATCGAGGTGACCGAGACGATGGCGCGCGCGGCTCCGGCGTTCTTCACCGCGCTCGTGGCCGGCATCGACGTCAAGTAACTTGCCCGGGTGATCCTCGGGCGTACGCTCGACGTGTGCGGGCCCTCATCGTGATCGCTGTCCTGGGATCGACGGCGTCCGCGTATGCGGGGGATTGCTACGCGGAGCTCGACGCGCGCCACATCGCGTACAAGCGCACGTCGCGGCCGGGGATCGAATACGCGGTCGAAGTCACGAGCCTGCTCGGGGGCGTCGAGCTCACGAGCGAGGACCAGCCACTCGTGATCGATTGCTCGCTCGCGGTCTCGCTCGACGAGGCCGGCAAGTACATCGCGGCGCTCGGGCTCGGCAAGGCGACGTTCTCGTCGGCGTACTCGCGGCGCAACGTGCGCGGCACCAATCATCCGAGCAAGCACAGCTTCGGGCTCGCGATCGACGTCCACACATTCAGCGGACCCGAGCTCGGCACGCTGAGGGTCGATCGCGACTACGAACCGGGCCTCGGCGACGAGGTCGATTGCGTCGGCGCGCCGCTCACGCAGGGCGGGGCGGTGTTGAAGATCCTGCAGTGCCAGCTCGTGCGCTCGGGCCTGTTCTACCTGGTGCTGTCGCCGGACTTCGACGACGCGCACCACGATCACTTCCATCTCGAAGCTAAGCCGTGGGCTCAGCGACCGGCGCTGCGCTCCGGGCAGCCCGCGATCCACTGACGCGCAGCGCGATGAACAACACGGTGAGCGACCACGCGAGCCACACGATCGCCCAGCACCACACCGCCCACGGATGGCGCGTGCCGAACGTGTTGTCGGCCATCGAGGTCGCGTCGGAGGTGCCGGTGAGGATGCCGTTGACCGCCTGCATCGGGCGGAGCAGCACGCGAATATCGAGGAGCGCGTTGATGCACGCCTGCGCGGCGATGAAGTGCGCACCGAACATGCGCCAGCGCGGTGGCAGCAAGACGCCGCAGAGTGCGAGCGCGATCGCGATGCCGGCGATCGCCCACTGACCGAAGCGCCCTTCTTCCGGGGTCGGGACGATCGCGAACACGACCGTCGCCATCATCAACACGGCGATCGCGATCAGCGCCCAGCGCGCGGTCCTCGCCGTCGGCGTCGCGACGAGCAACACCGCGCCCCACAGCGCCGTGCCCATGTAACCGGCGGCGGCGATCGCGGCGGTGCCCGGCGCCGACACCGCGTACACCGCGTACGACAGCCCGCTGGTATCGCGATAGATCACGACGCGATCGAGCTCGGCGCCGGTCGCGATCATCACGAGCCCGTGGGACATCTCGTGGAGCCAGGTCGCGAGGATCTTGAACGGGTAGAGCACGAGCCCGCCGAACGGCAGGTTCCACAACAGCAGCGATGCGATCAGCGCCAACGCGAGCGTGCGCAGCTCGGCGCGCACCTAGCCTCGCTTCTCGTCGTCGGGCTTGTCGTCGTCGTCGTCGGGAGGACGCTTCTCGGCCGGATCGAACATGCCCTGGAACATCTGCTTGGTCTTCGATCGCATCCGCGTGCCGAGCTTCACGAGGTCTTTCGGATCGAGCAACTGACTGAGCGCGTGGCCCGGCGTGCGCGCGAGCGCGACGACATCGGAGATCCGCAACGGCGCCGCGCCACCACACACCGCGCCGATCACCACGCCACACGCCGCGCCGACCACCGCGCCGACGATCGGGATCACGATCCAGCCGCGCGCGTGATCGGGCAGGTGACCGTGCGGAATCGTCGCGATGATCACGAGCGCAGCGCTCGCCGCGGCGTGCGTCCGCGCCGCGACGGCGATCGCGTGACCACGTCCGCCGATCGCATCGACCGAGGCCCACGCGGCGCGCCGGCCGATGCCCGCGGCGGTCAGCACCGCGGCGATGCCGGCGAACACGGCGGTCAGCCGGACGATCCGCATGAAGTCGACATTCGGGTCGGTCGCTCCACATCGCCCGAGCAACCACACCCCGGCTGCGAGGGCGGGGACCTCGATCACCGATCCCGTGAGCAATCCCTTGAAGAACCCCCAACGCGGCGGTGCCGTGGGAAGTCGAGCACTTACGAGAGGGTGGGAGGAATCGGGCATCGCGAATGGGGAAGGCCAACCGCGTGATTACCGTAGCATGTTTGTAGGTCTCAGCTTTTTGCGGCTTACTCTAGAGTCCAAGGGGTTCAACGACATGCCCGCCAGTGCAAATCCAAATCGCTCCTATGCCGCAGCGCACTTCGCGCTCGAGCTCGACGGTACGGAAGCGGTGGGACTGTTCCGCTCGATCGAGGGCGGTGGCGTCCGCGCCGACGTGATGACCTACCAGAACGGGGGGAACTACGATCGCTGGCGCCAGCTCGGCAAGCCGAAGTTCGAGGACATCAAGCTCCAGGTCGGCATGGCGATGGGGAAGCCGTTTTGGGACTGGATCGCGAACTTCTTCCTCGGTGTGGCCGTTCGCAAGAACGGGGCGATCGTCGCGGCCGACTTCTACTACAACGAGCGTGCGCGCCGCCATTTCACCGATGCGATGATCAAGGAGCTGACGTTCCCGAAGCTCGACGCGACCGACAAGAACGCGGCGTACATGACGATCGCGTTGGCCGTCGAGGACATCGTGTTCTTGAAGGGCACAGGCACGAAGCTGCCGGTGGCTGTAGGCTTCGACAAGCAGAAGCTGTGGACCGCCGCGAACTTCCACTTCAAGCTCGACGGCCTCGACTGCAAGCGCGTCACGAAGGTGGACTCGTTCACGATCAAGCAGACCATCATCGAGCACAACGTCGGCGGCCAGCGCCACACGACGAAGACGCCGAGCGCGATCGAGTTCCCGAACCTCGCGTTCTACTTGCCCGAGGCCGACGCGGCTCCGTTCTTCGAACAGTCCAAGAACAGCATCACCCTCGGTAAAGTCCCGACCCGGCTGAACGGTTCGCTCGAGATGTTCGACCACGAGCTCCGCACGCTGTGCACGGTCAAATTCTACGGCGCGGATGTACTCTCGGTCACGCCGGACAAATCGGACGCCACCTCGGAAGAGATCAAGATGGTCAAAGTCGAGATCTACACCGAGCGCATGGAGTTCGAGCTCAACCCGGTCCAGTAGCTAACTAGCTCTGGATCGTCTCGTTACGGAGCGAGTACCAGCGCTTGATGGCCTCGGCCTTGGCCGAATCCAGGAGCTCGGCGACAGCCTCGAGCTCCTCGGGATCAGACGCGAACGCCTCGACCGGAGTCAGCACGAACGCGAGCACGTCACGCGCGCTCTTCGGGTCCGGCTGGAAGCTACTGCTGTATAGAGTTTCGCCCACGGCTCACCCTCACACCCTCGATCTGCGGCGGCAAGTTTTCGTGCTTAACTGCCCGTATGACTCGCTCGAAAGTAGCGGTGATCCGGACCCGGCCCGACTCGGTCCTCGAGGACATCGATCGGCTGCACCGGCTCGCCGGCGTCGAACAGGCCCTGAAGAAGGGCGCCCAGACGATCCTGAAGGACAACATCTCGTGGCACTTCCCGTTCCCGGCGGCGAACACCACGCCGTGGCAGCTCGAGGGGACGATCCGGAGCCTGCGTGGCCTCGGCTACGACGATCTGCTGTGCGTGCAGAACAAGACCGTCGTCACCGATGCGTTCAAGGGTGAAGACCTCAACGGCTACGTACCGATCTTCAAGGCCTACGACATCCCGGTTCGCTACAACTTCAAGCCCGAGGAGATGAGCTGGTCGGTCTATCGCCCGAAGGCGAAGATGAACGTGCTCGATACGATCTTCCCGGAGGGCATCCTGATCCCGGATGCGTTCCATGGCACCAATATCGTACAATTGCCGACGGTTAAATGCCACATCTATACAACGACCACCGGCGCGATGAAGAACGCGTTCGGTGGCTTGCTCAACACCAAGCGGCACTACACGCACTCGTGGATCCACGAGACGCTGGTCGATCTACTCGCGATCCAGAAGGAGATCCACGCGGGCTTGTTCGCGGTGATGGACGGCACGACCGCGGGTGACGGCCCGGGCCCGCGCACGATGCGGCCGGTGATCAAGGACGTGATGCTCGCGTCCGAGGATCAAGTCGCGATCGACTCGGTCGCGGCGTCGATGATGGGCTTCGATCCGATGTCGCTGAAGTACATCCGCATGGCGGACGAGCAGGGGCTCGGCAACGGCCGGCGCGAGAACATCGAGGTCGTCGGCGACGTCGAGCTCGCGGATCAGAAGTGGGGCTTCTCCGTCGGAGATAACGGCGCGTCGATGGTCGGCGACATCATGTGGTTCGGGCCGCTCAAGCGGCTGCAGAAGCTGTTCTTCCACACGCCGCTGGTCAACGTGTTCGTGATGGGCTCGGAGGCCTATCACGACTACTATCGGTGGCCGCTGCGCGACAAGCGCGTGTTCGAATCGTGGAAGGCCCAGACGACGTGGGGCCAGCTGTTCGCGAAGTACCAGCAGGTCGGGACGCTCGAGCAGCCGGTCGCGTCGAAGGTCGGTTAGGAATCGTCGACGATCGCCTTCAGCTTCTCGACGACCTGGGCGTGTAGTCGACTCGCCCACGACTTCGAGATGCCGAGCTCGGCGCCGGCCTCGAGGAGGTTCTTGCCCTCCCAGTAGTGCTTCTTCATCAGCGCCTGCTCCTTCTCGGGGAGCGCTTCGATCGCCGCGCGCAGCTTCGCGCTCGCGCGGTTGGTGTCGAGTTTCTCGTCGGCACCCGAGGAATGATCTGCTTGATCGAAGCCCTGATCCTGCAGCGTGTCGAGCGACAACACGTACATCGTGCGGATCGCGGCCAACTCGCTCTTGACCTGCGCGAGCGCATCGGCGCCCTCGGCCGGCTTCGCGCCCGACGCGGTGGCGCCCACGTCGCGCTCGCCGCGATGTTCCAAGTAGTCGCTCGCGGCGCGCAGCGCGACGAGCTTGGCCCACGTCCGGCGCGGCAGGTTCGACGACTTGCGCAGGCCGTCGACGATCGAGCCCTGGACGCGATACCAGGCGAAGGTCGGGAACGCTGCCCCCTTCGCCGGATCGTAGCGCTGGGCCGCTTCGGCGAGGCCGGCGTTCGCGAGCGCGACCAGCTCGTCGAGCTCGACGTGCTCCTTGACCCGCGGGAAGATCATGTAGGCGGCCTTCCTTGCGACGTCGAGATGCTTCTCGACGAGCCGCGCTCGCTCCACCGCTTCCACACGGCGACGCTATCACGAGCACCCCGTGTTAGCCTTCGCGCGTGGGGGCGTTCACGGCACTCGGCGAGGCTGAGCTCGCGGCGATCGCAGCCGCGTTCGAGCTCGGACCCGTGCGAGGGTTCGAGCCGATCGCGGCCGGAACGATCAACACCAACATCGCGCTGACGACCGACACCGGTCGGTTCTTCATCCGGCTCAACGAGGGCAAGGCCGAGGCCGATGTCGCGTGGGAAGCGCGGCTGATCACGGCGCTCGCCGCGGCGGGCGTGCCGACGCCCCCGCCGCTCGTCGCGAAGGATGGTCGGGCGTACGCCGAGTGCATGCGCAAATGGGCGAGCGCGTTTCCCTGGCGCGACGGCACGCACCTCTCCGCCGATCACGTGACGCCGGCGATCGCCGAGACGTTCGGCACGGCGCTCGGCGAATTGCATCGCGCGGGGCTCGCCCAGCCGAGCGCGTGGCGGCGCGGCAGCATCTACGATCTCGATCACCTGGTGACGCGGTTCGAGCGGTTCGCGCGCGTCGACGACAAGTCACTGTCCTATGCGATCGCGGTCGTCCGCGAAGAGCTCAACGTCGCGCGCGCCCACAAGCCCACGCGCGCGGCCGCGACCCACGGGATCATCCACGGCGACCTGTTCCGCGACAACGTGCTGTGGAGCGATGGCCAGATCTCGGCGATCCTCGACTTCGAGCAGTCCTCGGGCGGCAGCCTCGTCTACGACCTCGCGGTCTGCATCAACGATTGGTGCTGGACGATCTACCCGCGGATCGATCTCGCGGCGGCGCTGGTCAAAGGCTACGAGCGCGTTCGCGAGCTCACGCCGGCCGATCGCGCGGCGCTGCCGATCGAGATCCGCGCGGCCGCGGCGCGGTTCACGTTGACGCGAATTACGGATGTCTATTTGGCACGGGTCGATAACCCGGAGAAAGACTTCCGTGCCTTTCTGGCGCGCTGCGAAGCATGGCGGGGCCCAGCGCTTGGCCAACTAACCGCCGCGGTGTAGTTTCCGCGCGCTGGCTTCGTTTCTGCACATGTCTAGGCACGAGCACATGATCAGGTTGTCCGCGTTGATGGTGGTCGCGCTGGTTTCGGGATGCGCCGCGAAGGTCGCGTACGTTCCAGGCACCCGAATCCCGTTCTCCGATAACAACAAGAGCGTGCTCGACGCCGTCGAGGAATATCGCCTCGCGGTCGAACGTGGTGATGCCGATGGCCTGATGCTGATGGCGCACAAGCAGTACTGGGAAGACTCCGGTACGCCGACCGGCAGCGACGACTACGGCTACGACGGCCTGCGCAACGTGCTGCTCACGCGGCTCCAGCGCGCGAGCGATATCCGCTATTCGATGCGCTACATGGAGATCCGTCAGACCTGCGGCGACGGCTCGCTCCACGTGGGCTGCCGTGCGGCCGTCGACGTGTTGATCGACGCGAGCTACACGGTCACCGACGTGCTTGGAAAGCCGAAGCGTCCCGACAAGCGCGATCAGAACGAGCTGATCCTCGAGTGGGACGGCCATCGCTGGCTGTTCATCTCGGGCATGTAAGCCGTTCTATAAGTGGCCCTGCGCGTCGAACGTCAGGCGATGTTGCCAGTCGTCGGCGAGCAGGTGATCGGTCTCGTTCATGTCGGGGCCACGCATGACGCTGATCGCGCGCAGCACGCGCTCGGGTTGGTTCGCGCGATACGCGGCGACCGCGAGCCGGCGCGCGGCAAACCGCACGAAGCTCGGACCCGGTAGACCTTTCGCGAGCGCGGTATCGAGCTCGTTCGCGGCGACGTCCCACGCGGCGGTGTTGGTCTTCTGCAACCCGAGCAGGTAGTGGCCGAGGCCGAGCTCGGGCTCGGCGGTGGTGATCGCGGTCGCGATCGCGACGGCATCGGGATTGGTCCCGAAGAAGTACAATCGCAGCGCCGGACCGCCCGGGCCGTCGTGATGCAGCGCGAACGCCTTCGCATCGAGTTGGCGACGCTCGTCGATGTTGAGCGGCAGCAGCTGCGCGCGCTCGATCAGCGGGATCCGCGAGGCGTCGTCGGCGGCGCGGCCGGCCAGGTGCTCGAGCGCTTCGGCGCGCAGCGTCGACGTGATCGCCTCGTTGCCGGCGATCGCGGTCCAGATCGCGCGTGCTTCGCTGACCTCGGCGTCGTCACCGACGGACAGCATGTCGCCGAGCGTGATCTTGTTCCGCGGTTCGTCGGGCGCGTCGGCGCAGACCTCCCGCAGCAGCATCACGGCCGTCGCGCGATCGCCGCGATTGAGTGCGGCGGCCGCCTTGTCGCGGCGCGCGGCGATCGCGTGAGGGCAGGGCCGCGAGAACACGCTGCCCCCGCGAAACCGTTCCTTGGTCCCCTCGATCACCTCGGGCGGCAACACGATCGTCGCGATCATGTCGCGCCACTGTTGCTCGAGCTCGGACAGCGGCGCGCCGTAGACGTCGCCGAAATCGCCGCCGCTGTGATAGAGCGCGCGCAGCTTCGCGGGGCCGTACTTCTCGAGCAGGAAGTGCAGAAACGATCCGGCGGTCTGATAGCTGCGTGCCGGCGACACCGTGAAGAAGTTGATCGACAGTAGCTCGCGGATCGAAGGCTGCACGCCCATCACCTGCATCACGCGCACGGCCTCGTCGGGCGTCAGCCGCTCGTAGCTACCGGGCCAGTCGAGCGCGACCGCGAGCCCCTCGACGAGGCCGGGGCTGATCAGCACCACGTCCTTCGCGGCGAGCCCGAAGATCCGATCGCCGAACGCACTCGCGACCACGTGGGCGATCTCGTGGCGCAGCGACGAATGCGGGAACGCACGGTGATCGATGTAGATCGCGCGGCGCCACGGCTTCGCCATCTCGACGTTGCGCGCGCCGAACAGCGCGGCCTTCTGGTTCGTGTTCGCGAAGTAGTACGAATCGATCTTGCCCTCGGGCGCCGCGCCGATCTCGGCGACGACCTCCGCGTAGCGCAGCTCGTGATCCTCGGCGATCACGCGCAGGTCCTTCAC
>JBDTJY010000088.1:0-7026 GCA_039935615.1 Kofleriaceae bacterium
GTCGGCGCGGTGATCGCGATGCTCTCGATCGGCGCCGGTGCCGAGAAGCAAGCGCTCGCGCTGATCGACAAGCTCGGCACGCGCAACGTCGTGCTCCGCGGCAAGACCTACAAGCCCGACGAGCTGCAAGAGCTGCGCAAGAAGTCGATCGGCCTGTCCGAGCGCGACATCGAGGCGATCCAGGAGGCCGTGCCCGGGGTCGCGTTCGCCACGCCGCGCGTCGAGATCGATCCGTACATGATCCTCGCGGCCGGCGCGAAGACCACCGCGCAGGTCTACGGCGTCGGCGCGCGCCACCGCGACGTCACCGCGCTCGCGATCACGGACGGCCGCTTCTTCGACGCCAAAGACCTGACCACGCACGGCCAGGTCTGCGTGATCGGCGCCGGCGTGCGCCGCGACTTGTTCGGCGTCGATCCGGCGCTCGGCAAGGACGTGAAGATCAACGACGTCTGGTTCGAGGTCGTCGGCGTGCTCGCGCCCGAGGCCAATCCGGTCTCGCAGGTCCAGGGCGTGTCGGTGTCGTCGAGCGAGCACGAGATCTACATCCCGTCGTCGACCGCGCTGCGCAAGCTCGAGCGCGATCCGATGAAGGCGCCGCTGTCCGAGATCGTGGTTCGCCTCGACGAGAAGGCGCCCGCCGGCGAGACCGGTGCGGTGATCGGGACGCTGCTCGATCGCCTGCACGGTGGCGTGCGCGACTACGACATCGTCGTGCCCGAAGCGCTGCTCCAACACTCGAAGCAGACCCAGCAGTTGTTCAACCTCGTGATGGGCCTGATCGCCGGCATCTCGTTGCTCGTCGGCGGTATCGGCATCATGAACATCATGCTCGCTTCGGTGCTCGAGCAGACGCGCGAGATCGGGGTGCGCCGCGCGGTCGGTGCTCGCCGCGCCGATATCCGCTTCCAGTTTCTCGTCACCGCGTTCTCGCTCGCGCTGCTCGGTGGCCTGCTCGGTGTCGCGCTCGGCATCGCGCTCGGTCGCGGCGTCGCGGTCTACGCCGATTGGCCGACGGTCGTCACGACGTGGTCGATCGCGCTCTCGATGGGGGTCTCGATCGTCGTCGGCGTGGCCTCGGGCATGTACCCGGCGATGCGCGCCGCGAAGCTCGACCCGATCGAAGCGCTGCACTCCGAGTAGCGCTACCAGGTGACGACGACGCTGCCGGCACCCGAATGGTTGCCGGCGGTGTTCACTTGGTTCGTGCCGTTGTTGATCGAGCCGCCACCACCGCCGCTGTACCCGCTGCCACCGCCGCCGGCGCCGCCGGTGCCACCGCCGGAATAGCCGCCACCGCCGCCGCCGGTGAAGCCCGCCGCACCACCGCCGCCGAAGCCGCCGTTGCGACCTGCGGTGCCGCCGGTGCCTCCGGCACCACCGTTGACGAACGCGATGCCGGGCGTGTTGACCGAGCCGTACGAGCTCGTCGAGCCGTTCGAGTTTCCGGCGCCATTGCCGGCGTAGCCACCACCGCCGGTGCCGGTCTGATAGCCCTGCGGGTTCGACCACACCGCGCCGCCTCCTCCGGCCGTGCCGCCCGCCGCGCCGTACGATCCGCCGGAGCCCGCCGCGCCATCCGGCGTGATCAGGCCGGGGCCGCCGGGAATTCCGGCGCTCGACGACTGGAACGGTCCGCACGCGCCACCGCCGCCGCCGGCGATCACGAGGATCGTCGCGTCGCGCACGACGAACGTGCCGCCACCACCGGTGCCGCCGCGCTGGCCTTCGGAGGCGGTGTCGGTGTTCGCGTTGCCATCGAGCCCCGCGCCACCGACGAGGATCCCGAGGTTCTGACCGACCGCGACGGAGAAATCAGCTTCGAGCGTGGCGCCGAGGCCACCCGGATACGCGGCGGTCACACCGCCGCCGGCAGCGCCGGCCGCGACCACGTGCAGCGAGGTCACGCAGGTCGGGATCGTGAACGTCTGGATCGCGCCGTTCGCGCTGAACGTCTGCGTGCCGTGGTTGTTGTTGACGTGCGCGCAACCCATCGCCATGTCGCACGAGTCGGTCGTGCAGGCATCGGCGTCGTCGCAGCTCAGCCCGGCATGCGCGCACACGCCGTTGCTGTCGCAACTATCGATCGTGCACACGTTCGAGTCGTCGCACGAGGTCGTGCACGTATGCGAGGTCGTGCCGGCGTCGGGCGCCGCACTGCCGCTGCCATCGTCGCCGGTGTTCGGCGAACCTGCACCGGCCTGCGCGCACGCACAGAACCAGACAGCCAGAAAGGCGCCCCTCATCCGCGGAGCTTATCGCGATCGTGGGTGACGGTTCACCAGGTAACGACGACGGTCCCGGCGCCCGCGTGATTGCCCGCGATATTGTTCTGGTTCGTGCCGTTGTTGATCGAGCCACCACCGCCGCCGCTGTACGTCGCGGTGCCGCCGTAGCCACCGGCGCCGCCGCCGGAGTAGCCACCGCCGCCACCGCCGGAAAAGCCTGCGGCGCCACCGCCGCCGAATCCGCCGTTGCGACCGCTGCCACTGCCGCCGGTGCCGCCGGCGCCGCCGTTGACGAACGCGATGCCGGGCGTGTTGTTCGTGCCGTAGGTCGCGGTGTCGCCGTTCGAATTGCCGACGCCGTTGCCGGCGTAGCCCGCGCCGCCGGTGCCGCCCTGATAGGCGCCGTTCGACAAGAAGCCACCGCCGTTGCCGGCCGTGCCGCCGGCAGCACCGGCCACGCCGCCGCCACCGTTCGCCGCGTTCGCCGTGAGCACCGCCGGGCCGCCCGGGATGCCGAGACTGCTGGCGGTGGGAACCGGACCGCACGCGCCACCGCCGCCGCCGGCGATCACGAGGATCGTCGCGTCGCGCACGACGAACGTGCCGCCACCACCGGTGCCGCCGCGCTGTGCGAAGCCCGCCGTCGCTTGCGTGGCGTTGCCGTCGATGCCGGCACCACCGACGAGGATCTCGAGCGTCTGACCGACCGCGACCGAGAAATCGCCTTCGAGCGTCGCGCCGAATCCGCCCGGATATGCGGCGGTGTTGCCACCACCGGCCGCGCCGGCCGCGACGACGTGCAGCGAGGTCACGCACGTCGGAATCGCGAACGTCTGGATCGCGCCGTTCGCGCTGAACGTCTGCGTGCCGTGGTTGTTGTTGTGGTGCGCGCAGCCCATCACCGTGTCGCACGAGTCGGTCGTGCACGCATCGGCATCGTCGCAGTCGAGCTCGACGTGCGCGCACGTGCCGGTGTCGTCACAGCTGTCGGTCGTGCAGACGTTGGAGTCGTCGCACGACGTCGTGCAGGCGTGCGAGGTCGTGCCGCCGTCGGTGCCGCTGCCGTCGTCGCCCGTGTTCGGCGCGGTCGCACCGGCCTGCGCGCACGCGCAGAACCACACGGCCAGGAAGGCGCGCCTCATCAACGCGAAGCTTATCGAGCAGGCTTGGTGACGTCGAGCGCAATGTGACGCTGGTCGAGCAGCATGCCGGTGGCCTTGAGCAGCGCCGCGCTGGCCTTCTTGTGGACGAGGACCGCGGTCAGCTCCGCTAGTTGCGCCGCGGCGAGCTCGTCCTGATGCTGCCCGAGCACGAAGTTCGAGGACTGATTCGAGAGGAACTTGCGCTGCTCGACCTCGAGGCTCTCCGTCGAGAGTTTCCGGAATTCGCTCGCGGCCAGCACCTGACGCGATGCGCTGGCCTGATTGCGAACCGCGTCACGCACCGCAAACCAGATGTCCTGGATCGATTGGTCGCGCCGCACGATCGCCATCTGATGTTGGATCTTCGAGATCTCGGTCTGCGCCGTCGTCGCGCGCATCAGCGGCGTCCACATGAAGTTGAGGATCACGCTGTACGCGTGGGCGTCCGCGTTGCCGACGCCGTCGAGCGCCGACCCGTAGCTGTCTTGCTGCCCGATCAAGGCGCCGGAGATCCCGAGATCGAGTTGCGGCAGGCGATTGTTCTCGGCCTGGCGCACCGCGAGCAGCGCGGTCTTCAGATCGAGATCGAGCTGCACGAGCTCCGGCCGATGTTTGATCGCGACACCGAGCTCGGCCTCGGCGGAGGCCGAGCCCGCGACGAACTGCGGCGGCTCGACCGGCAAGATCGGCCGCGACCATTGGTCGCGCGGCAGGTTCATCGCCGAGCGCAGGAGATCGTAGCTCTGATCGATCGCGGCCTCCGCCTGGAGCACCTGCAGCTTGCGCTGCGCGAGCGTGCTCTCGGCGGCGATCAGATCGGACGGCGGCATCAACCCCGCATCGATCTGGCGATGCGTCAGCGTCATCTGATCCTCGGCGCGCTTCTGCGAGCGCAACTGGAGGTCGTAGCTGTACAGCGCCTGCACGACGTCCCAGTAGGCGTTCTCGGTGCGCTGCACGAGCTCCGCGGCGGCCACCGCGAGCTGCGCACGCTCGCGCTCCGACGTGATCTTCGCGCGCAACACGTCGATCCGCGGGATCACGAGATCCGGCGAGAACCCGCGCAGCAGCGGCTGGGTGACCGACAGCGTCAGCGTCGAGCGATAATTCAGCGGCTCGACGGCGGTGCCGGCCGACGAGCGCGCGCGACCGTTCGAGAAATCGAGCGACAGCAACGTCCCGGTCTCGAGCCGATCGGTGAGCGTCGCGCGCCAATCATCGGTGACGTACGAGATGTTTTCGCCGGGGATGCCCTCTTGCACCGTGATCGGCGGAGAGTCCGCGCGATCGTGATCGTAACCCGCGGTCAGCGTCGGTTCGAACACCCCCTTCGCGACGGTGATCCCGAGGTTCGCGACCTCGACCTGTTCGCGCTCGACGACGATGTTGAGGTTCTGATGCAGCGCGACCTGCAGGGCTTCGCCGAGCGAGAGCCGCCACACCTTGCTCGCCTCGACGCCGGGCGGCAGCGGCGGCAACGCCGACATGAAATCGGGCGGCACGTACGCCGCGTCATCATCCTGGCCGCCGGCGCTACCTGCACCGGCGGCACGCGTGACCGCACACAACGCGAAGATCGCGATACCGAGCTTACCAACCACCATGGGGCGCGAGCGTACTAGAGCGCGTCTCGCGCTGCGACGTTCAGCGTGATGACACCGGGCCCGAAACCCGGTTGCGCGTGGGTCGGCAGAGAGAACCCGGTCGGGACATGTTGATCGTCGAAGCCGCTATAGACCATGTAACGGCCGCCCCCGCGGATCGCGACATCTGCACCGGTGAGCAGTCCCAGGTGCTCGCCGGCATCCGGCGTCGTGGCATTCCACACGAGGTCGCGCGCGCCACCGTAGTTGATCGTCCACGTGACGGCGTCGGTCGAGGTCGCGTGCCACACGCCGGCCATGTTGTTGAACGCGACCGGTTGCGCCGCGAGCTCGGCGTCGGAATCGGCGCGCAGCCACATCTCCCAGCGACAGTGGCTCGCGTCGTAGATCACGCTCGGCTGACCCCCGCCGCTGGTCGCGACCGACGGGGTCTGCAACAGCGAATGCACCGGCGCCTCGAGTACGGTCCAGTGAATCCCGTCGCTCGACGTCGCGTGCGAGACGCCGTACGCGGTGGTCGTCCCACAATTCGTACCGGTGCACGCGAAGCCCGAGAACCACAGATGATAGGTGCCGGCGACGTAGACGACCTCCGGATCCGCGACCACGCCGCTCGATCCGGAGAACGCATCGCCGGCGGTCAGCACCTGACCCTCGAGCGCGTGCGGCGAGTCGGTCGCGCTGACGCGGGTGAACGTCTTGCCGTCGGCGGAGAACGCCGCACCGATCGCGTACGCCGGGAACGCCTGGCCCGCGGCCATGCCGTTCGCACCACTGTACATCAACAGATAGCGGCGATCCGCCGGCGCATCGGGGTTGTATGCGACCGACGGCGTCTCGGTCGTCGTGTGATCCCACGCATTCGCATCGGCCGGTGCGACGAGCGACGGCGCGTCATCGATCGCCCAGGTCACGAGATCCGGACTCTCGGCGTGACGGATCATCGGCGTGTTCGCGCTCGCGTAGTCGACGGCGTTCGGGCCGTGATAGTAGAGCTGCCACGTCGAGCTCGTGTCGTCCCAGCGCAGGTCGGGATCCGTGATCGCGATGTCGACCGTCGCGTTGGTATAGGTGTGCGCGCCGGACACCAGCCGCGGGTTCGGCGTGCGGCGATAGAACTGACCGATCGCACCTTGCGGCTGACACAGCGGCGCGTCCGAGAACGCGTTGTCGATCGGCGGACCGTCGACCGTCGCCGGGGGATTACCGCCACAGGCGCCGAGCAAGAGAACTGCGGACTTCATCACGGACCGGCCGAACCACATCGCCTTTTATCGTAGTCTGGAATGTCGGCTTGCGTCCCTCGGTTTGACGCGGCAGGATGCCCGCGATGAAGACCCTCTCCACTGTGTTCTTGGCCTGTAGCCTGATGGCGGCTTGCCAGAACGATTCGAAGCTCGACTCAGCAGGCTCCGGCGCCAAGCCAAGTGGGGATCTCGAGACGCGCGTGAAGAAGCTCGAGGCGGATGCCGCGAAGCATACCGAAGCGCTCGAGTTCCTCGACAAGGTCTACGCGCAGCAGAAGCAGCAAGCGGACTCGCAAGAGCGCGAAGAACCCGCACCCGATGCGATCTTCGCCGTCGATATCACGCCCGATCTCAAGGCCGGTCAGGTCGAGGGTCCGGCGACCGCGCCGGTCACGATCGTCGAGGCGTTCGACTTCGCGTGCCCGTACTGCCGCCAGGTCAGCGACACGCTCGAGAGCCTCGTGAAGAGCTACGACGGTAAGGTCCGCGTCGTGTTCAAGAACATGGTCGTCCACCCGCAGATCGCGACCTCGGCGCACCTCGCGAGTTGCGCGGCAGCGAAGCAGGGCAAGTACCCGCAGTTCAAGAACGAGCTGTGGACGAAGGGCTTCGATCCGTACTCCGCGTCGCGCGACCCGTCGAAGCTGTCCGAAGAGAACGTGATCTTGATCGCGAAGAACATGGGCCTCAACGTCGACAAGCTCAAGACCGACATGAAGTCGGACGAGTGCAAGGCGCAGCTCCAGGCCGACATGCAGGAGCTCGCGAAGTTCCACGTCAACTCGACGCCGACGCTGTTCGTCAA
>JBDTJY010000089.1:0-9645 GCA_039935615.1 Kofleriaceae bacterium
CGATCACGCAGACGCATTCGAGGGAACCGAGCTCGAACGGTTCTCGCAAGCGACATCCGTTACGTCCGGTGCACGCGTGACGTCGAACTTCGCCTCGAGGAGGAGTGCGTTGTCGTCGTCGTCGAGCTGGTCCTCGAACATCCGGTCCAGGCCGTGGCCGACGCGCTTGCGCGCTTCATCCTGGGACTTCTCGAGTTGCTTGTTCGAATCAGACCTTCTTTGCGACCAACAGGCCGGCGACGATCGCGGCCGCGATGCGAGCTTTCGCACCCACGGGCGGCGGTGGAGCGGTGGGTTGTCGACGATCGCCTGTGGCAGTTCGGCCATGCGTCGGCCTCTATGCGTAGTCCGCGAGCTGTTGGATCAGATCGACAAGTTGCTGGTTCGTCCGGTAGCTCGGGTGATCTCAGTAGTACAAATCCTCGAGCGTAGCGACGAGCTCGTCGTCACCCAGCTTGCCCAACACCCCCGTCCGAGAACTGCGCTTGACGAAATCGACGTCGAGCGGCTCCTTCGAGGGAGGAGCGCCTGCTTTGGCCTCTGCGATCCGCGCCAGGCGCTTCTCGTGATTCTCGCGAATCACCCGCTGCGTCAGCTCCTCCATGAACCTGAATCTACGCGGCCGTCGGGTCGTGTGGAAACGAAGCCCGACGACCTGACGAAGTGTCGCGATCGGCTGAGCTACACTGCGCGCACATGGCCGAGACGCGCGAGTCATGGTTTGCCCAGGTCCTCGCGGATCCCGAGGCCGATGCACCCCGGCTGGAGCTCGCACACGTAGCCGATCGGCGACGACGGTCTGCGCGTTCTCGCAGCATCGCCGCACGTAAAACGGATGAAGCGGCTCGGCCTGACGTCGAACGACATCGGCCCGCGGGGTCTCGAAGCGCTCGCTGCATCGAAGCGGATGCCGGAGCTGATCCACGTCGAGCTCGACGGCAACCGGATCGAGTCGCCGTTCGAGACCTTCGGCATCGACGAAATGACCGGCTTGGTCAATCGCCAGGGCATCAACCTCCCCGACGCCGGCAAACAACTCGAGGCGAAGTACGGCCCGCTCGCGTGGCTTCACGGCCCCTCGCAGCTGGCTCGGTTCCCGCCCGACGACTCCGACCTCTAGCACGCTGACTGGCGCGACCGAGATCGTCGAAGCCAGCGTCATCCCTTGAACGCGCGGTACAGACCGTAGACGACGAGCAACACCACGCCGAGTGTGCCGACCACGGCCGCCGCGTCGACGAGCTTCTTGCTCGAAGAGCGCAGGTCGACCTGGATCGGCGCTTGCTCGACGATGACGACCTCGGGCATCGCCGCCTTCAGCGCCGCGATCGCATCGTGCGCAGGCTTCGTGCTCGCGCTGCACCACGTGATCTTCACGGTACGGTCCATTTGATCGAGGGCGGTGCCGGTCGCCGGCAGGTAGATGTCACCCGCGGCCGTGCGTGCGGCATCGTACGCACTCGCATCGCGGTGTCTGGCCGCAACGATCGCGCGCGCTTCCTTCAGTTGATCCCACACGGTCTCCCAGCTCCTCGCGAACGCGTTCACGAATGCGTCGATGAGGTGCTGGTTGACGCCCTTGCTTGTCTTCAGCGCCATGACGCGTCCCGGGATGCTATCGACCTGTTCGAGTGCGTCTTGCGCGAGGCCGATGTGCGTCGAGAAGCGATTCGCTACCGCTGGATCAACAAGATCATCCCGAAATGGATCGCCCACACAGCGAGCATATCGCTGAATGACTCGGGCTCCAGCGTTGCGCCGCGCGTTGGACGAGGCGAAGACGGCGATCGTGCTCGCGCGCTTGCTGCCCGCGGGGGCCTGTCTCTCGCTGGTGCGCACGTGTCTTAACTCGACGCCCGCGAATTCACGAAGTCGAGATTCGACAGCACCGACTCGAAGACTTCGTCTCGATCCTTGAGAGGCTTCAAAGCCGCCCATCCATCGAGCACGATCCAGCGCGTTCGTTCGCTGTACAGCCAATGCGTCGCCGCACGCGCCGAGGCCGCATGCATGTAGCCCGCATCGGCCAGCCGGCCGAGGTCCGCGACAAATCGCTGCCGCGCGACGTCGGTCACGGTGAACGAGTAGTCCATCGCAACGCGACGAAGCTTCTCGCCAGGACACACCTCGTAACGACGCAGGAGGACTTCGCTTCCGTCCCCGGCGAACCAGCCGGCTATCACCGGTGCGATTGCGAGCCCGAGTGACTCGATGCTCGCGAGGGTGTCACGCTCGTGCTGGAGGCCCCCCGTCATCGCTGTGGTGATCGAGACGTTTTCGAGCCATCCGGTTACGCCGGTCATTTCGATGCCGGGCAATGCCGCGATTCCGGCACGGATCGCCGCCAGCTCGTTGATGCTCGAGCGAGCAGAACGCACGATGTCCTCGATTTCCTTCATGGGGAAGGCGGCGTCCACTTACCGTAACTGTTCTTCGACGCGTTCACATTATTATTGGCGATGAAGCTCGGCGCCACTTGATCCGCGAGGAACGCGTTGTTGTTGTCAGGTGCCATGTACGGAAAGGCCATGGACAAACCGTTGCCGGCAAGGTCGGGCTGTCCCCTCCAGGAAAGCCGGTGTGCTCGAGAATATCGACCAAACGACCATTGCGAGTCCTTCAACGAGTTGACCATCGACTCCGGTGCGTAGGTGACGTTGGAACCCGGACGATCCGGATCGGCCACCGCCGAAGCCGAGCCCGTCACGGCGCAAACGCGCGTGACAGGTCGACCGTCAGATCACGACGACAAACGTCCGCCGCTAACATCTTGCCCTCGGCGGGAACGTAGACGTCGCCGGCGGCGGCGCGTGCGGCGTCGTATGCACTCACGTCGCGTTGCAGCCTCGCGACGATCTGTCGAGCTGGAGTTGCTCCCACATCGTCTCCCACCGCTTCGCGTAGTCGTTCACGAACGTGTCCATGAGGCCATGATCGACGCCTGTCCCGGTCGTTAGCGCAACGCGTTCGGGAAGTTGCTCGACCTGAACGAGCACATCTCGGGCGACCCCGATGTGCGTAACAAAGCGACTCGCGAGGGCTGAATCGATGGCGTGCTCGCAAATGGGTCGCCCACGCTCGATAGCGTATCGCGACATCCGGGCCGCGAAAACAGTGCAGCGCCGAGGCGCTACCGGGCCAGACCTAGACCGAGAATGCGAGCTCCGGCCTGGTCGAGTTGGACGATCGTCTCGACGAGTCGGCCTGCGTTGACATCACGATCCACCAGGAGATCGATTGGGCTCCATGCGTCCCGCTTGCCGATCTGCAGCTTCAGCGCGGGAAGACCAGGATCGAGCGTTGTAACGCCGACGTGGACCTCGAGGACGTTTGGCTCGGTCGAGCTCGCGCGCTGCCGTGTCCGATAGATCTGGAGTCGCAGCGGCACGATGGCGCCGTCACGGTCGACCCCGATCACTCCCATCGTCTCAGCGAGCAGGTCGATCAGCCGCGCCGCAGCGACTCGCGGATCCGGCAACACCACTGCGGACGATGGCTTCATCACATCACGGAGCTCTCCCGCGACGAGCGCACGACGACCAGGCCCGGTCGAATCCGCGAACAAGCGGAGATCTCCCAGCAGCCCTGTCGCGTCAGCATGCTGCTGCTGCAGATCGGGCGACGGAGATGGCTGTGCGTTGGCGGTCGCCATCGCGGTCCCTGTCCCGCCACTCGGCTGATTGTCCTTGGCTTCTTCTGCGGCGATGCGAAGCGAGGTATCGCCAGCGTTCGTCATACGCTGAACGGTCTGAGCCGGCGTCTCGCCGTGATCTTTGGCTATCGAGAGTGAGCCTGCAAGTCCCTCGACATCGGTCACCAAGATGCCGGTCACCGGATCGAGCTTCGCGACGGCTCCCCACGTGGCAGCCGCAGCAACTCGCACGTTCCCTCGTCCATCGAGCATGATGAGGAGAGGAGGCGGTTCCAGCGCACGCGCAGTTCCCGCCGCGACGACCGGCAGGAGTAGCTTCGGTGTCGCCGGGACGTTCTGTCTCGTCGGCGCTTCGAACGCCGGCGCTGGCTTCTTGGAGTCACAAGCCGTGAGAAGCGCGGCCAGAACTAGATGCTTGAGCATGCTGGGCCAGTTTGCACCGAGTGCTGCACTCGATGTGCTTCCGCGGTACGTTGGATCGCAATGGCGAAGGTGACTCTGAAGTACGTCGGCAACTTCCAGGAACTCGGGTACGACGATCATCCGAACGCGCCCTCTCTTCATGCCGCTCGCGGAAAGCGCGCCACCGCGAACAGGGACAAGGTCGTTAGCTATCTCCGATCGGCGACGACTTACATCGTGAGTCCGGGACGCGACGAAGACATTTTCGAACCGCGAAAGAGCGCCGGAAGTGCGTCGGTGATGACAGATGGGGTCTACGTCTGGCCGAAGACGATCGGCTACTACGTCGAGACGTATGATGTGGAGCTCCCTGCCGACTTTGAAGCCCACATGGAACGGAACCGATGGAGTCCGCCTTCGCCCATCGACAAGCTGAATCTTCAGCTTCCAAAGCTCTGACCGTCGTCAGTCGAGTGCAACATCCAAGTTGCGCGCGTGAGCATCCGCGAGCGCGTTGCGCAGTGCTTGCACCCGAGACAGCGCTTCGATCACAGCGTACTCCGGCGCGTGGCCTGGAGTGTTGTCGAGGTCGAGAAGCTTCGAACGTTCAAGGAGGGGCGAGAGTTGCTCCGGCCGAAGCACACCATCGTCACCGCCGAGTGACCGAGCAGCGCTCTCGATTCCTTCCAACGATTCGATGAGCGAGCGCACCTCGTCACCAGCAAGGATCGGATTTTCGCGCTCGTTCGCAGTATCCAGCAACGCCCTGATCCGATCCGCTCGATCGCGGTGTCCGGATAGGGCCCATAGTTCCATCGCAACCGCGAGATCGGAGGGGCCATTGCGATACGTGTCGACGACGGACTCGGACGCATTCTCCGAATCGTTGCTCAAGCCCGGCTTTACAAAGTAAAGCGTCCCCCAGTAGCGTCGGCTCATTTGCCGCCCTTCTTGCTCTCCGTGACGAGGTCCTTCATGAGGCGCTCCAGATCGCTCGCTGTCACCTCGAGCGATTCATCGAAGCCCTTTCCTGCCGGACCGACAGAGACCTTATCGGCCGTCGCGGCTGTCGACAAGTCGAGCGTCTTCGTGATGTCGACGCCGCCGGCTTCGAGGCGAACATGCTTGCCGCCAGAACGGGCGCCTTCGATCGCATGCAACGCCTGCTCGTTCTGAGACTTCGCAGCTGCCGGCGTATCTTTGGCGCCGGCTTTCTCTTGCGCCAGGCGGCGAATCCGCTTTCCAGCAGGGCCTGGTTCCACCACCATCAGGTCGACGTCCGTCTTGTCGAGATATACGCGCATCGCGCCGTCTCGTTCACGCAGCGTCATGCCTTGCTTCTCTTCCCTGCCGAGCTTCTTGAACTCGTCGACCGTGATCGCTTGCTCCTCCCAAACCTTGACCTCTGTTAGCACTTCGCTTCCCGGGTACAAGTCTTGGGTTCGAGCAACCTCGAGTTGATCGACGACGATCGTGCGAATTTGCCGAGCGGCCTCGGCAGTCTCACCTGCCGTGGGCTTCTCGGGCAATCCGGCGAGGATTCCCGCCACCTTCGCGTTCTCCATGAGCTTGTGCTTCGCGACGAACTCTCGGATCTCGCCACACGCTCCACGGAGCGGTCCTTGGTGGCCGCGGCGGCCGCTTTTTGACCTCGCGCGGTACCGATCGCCTCCTTGGCCTTCGCGAGGTCGCCCCCGAACTCGCGTTCCATTTCGGCGGGCGACGCCCACTTGCCTTTCATTAGCTCGTACTGCGTGACTTCGGGTCCGCTCAGGGTGTGTTTGAGTTTCTCGAGCCAGACTTCAGGGCTCGGACGTCCCGCTTCCTTGTGCTCGCCTTCATCGTCCGCGCCGAGACGCTTCGCACCGGAGGTCTTCGACTTGGTGGCGCCTGGTATAGCGTCGGCGGGCGCCACTTCCGGGGCCTTCTCGTAACGCAACGACGACTTCTCTGGCTTGAATTCTTGCCAACCCGCTTTACCCAGGTCCCGCGTCTCGGCCGGCCCGACGGTCATCTTGCCATCGGGGTGGATGTAGAGCTTCTCGGTCGGCGCGAGGACCGGCACTCCGAGCTTGTTCGCGAGATGCTGAGCGACGCCCTTCGGGTGCATGCCAGCCTTGCATGACAGCAAGCGAATCCGATCGTAGGGCACACCCGACTTCTCGATGTACTTGGCGAGCGCGCGGTGGTCGATCGAAATGTCGCGGCCACCGACCGTGACCATGAAGTCGTCGATCGAACCATGAACGACGACGTCGAGCATACCCGGCTCGGGCGGCACTAGCTTCGCGGCGATCCGAAGCTCTTCGTCGCCACCTCCAAGCACGACGCGCTCGACGTCCACCGTCTTTTGAGCCGACGCTACCTCCTGAATCTCGATGACGCGCTCGCCGAGCTGGACGTGCCAGCGCTTGCCTTCGCGGGTGACCTTGGGCACCGGCCTTTTCTGTGAGGCGATCGCCTTCTCGATCTGCTCCTTCGTTCCCTTCCACAGGGCACCCGGTACGAGCTCCTCCATTCCGAGGAGAGTCATCTTGGTGCCCAGCATGCCTTCGTCGCCCGCGGCCTCCGCCGCCATCTCTAGATTGTGTCTCGCTGCTGTAAGCTCGCCCGACTGATCGCCGTGCTTCGCGATCGCTCGATCGATCGCCTCGATCTCCTGGCGCAGGAATTCGTCGTGCTCTGCGAGCAACTCGGCGGCCTGTCTCGCGTTCTTGTTCGAGATCACCTCACGCGCGAGCGAGGTCATCTTCTTCGCAGTCGCAGTCAGCGCACGCCCGCCATCTTCGGCCCGCTGTTCGAGTGACTTGTACATCTCCGAATGGGTGATCAGACGCTCCTGCACGTGGCGACCGACCGCAACCGCGATGCCTTGTAGCGCCCATTCACGCATGGTCTCCGGCGGCGGCTGGGTCTTTCCGGTCGCGATGTGTCCGGCGACCTCTCCGACCGCTGCACCCCAGATCGTGTGAGCGCTGATCGTCCCCGCCTCTTTCACCGCCATGATGGCCCTGCCAGACGCACTCGCGGTCGCCCAGGTCTTGGGCGCTTGCACCGCCATGCCACCAACCGCATCGGCGAGCTTGGCCTCGTTCTTCGCGGCCTCACGAGCGTAGCGGTTGATCGAGCCAAAAACCGCGCTCGAAGCGAGCGCAACGATGAGGTTTTCTTCCCATGCCTCACCAAAGCTGCGTCCCTGCACCGCCGCTGCACCGGCAGCGTTAATCGTCGTCTCGACCCCGACCTGGGTCACAAACTTCGCCGTGTTGATGCCGGCGCGGGCGACGACGCCCAGATCTGCGACGGTCTCGGCGCCAGCCACTTCGAGCAGGATTCCACCAACGGCACGCGCCGCCAGGCCGGCCGCCGCACCCGCGACGATCGAGATTCCGATCATCGCCGCGGTCTGCACGATCGCCGTCCGGAACTGCTGGTTCTGGATCGTCGTCGCCGCAGTTTGGAAGAACTCGACGACGTCCGGATCCTGCGAGACTGTAGTGAACTTCTGTTTCGCCTTCCCTAGCGCCTCGCGGCGCTGAGCTCGCTCCTGTGCCTTGTACTTGGCACTGCCGTTGATCCCGAGCTTCTCTTCTTTCGCGTAGTCCTCATGCTCCGAACGGAGGTTGCCGTAGATCGGCTGGAACTCGTCGAAGATGTGCTTCGAGAGGTGTGGCAAGTCGCGAAACTTACCGCTGAAGAGCGACGCGATGATCGCTGCATCGCCTTTCCCCGCAGCGACCGCGGCGTTATTGAGATGCGCGAGCTCCACGCGTAGCCCCTGAAGTCGCGACAGTAGAGCGACCTCTTCCGACTTCATCGACACGTCGTCGAGCTCGCCCTCATCGACCTCGGAGCCGTTCAGCATCTTCTGCTGGAGCAGTCTCGACCGGCCCTGCAGCCCCCCAGCCTCGCTGGACATCTGCCGCATGAACTTGTCATCACCGCCCGTCCGCTCGTTCGCCTCTTGAATCGCGCCCATCATGTCGCCCTCCGTCGACTGCATGGCGCGCGCTGCAAGGAGCGACTGGAGGCGCAGACCTTCGGCAAGCTTTGCCTCCGATGGCTGCGCGAGGTGCGAGAGGCCAGCGGCGAGCGCGAACTGTTCGAGGATTTCGCGAGCGGGGGCAGCTTGCGGGCCTTTCGGCTCGACCATGCCGAGCTTCTTTGCCGACACCACGAGCTCGTTGATGCCGCCGGTGATGCGGTTCAGCCGATCCTTCTGGCTCTGGAACAACTGCAGCCACTCGGACAACCGTGCCGGATCAGCGCTCTTGAGCTCATGCTCCTTGTGCAACAGGTACTTGATGGCGGGCGCGACCTGCGGGGCGAGCCCCCACGGCACGGTCTCCCTTTCAGCGAAGCGCAGCTGCATCAAACAATCGGTGATCGCGTCGCTCACGACGTTGAGCTCGGGGCTTTGGGTGGTCGCGGCAGCCTTCGGGTCGTTCGTCTTCTGGGGAGTGGGCGGCGCGCCTTCGTGAAGCGCGGACTCGTCGGACGCAGAGCCGCTCGCGAGCGTTGTGAGCTGCCGATCGACGGTGTCTTCCTCTGCGAGCGCATTCGGGGGCGCCTTCGCCTTCGGGTTCTTGATCGCGAATCGCTTCGGAACGCCGAACAGCGGAGGGGCCGCTGCGAGCAGATACGCGTTGAACGACGCCCTGGTCTCGCCGTGACCGTCCGTGACAACCCACAACTTTGCTGCGACTTCCTCTGCTGTCGCATCTGCAGGATCGGCCTTCACCCAGTTCCACATCTCACCCGTCTGCCAAGTAACCGAGACGTCGCGAACGCCGATGGGTGGGCCCTTCGCAGGCTTCGCGTCTTTCGCCAACACTGGTGCAACGATGACCGACCTCTTCATGCACAGCGCTGGAGCGACATACCGGTCGATCGGCACAGATGTGACGAGCTTCGTGGCGTCGATCTCGACGGCACCTGAGATGCCGGCGGAGTCTGCGTATTCGACGTACCTCGTACCCATGCGGTGCATCGACGCGATGATCGCGATGTGAAATGCGTGCGCGATCGCGAGGCCCACTTCGACCGACCACGTCCTGGTCGGCGGAAGCAGCCCGCCGATCGTCTTTATTGCCGAGCTGGGATAGAGAACCTCGTCGAGGGCAGTGAGCCCCTTGAAGTCGATGTTCGTGCTGAGCTGTCCGAACACCGCCTCGGCGAACACTCGGTCATTCGCCCACTGCAGTCTCGGATGAGGCTCCGGAAACGCGGTCGACCTCACGTATTCATGGAGCGTGCGCCATACCTCGTTGGTGTTGTACAGAAGGTATGTCTCGAGCATATCGCGCACGTGGGCTGCGCTCGCGGCCTTCTGCTCCTTGCGCTGCACTGCACCGGACGCCGGCGCGGCGGATCCCAACTTGCCCGACCCCATCGTGTCCAGCAAACCCTCGGCCGACTCTCCCCGTACGACGCTGTCGGCAACCGCATCCGCATGCTGCTCGTACGGATCGCCCTTTCCACCGTCTATGCCGCCCTTGAGCTGCACCCCGGCCTGCTGCTGCACCACGTGCGCGGCTTCGTGCGCCGCCGTGTGAAGATCCGGACTCTCGGCGAAGCCCACGCGGTCACCG
>JBDTJY010000090.1:0-45641 GCA_039935615.1 Kofleriaceae bacterium
ACAAAAGCTCGATGCGGCTGCGGCGCGCAAGAGCCTCAAGCACATGAGGGCGTCCGACGCGAAGCGTGCGGCCGACGCTGGAGAGCGCGAGGTGCACGAACGCGAGTGGGGCGCCGCAGCCGAGAAGCTCAACCGGCACCTCGCCGCTGGCTCCGCGGCAGCCAAGACGCGTTGCCATTCGCGCACTCGACGAAGTTACTTGTGAGCGCATGCCGCGATGAGTGCATCCGCCTTCGTCTCGTCATGAAAGATGTTCCGGAAATCGGCTCGCTCGATCTCGCGCTCGGTCTCCATGGTTACTTTGAACCCGCAACGAAAGCCGGACTTGAAGACCAGCCCAGCAGCCTCAGCGTCGACACACGAACTGCCAGCTGACACCTCGATGATGTTCGACACGCCGTCACGCTCGCGTTTGCCGTCATCGGTCACCATGACTCTCTGAGTGCGTGCAAGCATTTCTTGAATCTCGTCGTCCGAGCATTTCTCCCGAGAACAAATACACACGTGCTCGTTAACCGCGATGTAGTCGTGGGCTTCTCCCTGGCCGCTCGCTGCGCCGAAGTCGAACGCTGTGAGCGCGAGGCGCATTGTCGGATTCGCGCAACCATGATCCATTGCCCTGCCGAGCGTCGAGATCGACTGCAACTCGCGCGACCTGCATTCCTTCTGAGCATCAGAGAGCGTGGGAGCTTCCGGCGGCTGACTTGGTTCAGCTCCATTCGAGCCCGGATCGCGTGAGCTCTGCGCGCTCGATCCGCACCCCACAACCACTGCCACGCACACCAGCGCTCGCATCTTGTTACTCGCGAGCAGCGCAAGCAACACGCCGCGCGTCACCCATTGATCAGCTTGCATAGCGCTCACGTTATCAGCACGCCCCCGATGCGGGCGCCGAGAACGTTCTCGCCACCCCAGCGACTACCGAGATCCAGGACTTACCAGCGTGGTCTACCCAACGAACGGTTGAGGATGATTACGTTTGTAGTACAAATATCATTTGACTAATAAACAACCCAAGCCCAGTACCAAGAAACCCGTGACCCAAAACCTCAACCTCGCACGCGTGCACGCCGTGATGGACGAGTTGCTCTATACCGAGGGCGATCTCGTCGCCGAGTCGCTCATGCGCAATTACAAGCCAGGCGGGGTCGACAAGCGCGCTCAGGAAATCGCAGCGCTGTGGTCGCCAAACGGCGCCGGATCGGCGGTGGCCTCATGAGCCGCCGCAAGCAGTCCGATCGCCGAGTCGCCAAAATCCTGGCCGCATTCGACAAGATGGTCACGCTCCCCGAGTATCGGCGGCCGATCGCCGAAGGCAACGGCAACGTCTACCTCTGCTATTTCATGCAGTGCATCACGTTGTCGATCATCGATGGCTACTTGATCCCCGGCGGCTGGACTGCGGACGCCGCGCGGGCGGTGCTCGTCCCGTACCTCACGAATTGCCCGGTGGCGTACCTGATCGGTCTCGTGGCAAAGGCCGAGGATGAGCTCGCGGACTGCGTCGACGCTGACCGGCTCATGCGCAATGCCAACAGGAAGGTGGCCGCGTGAGTCGCGCTGTTCAGACGCGGAAGCGCGCCGAGAAACAAGCCCGCTGGATCTACGACCAACTCAAGGATGACCGCGAGGCGCTGAAGGTCGTGCTCGCGTACGTCAAGCTGCTTGCCGGATACAAGAGGGCGAAGTGAGCCGCCGCAGCCAGCGCGACGAGTTCGTCAAGGTGATGCTCGAGCTCAAAGGCGCTCGATCGCGACGCGTACCAGAAGCTCAAGGCCGAGGCCTGGGAGATGATCGCCAAGTCGCGGCTGCACCCCAACCAAGAGGTCAACTAGGTGCTGGCGACCACGAAACTGCGCGAAGCTCTCGATGTGAACCGGGACAAGCTCGTACAGCTCCGCGTGACCGCAGCGGAACACAAGGCGTGGGATGCGGCTGCGAAGGCTGCCGGGCTCAAGCTCAGCGAGTGGATCCGCCGGCGCGTGCAAGGGGACATGGTGATCGAAGCGCCGGCGCCGCCGAAGACGAAAAAAGGGCGCTAGATGACGAATACCGCTCGGGGTCGCGCAGCGCTGGCCTCGCAGAGTAGGTGCGGAGGCCGGATTCGCTACTAAATTGCGGCATTGGCGTCCATTTGCCACCCTGCTTACAGGTGCGGCGCTTTGCTGCAGGGGCCGGTCGGAATGCGGTCAAGTCCTCTATTGTTTTGGGGCTAACGGTCGACTACCTCACCAAACCAAACGAGTCGGTGCGTCCCAGCTGGCAGCGTGCTCGACTTGCCTAATCCGTGATGTGAAGCAAATGACGACGCGTGATACAAACGTCGACGTGCATAAGGCGGTCGAACTCGGCGGCGGCGTGGATGCGTGGACGCACGTTCTTTTTTGCGATCCGAAACCCCACGAATGGGGAGCTCAACCCGAAGCTACCGGACGCTTCAAGGTTGTTCGTAGCGTCACCGCAGAACTGACGCACAGGGTCGTCGAGGACGGCGATCAGAAGCGCGCAGAGGTTGCAGCGAACGAGGCGAGCCTTGCGGTGCAAAAGGCGGTGCGCGAATTCGCGCTGAAGCACGATGCCTATCACAAAGACATCGTGCGAGACCTGCTCGAGGTTGACGAATTCAGAGACAACTACGGCCGCTGGATTGCGGCCGCGCGGAGCATGAAGACTCGAACCCATCAGCCTGTAGCTGAGCGGCTGCCGAAAGATCCAATCGTCCAGAAATCAGCGCGCTGGATCGACCGGCTCACACAGCAGATGGCAGCGGGCTCGGCGAGGACTCCGGAGGAGCGACAGTTCCGGATTGTCTGCTACACGGCCCCTGCTTTCCGTGATGCTACGAACCCGTTCTGGTTCGTCTACGACCAGGGTTTCCCAGCGGATATTGCCGACGCGATGACGGGCAAGATCGAGTCAGAAGCAGCGATGCTACTTCTCGCGTTTGTCTCCGACTGGAGCGCGGAGGATCTGCGTGAACTGTCGCGCTTCCGCGAACGAGCGCTGCTGCGCTACGCGCGCTTCATCGCCGCTATCGTCGATGGTGTCGACATGATCGCCCCTAGCGACCGCATCGATGTTCCTGCCATCATGGCTCGCTTCGAAAAGGGTCGTAAGAATCTCGAAGACCAACTTCCGCGCATAAACGCCGAACTGAACCCGCAGAAGTAGTCGGAAGCGAGGGCGTTGTGGTCTGCACCATTCAGGAGGGTGACGTCGTCAATTTGCCGTTTCCTGGCGACAACCGAGAGACGAAACCGCGTTACGGGGTGGTGCTTCGACGCCTTCCACCGATTCGGCCTCGAGCATTGATCATCAGTTTCTGTTGTAGCTTAACAAAACACGGCGCTGACCCAGCTCGATACCACCGCGTCGAGGAATACGCGCGTCTCAGACTCGACAACGCGAGCACCTTCCACATGGATGACTTGCGGGCCTACGACGCCGAGTCGCCCCGGCTCAAGAGGCTGGGGCCCTGTCCTCGCGAGATCTTCCTCAAACTGAAGCGACTCGCCGAAATCTTCGAAGAAGAAGGCGGCCAATACATCTGCTTACCGGAAGGTAAGGCCCCGCCGGAAGTAGCCGCGGCCGCTGCCTCGCATCTCGTCGCCGCTGCGGCAACGACCGAGACACCGAAGTGAGCGCGCTCGTAAGCGAATTCGGCCGAGCAGGGCTAGATGGCGCGACCAGGACCAGATTCCGCGAAACTCCTTGCCGACAAACTTTGTTCGCTTGCCAGAGCGGCGTCGCGATGTGCCGCGGACGCCTGGATGCGCTCGGTCTCGTCGCGCTATCGATCCATGGCCGCGGACGCGCCGAACGGGTATGGCGCGAAGGATCCGCGTAGCCCGAGGCGCGTCTCCCATTTGTCCACCGGCGCGATCGTCGTCGAGGGAGAAAGCGCGTTGCTGAAATTGCTCGCGTTGCGAATCACCAATGACATTGCAGACGTGGCGCTCAACCGCGAACAAGAACTTCTAGTGGCGCGCTTCCCGCGCTTCGGTCGAGCGATCTCTAAAGAGGCTCGGATTCCTCGTGGGATTGGCCTTCGTGCGCCGTCTCCTGTTTGTCTCGCCCATCGACCGCGGGGAGGCGCAAATCGACCCGCAGAAGTGCATCCCGTACGCCCGCAGCATGCGGTTACCTCGGGTCGGCTCGGCAATGGCTGCCAAAGACGCGAAGCTCGAGGCGCGCGTCGACCGGTTCGCCGCCGCTCGTTGCGGTGCTCGAGATCTAGGCCGCGTAACCGAGTTCCCTTCGGTTTGCGATCGTCGCGGGTACGAGTGGGTTAGTTTCGAGCTCGCGAGCCGGTCGGGTCGCCGCCGTCCGTGTTGCCGCGTGCGGCATAGCCGTGGATGATGAATGGATGGCGGGACAAGGTGTACCGGCGAGGCCGATGGTGCGTGGGATCCTCGGCGCGCTTCTGACGATGGCCGGTTACGTAGTCGACCCCACCGTCGGTCTCGCGATCGGCGTGGTCTCTGGCTTGTGGGTCGTTCTTGGGATCGGCTCGGTCATCAGCCACGCGTCGAATCGCCCGAACGAGCACCGCGTGCAGATCGTCGGAACCGTTGCTCACGTGGTGCCGCCGATCGATCGCAGCGAGGCATTGGGGCAGCTGAACCCAGGAGCAGGCGGCCCGAGGCGTGCCGGCTTCGTTGAGTGTCCAGACTGCTCGAGCTTTATCGGCACCGCTGCCGCTCGATGTGCGTGCGGATGGGTCGTTCCGAGCGCGGCTCGACCGAAGTCTCTCGCACCGATTCAGGTCGTCATGCAGCATTCTCCGTCGCCTAGCCCAGCGGCCGTCAGCGCTGGTGATGGTTCCGCGGCTGCCGCACCGCGAGCTTGTCCGGCGTGTCCGCGGTGCCGAGCGCCAACGAGTTGGGTCGCCGAGTTCGAGCGTTTCATGTGCACGCGGTGCGACCTGTACGTTTGATGCGGTCGCACGACGTTGTCGCCGTCGGAATGCACGGCGACAACCCGATGAAGGAGAGCACGAGCACTCGGTCCTTGCCAATATTCCTCGTGAACTCATCGTGGGCGCGATGGAAGCCAACCGATAAAATGACTCCCTTCAGAACACCAGAGCAGAAGCTCATCCGTGCGCGGGAGCTGTTTCGTACCGACACCGATGGCGCGATCAAACTCTATCGAGATCTAGTAAGGACGCTGCCGGTCGGCGATGTTTGGGCCACAGCTCACATCGATCTGGCCTCGTATGATTTTGGCGTTGGAGACTACGAGTCTGCCGCGCAGCTCACTCGGGACGTGCTCGACGCTGGTGCGGGCCGGATCGACAAGGACGGTCTTGCACTCGCAGGAATTCTACTTTGCAGCGCCATGGAAGAGCTGGAGCGAGCGATAGACGAAGTTCTTCTTCGACGGTGCGTCGAGGACGCACTGCTCACTGGGCACCCTCGCGAGGCCGCCGCCGGCATGAATGTTCTTGCGCGTTGTTTGCTCGTTCGAAATGAATCTCAAGAAGCGCGGTTTCTGATGGAACGATCGGTCGATCTATACGACCAGTCGGGGTCGATAACCGGCGGTCCCGGCACATTGCAGCGCTTGGCGAAGCTCGACATCAAGAGCGGAAAGCTCGACGACGCGCGGCGACATTTCGAGCGCGCACTCGCTTACCTCAAGGGCTTCCCAGACGGAGGAATGTTCGCTCGGGACCTCGAGAAGAAGATCCTCAAGCAGTTGAACGACCTCGAAGCTAAGCCCTGAATGCTCATGCCATCCAAGATGGGCGATGGCCTCTGTTGGTTCGCGCAGCGGGAATCGGCAACGTTCCGCTCGGTGACGCCGGATGAACGCGGCCGCTTCGCTGTTTCCAGCGGCTCGACCTCACTTCACGGGCGCGTTCGTCGTTCGCTAACCTCGAGATCCGAACCAGCGCGACCACCACGAGCGCCGCGGTGCAGGCTCGCTAGCCTCGGGTGCGCGTGGTGGCTCGCCGCGCAGCGCCGCGGCGAGCTCGCCCAGCGTCGGGCGCGCGCTCGGATCGGGTTCGAACGCGCGGGTGACCTCTGCCGGGAGATCATCCGGCACGTCGGGGTGGCCGTTGCGCACCGCTTCGAGGTACGTCGTGAATTCCTCGATCGGATAGGGCTCGTGGTTCGTGATCAGCTCGACGAGGAGATACGCGGCGAAGTAGACGTCGCTCGCGGGTCCGGTCGGTCGGCCCATCACTTCCTCGGGGCTCATCCGGAAGTGCCGCATCGTCATCATCGCGCCGCGCTTGGCTTGATCGAGCTGGTACGCGGCGCGCGACAGTCCGGCGCCAAACACGAGCGCGCGCCCGTCCGCACGGCGCCACACGAGCCGGCGGTCGAACGGGCCGATCAGGATCAGTTCGCCGCCGACCTCGTGACACGCCGCGGCCGCGTCACAGACATCCGCGACGATCGCGCGGGCGACCGCGGGTTCGATGCACCACCCGACCTCGATCTCCTTGAGCGGCTCGCCGACCTCGTAGCGCGTGACGTCACCGACGGTGGTCGCGGGCAAGTACGGTGAGGTGATCGCCGCGACGCGCTCGACCGTCGCGAACATCGGCTCGCTCCACTCGGTCGGCATGTCGATCGTCGCGCGCGCGGTCCCGGCGGTGGCGTCGACCTCGATCTCGACGCTGCCACGCGGGCTGCGCCACGTGCGCACGGTCTGGACCGGCGCGCGCAGCACCGGGCGGTCCGGCGGTGGGGTAGCGCCGAGGAACACGATCCGCGCGCCGCCGGTGCGTACGCCGGCGCCGTCGGCGATGCCACCGATCTCGATCACGTCGCCGGCCGCGAGCACGCGGCGCTTCTTGATCGCCTCGCCGTTGACGGCGGTGCCGTTCGGCGAGCGCGTGTCGAACACGTGAAAGCTGCCGTCGATGAACTCGAACATCGCGTTCATCGGCGCGATCGCGGTCGCGTCCTCGCTCACCGCGACGAACAGATCGCTCGACGTCGCGTACGTCCCCTCGGTCGAGAACCGGCCGACGCGCACGCGCGTGTGCTCGAGCGCGAACACGAACGGCTCGACCCGCGGATCGGGCGACGCGACGAGCTCGATGTACGCGACGCACGAGGGCCGCAGCGGTGGATTCGAATTCGCGACGGCGAGCGCCTGATAGGCTGCCTCTCGCGCGTCGTCGCTCACGCGGCCAGCGCACGCACGCGACGCAACAGCGACCCGGCGCGACGCGGCAGCATCGCGATCACCTTCGGCTCGAGCTTGCGGGCACGGTCACGCAGCTCGACCAGCGCGGGCATCGCGCGATCGACCAAGCTCTCCGCCAACCGGGTGAGCAGGCGAGGCGAGGGCCCGGCCTTCGCGACATGGGGTGCGACCAGGGACGCGGTGATCGTGAGGACGGGCGAGCTGCCCATCTGCGCGGCCGCGGCATCGCGCTGCGCGGGCGTCGCGCGGGCCATCGCGCGGGCCAGCGCGTCAGCCGCCGCGACGATGTCCTCCGCCGGATCGACCAGGCTGGCCGGCACCGGGCAGAACGGGCACTGCGACATGACCGCGAGGTTGAACGCGTGGCTACAGGTCGGGCAGTGGAGGTAGCTCATTGGGTTGCCTGGGACTGAGGGTGCCGGCCGGCGCATACCTGAGGCAACTTTTCGGTCGCGATCTCCGACCTGCTATCGCGGAGTTGCACCTGGCTCCGACCTTGCTCTTAGGCTGGTCATGCAGCGCCTGATCCTCACCGCGATCGCTCTCATCGGTTGCCAGCCCGCGTTGCAGGTCTCGTATCCGGCGGTCGCCCAGGACTGTTCGCCCGAGCGCATCGGTCGGGTCTCGGTGCACGGTGCGGCGATCTCGGATGTCGCGCCGCTGGCGGTGCTCGAGGGGACGTTCGATGACCGCGAGCGGACCGACCGGATCGCGGAGGTCGCGACCGAGCTGCTGCACGTCCGGGGCTATCCGAACGCGCGGATCGAGATCGATCGCGCCCAGGGCTGCGGCATCGAGCTCGATGTCTCGGTCGCGCTCGGCGCACGCTACAAGATCACGCAGATCGGGTTCCAGACCGACGATCAGTTCCCCGAGGTCGAGCGGGTCGAGGCGCTCGAAGACGCGCTCGGCACGGTCAACGCGGTCGGCGGCTCCTATGTCGAGGACCGGATGCTGAGCGCGCTCGGGACGCTCGAGCGCCGCTATCACGAATCAGGTTGGATCGACGCGACGGTCGGCAAGCCGGTCGCGACCTACGACAACGGCCGCGGCTCGGTCTCGATCGTCGTGCCGATCGAAGCCGGGCCGCGGTATCGGATCGGCGAGATCCACGCGCACGGCGCGAGTCGGGAGGCGCGCCAGGCCGTGGTCGCCGCGCTCGGCCTGCGCAACGGCGATTGGTACGACGCGACCCAGGTCCGCACCGGCATCGACCGCGCCCGCAGGCGCCTCGATCGTCGCATCGAGCTCCGCATCGAGGTCGGCAACGACCACAGCACGATCGACATCGAAGCCCGCCTTGCGGACGGTGGCAGGTGAAAGTCGCGGCGCTCGCGCTGTTCGCAGCGTGCGTGGCACCCGCGGCTGGAACGCTCGGCGGCGAGACCTCCTCGGCGTGTACGTCGAGCGACCCCGAGCGGTGCACGAACGCCCTCGCCGAGCGCGACCTGCTCGCCGGCGACCTCGATGTCTACAACGACGCCGCGCTGCGCACGTACGTGCAGGGCGTCGCCGATCGGCTCGCGCGCGGTTCGCGGCTGGTGCATTCGCCGCGCGTCGTGATCTCGAACCACGACGGCACCTACGCGCCGTTCGGCAATGCGGTCGTGATCGGCCGCATCACGATCCAGAAGCTCGGGACCGAGGCCGAGCTCGCCGCGGTGGTCGCGCACGAGATGGCGCACATCGAGGGCCATCACGCGACGGTCTCGCTGTTCGGGCCCGCGGGCGACCAGCAATGGCTCGCGACGCGCCGCGACTCCGAGGGCATCGCCGACGAGCGCGCGGTCGCGTTGCTCGAGCACGCGGGCTATTCGCCGAGCGCGATGCCGCGCGCGCTGGTCGCCGAGCTCGAGGGCGACGACGAAGAACATCCGCCGCGCGCCGAGCGGATCCAGCGGGTCGTCGCGCTCGCGGCGAATCGCACCGGCTTCGAGGGCCGCGACGAGCTGTTGCGCCATCTCGACAAGATGGTGGTCGGGCGCGACACGCGGCTCGGCGTCGAGGTCGACAACGCGTGGGTCGTGTCGAGCCTCGGCATCGCGCTCGATCTCCCGCGCAACGACGTCGCCCATGCCGACGGCGACGCGCTCGTGCTGCGCCACGGCTACTCGACGATGAACGCCTACGCGATCGGGGCGCCGTGGGCCCGCGAGATCGCGAGCGAGCTCGATCGGACCGAGACCGAGACCACGACGATCGGCAAGATCACCGTCGGCCTCGTCCGCGATCGCGGCGTCGCCGTCAACAAGATCGTGCGGCTCGAAGATGCGGTGCGCGCGACGTTGCCGCAACCGGTCCCGGGAGAGTGGGTCGTGGTGATCGAGCGCTGCCCACCCGACGCGGCGTGCGGCGGCCTCGTGTTCGAGCTCGTGCGCGGTGACCCGACCGCGTCGGAGCGCTGGCTCGGCGGGCTTCGTCAGGCGACGTCGAAGGAGCTCGAGGCCGCGGAGCCCGCGCGGATCGTGCTCGCGACGTCGGGGCGCAGCGCGAAGTTGTCGTCGCTGATCCGCGATTGTGCGAACCCCAGCGCCGCGGCGGAGCTCGACGATCCGGGCCGCTCGCTCGTGCCCGGCGAGGTGTTCAAATGTACGGACCGGTGACGACGCGCGGGAACTCGACGCGACGGATCTCGTCGCGCTCGGGGCACACGAGCAGCACGCCATCGACCGCGAACGCGATGCTGTACTCGAGCAACTGACGGCGCGTCGCCGCGGTCTCGATCGAGGGTGCTTCCTCGCCGGTCTTGACCTCGGCGACCAGCAGTTGGCCGTCGCGCTCGACGAGGTAGTCGGCGCGCAGCGGCGTCGCGCAGGGCTCGCCGTCGACCAGCGGTGCCCACGTCACGCACGCCTGGCGCTCGACGATCGTGAAGCCCGCCGCCTCGAGCATGATCGCGGCGCGATCCTCGCCGGCACCCGCACGTGCGGCGCGGCGCTTGGCCCGCCGTGATCCGCGCCAGCTCCGCCAGCTCGCCGCGAGCCACAGTGCGAGCACCGCGGCGACCACGGCGACGATCACGTAGCGGTCGGTCACGCGCGGATCGTCGCTGATCGCCCTGACAACGCCAACCACTCGACCAACTGTGCGCTGCGATCCGCCGGCAGATCGACGCCGAGATTGTCGTCGGGGCTGTGCGAGTCCGAGCCGCCGGTGCACACCAGGCCGACCTCGTCGGCGAGCTCGATCCAGCGAGCGCGCTCGCGCGGATCGTACGCGCCGTAGTACGCCTCGACCCCGCCGAGCCCGTCGGCGTGGTGGCGCTTCAATAGCTCGACGCCGAGATGATCGTAGAGATGCGGATGCGCGAGCGACATCGCAGCACCGGCGGCGCGCCCGAGCTCGAGCGCCTCGGGGAGCGGCAGCGCGTGGTGCGGCACGTCGACCGGGCCACCGTCGAACAGATGGCGCGAGAACGCCTCCTTCATCGAGGTGACGTGGCCGGCCGCGACCATCGCGCGTGCGAGATCGGGGCGGCCGACCGAGCGACCGTGCGCGCCGGCGATCATCGCGTCGACATCGATCTTGATGCCGCGGGTCTCGAGCCGCACGCCCATCACGCGCAGCCGATTGCGGCGAGCCTCCTGGAGCGCACCGAGCCGGGTCTCGAGCTCGGCCCAGCCGGCACCACCGCGGTCGTACGCGAGCACGTGAAGCGTGCGCCCGGTCTTGACCTCGTCGCACGAGATCTCGACGCCTCGGAGTGAGTGCCCACGCGCCATCGCGAGCCCGGTGCACGTATCGTGATCGGTGATCGCGAAGACCTCGACGCTGCGCGCTTCGGCGCGACGCACCACGTTCGCGGGCGCGTCGGTTCCATCAGATTCGGTCGAGTGACAGTGAAGCTCGAAGCGCAAGACCGGAGTATGGTCCAGCCATGGCCGAGAGTCTCGTTGCCTTGCGTGATCGACGCGCCATGGTGATCGCGCGGGTCTCCGATGCGTACGCGACCGATCTGTTCGACGTCGACGAGCTCGATCGCCGGCTCGATCTGGCGCATTCGGCGCGCACGGTCGCCGAGCTCGACACGTTGACCGAGGATCTCGGCGAGCCAACGACCGCACTCGTCGCAGTCACGAGCTCGCTCCAGGTCGCGGACGATGCGAATCGCCCGCCGACCAAGCGGCTGCGCGTGATCATGAGCTCGGTCGAGCGCGAGGGTCGGTGGATCGTTCCGAAGCAGACCGCGATGCGGATCTTCTGGGGCAATGCGGAGCTCGATTTTCGCGAGGCGTCGCTCGCGCCGGGTGTCACGACGATCGACGTGCGGGTCACGATGGGCAACCTCGAGCTGATCCTGCCGCCGGAGCTCGCGATCGATGTCGATGTCTCGTCGGTGATGGGCAGCGTCGAGCAGCGCCATCGGCTGCCGGTCGAGCCCGATCCGTCGCGCCCGATGTTGCGGGTCATCGGTCGCGTCTTCATGGGCAACCTCGAGATCTCGACGCTGCTCCCCGGCGAGACCAAGCGCGACGGCATGCGCCGCGACCGCGACAAGCGTCGCGACAAGCGCCGGGCGTTGCGCGACGCGCGCCGTGGCCGACGCGCCTTGCCGCCGGGCGACAGGTAGGCGGCGGTCTGCTAAACTTTTCCCGTGCCCATCCCGGGGGGTCAAGCTCAGGCTCGCCTGGGACGTTACGAGTTGCTCGCGCGACTCGCGACCGGAGGCATGGGCGAGATCTTCCTCGCGCGGCTCGAAGGTGCCGCCGGGTTCGAGAAGCTCTACGTCGTCAAGCGGATCCTCCCGCACCTCGCGGACGACGCGCGGTTTCGGTCGATGCTGATCTCCGAGGCGCAGATCGCCGCGAAGATGGCGCATGGCAACATCTGCCAGGTCTACGAGCTCGGCGAGACCCAGGGCCAGCTCTACATCGTGATGGAGTATCTCGAGGGCGTCACGCTGCTGCCGCTGTTGCGGCGCGCGTCGAAGACGCAGACCCACCTCGAGTTCGCCTTTGTCGCGGCGGTCGTGCAGCAGACCTGCGATGCGCTGCACTACGCGCACGAGCTCAAGGATCGCGACGCAGAATCGCTGGCGCTCGTGCATCGCGATGTCACGCCGTCGAACATCTTTCTCACCGAGTCCGGTGTCGCGAAGGTGCTCGACTTCGGCATCGCGAAGGCGCGCGGCGCGACCTCGACGAAGACCGAGGACGGCGCGGTCAAAGGCAAGTACGCGTACATGGCGCCCGAGCAATTGCGCGGCGGCTCGATCGATCGCCGCGTCGATCTGTTCGCGCTCGGTGTCGTCGTCTACGAGATGCTCGCGCTGCGCCGGCTGTTCCAGCGCAAGACCGACTACCTGACGTTCCGCGCCGTGATGGAGCAGCCGATTCCCGACATCCGGCGCTATCGGCCCGACATTCCGGACGCGCTCGCGAACGTGCTCGTGCGCGCGCTCGATCGCGATCCGGGCCAGCGCTTCGACACGGCGCGCCAGCTCGGCAGCGCGATGCTCGACGCGTTGAGCGTGGCCGGGCTGCGACCGTGGAGCCAGGGCGATATCGGCGACATGGTGAAGGCGAGCTTCGCCGCTCAGATCGGCAAGCGCAGCCAGCAAGTCGCGAGCGCGGTCCGTCGCACCGATGGTGCGGCGTCGCGCGTGACGATGCCGCTGATCGTGCAAGAGGCCGCGCACGAGGGCGATGACGATGACGGCGAGTTCCCGAGCGTCGAGACCGATGTCGATTCGACGCCGCGGTTCGTCGCGACGACCGCCCCGGTCACGGATCCGTTCGGCCAATCGACACCTCCGCCGTTCGCGGCGGAGACCACCGGGAGCGCGCCGAGCCTGAGGCCGTTGCCGCCGGTGATGACCACCGCGCCGATCGTCGTGGTCGGCCAGCGCAGCATCATGTGGCCGATCTTGGCCGTCGCGATGATCGCGGTCGCGGCGGGTGCGCTGTTCCTCGTGTGGAGGCAGACGCAGAACCAGCAGGCGCCGGCACCGCCGGTGATCATCACGCAGGAGCGCGCGGTCGAGCCGGTGCACGATGCGGAGCCACCGGAGCCGCTCGTCGGCTCGGGCAGCGACAAGGTCGTGACACCACAAGTTCACACGCCGCACAAGCGCTTCACCACGCTCGACGGCGCGGTCGCATCGCAGACCGGCGCGCTCACCGCCTGCGTGCGCGACCACGGCGACGGCATCAAGGACAAGATGGTCGCGAACGTCGCGATCGATCGCAGCGGTCGCACCAAGAGAGTGCAGATCGATCCACCCTCGGCGAACGCCGCGCCGATCGGGCTGTGCCTCCGCAACGTCATCATGGGAATTCCGTTTCCCGCGTCCGCCGCCGAGCAGAACTTCTCGTTCGACCTCAAGCCGAAGTCCTAATCCCATGCGCACACTGCTCTTGGTCGTCGTCCTCGCGAGCTGTCGTCCGGAGCGGGTAGAGAATCCGCACCAACACGTCCCGAAGTCGACGAACCGCGAGATCCAACACGACATCGGTGGCACTGCGCCCGCGACCAGCGAGGTCAAGAGCGCCGACGGCTCCACCGTCGACCTCACGAAGGTGTGGGCCGACAACCGCGTCGTGCTCGTGTTCTACATGGGGCATTGGTGCCCCGAGTGCACCAAGCAGCTCGACGCGCTCAACGAGCATCAGAAAGACTTCGCGGCCAAGAACACGACGGTGATCGCGGTCAGCACCGACAGTCCCGAGGATGTCGGCCAGCTCAAGGCGAAGCTCGGGCTCGGCTTCGACGTCTACTCGGATACCGATCTCCAGACGATCCAGAAGTGGGGCGTCGAGAACTACGACACGAACATCGCGAACCCGGCGACGTTCGTGATCCAGAAGGGCGGCGCGGTGACGTTCAAGAAGATCGGCGGCAGCATGACCGATCGACCGAGCGTCGACGACGTGTTGGCGCAGCTCACGGACCCGTGACCACGCCGTCGTGCAGCGCGGTCGTCGTCGCGAACTGATCGATCAGCTCGGTCATCGCGGCGAGGAGCAGAGCGAAGCGCTTCATGGCAGGAACTCCGCGATCACGGCGGACCAGTCGGAGACGTTCGCGGCGAGCCGACCTTGCGCCTGATCGGGCTTCCCGCCACCGCGTCCGGTGTAGCGAGCGGCGAGCAACTTCCACAGCGCACCGCAGTCGAGCGTCGAGCCCGGTGCGCGGATCAGGCACACGGTGGTACCGGCTTCGTCGGGCGCGGCGAGGATCGCGTCGCGACCCGCGGCGACGAGCTTCGCGGCGATCGCGCGCAACATCTCGCCATCGCCGGGGAGCGCGGCGACCACCGCACCGATGCCGGTGAAGCTCTGCGCGATGTGACCGGCGAGCCGGCCGCGCAGCGCGGAGACATCGGTCGCGTTGGTCTCGGCATCGCGCACCATCTTGTCGACGGCAGCGGGCACGTCGGCCGGTGCGCACGAGAACCGCGTCGCGAGACCGCGCAGCACTCGATCGCGCGTGAACAGCTCGGCGCGCGCGCGGCGACCGGCGGTGAATGTCACGCGCGTCATGCCCTTGTAGCGCTCGCTGTTCGTGATCCGGATCGAACCGAGTTGCGACGTCCGCGTGCAGTGAGTGCCGCCGCACGGCGAGAAGTCGTAGTCGCCGATCGCGACGACGCGAATATCGGCGGTGACCTTCGGATCGCGGCGCAGCTTGAGCGATGCGAGCTCGGCGGCGTCGGGAAACCACGCGCGGATCGCGAGATCGTCGTCGACGAGGCTGTTCGCGAGCTCCTCGGCGGTCGCGAGGTCGGCATCGGGGATCCGATCGCGCGTGACATCGATGGTCAGCGCCGACTCGCCGAGCCGCGCGGAGGCGGTCGGTGCCTGCGCCCGATCGAGCAGGGTGCCCGACAGGAGGTGCTGCGCGGTGTGTTGCGCCATGTGCTGGCGGCGGCGCGCCCAATCGAGCTCGCCGGTGACGCGCGCGCCGACCTCGAGCGGCGCTGCGACGAGGTGCACGATCGTGCCGTCGTCGGTCTCCTGCGTATCGGTGACGGCGATGCCGCCGAGCGTGCCGTGATCGCCGAGCTGGCCACCGGCTTCGGGATAGAACGCGGTCTCGTCGAGCACGATCGCCGGGCGATCCTTGTAGGTCGTGGCCGCGACGACGGTCGCGTCGAACCGGCGGAGATACGAATCGGCGTGATAGAGGCGACGGGTCATGGCGGGGCGACCGTGATGATATAGGAGTCGCATCCGCCCGGACCGTCGGCGGGGCCGATCCGATCCTTCACGGGGCAATCAGCATCGCGCTCGTCGGTGCGCAGCACGACGGCACCTTCGCGGTGGAGCTCCTCGAGGACCTCGTGATCGGGCAGCACGGTGTGGCCGTAGACTTTCGGGCCACTCGACACGAGCGCGAGGCTCGGGTGCACCGCCTCGAGGAACGCGTGCCGGCTCGACGTCTTCGAGCCGTGATGGCCGACCTGCAGGATGTCCGCGCGGATGTCCTGCGCGTGTTGGTCGATCAAGAACGCCTCGATGTCGCCCGGTGGCTCCGACGGATCCTTGCGCGAACCGGACTCGGCATCGCCGACGAGCAGGAGCCGCGCGCCGCCGAGCGCGACGAGGATCACCACCGAGTTCTGATTCGGGTCGGGCAGCTTCTTCGCCTCGGCGTGGAGGATCGTGAACTTCGCGGTCGCGCCGAGCGCCACCGTGTCGCCCTCGGAGAATCGCTCCCAGTTCGGGATCTGGATCTCGGTGCCCTTGACGCCGACCGTGTGATCGCTCGGCACCTCGGCGGCGGTGTGATAGGTCGCCGGCGATCGCGAGACCGCTTCGAGGAACGCGCGATAGAACACCGCGTCGTTGACCCGCCCCGAGTCGTAGATGTCCTTGACGTCGTAGCAGTGCACGACCAGATCGAGCGCGGAGGCGTGATCGAAGTGCGGATGGCTGAGCACGACGTCGTCGATCCGCTTGCGATCTTTCGCACCGCCTTCGCACAGGTCGTCGCCGGAGGCGCCGATCGCGCGCGCGAGATACGCGAGGACGCGCGCCGGCTTCTCGGTCTTGTCGTTCGAGCCCGCGTCGTACAGCAAGTTGAAGTCGCTGCCCTGCACGAGGATCGACAGGCCGGTGCCAACATCGATCAGATGGATGCGGTACGTGCCGGCCGGTGGCGGCGTGGTCGGGACATCGCCCGGCGTCTCGACGCGCGCCCACGTGATCTTCGGCGCGCCCGGCTCGGTCGGCAGCGCGCCGGTGGTCGGCTTGGTCGGGTGTACCGCCGGCTTGTGTGCCGGGCACGCGGCCAGGAATGCGAGGACAGCGAGCAGGCGCAGCACGACGCCACCTTACTAGTTCGCGATGCGCTGGACCGCGCCGGTGGGCACCCAACCGACGGTGCCGCCGGCGATCCGGACCTTGGCCCAGGCGTCGCGCTTCTCGGTGACGACCACCTCGGTGCCGCGCGGTAGCGGTTGCGTGAGTGCGGCGGGTGCACCGGAGCTATCCGCGGCGCGCAGCACGACCGCGTCCATGATCACGGCGTCGTTGACGTGACGGTCTTCGAACATCACCGACACCGTCATCGCGAGCCACACAGCGGCAGGGATGATCGCGAGCATCGCGAGGCCGCGGCGCCGGCGACCGGCCCACGGCACGACGAGCAGCATCGCGATCGCGAACGCGAGGGCGCCGACGAGGAGCTGGCGGCTGCGCGGCCAGTCGTGGAAGAAGAACAACGTGTCGGCGGCGCCACCCGTGGTCGGCCGGAGGTTGTCGCCTTGCCGGCTGCGCAGCCAGCCGAGGTTCTTGCGCGCGCGTGGATTGCTCGGATCGATCGCGAGGGAGCGGCGGTAGGCGAGCGTGGCCGTCGCGACGTCGCCGGCACCGAGCGCGGCGTTGCCCCAATCGGCGAGCAACTCGGGCTCGTCGGGCGCGACCTGCGCGGCTTCGCCGAGCGAGGCCGCGGCGCGCGCGAACGCGGCCTTGCGCGCCGACGCCTCGGTGACGCCGAGGGCTTGTTGGTAGGCCTCGCGGCCCGCGCCGAGTGCATCGGCGCGCGCGGTGACCGGCGCGAGGCCGACGGCGAGCAGCAGCGCGATCGCGGCGACGGTCTTGCCCTTCGGCGCGGCGCGACGCGCCTCCTTGATCCAACGTGCGAGCAGCGCGCGGGCGCGGTGACGGAGATCCTCGGCGAGCGGCTGGTCCTTCGCGGTCGGCGAGAAGCTCTCGGTCTCGATCCGCGCGAGCAGGCCGTCATCGTCGAGGGGACGCTCGACCGCACGCGCATACGCGCGCAGCGCCGAGGCGAGCGCACCGGCGGTGTCGCGCGCGGCGTCTTTGTCGGCGCGGGCGAGCTCGGTCTCGACGCGCTTGCGAGCGGCGCGGACCTCGGCGGCCTCTTCGCGCTGTTCTTGCGTGCGGTTCTTCCAGGTCAGCAGCGTGAACACGCCGAGCGAACCGAGGTAGAGCACCGCGAGCAGCCCGATCAACACGGCGCCGACGAGCGGCTTCGAGCTGACCTCGCTCGGCGATGACAGCGCGAGCTCGGCGACGACGAGCTGGAGATCGGAATCGTTCGCTGCCGAGCCCTTGGTCTTCGGCGCCATCGCGACGACATCGCTCGCGCCGACCACCGAGCCACCTTTGACGGACAGCGCGATCGGATCGCTGTGGATCGTCTGATACTGGATCTTCGCCGGATCGAAGTACGCGAACGCGATCGCCGGAATCTCCGTCGCTGCGCCGGTCACCAGCGCGGTGACCTTGAACGTCTTGGTCTTGCCGTCCTCGGACAGCTCGCCGGTCGGCGCGTCGCCGGGCACGGTGAACTTGTCCTTCGGCAGTTGGCCTTCGCCGTCGAGCTTGCCGAGCGAGAGCGTGTCGAGGCGCTGGTCGCTCTTCACGGTGATGTCGAGATCGACCGGCTCGCCGATCTGGACGACCGAGCGGCTGGTCTCGACCTTGATCGAGAACTGGCTGCCGACCGCACCCGCGTAGCTCGGCGGGCGATCGGTCTCGGGCAGCGGCTTGACCTCGAGCGTCTTCGCGGTGTCACTCGCGCGGAACTCGCGGGTGTCGGCGCGGCCGAAGAAATCAGCCTGGCCGACCGGCAGCGCGGCGACGACGGTCGCCGGTGGAATCGCGACCTTGCCGGACGTGCGCGGCGCGACGAACAGGTGGATCGTCACGCGCGTCCAATGCTGACCGTTCTGATCGAACGCAGCGGCGTCGTACGGGACCGAGAGCGTCTTCGCGCCGACCGCGATCTCGACGGTCTGCTCCTTGTCGGTTGCCGGCGGAGCGCTCACCGTGAACTGATCGAGGTTCGCGATCGGTAGCGTGAACGTTTGGCCGCGCGGCTTCGCACGGAAGCTCCAGATCAGATCCGCTTCGACCGACTCGCCGACGAACACGGCGCGCGCCGGCAGTTGCATCTCGAGCTTCATCGCATCGGTCGTCGCGACCTCGTCGACGTCGATCGGCGCGCCTTCCGCGGTCGCCGACTTCTTGCCCTGCGTGACGGTCGTGGTCGGAATCTGGAGCTGCCCGGTGTTCGGCGTGACGACGCGATAGCTCAAGAACCACGTCACCTGGCGGTATTCGGTCGTCCGACCGTTCACCGACATCCGCGAGCTCTGGACGTTCGGCTTCGCGCCGAGCGGGGTCACCGTGGCGCCCGGAAGCTCGAGCTTCGGCTGCGCGGGGGCCGGCGCCTCGTCGAACCCGGCGACGCCCAGGATCAGCGTGAACGGCATGCCCGCATGCGGTCGCTCGTTGCCGAGTTGCCAGCGCGCCTCGGTGTCATCGGCGCGCGCGAACGAACACCACCCGACGACGAACACGACCACGAGCCACGCGCGCATTACCAGTCCTTGTCCACGGGCGCATCCTGGCCCTGCTGCTGCTTCTCGCGCTGGCGCTTCGCATCTTCATCGCGTGCACGCTGACCGGCGCCGCCCTGGGGCTGTTGCTGCTGATCCTGCTGCTTCTTCGGGTCCTGCTTCTGCTGATCCTGCTTCTTGTCGTCCTGCTTCTGCTGGTCGTTCTTCTGCGGTGGCTGGAGGATCTTCAGCGCGTTCTCGAGGTGCTCGACCGCCTTGCCCTCGCTCTTGAGCGGCGGATCCAGGCTGACCGATTGTTTCACCGTCGCGGCCTTGTCGAGACCGGCCTTGGCATCGCCCATGTCGGTGCTCGCGAGCCGAACCTCGGCGGCCGCGGCCGAGAACTTCTTCGCCTGCTCCTGCTGCTCGCCTTGACCCTTCGCCCCCGCGTCGGCCTGCTTTGCGAGTGCATCCGTGATCGCCTTCGCCATCTCGTCGTGCTCGCCTTGCTTGCTCGCGAGGCCCGGTAACTTCGGCGCGCGCGTGAAATCGTCCTCGGTATTGGCCTGCGAGGTCTGATCTTTGGTCTCGTTCTGATCCTTCAGCAGTTGCTGGAGATGCTCGACCACGTTGAAGAACAACTTGCGCAGCTCGAGTAGCTTTGCCTCTGCCGCCTTCGCCGGGGTCAGCGGATCCTTGTTGGTCTTGATCGCCGCATCGATCGCGGCGATCGACTTCTCGGCATCGCCGCGTAGCACCTCGGCGGCGGTCATCTGCTGCTTGGCCTGCTGCAGTTGCTGCTTCTGCGCTTCGATCTGTTTCGGATCGGGCGCGGGCTTGCCCTGCTCCGCGGGCGGCGGATCTTTCGCGATCTCGGCATCGAGCTTGGTCTGCTCGTCGGCGATCAGCTCCTTGATCCGCGTCATCCTCCCGACGTTCTGCGCGAGCGCCTCGTGGCTGTCCTGCGCGCGATCCGGCTGAGCCGCCGCCTCGGGCGAGAGCAGCGCGACCAGTTGCTGCTCGGTCGCGTACGCGAGATCGACCGTTGCCTTGAGATCCGAGAACAGCTCGATCGCCTGCGCGAGCGCGATCAACGCCTCGCGCTCGGCCTTCGTCGCATCGTCGAGCTTCTGCGCGCCCAGCGCGTCGCGCGCGCGCACCATGTCGGCACCCGCCTCGGTGACGAACGGCATCGCGAGCTTCAACTGATCGAACATCTTCGCCTGCTCGGCGGTGAGCTTCGGCGGCTCGGCCGCAGAGCCGGTCCCGGCCGGTTTGTCGACGCTGTCGATCGCCGCCGCCAGCCGCGTCCGGATCTCTTCGAGCCGGTCGTGCATGCCGGTCTGGCGCTCGCCGAGTGCAGGCGGCTCGAGCCACGCGGGGATCAACTGCTTCGGCGCCGCCGCGGAGCCACTCACGTCGAGCGCCTTGTCCTTGACCTCGGCGACCGCATGGGTCTCCTGCACGAGCTGGAGCTCGTCGGCCGCGATCCCGCGCAACACGACGATCGGATCGAGCAGTTGCTCCCTGGCCCGCTTCAACGAGACCAGCGCGCTCTCCGCGTGCGCGACGCCGTCCTCGGCCGCGAGGTCCTGGAGCTTGCGCCGTGCTTCGGCGATCTTGGTCCGGCTCTCGAGCATGTAGATGTCGAGGTTCTTCAATTGCACGAGCCGCGAGGCGTCCTCGGGCTTGCGCTTGTCGGCGGGCTGCTTGCCGATCGTATCGATCTCGTCGGCCGCGAGGTCGCTGATCACGCCGGCCTCGGCGACGGTGCCGCGCTCCTCGTCGGCGAGCTTCGTCAGCGTGTCCTGCTGCGCGAGCGGATCGCTGCCGCCCGCTTGCTTGATCGCGATCCACGCGCCGCGCGCCTGGTCGAGCACGCCGCGCTGCTCCTTGATCACGGCATCGAGCCGCGCCTCGAGCTTGCCCTCGCCGCGGGCGAGCTCGTCCGTCAACGCCTGCGCACGCGCGCGCACGATCGCGAGGTTGGCCACCGTGTCGGCGTCGTCCTTGCGCTGGTGCGAGGCATCGCTGAACCACGTCACCGCTTGCTGCTCGAGCTCGAGCGCCTTGCCGAGGTCGGCATCCTTGCCGGTCTTCATCTGATCGGCGTGCGCGGCGTAGGCCACGCCGAGGTCGTACGCCGCGCGAAACCGCAGCTCCGGATCGACACCGGCCGTCGAGCGCGCCGCGAGCAGCGCCTTCTCGGCGTCGTCGAACTTGGCCGCGGCCAACGCGTCGACGCCCTCGTTGTACTTCACCCGTGCATCGCGATGCTCGCCGTGATCGCACGCGATCAGGAGCGCCAGGACCAGGACGCGCTTCACGCGGACCTCCGCGAATCGCCGGCACCCGAGCCGACCCAGAGCGCCGCTAGCAGGCACAGCAACGCGCCGAGCACCATGAACGGAAAGCGCTCGACCTTGACCTCGCGCGTCGCCGAATCGGCGGCGGCCTGGATGATCGGCTTCACGTGACTCTCCATGATCCCTTCGAGATCGATCGCGCCGACCCCCGCGGGGATGTACGCGCCTTCGGTGAGCAGTGCGATCTTGCGCAGCATCTCGCCGTCGAGCTTCGAGATCACCGGCTTGCCGTCGTGCATCAGCACGGTCTTCGCACCGGTCTGCGGATCGGTGAGCGTGATCTGGCTGCCGGTCTCGCTACCGATGCCGATCGCGACGATCTTGACGCCGGCGTCGCGCGCGGCCTTCGCGGCATCTTCGGTGTACGGATCCTGATCGTCACCGTCGGTGATCAGCACGATCAACCGACCGCCTTGACCGGCCGGGAAGCCCTTGACCGCCGCGCGAATCGCTTCGCCGACGCGCGAGCCGCCGCGACCCGCGCTGCGGGTGTCGACGGTCTTCAACACCGTGTCGAAGAACGAGTGATCCGGGGTCAGCGGGCACATCGGCGCCGCGCGGCCGGCGAACGCGACCAAGCCGACGCGCTGGCCGTCGAGCCGCGACACGAGCTGGGAGATCTCGGCCTTCGCACGCGCGAGCCGATTCGGCGACGCATCCTCGGCGAGCATCGAACGCGACACGTCGAGCACGAACATCACGTCGGCGGAGTTGTTGCCGATCGGAATCGTCTCGGTCTCGCCCTTCGCGATCGGGCGCATCAGCGCGCCGACGCCGAACAACAGACAGCCGAGCGTCAGCACCAGCCGCAGCATCGTGCGCTCGAGGCTCGATTGCGAGGTCAGCCGGCGCTGCATCACCGGCGACAAGAAGCCGCCGAGCGCTTCGCGCGAGCGCAGCTCGAGGAACGCGAGCCCGCCGACGATCGCGAACGCCGCCCACATCAGGTGGATCAGCTCTTTGTGGCGGTAGTCCCAGTGGATCACGGCAACCTCCGCAGCAGCGTGCCGCGCAAGAGGTTCGCGAGCACGACGAGCAGGAGCCCGATCGCGACGAACCACGGATAGTACTGGTGGTATTCGGTGAACCGGGTCTCTTCGATCTTCGTGCGCTCGAGCTTGTCGATCTGCGTGTAGATCTTCGCGAGCCCGGCGGCGTCTTCGGCGCGGAAGTATTGGCCACCGGTCTTGTCGGCGATCTTGCGCAGCAGCGTGTCGTCGAACTGGATCGAGACGCTCTGCAGATTGCCGTCGATGCAGAACTTCGCACGCTCCTTGGTGCCCGCGCCGATCGTGTAGACCTTGACGCCGGCCTTCACCGCGTCGTCGATCGCGGTGTCCTCGTCGATGTCGTGGACGTTCGAGTCACCGTCGGTGAGCAGCACGACGATCTTGCTGCGGGTCTTGAAGTCGAGCACGCGTTGCACCGCGAGCTCGAGGCCGGCGCCGATCGCGGTGCCGTCGTCCTCGCCGGTCGCGAAGTCGAGCTGGCGCATCGCCGTGATCAGATTTGCATGGTCGAGCGTCAGCGGGCTGCGCGTGTCGGCGTAGTGCGCGAACGCGACCAAGCCGATCGCATCGTCGGGGCGACCGTCGAGATCCTTGCCGCCCATCACGAAGTGCTCGAACACGCGTTTGACCGCGCCGAGCCGCGTCGGATCGCGATCCGGCGTGTAGTCGCACTGCGCCGGGTGCTTCGCGTCCGCGAGATCCATCGCGTGCATCGAGCCGGAGACGTCGACCGCCATCACGATGCCGATGCCGTCCTCGTGAACGCGCGCGCTCTGGTCGCCCCGGCGCGGACCGGCGAGCGCGATCACGAACGCGACCACCGCGAGCGCCATCAACAGATCCGGTACCCACGCGAGCTCGGTGCGCCACGTCGTGCCACCGGCGGGCAGCGCGCGCAGCGACGAGAACACGACGCGCCCGGAGCTCCGCGACGACCACCAGTAGGCGAGAGCGGCGAGCAGCGCGAGTACGATGTAGGCCGGGTGCGGGATCTCGATGTGGGCGATCGTCATGCCGCGACTCCCAGCTCCGGTCGCAGCCGGGTGTCCTCGACGAACGCGCGCGCGGCCTTCAACGTGGCGAGCGACTCTTCACTCTCCGGTCGATAGCCCGCGAACTTCACGCGATCGCAGCGCTCGAGGAACGCGGTCAGCAGCGCGCGCTGGTCGGTCTGGAGGCCCTCGTGCTTCGTCGCGACCTGCAAGAACTCCTCGGTCGTGAGCTCGGGCGCGCGGATCTCGTAGCGCTGCTCGAGGTAGTCGCGGACGATCGCCGAGAGCTCGACGAACCACACGTCGGCATCGGCCGACTCCGGTGCGCCACGCTCTTCGAGCACGACCAACTTCGCGACCGCTTCCTCGTACGCCGACCGCTTCGCCGCGACCTGCTTGCGCTCGCGCGTCGAGCGAAACAGCAACACGCCGCCGGCGCCGAGCACCATCAGCGCGCTCGCCCCGAGCAGGATCCACATCCACGGTGGTCCACCGACGTCGGGATCGAGCTTGCCGCTCGCGTCCTTCAGCTTCGCGCCGATCGCCTCGGTCTTGACCGGTGCGACCTCGAGCGGGACCTCCTCGGTGAGCAGCTCCTGCGCCTTGCCGGCGACCGCGCTGCCGGCACCGGCGCGCGCGTCGACCATCTCGAGCCGCAGCGGCGGGATCCGTTGCTTGCCGCTCGCCGGTGCTTCGAGCGTGTAGACCTGCTGGAGGTGCTGGCTGCCGTCGGCGTTGCGCTTGGCATCGCGCGTGAAGCCGGTGACGTGAAACCGTCCGAGCCGCGCGTCGCCGGCTTCTTGAAACGGCGCATCGACGGTCGTGCCGGCCTGCGCCTCGATGTCGAGCCGCAGATAGATCGGCTCGCCGAGGTTCGGCTTCGCGGGCCAGACCTTTTCGGTGACCTTGACCGGGCCGTTCTCGACCGGCTTCGTGATCGCATCTTTCGGCGGCTCGCCGATCGCCGTCGACGACGAATCGAGCGCGCTCTTGCCGCCGCACGCGACGAGGAAGACGATCAACCACTTCATCGCCGCAGCCTCCGCTCGCGCTCGCGAAAATACTTGAGCAGCGGATCGACCATCGAGCCCGAGGCGTCGAGCACGACCAGATCCATCCCGGTCGTGCGCAACTGCTGCTTGAGATCCGCTTGTCGCTTCGCCGCGCCCGCGACCAGGTCATCGCGGAACGCCTTCGATCGCGTATCGACCAACCGGGTCCGACCCGACTCGGCATCCTCGAGCGTGACCAACCCGGCCGGCGGCATCTCGGCCTCGCGCGGATCGGTGATCAGCGCCGCGACCACGTCGTGCTTGCGGTTCGCGTGGCGCAGCACCTGGAGATAGCCATCGTCGAGAAAGTCCGAGATCAGGAAGATCACCGCGCGGCGCGGCAGCACCTGGCGACAGAACTCGAGCGCCGCGGCGATGCTCGTGCCGCGACGGCCCTCGGCGGTGCGCACGTCCTGGAGCTTCTTCCACCACCGACGCACGATCTGCGGCAGCTCGAGCAGGCCCTTGCGCGGCGCCGGACCATCGAGGCTGCCGGTCCCGCGCGCCAGCACCTCGCGCACGATCCGCAGCGCGTGTTTGCTGCCCTTGCGCGGCGGGATGTAGAGGTCGGCGCCGCGATGAAACGCGAGCAGGCCGATCTTGTCGCCGTTCTGCACCGCCGACAGCGCGAGCAACGCGCTGAGCTCGACCGCGGCCTCGAGCTTCGAGCGCCGGCCCGAGCCGAACTCCTGCGACGCCGAAACATCGACGAGCAACATCACGGTGAGCTCGCGCTCCTCGATGAATCGCTTGATGTGCGGCTCGCCGGTGCGCGCGGTGACGTTCCAGTCGATCGCGCGAATGTCGTCGCCGGGCACGTACGGACGGACCTCGTCGAACTCCATGCCGCGACCCTTGAACACGGCTAGATACGCGCCCGCCATCACGTCGGCGACTTGTCGACCTGTGACGAACTGGATGCGCTTGACGGCCTGCGCGATCTCGGACGGCAACATGGCTACGGGACGGGGATGTTCTCGAGGATCTGCGCGATCACGTGATCGGTCGTCTTGCCCTGGGCCTCGGCCTCGTAGCTGACGAGCAAGCGATGGCGAAGCACGTCGTGGGCGATCGTCTTGACGTCGTGCGGCGACAGATAGTCGCGGCCCGAGAGCAGCGCCTGCGCCTTACCGACCTTGATCAAGGCGATCGACGCGCGCGGCGAGGCACCGTTGTCGATCAACGGAGCGAGCTGCGGAAAGCCCGCGGCCTTCGGATCGCGGGTCGCGGCGACCACGTCGACCGCGTAGCGCTTGACCTTGTCGTCGACGAAGATGTGCCGCGCGGTCTCGCGCGCCGCGAGGATCTCCGTGCACGTCATCACCTTGTTCACGGTCGGCTCGGCACCAGAGCCGGCCATGCGATCGAGGATCTTGATCTCGTCGTCCTTGGTCGGATAGCCGACCTTGACCTTCAGCATGAAGCGATCGAGCTGCGCTTCGGGCAGCGGATACGTGCCCTCTTGCTCGATCGGGTTCTGGGTCGCGAGCACGAGGAACGGATCGTTGAGCATCAGCGTCTGATCACCGAGCGTGACCTGGCGCTCCTGCATCGCCTCGAGCAGCGCCGACTGGACCTTCGCCGGTGCGCGGTTGATCTCGTCGGCGAGGATGAAGTTGCCGAACACCGGGCCGCGCTTGATCGAGTAGTTGCCCTCGCGCGGGTTGTAGATCTGCGTGCCGACCACGTCGCCCGGCAGCATGTCCGGCGTGAACTGGATCCGCGAGAACGTGCCATCGAGCGCGCTCGCGAGCGTGCGGATGACCAGCGTCTTCGCGAGGCCGGGCACACCCTCGAGCAGCACGTGGCCGCCGGCCAGCAGGCCGAGCAACAGGCGGTGGAGCATCTCGTCCTGTCCAACCAGGACCTTGCCGACTTCGGCCTTGAGTGCGGTGAAGCGAGTTTGGAGCTTGGTGACGTCTTCGTTGAGGCTCGACATGACGTTTGGGAGTGGGAGAAAAGCGCCCTCGGCGCGCTCTGTCAACCAAACGCGCGGGTGATGCATTCCGGCCTTGACGGATCGCCCGTTGATTTTCTAGAGTGTGCGTCGGAGTACGGATGAATCTCGCCAACCCGGATAACCGCTGCCTCTCGACGATTCGTGTCGTCGGAGTTGCGATTGCCCGCGGTGGCGAGGCCTGACCCAGTCGATCAGGATTTCCACTCTCCGCTGCGGGCTCCTCGGTTCACCACCCAGGAGCCCTTCTCGTTTTCGGCAAACCTGAAGGCCTCCTCGTTTGGAGCGTCCGTCATGTTGGTTCCTGCGTCTACATCACTGAATTGGGTCGAACGCCCTGGCCGAGCGCTGCTCCGCCTCGCGTGGCCCATCACGATCTCGATGGTCTCGTTCTCGACGATGACCCTCGCCTCGACCGCGTTCGTCGCCCATCTCGGGGCCGACGAGCTCGCCGGCGTCGGGCTCGCCGGCGTGATCGGCTTTGCGTTTGTCTGTTTCGGCATCGGCCTGCTCCGTGGCGCGAAGACCCTCGTGTCCCAGGCCGTCGGGGCGGATCGCCGCGAACGCATCCCGGCGCTGCTCGGCTCGGCGGTGTTGCTCGCGTTCGGCTTCGGCGTCGCCGCGCTCGTCGCCGGTCAACTCATCGCGCCGTTGCTCGCGCGGCTCACCCTGTCGCCGCGCGCGGGCGCGTTCGCCGCGCAATACCTCGCGATCCGTTCGCTCGGGGCGGTGACCGTCCTGCTCTACGCCGCGCTTCGCGAGAGTCGCTACGGCGAAGGCGATAGCAAGTCGCCGATGCGCGCGTCGATCGCGGGCAACGCCGTCAACATCGCGCTCGACGCGACGCTGATCCTCGTCCTGCACTGGGGTGTGCGCGGTGCCGCGGTCGCGACGATCGGCGGCAACCTCACCGAGCTCGCGGTCCTCGCGATCCCGATGCGCGCGCAACTGCGCGCGATGAAGGTCACGCGGTTCGCGCTGCGCGAGACGTGGGCGCAAGGCGTGCCGAACGGCCTCCAGTTCGTGATGGAGGTCGGCGCGTTCCTGATCCTCACGCTGCTCGTCGCGCGGATGCCTCCGATCGATGCGGCCGCGCACCAGATGGTGCTCCACCTGATCAACGTCTCGTTCTTGCCGGCGCACGCACTCGCCGAAGCGGCGGCCGTGTTGGTCGGCCAAGCGGTCGGTGCGGGACGCAACGAGCTCGTGCCGGGGGTCGCGCGTCGCGCACTCGCGATCGGTGCCGGCTACTCGACGGTGTGTTGCATCGTGTTCGCCGCGTTCGGTAGCGCGATCGTGCACTCGCTCGCCGCGGGTGACGTCGCGCTCGGTGCACGCGGGACCACGTTGCTCCACGTCGGGCTGTTGTTCTTGATCGCGGATGCCTCGAACGTGATCGCGCGCGGCGTGTTGCGCGGCGCGAGTGATGTTCGCTACGCCGCGATCGTCGGCATCCTGACGTCGTGGTTCACCACCCCGCCGCTCGCGTACCTGTTCGGGGTCGTGATGGGCTACGGCGTGGTCGGCGGTTGGATCGGGCTGGCCGTCGAGATCACCGTCGGCGCGGCTCTGTTCTGGGCCCGAGTCTGGCGTGGCGGCTGGCAGCCCGCGGCGGCGGCCGCACGGCGTTCACTTGCAGGTACTGCGGTGTAGAGGCCGTGAGCCAGCCCACGGATCGAAGATCCTCGTCGAAAACACGAAGCTGAGCGATAATTCCCTCGTGAGAGGGACCGCGCTCATCGTCGTCGGCTTCGTCGTGGGCTGTGCCCAGGCCGGCAAGCAGGACAACTCGCGGGGCGGATCCGAAACCGTCGACTCCGGCAACGGCGGCGGGACCATCTATATGGACGCGCCCGCCGAGCAGCATCACGACGCCGGCATGGGCAGTGGGAGTGGCAGTGGTGCGTGCACGCCGATGCAGATCGAGATGTTGAAGAACCCGTCGTTCGATCTCGCGCCGGTCGGCACGCTGTGGACGCAGGCGCCGTACGATCCGGCGTATCCGGTCGTCACCGCCGACGTCGGCATCACCCAGCAGAGCGCTCCGTACTATGCGTGGATGGGTGGCCTGCAGGGCTCGGACTATGGAGTCTCGACCTGCACCGATACCCTCTATCAAGACATCGCGATCCCGGCGACCGCGACCGCACTCGTCCTGACCGGCTACTACGAGGTGCGAACCGGGGAGACCGGCAGCACGATCTACGACTCGGGCTCGCTGGCGCTGACCCAGACCAACGGCACCGTCATCGAGTCGGTCTACACCGCGCAACAGCTCAATAACGCCCACCCCACGACCACTTGGACCGCGATCAACCACACGTTCACCAACGTGCCGGCCGGTCAGACCGTCCGGTTGTTCTTCACGACCAGCAACGACGTCAGCAACCCGACCAGCTTCTACTTCGACTCGCTGTCGCTCAAGGCGATGGCCTGTCCCTAAGTTCCTCGTTGAATCCGTCGGGCGGGTCGACGATATTGCGCTCATCGTGCGCCATGTCTTGTTCGCCCTTGCTCTAGTCGGCTGCGCCAAAGGTGGCGTCGGACAGCTCGCCCAAGGGGACGCGAACGAGATCGTGATCGATGGGACCGTCTACAAGGACGCGCCCGACGATCCGCACGACGACGCGCACGTCTACATGGACGCGAAGCAGTTCGAGGACGCGCACATCTTCAACGACGCGCATGTCTACATGGATGCCCACGTGTTCAACGACGCGCACGCCTATATGGATGCGCACGTCTACATGGACGCCTGCTCGATGGTGCAGACCGAGCTCCTCGCCCACGGTGACTTCGAAGCGTTCACCACCGGGTGGCACGAAGTCCAACCGGCCGATGCGCCCAGCGAGCTGATCTCGAACCACCTACCGCAGGCCGGCACGTATGGCGGATGGCTCGGCAGCTACGACACCGGGTTCACGGAGAGTGACGAGCTGTTCCAGGACGTCGCGATTCCGGCGGGCACCACGGTGCTCACGCTCACCGGCTACTGGCTCGTCGGCACGACCGAGACCTCGACGACCAACGTGTACGACTCGAGTGTGGTCAGCCTCGCGCAGACCAACGAGACGCCGATCGAGACCGCGCTCTCGGTCAACAACCTCAACTCGACCACGGGCACGACGTACACCGCGTTCTCGCACTCCTTCGCCGTCGCCGGCATCGCGGGCACGACGGTGCGATTCAAGATGGCGTCGACGAGTGACTTCTCGAAGCTCACGAACTTCTTCTACGACACGCTCTCGCTCAAAGCCACGCACTGCATGTGATACGAGAGCTGTATGCGTGCAGCCCTCCTCGTTGTCATCGCCGCGTGCGCCACGACCGCAACGCCGAAGCCGGTCGTTCCCAACGCCGAGCCGAAGTTGCCGGTCGTCGAAGGCACACCGGCGCTCGCCGAACCGATGGGCAAGCTCGCGTTCATGCGCGGCATCTGGGCCGGCCCGGCGGCCGGTGCCGATCGCAGCGGACCGTACAAGGTCACCCAGACCGAGCGCGTCGGACCGATCCTCGGCGGCGACGTGATGGTGATCGAAGGCCGCGGCTATCGCGACGACAACACCACCGGCTTCAACGCGTTCGCCGCGATCTCGTGGAACGCGCAGACCCAGAAGTACGAGATGCGCTCGTACGCGCAGGGCTACGCCGGCACGTTCGAGTTGAAGCTCACGGCCGATGGCTACATCTGGGAAGTGCCCGCGGGTCCGAACGCGGTGATGCGCTTCACCGCGACGGTCAAGACCAACACGTGGCGCGAGGTCGGCGAGTACGTCACCGAGGGTGGCGCGCCGAAGCAGACGTTCGAGATGAACCTCAAGCGGGTCGGCGATACGGATTGGCCCGTCGGCGTGCCGCTGTCGCCCCAGCTCGGCCGCTGAGAGCCGTTGCTTCGAAGTCTGTGAGGAGTACGGTGAGGATATGAAGGTCCTCCTGAACAGCTTGATCCTGTTCGCCGCGTGCGCGGGACCCGGTCGGGCCAAGCTGGCCGAAACCCCGACCGCAAACTCCAGAGCCAACACCGGACTCGCACCACCGGCGAGTCAGAGCGATCGTGATCGCTCCGAGCTGGTGAACTCGAACGACAGCATGGACGCGACCCAGCGCGCCTATCGCGAGGCGGACCACACCAGCAAGCAGACGCAGCCGCCGGCGCCGCTCCCGGGCCAGCCCGGGGCCACGACCGCGGGCACCAAGCCTGCGGGGAAGGTCAAATCGCCGGTTCCGCTCACGCCGGTCGCCGCACCCTAGCGATCATGCGCCGACCCGGTGCAGCCCGGTCGCGAGCGCCTGCCGGATCCGGACCTCGAGCTCGCGGTGCAGCACGTCGGCCGCCTCGGGCTTCCTGCGCACGCGATCGAGGTCGGTGCTCGGCTGTGCGTTGCGCGCGTCGATCGTCGCGGCGCACACGATCTGCCCAGATTCGACCGAGAACACGTAGCCGCGGCCGGTGACCTGGCCCGGCGTGAACGCGATCTGGGGCGCGGTCGCCGTGATCACGGGCTCGACCTCGTGATCGATCACGATGAACACGACGTACGGCTCGAGGTCGGTCAGCCGCTTGCGATCGAGGTGATCGACGCGGTGGGCGGTGAGCCGGGCCTGGACCGCATCGACGATCGCGGTCATCCGCGAAAGCTGATCGTCCTGGATCGGAGCGGTCGCGTCGTAGCTCGCGAACGTGCTCGCGCCGAGCGCCTCGCCGTTGCCGTCGCGGATGAACTGCTCGGCGCCGTGCGAATCGGGCGCGACGAACGGGAACGCACACGGCTCGGAGCCGGCGACGATCGCGGCGAGCGACTTGGGTGCGACGAGGTTCGCCCAGCGCGCACGCGCGGTGGCGAGCTCGCCGTGGAGCTGCCCGGCCATCGCCGCGACCTCGGCCTGTTCCTGGTCGCTCACCGGCACCACCACGGGCTGGACCGGCTCCGCCGTGTCGTGATGGTCGGTGCTCTTCAGATCTTTGTGCAGCAGATAGACGAACGGCGATGCGAGCACGAGCACGAGCAGCGCCAGCTTGGTCCAGCGCTTGAGCCGCGTCGATCGCCCGAACGCGACGACCGCCGGGTCCTCGGCCTCGGCCCGCGCGATCGCGACCCAGTCGATCTCCGGCGTCGCTTGGACCAGCGCTTCGATCGCCTGCTTCGCGCGAGCGAGGCCGGCGCGATTGAAGTTCGCCGACTTCACCTGCTGCTCGATCGCGTGCTGACCGCCGCCGTGAACGGTCGCCACGACCTCGACGGCCGCGCCGAGACCACCGCCTTCCGCCGCACGGATCGCGTCGTACGCGGCGACCTCGGTGCCGCGCGTCGCGAGCGCCGTACGAGCGTCGTCGAGGTGGCGCCAGATCTCCGGATAGAGCTGCTGCGCCTCGCCGATCCGCAGGGACATCGCCGTCTGATCCCCGGAGATGCCGACGAGAGCGCCGGTCTGTTTCTGCGAGTGGACCGTGTCGGGCCCCTTCAGGATCTCGGCAAAGCGATCGCTCAAGACCACGGCGACTCGCACCGAACGCACCACCGGGTCGACGCTCATGGACGCAGCATAGTCTGCGATTCAGCTCAGATCGCCGCGCCGGGTCATGCGTTGGATCGCTCGTGCGGATCCTCGGTTTGATCGTGCTCGCGGCGGGCTGCGCCGAACCGCCGACGCCCGCGGCGCCGACCCCATCCTCGACACCGTCGCTCGCGGCGCCGGCCCGTTACCAAGTGCGCTGGGGTGGACTGTCGGTTCGCGACGGCGATCGCCTGGTCGACGCGCCGGCCGCCGACGTGGCGGTCGCGAAGGGCTATCCGACGTGGCCGTTCAAGGGCACCGCGGTCGACGCCACGGTGCTCACGCTGATGACCGCGAAGACCGACTACGCCGTCGGCGAGGCGATCCGCGTGCTCCACGTGCTCGACGTCTCGGTCCCCGGCCGAGGCGTGTACATCATGGGGCCCAAGCGGCCGGCCGGCGAATACCTCGACGGTGTGCTCGTCACCGGGCTGCCCGAGATCCCCGAGTATCCGTGGGTCGCCACGTACGACGGCGCCGTGCTGCCGAGCCCGGCGATCGACTACAACTACGAGATCACGTCGTATCGCTTCGCGACGCCCGGCACGCACGAGCTTCAGTGGAAGCTCGGCGCGATCGCGTCGAACGTGATCACCGTGCAGGTTCGCTAGTCAGCGGCCAGCGCAGCGCGGTGAGGTCGTGCGCGATCGCCTTGAACCCGGCGCGCAGCCGCGACGCACTCGGCCGGCGCTTCGGATCGCGCGCGAGCGTGGCGCGCAGCAACTCGGCGAGCGGCGCGAGCGGGCGATTGCGCTCCATCCGCGCGAGGTGCTCGGCCGCGGGCGTCTTCGTGAAGTGCTGGTCGATCACCTGCTTGACCGAGTCACCGCCGAATAACACCGAGCCGGTCAACACCTCCCACGCGACGCAGCCACTCGCGTAGACATCCGAGTGCGAGGGATCGAAGTGGTCGCCACCTTCGCTCCAGACCTCGGCGGCGCCGTAGTGGACGCTGCCGCAGCCCGCACGAATGCGGCGCCCGGCGAGGCCGAAATCGACGAGCACCGCGTTGCCGTTGGACTCGCGGAGCACGATGTTCGGTGGCTTGACGTCGAGGTGTGCGATCTGGACCGCGTGCATCGCCTCCAGACCCGAGAGCAGATCGTCGATGATCGCGAACGCGCGCGGCATCGTGAGCTCGCCGGCCTCGAGCGTGCGCTCGAGGTTCGGGCCGCGCACGAACTCCATCACGAGCACCGGCTTGGGTTGCGCACTCGCATCGAACGTGACGAACCGCGCGAGGTTGCCGTGCGCGGGCAGGGCGAGCAGCGCGCCGGCTTCCTCGCGGAACAGGCGCTCGAACTCTTGTTCGGACAGATTGCGCGCGGCCTCGGCGGAGTAGTCGGGCACCTTGAGCGCGACGAGCTCGCGGTCGGGACGCGTGCGTTGCTCCGAGCGCACCGCGAGCAGGACCGAGCCGCCGGCACCGGAGCCGATCGGGCGAATCACGAAGAACCCGCCGAGCAGGCGCGACAGCGGCACCCAGCTCGGCAACATGACCTCCATCGGGATCGAGCCGGTCGCCGCGACGGCGGTCTCGGCGTGCGGGCGGCGCGCGAGCCACACCAGCACGCGCTCGATCGCGGCGGCGATCGCGGGTGGCAGCGCGATGCGCGCTTGCTCGATCGTCTGCGCGACCGGCTCGTCGATCCCGGCGCGGGGCTCGGCCGCGGCGATCATCGAGCGCGACGAGCGCCGCGCCCGCCCCGGCGTGTCGGCGACTCCACCGCCGAGCGCACTCTCGATCGCGCGGACCGCGAGCTCGAGCGCATCGCCGTGATCGTCGGCGGGCAGGCCCAGGCGTTGGCGCGCACCGAACACGCGGCGCGCGAGCGTGCCGAGCTCGGTCGCGACCGCATCGAGGGCGCCGATCGGAATCGCGGATAGGTTCGGCACGGCGACCAGGCGCGCGAGCTGGTTGCCGAGGCGCGCGAGCGCGAGGCGCACGGACTCGACGCGCGGCGATTGCTCGGGCGGCAGCGCGTCGGCGAGCTCGGCGAGTCGCTCGATCACCGTGCGGAGCTTGTCGCCATCGTCGGGATCGACGGCGGCCCAGGTCGCTTCTTGCAGCCGTGCATAGGCGGCGAACGCGGCCTCGATCTCGGGCACCATCGACGCCTCGCGTACGATCGCGAAATCCTCGTCGGGAAACATGGTCGTCCACGACAACAGAAAGTCGGTGAGCTCGGCGTGATTGTCGCGGAGCAGCGCGTCGCCGGCACGCGTGAGCGCCGCCCACACGGCGCGGCGCAGCGATGACTGATCGGCGGCGGCGCGCGTCATCAACTGGCGCACCACGACGAGCCGCGGCTCGAGGTCGTGCTCGGACGAGGCCCGCACGCCGTCGAGCAGGCGGATCAGCGCGCGCAGGCGAGCGATCCGGAGCCCGCCGTGCTGGACCGCGCCGGTCTCGGGCTTCGCTTCGCTCGCGAGCAACGCCGCTTCGATCGACGCGAGTGCGGACGAGAATTGCGTGCGCACCGGATCGGTCTCGGGCGCGAGGGCGAGCACGGCGGTCAGCGCGTTGTCGGCGAGGAGCTCGCGATCGAGATCGCGCAGCAGGCGCATCGAGTGGCGGCGATCGAGCGGATCGTCGTCGGTGGCCTTCTCGAGCCAATCGGCGGCTTCGGTGATCTCCTCGACCGCCATCCGCGCCTCGCGCAACGCGGTCACCGTGTCACCCGCATCGAGCGCGGTGCGCGCGGCGGCGATCGGAATGCCGATGCCCTCGATCGCGCCGGCGCCGCCGAGCTCGCGATCGAGCGCGTGGAGCAGCGCCCAGCGCCCGTCGTCGCCACTCGCGGCCGCACCCTGGACCTGCGTGCGGGTCCACGCGTGGGCGGCGGCGGCGGCCTCGGGCAACAGCGGCGCCGCTTCTTCGCGGCGCAGCTCCGCGATCGCCTCGGCGGCCTCGAGCGGTTGCCGCTCGACCAGCGCGAGCGCGAGCGCGTCGGCGCCCGCGGGCGCGACGATCGCGAGTCCGGCCAGCCCGAGGATCGTGCCGCGCGTGACGCCGGGCTCCTTCGTCGCGCGCTCGACGAGCAACGGCGCCCAGCGCTGCGCTTGCCCACCCCGCTCGAGCGCCGCACCCGCGGACGCCGACGCGCGCCGGATCTCGGTGTTGGTCGCGGTGTTGCGGAGCTCGCGATCGATATCGTCGGCGAGCTCCGAATCGACGTGCGCGAGCATGCCGCGCGCGATGCTCGCGAACCGCCACACCAACGCTTCGCGATCGCCGAGCAACCGCGCGAGCGCCGCACGCACGCCGGGTCGACCGAGCACCTGGACGCCACCGCGATCGCCGCCATCCAACCGCCGCAACGCCTCGCGCGCACCGTGCGCCAGGATCCTCGCCGCGAGCCGCCGCGACGGCAAGCTGCCCATCGCCGGCACCTCGACCCAGCTCTGCGCGAGCGACGGCTGCGCCAACAGGCCGAGCGCGAGCTCGCCGATCGCGCCGGGCGCGGTGAGCGGCGCCGACAGCACGACCTCGAGCCGCGCGCGCAGGCCTTCGCTCGCGACGACTTTCGGCGAGCTCCGTGCGAGCGCGACCAAGAGGCGTACGAACGTGTCGCGGTCGGCGTCGCGCAACCGCGTCAGCACGCGGCGACCGAGCTCGCGGCGCTCCGCACCGGCGGGCACCGCCTGGCCGAGCTCGAACAGTGCGACCGCGGCCGCCGCCGGCGACAACCAGTCGAGATCCGCGAGCACGCCATCGTCGAGCATCGCGCGCACCGCGAGCAGCAGTTGATCCGCGGCGAGTCCTTCGAGCGGCGCGGGTTCGCGCTCGGCGACCTGCGCGAGCATCGCGAGACCCTGACGCGCGATCCGCCTACGCTCGTCGACGTCGCCGAGTGTGTGCAGGCTCGCGAAGGCAGCTAGATGCTGCCGACTGCTCCCCATCGTGGGTTATTTTACATCGGCGTCAGCATCGCTGGCGAAAACGTCTCCTTATAGAAGACGTCACCACCGGGACCTACACCGCTCATCGTCAGCGTGTCAGGTGTGATGTCGAGCAGGCCGAAGTTGTAGCGAACGTCGCGGAACAGCACGCCGGGCGCCTCGCGGCCGATCGTGCCGAGCCCACGGGCGAGCGGCCCGACCTGGAATTCGCGGAGGCCGTAGGAGTGCGAGTACGCCGCGAAATAGTGCTGGTCGCCCGACAGAAACAAGATGCCGGTCGTACCGAGCGCCTTGATCGTGTCGAACAGCTCCTCGCGCTCGGTCGAGAAGCTCGCCCAGTGATCGTCGCCGTTGCCGTAGTCGAGTGGCACGCTCGTGAACACCAGCTTCCACGTCGCGGTGCTCTGCGCGAGCGCGGCCTTGAACCACGCCTTCTGGGTCGCGCCGAGCATGGTCTTGTTCACGTCGTCCGCGACGTCGTTGCCGCTGCGGAACCGCCGGCAATCGAGCACGAAGCACTCGACGTTCGCGCCCCACCGAAACGTCCGATAGCGAACGTCGTCGACCGGCGGCGTCGCCGTGAGTGGGAAGAACTCGTCCCAGACCTGCATCGCGGCGGCGTAGCGCTCGGGCTCGGCCGCGGCGCGCACGCCGTCCCAGTCGTTGCGAAACTCGTGGTCGTCGTAGATCGCGCGCACGCCCATCGCCTCGAGCCACGGCCGCACGTGCAGCGCGGTCCGCATGTAGCCGTGGCGCTGGCGATACTCCGGGACGGTCTCCGCGACCGGGCCGTTGTCGGTGTATGGCACGTCGCCGATCGTGACGAACACCTCGGGCTTGGTCGCGATGATCTGCTCGAACAGATCGCTGTAGAACAGCGGCTGCGCGTCGAGATCCGCGGACACCGCGAGCCGGATCGGACGGGTGTCGTCGAGCCCCGGCGCGGTCTGCACGGTGTGCGTGAATAGCGTGCCGTCGTCGCCGGTGATCGCGACCTGGTACGACGTGCTCGCCGCGAGCCCGGTGATCGCGGCGACCGCTTGCTCGTTCGCGATCGTCGCGGTCGCGGTCTGGACCACCCCGGTCGCGTCGCTGACCTCGACCGTGATGCTGCGCGCGTACGGCAGCCACGCCGAGACCAAAAATGCATCCGCAGTCGGCTCGAAGATCGCGCTGCCGGCCGCGTCGCCGGGCGGCTTGGTCGGCGAGTTGTCACCGCAGCTGACCACGAGCGCGGTGGCACCGGCGAGGCGCAAGACGTCGCGTCGACTCGGGTCCGCCACGGCCGTGATATTACCCGCTCGTGAAGATCGAACGTCTCGAGATCGCCGGCCTCACGACCTGCGTCGTGGGGCGCGATGACGCGAAGCTCACCGTGGTCCTGCTGCATGGCTTCGGCGCGCCCGGCGACGACCTGGTCTCGCTCGCGGAGTACCTCGACCTGCCGGCGCGCTTCGTGTTCCCGGCGGCACCGCTGGTGCTCGGCGGCATGTACGGCGACGCCCGCGCGTGGTGGCTGCTCGATCTGGCGCGCCTCGAGGCCCAACTCCACAGCGGCGATTCGCACGATCGCAGCGCCGAAATCCCCGAGGGCCTGGCCGCCGCGCGCGACCAGGTCTCGAGCTTGATCGATCAAGTCGCCGTGCGGTTCGCGACCACCGACGAGCGGATCGTGCTCGGCGGGTTCTCGCAGGGCGCGATGGTCTCGCTCGACGTCGCGCTGCATCGCGACCGGCCGCTCGGCGGCGTCGTGATGATGTCGGGCACGCTGATCGCGGAGTCCGAATGGGCGCCGCGGATGGCCACCCTCGCCGGCGTGCCGGTGTTCCAATCGCACGGTCGCGGCGACGCGCTGTTGCCGTTCAGCGTCGCGGAGACGCTGCGCGACCAACTAACAACCGCCGGCGCGCGGGTCGACTGGCACCCGTTCGTCGGCGGTCACGAGATTCCGGCGGGCGTGCTCGCCGCGCTCGGACAGTTCCTGCTCGCGCGTTAGAACTTGCCGCCGATCAGCGAGCAGTTCGAGTCGCCCGGGCAGCAGATGTCGTAGCCGTTGACGCCGCCGACCTGCTGCGTGTGCGCGCACACCTTCGAGCCCTGCGACGGCCAGTAGTAGACCCAGAAGAAGCACATCTCGTCGGTGGTCTTCTCGCCGAACTTCACCTCGGCGTTCGTCGTGTTGGTGTAGTTGCAGGTGAAGTCGAAGCCGCCGCCCTGCGGCACGCTGAGGTCCGGGTTGTAACCGTCGGTGACCGGCTCGGCCCACAGGAACGGATCCGGGGCGTAGACCGACGTCATCGGCCCCGTGCGATCCGGCGCGATGCTGACCTGGACGCCGGTGCCGAGCTTGTGCTCGTGGCCGGTGATCGCGAAGATGTGCGACGCCGACAGATCGAGCGTCGCCGGCAGCGTGAGGAACTGGTGCAGCGTGAACTGCTGGTTCGGCAGGATGTCGATGTCGAGCGAGCCCGCGAACAACAGGCCGGCCTCGTCGTGAATCGTCGCCGGATCCGAGGCGAACAGATCGACCGTCGCGGTCGCGCTCGCCGTCGCATCGGTGGTGTTGATGTAGTGCATCTCGAGCTTCACCATCTGGTGCGCGTCGAACGTGTACGCCACGCCATCGGGCAGCGTGATCTCGTCGTCGTGCTTCTGCGTGATCGCGAGCGGCTGGATCGCGCCGGTCGTGTTGAGCGCGCCGGTGAACGCCTGGCACGGCGTCGGCGTCAGTTGCTCGGTCGTATCCTGATCGTCCTTGTAGACGATCAGGTGGTGCGAAGAGAGCGAGAGCGCGTTGTGGAACTGATGGACCTTGATCGGCGCATCGTTCGACAGCCGCATCCACACGCACTGCGTGTCCTCGACGCTCGACGGCACGTCGACCGGGCCCCAGGTCAACGAGTACTTGTCGCCGGTCAGGCCGGGGGCGTCCAAAAAGACAGCACCGTCGCCGTCTTTCTTGCCGCAGCCAACGATCGAACTAACCAGCACGCAGGCGAGCACAAAACGGCGCATCGGGCCTCCCTCGGCCCGCACTGTACAGATCCTGGCAAAGTCGAACAACCTGCCATTTTCGTACACATCGTGGCCCTGCTCACAGACTGGGGAGAGCGAACCTCGCGACCATCGGGATGTGGGTAGGACCATCCTCTTGGTGCTGTGCATCAGCTCGGTCGCGTTCGCCGAGGAGACCGTACCGCTGTGTGCGCTCGACGATGACGCACTGCTCACGATCGATGAACAGTGGCCACAAGTCCCTGCCGACCACTCGATCAGCCTCGAGGATCGGATCACCGACAAGGTCACCGACCTCGGCAATCACGTCGGCAATCAACTCGACCAACTGTCGCATCACGTCGCACGACTACACGTGGATGGCCGCGCGCGTCGCGCCCAGCTTCACCTCGGCTACGGCAACGAGCACCTGCTCGTGAACTTCGATAGCAGCTGGCTGTTCGCCGACGGCAAGGCGTTCATCAAGGCCAAGCTCGAGCTCGCGCTCGGCGATCATCACTTCGAGCTCGAGCTGCCGAACATGGACCTCAGCCACGACAACTACAAAGGCGAGGGCATGGTCGAGGTCAACGTCTCCGTGCTCGAGAAGCGGTTCTAAAAAAAACGGCGACCACTCTCGTGATCGCCGCTGGTTCAGACGAACGCAGTTAGCTTAGCGCCAGCTGCCTTCGCTGTAGACCCACGTGTTGCCCTGCTGATCCCAGCGGCCTTCGGTCCAGTGCTTGTTCGCTCGCTCGCGCTCCCAGTGACCCGGGATCCACTGATAGCTGGATTGGCTCCAACCCCAGTGACCACGCGCCCACACGAAGCCGGCCTTCGCACCGACGTTCTCGGCTTGCGGAGCCGGCGGCGCGGGCTGCGAATTCGGCGGCGGCGGCGGCGGCGCTCCACCGCCGATCGACACACCGACATGTACGCCACCCTGAACGCTCGGCGGCGGCGGCGGCGGCGGCGTTGCACGACCACCCCACGAGCCTTCAACCCAGAACCACGAACCACCGCGGTTCTCCCAGCGGCCTTCGTTCCAGTTCTGGTTCGCGCGCTCGCGCTCGTAGTGGCCGTTGATCCACTCGTAGTTGCCGTGCTTCCAATCCCACCGGCCGCGGACCCAGACAAAGCCGGCGCGGTTCTCGAAGCGCTCCTCGCGGATCGGCGGCGGTGCACCTTGCGTGACCGGGGCGTCGTCGATCCAGTCGCCGTCGACCTTCACCCACTGACCGTTGCGGTTCTCCCAGTTCGCGTCGCGCCAACGCTTGCCGTGACGCTCTCTCTCCCAGTGACCCGCCTGCCACTGCCAGTCGCCGTTGTGCCAGTCCCAACGACCTTTGACGAACACGAAGCCGCGACGGCCTTCGAACCTTTCTTCGCGCAGCGGCGGCGGCGCGGCGTTCGGATTCGACGGCGCATCATCCCAGCCGCCGTCGACCATCACCCACGAACCGCCCCTGTTGTCCCAGCGAGGTTCGCGCCAGCGCTTGTTCGCGCGCTCGCGCTCGTAGTGGCCAGCGGTCCAGCCCCACTCGCCGTTGCGCCAGTCCCAGCGACCGCGGACGTAGACGAAGCCGTTGCGGGGCTCCCACTTCTCGTCGCGCAGTGCGGGCGGTGCGGCGTTCGGGTTGGCCGGCGCATCGTCCCAGCCACCGTCGACGAGCACGAACGTCCCGCCGCGATTTTCCCAGCGCGCTTCACGCCAGCGCTTGCCGCGGCGCTCTCTCTCCCAGTGACCGGCGCGCCATTCATATTTGCCGTGCGACCAGTCCCAACGACCGGACTGCCATTGGAAGCCGGCTCGCCCGCGGGCGCGCTCCGGCTCCTCACGAACCGGCGGCGGTGCTTCGCGTGGGACATCGACCCTCACGCCACCTTGGACGGTGACGCCGCCGCCACCGCGATGATCGCGTTCGACAGGCTGCGCCGACGCAGTGCTGACGGCGCCGACCACGGTCGCGCCAATAAGCCAGAGATAGAGCTGAGCTCGCATGGATCCTCCCAACGGACTAATTCGACGCAGGGTAACGCGATCTATTCACCCTGGACAAATCGCCGCGCCCCCGAAGATCGGCACTGGTTCCGTGCGGTTAGTAGGTCGATCGCGTAGAGTCCGGGCGATGAGAGGCCAGGCCTTGGTCGTGCTCCTCGCGACCGCCGCTTGCTCGCATCCGGCGGCGCCGCACGAGCGCGTGGCGAAAGTCCAAGCCAAGGGTGCGCGGACGATCTCGATCATCGGCACCAACGATCTGCACGGTGCGCTCGATCGGCTGCCGCTGTTCGGCGGCTTCATGAAGAACCTGCGCGCCGCGCGCGCGGCCGATGGCGGCGGGGTGTTGCTGGTCGATGCCGGCGATCTGTTTCAGGGCACGCTCGAATCGAACCTCGCCGAAGGCGCCGATGTCGTGAAGGCGTACAACCAGCTCGGCTACGCGGCGACCGCGATCGGCAACCACGAGTTCGACTACGGTCCTGAAGGCCCGGCGGTCGTCGTCAAGTCGCCCGACGAGGATCCGCGCGGCGCGTTGAAGGCACGCGCGAGCGAAGCGAAGTTTCCGTTCCTCGTCACCAACATCTTGGACGCGGCGAGCGGCGCGCGGATCAAGTGGCCGAACATGCCGGCCTCGACGCTGGTCGAGGTCGCCGGCACCGAGATCGGCATCCTCGGCGCGAGCACCGAGTCGACGCCGTTCACCACGATGCCGGCGAACTTCCTCGGCCTCGAGATGGCCCGACCGACCGCGCAGTACATCACCGACGAGGCGAAGGCGTTGCGCGCGCGGGGTGCTCAGGTCGTGGTGCTGACGATCCACGCCGGCAGCGCGTGCAAGGACAACGACAAGCCCGACGACCTCTCGTCGTGCGACACCAACGAAGAGATCTTCCACGTCCTCGGCGATCTGCCGAAGGGGTTGATCGACGTCGTGGTCGCGGGGCACACCCACGCCGCGATCGCGCATCGCATCGACGGCATGGCGGTGATCGAGTCGTACTCGTCGGGGCGCGCGTTCGGTCGCGTCGATCTGCGCGTGACCGAGACCCACGTCTCGGCGGTCACGATCCACAAACCCGAGGTGATCTGCCCGCTCGACTCCGAGGGCAATCCGCAGCGGCTCTCGGAGTGCCATCCGGTCGACTACGAGGGCCACACCGTCGTGCCCGATCCGGACGTCCAGAAGATCGTCGACGACGCGCTCGCCCGCACCGAAAAGCAGCGCAACGAGAGCCTCGGCGTCAACCTATCGGGGCCGATCACCAAGGCGTACAAGACCGAGTCGTCCGAGGGCAACTGGTTCACCGATCTCATGCTCGCGGCGCGGCCCGATGCCGAGGTCTCGCTGACCAACGGCGGCGGCTTGCGCGCGGATATCCCGTCGGGCGCGCTCACGTACGGCCGGTTGTTCGAGGCGATGCCGTTCGACAATCGCTTCGCGATCGTCTCGGTGCTCGGCAAGCACATCCGCCGGCTGGTCACCACGAACATCCAGCGCGACGGTGGGTTCTTCTCGTGGGGTGGCATCACGGTCAAGGCGGCGTGCAAGAACGGCGCGCTCGAGGTCGCGATCAAGGTCGGCACCAAGCCGCTCGCGGACGACGCGAAGTACACGCTCGTGACGAGCGACTTTCTCGCCTCCGGCGGTGACGGTGTGATCGGTCGGTTGAAGTTGCCCGAGGGCGCGATCAAACCGACCGAGGTGATCATCCGCGATGCGATGGCCGCCGTGCTGCGCAAGCACAAGGGCACCACGATCGAGCCCGAGAAGATCTACAGCCCCGCGCATCCGCGCCTCGATCTGGCGGGCAAGCGGCCGTTGATCTGCAGCGGTGCGAAGAAATCGACGACAGAGGAGCCGGACTGAGATGTGGTCGCCGAGTAGCTGGCAGACAAAGCCGGCCCAACAACAAGTCGGCTACACCGACCAGGTGCGGCTACAAGGCGTCCTCGACGAGATGGGCCGGTTGCCGCCGCTCGTGACGTCGTGGGAGGTCGAGAATCTCCGCGCCGAGCTCGCGAAAGCGGCGCGCGGTGAAGCGTTCCTGTTGCAGGGCGGCGACTGCGCCGAGAGCTTCGACGACTGTCGCTCCGAGCCGATCGCGGCGAAGCTGAAGATCCTGTTGCAGATGTCGCTCGTGCTCGTGCACGGCTCGCGCAAGCCCGTGGTGCGCGTCGGCCGGATCGCCGGGCAGTACGCGAAGCCGCGCTCGGCGGACAACGAGACGCGTGGTGATGTCACGCTGCCGGCGTATCGCGGCGACATCGTGAACCACGATGGGTTCACCGCCGCGGAGCGCGAGCCCGACCCGGTGCTGATGCTGCGCGCGTACGAGCGCGCGGCGCTGACGCTCAACTTCATCCGCGCGCTGACCGATGGCGGGTTCGCCGATCTGCATCATCCCGAGCAGTGGGACGTGTCGTTCGCGAAGGACTCGCCGCAGTTCGAAGCCTATCGCCACATCGTCGAGTCGATCCGCGAGTCGCTCGACTTCGTCGGTTCGTTGACCGGCGTCGAGAACGAAGTGCTCCGCCGGGTCACGCTCTACACGAGCCACGAGGCGCTCGCGCTGCCGTACGAGCAAGCCCAGACCCGCACGGTGCCACGCCGCGCCGGCCACTACAATCTGTCGACCCACTTTCCGTGGATCGGCATGCGCACGGCGCAGCTCGACGGCGCGCACGTCGAGTTTCATCGCGGGATCAAGAATCCGATCGGCATCAAGGTCGGCCCGGCGATGACGATCGATTGGTTGCGCGGCCTGCTCGACGCGCTCGATCCGGATCACGAGCCGGGCAAGATCACGCTGATCGCGCGGATGGGCGCCGACAACGTCAAGACGAAGTTGCCGCCGCTCGTGCAGGCGGTCCAGGCCGTGGGCCGCACCGTGTTGTGGACGTGCGATCCGATGCACGGCAACACCGAGACCACGCCGCAGGGCATCAAGACCCGCCGGTTCGACAAGATCCTGACCGAGCTCGAGACCAGCTTCGAGCTCCACACCGAGCTCGGCTCGCGCCTCGGCGGGGTCCACGTCGAGCTCACCGGCGAAGACGTCACCGAATGCATCGGCGGCGCGCGCGGCCTCGACGAAGCCGGCCTCGAGCGCGCGTACAAGAGTCGCGTCGATCCGCGCCTCAACTACGAACAGGCGCTCGAGCTGACGATGCGGATCGCGCGCCACATGCGAGCCCAGCGATGAGCGCGAGCAACACGGAGAATCGATGAGCCCGTTCGGCACCAACCAGGGCGGCGGCTTCCTCGGGCGGCGCGGCAAGGTCTGGACGTTCATCGCCGGATGGTTCGTCCCGGTCGTGATGACGATCGCGTACATCACGCTCGCGCTGACGTCGGAGACCAATGCGACCGGCTGGGCGTGGATGTCGATCGGCCTCGCGTTCGTGCTGACGCTGTGGTTCCTGTTTCGCACGCTGACCAAGAGCGCGGCGATGGCGCGCGCGATGGCCGTCGGCGACATCGACCTCGTGCTCGAGATCGACAAGCGCCCGCTGTCCCACGCGGTCGTTCACGACATGCGCGCGGATTGGATGAAGTCGCTCGCGGTGCTCGATCGAATCGCCGAGACCGGCGGCCTCAAGAAACCGCGCGAGCGCGCGCTCCTCGTGATCCTGCGGGTCGGGGCGCTCGTCGAGACCGGCGAGGTGGCGAAAGCGCGGCTCGCGCTCGCTGCGCTCGAGCCCGAGCTCGCGCGGCTGCATCCGCGGATCGAAGCTGCATCGCATCTCACCGGTGCGGTCGCGAAGGGCAGGGTGCTCACCGGCGAGCGCGCGAACGCCGAAGCGCTCGTCGTGCTGCAGAAGGTGATCGACGACGTGCGCACGGGACAACGCGTGCGTGCACTCGCGCACTACTACGCGGCGCGCGCCGCGGCGAACGATGGCCAGATCGAGCTCGCCGACAAGCATCGCGAGCGCGCCGCGGCGCTCGCCCCCGGCAGTTGGTTCACGATCTAGACGCGGGCCTAGAAGCGACCGATCGCCGCGAAGCCGGCGCCGTCGGCCGACACCGTCGGCAAGAACACGGTCTGGTTGACGCGCTCGTGCTGGTGCGCGGTGAAGTACAGGTAGCCGCCGGCGACCACCGCGAGGGCGCCGCCCACGAACAGCGACGTGCCGACGTAGAGCGCGTGGTGTTGTGCGTCGGTGATCGTTTGCGCGCAGCTCGGATCGGGTCTTTGAAACCCGCCATCCACGCACTTGATGTAGGAGCTCCTCGCGAGCAGGTTGACGACGCCGCTCGCGATCATCAGTCCGACGCCGGCACCCGCCGTGATCAGGCCGGCCTTGCGGCGACCCGGATGATCGACGTCGATCATGTCGTCGCCGACGGCGAGCTTGACCTCGATCGTCTCGCCGCCTTTACCGACGACGTCGAACTCTTGATGCGAGGTCTGGTGACCGGGCGACCGCGCTTCGATCACGTGGTGGCCGACATCGACTTCGACGTGAAGGTAGTCGGCCGAAGAAATCTCCTCGCCGTCGAGCTTCACGTGCGCGTCGTCGGGAGACACGTCGAGCTTCACCGACGCGACGAGATCGACGAGGTCTCTCGTGCGAATGCCGGCTGCGGCCTCGTACTCGGGGAGGTTGGTCTCGTGCGCGCGAGCTTGCGCCTTGCGGAACCAGAACAACGCCAGTCGGATCTTCTTGAGGTTCTGGTTGCACAACCCGAGGTTCAGCATCGTGCCCGCCGCATCGGGGTCGAGCTTGATCGCCTCGTTGAACTTCCCGCAGGCGCCGAGGTCATCGTGAGCCTCGATCAGCTTGCGTCCTTCTTCGAACAGCACCTTGGACTTCTCTTGAGGAGTGGTCGCATCGGCGCTCGCGACCGCCACGCCGAGACATAGCGTCGCAACCATGACGAATACCCGC
>JBDTJY010000091.1:0-72222 GCA_039935615.1 Kofleriaceae bacterium
GCTGACGACTGCGAGGCCAAACCGGTCGCACCGCGCCACCTGTTGCGGCGTATCGAGCATGGCGAAGCGTCGGCGATCGTCGGCGAGATGCTGACGCTCGACGAGGTCGAGTGGGAGCACATCTCGCGCGCACTCAGCGACTGCGGAGGCAACATCAGTCATGCCGCGAAGGCACTCGGGCTTCATCGTCAGAGTCTTCAACGCAAGCTACGTCTGCGCGCAGCCCGAGGAAACTACGACTAGCTGCGCGGACGCATACGGTAGCCCTGGGTGGTCAGCAACGCGCCGGTCACGACCACGATCACCGCCGCCGTGATCGCGAGGCGCAACCACGGAGCGAACGAGCCGATCAGGTCGTGAACGACAAACGCGGCCACACCACCGGCGACGGTGCACGAGATCACACCGAGCACCGCGCGCAGGTAGGCCCGGATCGTCCAGCCTAGCGTCGTGAGCGCCAGGTAGATCAGGACCGCGAACGCGATCGGATAGCCGACCGCCCAGGCGACCGCGACGGCCTCGAACCCGAGGTAGGGACCGAGCACGATCGCGCCGACCACGTACGAGATCGGCAGCGCGATCGCGGCGATCAGCATGTACGTGAACGTCCGCTCGGGCCGACCGACACCATCGAGGAGCGGCGGCACGACGAAGCTGATCGCGCGCAGCACCGCGACGATGCACAGGATCCGGATCGCGAGCTCGGCGCCGTGATACTCGGGGAAGAACAGGCCGATCACTTCCTCGGCGGCGATCAGCATGATCGCGGCGTAGCTCAGCACCGCGACGAGGTTGAGCCGCGTGAACGAGACGAGCTGCGCGGTCAGCGCCTTGGGATCGTAGCGGAGCTTCGCGAACACCGGGAACGCGATGTCGACGACGACCGCGGAGATGATCCGGACGGGTTCGAGGACGACCTCGTACGCGATGCGGTAGAGACCGAGCGCGCCCTCGCCGAAGAACGCACCGACGATCGGGTAGTCGATGTTGGTGTAGAAGGCGAACAGGATCGCCGAGCCCGAGGACTTGAGCCCGAACGAGATGTAGTCCGTCGCGTCGCGGAGATCGAACAGCCAGCGCGGGCGCCAGGGGTGACGGAGTTGGACGCCGATGCTGGTGACGACGACGCGCGCGAGCGGCCCGAGCACGAAGCACCAGATGCCGAAGCCGGCGGCGGCGAACCCGATCTTGCCGGCGAACTCGGCGAGGTTCGCGACGATCCGGATCACCGAGAGCTCCTTGAACCGGAGCTCGCGCTTCATCAGGGCGACGGGGATGAAGTACGCGTTCTGGATCACCAGCTTCGACGCGTAGACGACCATCATCCACGCGACGATCGGGTGGTCGATCAACGGCGCCGCGATCGGTGCCCCGATCACGAACAGCGCGAACAGGCTGCTGCCGAGCCCGAGGCTGAGCCAGAACACGGTCGCGAGCTTGGTGTCGGAGTGGTCGTCGCGCTGGATCACCGCCGCGGACAGGCCGAGGTCAGTCGCCTGATCGAGGATCGGAAACACCCACGTGCACATCGTGGCGATGCCGTAGTCGTCCTTGGACACCCACCGGTTGAGGATGATCAGCAGCGCGAGGAAGTCGAGGACGCTGACGAGCGAGCTCGCGACACCGATCCACGCGAGCCCGCGCTTGACCTGAGCTCCTGTGGGGTGACTCGACAACGCCGCGATCCTCGCAGCTACTTCTTCTTCGGCGCGGGCTTCTTCGCCGCCGGCTTCTTCTTGGCCGGTGGCGTCGGTGGCGGCTTCTTCGCCGCAGGCTTCTTCTTGGGCGGTGCCTCGAGCTGGCCGAGGAACAGATCTGCCGCGCGCCCGAGCGCTGCGGCGTCGGGCGCATCGGCTTCACCGACGACGAGGATGAACAGCTCGCCGGCATCGCGGCGGGCTTCGAGCGCGGCGCCGACATCGCTCCCGACATCCCAGGTATCGCCGGCTTCGTCGGTCACGTACTCGTAGCCGACGCGCTTGGCCGCGTCGAAGCCATCGACGTCGAATGCGATGCCATCCTCGTCGAACGCGACGTTCTCGGCGATCTTGTAGCCGGCCTTCTGGAACCGCGCCTTGAGCAGCGCGCACGCAGCTTTTTCGGTCATCACACCACCAGGTTCACGAGCCGACCTTTGACGTAGATCTCTTTCTTGAGCGCCTTGCCGGCGATGAAGGTCTGGACCTTGTCGTCGGCCTTCGCGGTCGCGAGGATCGTCGCTTCGGTGGCGTCCGACGGCACTTCGATCTCGCCGCGCAGCTTGCCGCTGACCTGGATCGCGATCTTCATGGTGTCGCGGAGCAGCTTCGCCTCGTCGTACTGCGGCCACGGCTCGTACGCGATCGACGTGGTGTGACCGAGGCGCTGCCAGATCTCCTCGGCGAGGTGCGGTGCGAACGGCGACAGGATTTTCACGAACATCTCGAACCACGCGCGCGGGATCGTGGTCGCCTTGGTCGCTTCGTTGACGAACTTCATCAGCTCGGAGATCGACGTGTTGAACTTGAGATCCGTGACCGACGCCGTGACCTTCTTGATCGCGGCGTGCAGCACGCGCTCGAGCTCCTTGTCCTCGACCGGCCCGTCCTCGCGCACCTTCGTCGACAGCGTATCGACGTCGCTGCCAGTCGTCGGATCCGCCGGAATGATCAGCAGGCGCCACACGCGATCGAGGAAGCCACGCGTGCCTTTGACCCCCGAGGTCTCCCACTCGACGCCCTCTTCGACCGGGCCCATGAACAGCTCGTACATCCGCATCGCGTCGGCGCCGAACTCGGCGCACATGTCGTCGGGGTTGACGACGTTGTAGCGACTCTTCGACATCTTATCGAGCTTGGTCTCGAGCGACTCGCCGGTCGCCTTCGCGACCCAGCGACCTTCGCGCTGCTCGACTTCGGCGTCGGTGTAGTACTTGCCCTTCGCGTCGCGGAACGACGTCTTGTGGATCATGCCTTGGTTGAACAACCGCTGGAACGGCTCCTTCGTCGAGACCAGGCCCGCGTCGAACAACACCTTGTGCCAGAACCGCGCGTACAGCAGGTGGAGCACCGCGTGCTCCGCGCCACCGACGTAGAGGTCGACCGGCATCCAGTACTTCTCTTCCTCGCGATCCCACGCGACGTCACTGCGCGTCGGACTGATGAAGCGCAGGTAGTACCAGCACGACCCCGCCCACTGCGGCATCGTGTTGGTCTCGCGCGTCGCCGGCGCACCGGTGCGTGGATCCGTGGTCTTCAGCCACTCGGTCGCGCGCGCCAGCGGTGGCCGACCATCCGCGCTCGGCTTGTAGTCGGCGAGCTCGGGCAACACGACCGGCAGATCCTGCTCGGGCACCGGCTGGTACGTACCGTCGGCGAGCTGGATCAGCGGGAACGGCTCGCCCCAGTAGCGCTGCCGCGAGAACAGCCAGTCGCGCAGGCGATAGCGAATCGTGCGCTCGCCGCGATGATGCTGCTCGAGCCAGTCGGCGATCGCGGCCTGGGCCTGCTTGTTGTCGAGGCCGTCGAGGAACTCGCTGTTCACGTGCTTGCCGTCGCCGAGGTACGCCTCGGCTTGCACGTCCTTGCCGCCGGCGACGACCTCGATGATCGGCAGCCCGAACCTCGTCGCGAACGCGTGATCGCGCTCGTCGTGCGACGGGCACGCGAACACCGCACCGGTGCCGTAGCTCGCGAGCACGTAGTCCGCGACCCAGATCGGAATCTGTTTGCCGTTGACCGGGTTGATCGCATACGAGCCGGTGAACACGCCGGTCTTCGGCGCATCCGCGGCCTCGACGGTGCGATCGCGCTCGCTGCGCTTACCGACCTCGACGCGATACGCCGCGACCGCCGCGCGCTGGTCCGCCGTCGTGATCTGCTCGACGAGCCCGTGCTCGGGTGCGAGCACGACATACGTGCCGCCGAACAGCGTATCCGGACGCGTCGTGAACACGGTGATGTCACCGTGACCGCCAACTATCTCGAACCGCACGTTCGCGCCGACCGACTTGCCGATCCAATCGTCCTGGAGCTTCAAGACGCCGCGCGGCCAGTCGAGCGTCGAGAGATCCTCGGCGAGCCGATCCGCGTAGTCGGTGATCCGCAGCATCCACTGCTCGAGCAGCCGCTTCTCGACCGGGTCACCGGTCTCGATGTACTTGCCGTCGGCGACCTCCTCGTTCGCGAGCACGGTGCCGAGCGCCGGGCAGAAGTTGACCGCAACGTTCGCGCGATACGCGAGCCCGCGCTCGTACAGCACCTCGAAGATCCACTGGGTCCACTTGTAGTAGCTCGGATCGCTGGTCGCGAGCTCGCGCGTCCAGTCGTAGGACAAGCCGAGGCGCTGGAGCTGGCCCTTGAACGTGGCGATGTTGCGCGCGGTGATCACGCTCGGGTGCTCGCCGGTCTTCTCGGCGCGGCGCTCCGCGGGGAGCCCGAAGCTGTCCCAGCCCATCACGCGCAGCACGTTGAAGCCCATCATCCGCTTCGCGCGCGCGACGACGTCGGTCGCCGTGTAGCCTTTCGGGTGACCGACGTGGAGCCCGTCGCCCGACGGATACGGGAACATGTCGAGCACGTAATACTTGGGACGCGTGCGATCCGTCGGCGTGGCGAACGTCTGCTTGGCGTCCCAGTACGCCTGCCACTTCGGATCGATCGTCTTGTGGTCGTAGCCCGCCATTAGTTCTTGATGACGGCGATCAGCCGCTGCGTGATGTCATCGGGATTGCCCACGCCGTCGACTCGCTTGAGGATGCCCTTCGCGAGGTAGTAGGGAACGATCGGCGCGGTCTCCGAGTGGTACTTCGCCGTGCGCGTCGCGACTTTCTCTTCGGTGTCGTCCGCGCGATGGACCAGGCGCGACACGATATCCGCCGGCGGCGGGTTGTACTTCAGATGATAGATGATGCCGGTCTGCGGATCACTGCGGCGACCGACCGCGCGCTCGACGAGCAACGCGTCGGGCACTTCGAGCAGCACCACGCAATCGAGCGCCAGGTGCGCCGCCTCGAGCGCGGCGTCGAGCGCTTCGGCCTGCGGGCGCGTGCGCGGAAAGCCGTCGAGCATGAAGCCCTGCGCGGCATCCGGCTCTCGGATCCGATCGAGGATGATGCCGATCACGAGCTCGTCCGGGACGAGATGACCGGCATCCATGTGAACGCGCGCTGCTTTGCCAAGCGCGGTGCCTTCTTGGACGGCCGCGCGAAGCATGTCGCCACTCGAGATGTGAGGAATCCGGAACTGCTCGACGAGGCGTGCGGCTTGGGTGCCTTTGCCTGCTCCCGGTGGGCCGACGAGGATCATGCGCATTTGCGCATCCAACCATGCGCGCCGCGGTCGCGCAATCGGCCGCAGAGTTTGCGTTATACTGGTCGCGGAATGTCGGTGGTGCCGAGGTGGTTTCGCGTGCTCGCGCACGGGTTCGCGGTGGCGTTCGCGCTGTGGCTGGGCCTCCATATCTACGCGCCGCTCGAGTGGATCGTGATCTTTGTCGTCGTGGCGGCGCTCTCGGCCCTGCTGCCGTACTTCCGGGTGGTCGGCTTCATCGGCCTGGCCGGCGGCATCGCGATCGCGGCGGCCGGCACGTACCTCCTGCGCGATGCGTGGACCGCGATGTCGCTCGATGGCTTGACCTCACCGAGCGGCGGCATCTTGGGCGGCGGCCGCGAGGCGATCGTGCTGGTGCTCGCGAGCCTGTGGCTGGTGCTCGGCTCGGCGTTCAGGACCCAGCGGGCCTGAGCATCTCGAGGTGCGGGATGTTGTCCTCGAGGTACGGGGCCGACGCGACCGCGAACCCGAGCTCGGCGTAGAACTTTTCGAGGTGCGCCTGCGCGCCGACCCGGATCGGCTCGTGGGTGCCGTTCGCGGCCGAGATGCCGCGCCGCATCAGCTCCTTGCCGAGCCCGGTGCGCCGCGCTTCGGGCGCGATGATCACGCGGCCGATGCTGACCTCGGGAAACTTCAGGCCCGCCGGTACGATCCGCAGATACGCGTGGAGCACACCGTCGTGCTCGGCCCACATGTGACGCGCGCGCAGATCGATCCCATCGGCATCGAGATACACGCAGTTCTGCTCGACGACGAACACGCGCTCGCGCAGCGCGACGATCGCATAGAGCTGTGCGGTCTTGAGATCCGCGAATGACCGCTCGTGCCAGCTCAGCTCCACGCTCGTGATACTACTCCCTCGGTGGTGCGCTCGGTCTGCGTATACCTGTCGTCGTCGGATGGTTCGCCGGCGTACGCGAGCGCGATCCGCGAGCTCGCGAACGAGCTCGTGCGCCGCGACCTGACCCTCGTCTACGGCGGCGCGCATCGCGGCCTGATGGGCGTGCTCGCGGACGCGCAACTCGCCGCCGGCGGCCGCGCGATCGGCGTGATTCCACAACAGCTCGTCAACCTGGAGGTCGCGCATCACGGCCTGACCGAGCTCCACGTCGTCGAGACGATGCATCAGCGCAAGGCGATGATGTTCGACAAGGCCGATGCGTTCGTGGTCGGCCCGGGCGGTTTCGGGACGTTCGAAGAGGCGTTCGAGGTGCTGACCGGGATCCAGCTCGGCTACCACCAGAAGCCGATCGTGTTCCTGGACCTCGACGGGTTCTGGACCCGGATGGAGCAGTTTCTCGACCATGCGGTCGGGACCGGCGTGCTGCAGGCGCAGATGCGGACCCTGTTCCGCACCGCCTCGAACGCCGCGCTGGCGCTCGACATCCTGCAGACGATCGATCCGTAGCCTGCGTGATATCATTACCGTATGGCCCCTCGCGCCTTTGGCGCGCTGTTTGCGCTCGTGGCGGCCCTGGCGTTCGCGATCGCGTTCGCCGGTGGACTCGTTCCGACGACCGTCCCCGGATGGTGGGACGGGCACCCGACGGTTCAGGGCAAGCAGCTCGAGCGCAAGTCGATCCACGTCGGCCTGCTCGAGGCGCACGGTTGTAACCACGGCGAAGAGGTCGTGTGCGAGATCGTGCCGACCGGCCACACGCTCGATGTCGTAGGCATCGCGGAGCTCGCGGCACTCGGCCTCGGCATCGTGACCGCGCTGATGGCCGCGTTCTCGATGTGGAAGCTCGGCGACCGCCGAAAGTTCCTCGGCAAGTTGTTGCTGGTCGAGGTCGTGCTGATCGGTGGTGGCGCAGGTGCGATCTTTTTCCACGGGCCCGATCTGAAGTTCACGATGCAGGTCGGGATCCCCGTCGGCATCGGCCTGTACTCGGTCGTGGGTGGAGCCGCGCTCGCGCTGTTCGGCAGCATCATCGCGATGCGCCTCGAGCCCGAGCCGCTGCGCTTGAAGACCTCCGAACAGCGGATCCCGCAACCGCATCAGACCCAGCCGGCGTTCGACGTCCGCGAGCTGCTGCGCGACAACCAACAAGGCATGCGCGTCTCGCAACCGCACATGATGCCGCCGGGTCCGGGCGGCCCGTTGCCGGGACCGCAGGGTCCGCTCGGCGCGCCGATGGCGCCGCAACACCATCCGATGAATCCCGCGCCGGGGCATCAGCCGCTGTTCGAGAGTGCGCCGCATCTCCGCCCGCTCTACGACATGCAGAACGCCGGCGCCGCACCGAATCCGCTACCGCCGCAGATGCCGACGCGCGCTCCGACGCCGGTCTCGCGCAGCGCGATGGGCGACATGCTCGGGATCGCGATGCCGCCGCCGCTCGAAGCGCCGACCCCCGGCCCCCGACGGGCGAGCGATTTTCAAGCGGGCGATAGCGCGGCGGTGCACGCGCCGATCGCGCCGTATTCGCCGCCGCGCTCGATCGAGCAGACCGCGGATCTCGAGCGGCAATCGCAATCGACGCTCGATCCGGATCCGTTCGAGCCACCGCCGCGAGCGCCGCAATTCAACGAATCACCGACGACGCCGCGGTTCGGTAACACGCCGCCCGAGAATGCCGCCGCGCGAGCTGCGCGGGTCGCTGCGATGCCGCGCGCCGCACGACCGAGCGCACCACCGCGGGTCGCCGCGTCGAAGCATCCGACGCTCGCGATGGCCGTGCCGCCGATGCCAAACGTCGAGCCGGCGGAGCCGAGCACGGCGGTCGAGATCGATGCCGAAGCGAAGGCGCGCTCGCGTGCGGCGAAGTCCGCGCCGAAGGAGTGGCCGAGCGACCTGGCGATGACGATGCCGGTCGACCGCCACTCCGCGAGCGCGTTCGATCACACCGACGAGAGCGTGATCGCACCGCCGCTCGCGCGCGGCGACCACGCCACCGACGAGAATCCAGCGGCGTCCGCGCCCGAGAACTTCGAAGAGCTCGAGACGCGCGACGCGAACAAGTTCACGGCCCACGAGCTGAGCATGGCGCCGACCGAGATGGCACCACCGGTGTCGGCGCCGCGCGCGGGGACCCGGCCCCGCGGCAGTGCGGCGCCGCGTGCCGAGAGCGAAGCGCCGACGTCACACGTCGTGCGCCAGACCCTCGACGACAGCGACGAGGCGACCGCGTTCGGTGCACAACCGCGCGAGCCCAAAGAGACTCTACTCAGGGCGAGCGAAGCGCCGTCCGATAGCGAGGTTCCGACCGCGTTCGCGGGGCAGAAGCCCGACGAGCCGGCCACCGCCTTCGGTGGCGCGAAGACCAGCGAGGCTGCGCCGGCCTACGCTCCCGATGATCAAGAAGCGCCGACGGCGTTCAAGAGACCGCCGCCGCGCCCGACCTCGACGACGAAATCACCGCCGGCGCCCCTGGAGCGTCGACCGCAGCGAGCGACGAACAATCCGGTCGCGAAGCCACCGCTCGAGCCGCGCGCGCCGCTGCCGAGCATCGTGAAGCCCGACGATGCCTCGCCGTTCCCGGTCGCGCCGACCGCCGGCAGGTTCGATCCGCCGAAGCCGCTGCCGCGCGTGGCCAAGCCGACTGTGCCGCCCCCGGCGTCGAAGATTCCGTCGTTCGGTTCGAAGCTGCCGAGCATCGTGCCGGCGAACGGGATCGGGAAGCCGCCGTCGAACCTCGAGCCGTCGCAATCGACGAACAAGGCGAGCACGACGAGCACGCCGAGCCCGTTCGCGACGATTCCTTCGCCGTTCGGCCCGAAGCCGTCGACGATCGACGAAGCGGTCACGCGGCCCGCGCGCCAGCATGCGACGTCCGATCCGCCGACCGCACCGGCGACGCCCGAGCACGAGGTCGCACGGGTCGGTGAAGCGCCGACCGCACCACCGCGACGGCCGAGCGAAGCTCCGACCCGCGCCGCCGAGTCTTCGCATCGGCCCTCCGACGGTGATCACGAAACGCCGACGCGCGCCGTCGGATCGAACGGCGTCGTCACCGGTGATGCGCCGAGCGGACCTCGGCCACGATGGCGCCCCGCGAGCGAGGCTCCGACCAGCCACGCGACCGGTAGCGAGTTCGTCGAGGCGAGCGAGCGCGATCGCAAGCCGGTGCTGTCGCGCGGCGCAGGACGCGATGATCTTCCGCAGGGTGCGAGCGGGGAAATCTCGACGCGGCCGCCCGGCGCGCGACCGAGCAGCGAGACCGCGCGTCCACGCTCGGGCGATGCGTCGACGCCATCGACCCGCGCGAGTGGACTCCACGAAGCCGCGACGGTGGCCGCTCGCGACGAGCAGGCGAAACTGCCGACCGGACCGCGCTCGACGACGAACCGTGCGACGACGCCACCGATCTCGACTGCGCCGTCCTCGCTGCCGCCGCCGAAGAAGGCCGCGGTCGCGTCGTCGGGACCGACCCCCGCGTGCCCGCAGTGCGAGGCGCCGATGGCGTGGGTCGAAGAGCATCTCCGCTTCTACTGCGCCAGTTGTCGCATGTACTTCTGAACGCGGTAGGCTCCGCGCGATGGCCACCGTGATGCTGATCCGCCACGGCCAAGCGTCGTACGGACAAGCCGACTACGACAAGCTCTCGCCGCTCGGGGTCGAGCAGGCGCGGCTGATCGGGACCTTGCTCGCGACGCAGCAGATCGATGCGATGTTCTGCGGCCCGCTCGTGCGCCAGGTCGGCACCGCGAGCCACGCGCGCGCGACCGCACCGGCGTTGCCGCCGCCGATCACGCTCGACGGGCTCGCCGAATTTCCCGGCTTCGATATCGTCAAGGCGTTCCTGCCGCGCCTCGCCGACGAGGATCCGGAGCTCGCGATGCTGATCGCGAAGCCGACCCGCGAGCTCGCCGATCGCGCGTTCAAGGCGATCATCGCGAAGTGGAGCCGCGACGAGTGGCGGATCGCGGGCGTCGAACGCGTGCACGAATTCGCGGCACGCGTACAAGGTGCGCTCGATCGGATCGTCGCCGAGTGCGGCAGCGGAGGCCGCGTCGCGGTCGTGACCTCGGGCGGTGTGATCGGGGTCGCCGTCGGGCTCGTGTTCGGCGCGACCGCACATCACATGATCCGCGCGAGCCTCGTCGTCAAGAACGCCTCGATCAGCGAGCTCAAGCTTCGCACGCGCGAGTTCGCGTGGGATCCCGACAAGATTTCCCTCGTGTCATTCAACTCGGTCGCGCATCTGCCGGCCGCTCTTCAGACGGAGTACTGATCATGGACTTCGATCCACCCGAGGCCGTCCGCCCGCTGCTCGAGCGCATCGAGAAGTTCGTCGCCGACGTCGTGATCCCCGCCGAGAAAGCCGTGTTCGACCAGGGCTGGATCGCGGCCGATCCGGTGCTGCGCGAGCTGCGCGCGAAGGTCCACGCCGCCGGCATGTGGGGCCCGCAGATTCCGAAGGAGCTCGGCGGACTGGGGCTCGGCTTGGTCGAGCACGGCCTGGTCAGCGAGCGGCTCGGTCGCACGCCGCTCGGTCACTACGTGTTCGGCTGCCAGGCGCCCGACGCCGGCAACCTCGAGATCCTCCACAAGTACGGCACCGCCGAGCAGAAGGCGCGCTACCTCGAGCCGCTCGCGAAGGGCGAGATTCGCTCTTGCTTCTCGATGACCGAGCCCGAGAATCCGGGCTCGAATCCGACGCTGATGTCGTGCCAGGCGGTGAAGCGCGGCGACGAGTACGTGATCGATGGCCACAAGTGGTTCACGTCGTCGGCCGATGGCGCCGCGTTCGCGATCGTGATGGCGGTGACCAACCCCGAGGCCGCGGCGCACAGCCGCGCATCGATGATCATCGTGCCGACCGATGCGCCGGGTTACGAGCGCGTGCGCAACATCAAGATCATGGGCGACGCCGGCGAAGGCTGGGCCAGCCACGCCGAGATCTGGTACCGCGACGTCCACGTGCCGATCGCGAATCGCCTCGGCCCCGAGGGCGCCGGCTTCCTGATCGCGCAGGAGCGGTTGGGGCCCGGCCGGATCCATCACTGCATGCGCTGGATCGGCATCTGCGAGCGCGTGTTCGACACGCTGTGCCGCCACGTCACCCACCGCAAGATCGACGCCGACGAGAAGACGCTCGCGACGCGCCAGATCGTGCAGGCGTGGGTCGCCGAAGCGCGGGCCGAGATCGATGCGTCGCGCCTGATGGTGCTCCACACCGCGTGGACGATCGAGAAGAAGGGCTTCCAGGTCGCGCGCGACCAGGTCTCCGCGATCAAGTTCTACGTCGCCGACGTGATGATGCGAGTGATCGATCGCGCGGTGCAGCTCCACGGTGCGCTCGGCGTGTCGAGCGATACGGTGCTCGGCCACTACTACGTCCACGAGCGCGGCGCGCGGATCTACGACGGTCCCGACGAGGTGCACAAGATGGTCCTCGCGAAGCGGATCCTCGCGAGATACGCGTGACCGAGCCCGTCGTCGAGGACAACGCGCGCCCGGTCCGCACCGGCGAAGAGCTCGACGTCGCCAAGCTCGCCGCGTTTCTCGGCACGACCGACGCGCTCGCCGTCGAGCAATTCCCCGGCGGCCACTCGAACCTGACGTACCTCGTGCGCCACGGCGATCAGGAGTACGTGCTGCGCCGGCCGCCGTTCGGCAGCAAGGTCAAGTCCGCGCATGACATGGGCCGCGAGGTCGCGGTGCTGTCGAAGCTCGCACCGGTCTACGACCGCGCGCCGAAGGTCCTCGCGTACGAGCCGACCGGCGAGGTGCTCGGTGCGCCGTTCTATCTGATGGAGCGCCGGCGCGGCATGATCCTGCGCAAGGATGCGCCGAGCGACGCCGCGACGATCGAGCGAATCTGCGACTTGCTCGTCGACGCGCTCGTCGATCTTCACGCGGTCGACTACGCCGCGGCCGGCCTCGCCGATTTCGGCAAGCCGATCGGCTACGTCGAGCGTCAGGTCAAGGGCTGGGTCGAGCGCTACACCGGTTCGCAGACCGACGACATCGCGGCGATGGCCTCGGCCGGCGCGTGGCTCGTCGCGAACCTCCCGGTCGACGGGCCGCCCGCGTTGATCCACAACGACTTCAAGTTCGACAACGTGATCTTCGATCCCGCGCTCGAGAGGATCACCGGGGTGCTCGACTGGGAGATGGCGACGATCGGCGATCCGCTGATGGATCTCGGCACCGCGCTGTCGTACTGGGCGCAGGCCGACGACGGTGGGGTCTTTCAATCGGGCTTGTTCGGTATCACGACCAAGCCCGGCATGCCGCCGCGCACGCAGATCGCGGCGCGCTACTTCGAACGGTCCGGCCGTCGGGCAGAGCACCTGGTGTTCTACTACGCGTTCGGGCTCTACAAGACCGCGGTGATCTTGCAGCAGATCTACTATCGCTTCGCGAAGGGCCTGACGACCGATCAGCGATTCGCGCCGTTCATCATGATCGTGCGCGCGATGGCGGACCAAGCGCAGCGCGCGATCGATCGCGGCACGATCTAACCCCGCGCGGCGGGCTGGCTAGAACGCCTCGTAGCCGATCGAGGCGGAGAGCTGCGTGACCGTGCCGATCGTCATCGCATCGGCGAAGTAGAACCGCGCGTCGACGCCGACCACGAGGCCCTTGCGGCGCGGATGGGTCTCGGAGGTGCTCATCAGCGGATACCAACCCGCGCGCAGTTGGCCGAGCAGGCCGCTCGGATTGTTGAGCACGCCGTAGCCACCGCCGGCTGCGACAAAGAACTGGTCGAGGATCGAGCGCTCGAACATCGCGGCGACCGCGAAGTTGCCGGTGTAGCCCGACGTGGCGCCGATGTGCGCGGTGCCGAGCGAGAGGTGGGTATCGAGATAGACCGCGTAGTCGTTGTTGATCTGCGCGCCGATCCGCCAGTCGACACCGTAGAGCGCGCCGGAGAGTCCCGACGACGGACCCGATCCGATCTCGTCGCCGGCGGAGAACGCGACGCCGTGGCGCATCCGAAACCCATCCATCGGTTCGGCTCCCGGGTCGGCGAACGCGGTGGCAGAAAGCAGACAAACGACTAACAAGGCTTTGTACATGAGGTCTCCCGGACGGCTGACGAACCTTCAGCAAGCGGGATGCCACGACCGAAATCACGGCGGAGAAATACCGGATCGGTGCCGTCTGTTAACGCGCGTTCTCGGTCGCCCCGCACACTGTGTATCAGCGCAGCTCGACGACCCACGCGCCGTGCTCGAGATCGTCCTTGACCTCGACGCGCGGATCGGCCTCGTGAAACAGCAGCGCTTTGTCGTCGAGCTCTTTCGGCTCGCCCCACTTCTGCTTGAACAGCTCGAGCAAGACGTCGCGCGCCTCGGGGTGCGGCTTGTACGGTAGCGAGAAGCTGACCTCGCGGATCCTGCTGTTCGAGACGGCGAGCGAGACCCGCGTCGCGACGCGATCCCATTCGGTCGGCGGGAGCAAGAGCGCGAGCTCCTTGCCGGGAGACAGCTCGTCTTTGTACGCCTTCTTCACTTCGTCGACGGGGCGACCGAGGATCGGCGACGGCAAGGCGTCGATCGAATCGGGTTGGTCGCCGAGCAGGCGCGCGGCCGAGATGAAGTTGTCGTACGCGAGATCGTGGCTGTAGCCGAGCGCGTCGCGCAGGGTGGCGCGCCATCCGGTGGTCGGATCGGGCCACACCAGCACGACGTGGCCGAGCTCGTTCGCTTTCCAACCTTCGCTCCACGCTTCGTCGATCAGATCTTCGGCGTGCGGCGGCAGGTTGAGGTAGATCGAGCGCACGCTACCGAGCTTGTCGTCGATCGCGACGAACTCGCGCACGCCGTCGACGCTGGTCGGAATGCCGGTGCGGCTCGCGATGATGTTCGGTGCGAGCGAGCGCGCTTCGCCGAGCTTCATGCCGATCCGCAGCTTCGCGAGCTCGCCCGGTGGGATCACGTGGCTGCCGAAGAATTCCGACGTCAACACGTGGTACGGCGAGTACTCGACCTGGCAGTTGCGCTCGAGGCAATCGAGCTTGACCTTCCAGCCGGTCGATTCGCTCGCCCAGGTCACCTCGGGTTGCCCGAGCGAATCGTGCGCGATCTGCGGCGGGCCCCACGCGCGGGTCAGCAAGTCGCGCGCGCCGTGACCCTGCACGATCGCGACGATGCCGGAGACCGTGCCACCGTCGAGCCGCACCGTGAGCTGGACGTCGCTGACGTTCGAATCGAGGATCAGCTCGTCGCGCACGCCCTTGCGCTCGGGCTGGTGCAGGCCGGGCACGAGCCGCATCGCTTCTTCGGCGGAGACGCCGGGTTGGATCCACATCAGGCCGCGCGGTGGCTCGACCGTCGGCCCGAAGAACTCCGTCGTGGCGGCGGGCGCGGAGCTGCAGGCAGCTAGCGCGAGCAGGACTACGGAACGCATCGCCCGTAGGTTAGCGCGAAAGGTCTCGCAGCGCGTCGGCGACGATGGTCAGCGCGCTGCGCATTTCGATCTCCGAGAGATACGCGTAGGCCAGCCGAAATCCGTGCAGGTGCGGTTCGCCGATGAACGCGGCGCTCGCATTCGAGACATAGATGCCGCGGCGCGCGAGGTGAGGCTCGAGCCGTTCATAAGGAATCGAGCGTGGAATCTCGAGCCACAGCGTCGGTCCGCCGCCCGGACGCGTCCAGCGCACGCCGTCGGGCATCAGCTCGTCGAGCGCCTGCAGGCACGCCGCGTAGCGATGATCGAGCTCGCGCTGCAGTTGCGCGAGGTGGGTGTCGTAGTAACCGCGCTCGAGGAATTCGGCGACGATCGCCTCGGTCAGCCACGCGTTGCCGAGCGTCGACAAGCGCTTCATCGCGACCAGCGTCGGCACGATCTCCGGAGAGGCCGCGACGAACCCGACGCGCAGCGACGGCAGCAGCTTCTTCGTGAACGAGTTGACGTACAGCACGTTCTTGCCGCCGAGCATCCGCAGCATCGGCCGGTATTCGCCATCGGACAGCATGTCGGAACCCCAGTCGTCCTCGAGGATCGCGACGCCGTGCTTCGTGCACAGCTCGAGCACGCCGCGCAGCTCCGCGCTCGTGTACGAGTAGCCGGTCGGGTTTTGAAAACTCGAGATCAGGTACGCGAGCGCGGGCTTCGCCGACAGTGCGCGATCCCAGCACTCGAGATCGATGCCGTTGAACGGATCGAGGTGCAGCCCGACGAGCTCGTGGCCGAGCGTCTCGAACAACAGCTTCGCGTAGCCGTACACCGGCGACTCGACCGCGATCCGCTTGGTCGCGAGCGAACGCGCGACGATGTCGAGCGATTGCTGCGAGCCGGTCGTGATGATCACCTCGTCGGCTTCGACGTCGAGCCCACGGGTCTGCAGTCGCTTCGCGATCGCTTGACGCAACGGCCGGTAGCCCTGCGCGTCGTAGTGACTCGGCATCTTCTCGCGCAACACCGAACGCGCGCACTCGGCGAGTCGCTCGGTCGGTAGCAGCTCGGGATCGATGAACACCGTCGACAGCGCCGTCGTGCCGCGCGGCGGCAGATCCGGTCGCGAGATCGGTGGAGCGACCACCCGCGCGGCAGGCGGCGCGACGATCGGCTCGGGCGTCGGCGTACGCGTGGCGGCGAGCACGAACACGCCCTCGCGCTCGCGCGCCTCGACCAGGCCGCGCGCGACGAGCTCGTCGTACGCCGCTTGCGCCGTGTTCTTGGACAGGCCGAGCTGCTTCTCGAGGGCGCGGACCGGCGGCAACCGGCTCCCTGCCGGCAACGCACCTCCGGAGATCTCCCGCTGGACGCTCGCGACGATGTCGGCGGCCGAGGCGCGGCGACCCGCCTGAACCACGTGAAGTCCCACGTACGGAGAGCGAGGCATACCTCGTCATACTCGCTCGTCCGATGGCCGCGAAGGGACAGTGACGGGTGCGGGTCCAGGACAGTCGGCGGGTTCAACATCCGCCGAGCTCCGGGCTGCCCTTCTAGCCGTTTTCCCAGGGGAGTGGTGGTGGTACGGTCCCCGTGATGGCGGATCGCAGTTTTGCGCTGACTCCCGGGAAGCGCGTCCTCTATCTGACGAAGGACCCCGACCAGGTTCGTCGCCAGCTCGCCGGCACGCTGACGCTGACGATGCAGGACGTGAAGCCGAGCGACTTGCTCGACGACATCAACACCGACGCGATGACGCCGGCGTGGGTGTGCTTCGACTACGATCCGAAGGAGATTGCGAAGAACGCGTACGCCGGGTTGATCATCAACGGCGAGCGCTTGATCCCGCCGAACGCCCTCGCCGAGGGTGGCTTCGAGGTGATCGTCGCGGGCGCGCAAAAGGGCGTCGGCTCGAGTCGCGAGCAGGCCGCGCAGTGCGAAGTGTTCTCGGGCAGCCGGCTCGCGATCGCGAGCTCGTTCGCGCCGATCCACGCGCGCAACAACATCAACATCGGCCAGTTGATGGGCGATCACGCGATGCTCGCGCGGCTCGAAGCGGGCGAGCGGATCGAGCTCTCCGAATTCACGGCCGGCCACGACGCGATCACCACGCTGATGATCGAGAGCGGTGGCCTGCTGGCGTTCTGCGCGCGCCTCGACAAGCAAGAGATCAGCGTCCCCGCCCCGGGCACCGGCAAGCGGCCGATGAACCTGACCGAGAAGATCCTCGCGCAGAAGCTACTCCCCGGTCAGGGCGAGTACGTCAAGCCGAACGATGCGGTGCTGGTGCGCGTCGACGCCGGCTACTCGCACGAGTTCACGACCGCGCAGGTCGACCTGTTCCTGACCGAGGAGTACGGCGACTACCAGCTGAAGAATCCGTCGAAGTTCGCCGTGTTCGAGGACCACCTGATCTACGCGACCGGCGTACCCGCGATGGCGAAGTTCGCGTCCAAGATCGAGCTGCTGCGCGTGAAGCAGAGAGAGTTCGCGGCGCGCACCGGCGTGCGGAACTTCAGCGCGATCGACGGCGTGTCGCCCGGCATCTGCCATCAGGTCGCGCGCGAGCACTTCATCGATCCGGGCGACTTCGTCCAGGCGACCGACTCGCACACGTGCATGGGCGGCGCCTCGGGTGCGCTCGCGTGGGGCGTCGGCGCGACCGAGTACGCCGCCCTCCTCTACTGGGGCTTCACCACGCTCGCCGTTCCGGAATCGATCCGGTTCGAGCTCACCGGCAAGCTGCCGGCCAGCTCGACGGCGAAAGACGTGATGCTGCACATCCTCGCGACGTTCGCGAAGCGCGAGGACACGCTCAATCGCGTGATGGAGTTCGGCGGCGAGGGCCTGTTCGCGCTATCGCCCGACGAGCGCGCGACACTCGCGAACATGGCGACCGAGTGCTCGGCGCGCGGCGCGGTGATGGAGGTCGACGACACGATGCTGCAGTGGATCGCGGCTCGCCGCCCCGGCGTCGACGTCGCGGCGCTGCGCGCGAAGGTCGTGACGCCGGATCCAGGGGCGGAGCATGCCGGTGGCATCCATCGCATCGATCTCGCGTCGATCCGGCCGATGGTCGCGACGCCCGGCGATCCGGATCGCGGCATCGCGAGCGATCCGAAGAACGGTGCGCTGATTCCCGAGATCGGGAAGGTCAAGATCGACATCGCCTACGGTGGCTCGTGCACCGCGGGCAAGCGCGACGACATCGACATGTACGCGCGGGTAATGGCCGAGGCCGAGGCGGCCGGCACCAAGCTCGCCGATGGCGTGCAGTTCTTCATCCAGTTCGGCTCGAAGGACGTCGAGGACTACGCGAAGGCGCGCGGCTACACCGATCTATTTTCGCGCACCGGCGTGCAGGTGATCAAGCCCGGCTGTGGGGCGTGCATCGGGTGTGGACCCGGCGTGTCGGATCAAGGTGGGCAGGTCTCGGTCTCGGCGATCAATCGCAACTACAAGGGCCGGTCCGGCCCGGGCAAGCTGTACCTGGCGTCACCGCTCACCGTCGCTGCGTCGGCGGTGCGAGGCGAGATCGTCGAGTACAGCGCCGGCATGTTCAAGAAGTAGGATGGCGCGGGCGGCGAAGAAGCGGACGGCGACGAAGCAGGCTTCGTCGAAACGAACGGCGAAGCCCGCGCCGAAGAACAAAGCTGCGTCCGCGAAGCCGGCCAAAAAACCAGCTGCGAAGAAGGCCGCACCGGCGAAGAAGGCCGCGCCGGCGAAGAAGGCCGCGCCGGCGAAGAAGGCTGCGCCGGCGAAGAGAGCCGCGGCGACCCCGAAGAAGGCATCCGCGGCCAAGCTACCGGCGGCGATCGCGGCCGAGCTCGATGCGGTGCCACGCGTCGTCGACGACGACGAGCTGTTCTCGAAGTCAGGTCGCAAGAAGACCGCGCGCGACTGGTCGTCGCGGAGCTCGCCGGTGGTCGAGATCCTCGACGATCCACATCCGACGGGTGCGTTGCGCCGCTTCCTCGACTCGGTCAAAGGCAGCGCGACCGAACAGCAGGCCGAGATCGCGCTCGGTGCCGGCCAGTTGTTGTTGCTGCCGCTCGCCCGCGAATCGCGCGGCGGCGGTGAGGTCAAAGAGCTCGTCGACCTGATGCTCGAGCGCTGGATCGATTTCGGCGAGCGACGCTTCGGCTTCCACGCGCAAGAGTTCCTGCGCAACGCGCTCGCGGCGGTCGGCGTCGACCGTGCCCGGATCGCGAAGCTCGAAGCCGCCGCCCCGGCCGAGGCTTCGTCCGAGCTGCTGTTCGAGATCGCGTGCGCGCACGCCGTCGCACACGACAAGGTCCCGATGCTGCGCGCGGTCGAAGCCGCGCTCGCGGCGGGCGCGACGCCAGCGCAGTTTCGCCGCGAGCCCGACTTCGCGCCGTACACCAGCGATCCGTCGCTCGCCGCGATCCTCGCGCGCGCCGACATCCCGGCGATCCCCGTCGACGTCGATCCGTATCGCGAGCCCGTCCGCGGCGCCCTCGATTCGCTGGTGATCGCGCTCAAGGAGCTCGGCGGTCAGGTCGAGCTCCGTCCCCCGGCCCGGCTCGACACGATCCTCGACGCCGAGCGTGCCGCGAAGGTCTCGCTGCCGAACGACTACCGCGCGTTCCTCTCGATCACGAACGGCATGCGCCTCCTCGATCGCGAGTTCCTCGCGACCGCCGACTACCGCGACCCGACCTCGCTCGCGCAGCGCGCCCACCACTTCGTCCACGCCGAGTACGCCGCCTCCGGTCTCTCCGACTGTGTCCCGCTCGCGAGCTGGGGCCAGCCCGACGACTGGTTGCTCTACGACCCGCGCGGCCGCGTCCGCGGTGGCCAGCCTGGCTACATCGTGACGATCGGCAAGGACGAGATCATCCTCGACGATCTCGTCTCGGCGCTGATGTGGCTCGAAGAGCTCACGCGCGACATCCTCGGCACGAACTAGATTGCCGTTGTATATCCTCGGGGATATACTCCTCGGATGGCGGCAAGACAGACCACCGTGTTCAAGACGGGCAATAGCGCTGCGGTTCGCCTCCTCGGAGACTGCAGGCTTCCGCGCGGGACACGGGTCCGCGTCTATCGCGATGCTCGGCGGATCGTCGTCGAACCTGTCGATCAGTGGCCCGCACCGTTCCTCGAAGCGTTGGGCTCGTTCTCGGATGAGATCCCGCGTCCGACCGACAACCGCAAACAGCGCAACCCATTCACGAGCCGATGACGTATCTCCTCGACACGGATACCGTGAGCTTTGCCATCAGGGGCGTCGGCGCAGTCGGCGACCGGCTCAGGCAAGCCGAACCCACGGACATCGCGGTGAGCGTCGTGACCGAGGCAGAGCTCTGGTTCGGCGTTCGTAAGCTTGGCTCGCGCAAGCTCGAAGTGGCGGTCACTGCGTTTCTGGATGCGATCGTCGTGCTCGATCTCGATCGCTCGGCAGCGCGCGCCTACGGCACGTTGCGGGCGCTCCTCGAAGACCGCGGCACTCCGATCGGCATCGCAGACACCATGATCGCCGCTCATGCACTCTCCGCCAAGCGCGTGCTAGTCACGTCGAATCGCCGCCATTTCCAGCGCGTGCCGGGGCTCAAGACCGAGGACTGGCGGACCTAACTAGCGCCGGAGCTTCGCCTCGGGCGTCAGCTCGCGCGCGTACTTCTTGTCGGCCAGGTGATTCGCGATCTTCAGCGTCGCCAAAAACGCGACGATGAACGCGCCGCCGCTGAAATAGAACACGAACTGGAACGCGGTCCGCGTGTGGCGAACCATCGAGATGCCCTCTTCGCGCGCCGCCGCCACATCGTCCGGTCGCGCGACCGCGTAGAGCACGCCGTAGACTCCCGCGCCGACGATCACGGCCACGGTCAACGCGAGGACGATCCGCTTCAACCGGCCGCTGGAATCCTTGAGGTCCGGAACGTCGTCCATCGGTCGATCGTACCGCAAAGGTGGATCGCGCATGCCGAGGCTACGGCTTGAGCTTCAGTGGATTGACGCCGGTCAGTACGACCTCGCCGTCGCGTGAGATCCGGATCTCGGCGACGGGGGTCGCCTCGACGTCGGCGAGCGAGTAGCGCGACGTCAGCAATTGAATCCGCTGATTGGCCGAGCCGCGCAGGCCCGTCGCGAGGCGCTCGCCGGCGACGTAGCGACCATCGATCAAGACGTCGAGCCTCGCGATCACCTCGGAGCCGCCCGGAAGCTCGCGCGCTTCTTCGATCGTGTAGCCGCTGAATGCGAGCGTCGACAGCCCCACCTCGCGCGCCGCATCGAGCAACGCCGCCGACGCTTCGGCCTGCTGCATCGGCTCACCGCCCGACAGCGACATGCCCTCGATGCCACGCGCCGCGCGCAGCTGCGCGACGACCTCGTCGACCTCGACGAGCGTCCCACCCTCGGCGGAGTGCGTCGTCGGGTTGAAGCAGCCGGGACAGCCGAGCGAGCAGCCCTGCAGCCACACCACGAACCGAGCACCCGGCCCGTTGGCTCGGCTGCGCGGCTCGACGGCGTGGAGCCGGAGCTTCACGTCATCTCACTTCGGGAACGACGGCTTCGCGACCGCGGGCGGCGGGCGACGGCCGACCGTCGAGGACTCGCAATCGAGGTCCCTGAACAACAGATCCGGCGCGATGATGCTGCTCTCGATTCCGCTCGACGGCACGAAGCCGTCGTCGGTGCCGCCGGTGAGGCGCAGCGTGAGCTGGTTCTCGGGTGCCGCGAGGAAGTTATAGGTCGTCATCTCGGTGCTCGTGCCGATCACGTCCTTCCACGCCTTGATCGGCACGTCGTTGAGCTGGACGCCGCGCACGAGCTCCTCCTTGCCGTCGGGGTAGAGGCGATAGGCGAGCGTCGCGGGCGGTGGTAGCAACTGATCGGTCGACTTCAGCATCTGCACGAGCTCGCGGCGCGTGAAGTCGGGCGCGCCAGAAATCGCCGCGTCGTCGAAGCGACGGATGATGATGCCGAACTTCTTGCCCTCCGACCGAACCTCCGAGAGCAGGCGCAGCTCGAGCCCCTTGCGGCTCGTGCTGCCCTTCGCGTTGACGAACAGGTTCGTCGCGCTGCCGTGGAACGCACCACCCTCGGCGGTGCGGCGCGCGTGACCGTTCGAGCTCTGGCCCTTCGCCGAAGGCGTGCGCGTGGTCAGGAACGAGCGCAGGAAGCCGTTGTCGATCACGACGACCTTCTGCGCGGCGACGCCTTCGTCGTCGATCTTGTAGCCACCGATCAGCGCCTTGCCGCCGCCGGCTTGCGCGGTCGGATCGTCGACGAGCGAGATGGTTTTCGGCATCACGCGCTCGCCGAGCTCGCCGGCGAAGGCACCGCCGAACGTCTTCGCCTCTTGCGGGTTGAGGCCCTCGGGCACCGGCGTGCCGCCGAGGTGCGGTGCGAGCGTGTTGCGGATCATGCCGACCGCGCCCTCGCCCTCGAACAGCATCGGCCCATCGTAGTGCGCGATCACGGGCGCCTTCGCGAGCGCGACGATCGACGCGACCAGCTTCTTCGATTCGACCTCGAGCTCCTTGTCGCTCGGCAGATCCTTTGCGGTGTGGCCGTAGCGCAGGAAGTAGTCGTGGACGAGCTGGCCGTCGTCGGCTTGACCGCTCGCCGCGATCACGATGCCACTGGCGCGCCGCGTGTCGGTGACGCTGGTGCCCTCGGTCGTGAGGTACCAGCGGCGCTCGAGGTAGCTCGTCACGGCGACATGCGATTCGCGCAGCGCCGGTTGATCGCGGAACGCGAGGGACAGCGACTTCGCGCGCGCCTCGAGCTCGTCGAGCCCTTCGAGCGGCTGCACGAGGATCGGATCGTCGCTGACGATCGGCTTCTCGGAGGTCCACGATGGAACATCGGTCGCGAGCTGCGAGCTGCCGCCGGCCTTGCGGGCCTCGAGCTTCGCGCGGAGCTGGATCAGCGCCTCCTTGTAGGCGTTGTCGGTGACGAGCCACGCGGCGCGCTTCGCGATCCGCGGCGTCGCCTCGAGCGGCAGGTTGATCGCGGCGGTACCGTCGAGCTCTCCGGCCTCGGGCACGACGAAGTTGCCGTTGTCGAGGTCGGGGCTACCGACCCGCACGCGCGCTTCGAGGTTGACGAAGTGGCGATTGCGCTTCGCCGTGGTCTGGCCGAGCGACGCGGCGACGTCGTTGACATCGACTTCGGTGATCTTGTACGAGATCGAATACGGTCGCGGCGCGCCCGGGATCACGAGCTGCGTGCGATCGCGGTTCATCTCTTCGGCGATCGCGTCGACGATCTCCTTGGTGACCGCCTTCGACGGCGCGCCGAGCTCGGGCGCCTGGATCTTCTTCGCGAACGTCGGCGTGGCCGGGAGCAGGGCGAACAGCGCCGCAACAACGAGTTTCTTCACGGACGCTCCTTGCGAATCGAGGCCGAGGGCGCATCGAGGATCGGCGGGCGATCCGGTGGGATGAAGCCCTTCTCGACTTCGATCTTCTCGATCAGCAGCGACGGCGCGGACGCCGAGACCGGCACCCAACCACTCTCTGCTCCGCACACGCCGTTGAACGTCTCGATCTGGCGCGACGCCGCGCGGATCGACTGCAGCGCGACGAGCGGTGTGCCGCTGATATCGATGCCGCGCACGAGCTCCTTCTTGCCGTTCGGATACAGGCGATACGCCATCACCGGGTTGACCTTGAACGCCTGCGGCGCGAACGCCGAGGTGTTCGTGACGCCACCGCTGATGTCGGTGAAGATCATGCCGTACGGCCGGCCCTGCTTCTTCACTTCTTCGATCAACATCTTCTCGAGCTCCGGGCCCTCGACGGACTTCGCCGCCTCGACGACGAGGTTGCCCTGGCGTGCGACCGGGGGTAGGCCCGGCGAGCGCCGGCCGTGGCCGTTCGAATGCGGGAAGCCGGGGATCGGGTTGCGGCCCATGTCGAAGCCGACGAGCTTGCCGTGATCGATCAGCGAGGCGCGGTGTGCGCGCACGCCTTCGTCGTCGAACCGATAGAAGCCGTTGAGCTGGATCCCGTTGAGCGTGACGAGCTCGGGGTCGTCGTAGACCGAGAGCCAATCCGGCGCGATGTCCTTGCCGACGTAGCTCGCGAACGTCTGCCCGCTCGTCAGATCCTTTTGCCGGTGGCCCTCGATCCGGTGACCGAACACCTCGTGGAAGAACACGCCCGCCGCGCGGCCCTCGAGGATCGCCGGTCCGACGTACGGCTCGGCGAGCGGCGCTTCGTGCAGCGCATCGAGGTCGCTCGTGACCGTGTGGATCATCTTGTCGACCTCGGCGTCGTTCGGCAGATCCTTCGGCTGCGCCCCGAACCGCTGCTCGAGCCGGTTGAGGTTCATGCCGTCGTCGGACTTCACCCCGACGGAGACCGACAACTGCGCGTTGGTCCACGACTGCTGGATCACCGTGCCTTCGCTGTTCACGAAGTAGCTGGTGTTGAGCTGGAACACGACGCCGCACGTCCCGCGCGTCGCCTTGCCCGACGGCGTCAGCGCCTTCGCCGAGCACTTCTTCAAGCGCTCCGCCCACATGGTCTTGTCGAACTCGAGCTTGGCCTCCGGTTCGACGTGAACCTCGGTCGGCTCGTGCGAGAAATCGTCGTCGGCCGCGCTCTTGTGCGACAGCGTCTGCTGGTCTTGCTTGACGTAGCCGAGCGCGGACACCGCCTCGTGATAGCGGCGATCGGTCTCGAGCCATAGCGCGCTCGACAGCGCTTGCGGATCGGCGCCGAACGGCACGAGCCCGCGGCGCGTCAGTGGCGCGTTGAGCCCGTTGGTGTCGTCGGCGATCTGGTGCGTGTTGTCGAGCTTGGTCGAGCCAACGCGAACGTCGACATCGACGTTGCGGTTGGTGTCGTCGGTATCGATCACCAGCGCGCCACCTTCGGCGTCCATCGACACGAGGCGTTGCTCGACGAGCTGATAGGCGAGGTAGTACGCGGGCTCACCGGTCTTCGCGAGCGCGGCCATCTCGCGATCGTTCTCGGCCTTCAAGATGTCGAGGATCGGCGACTTCTTTTCGGGCGACGTCCCGTCGGTTGGCTTGCTGGCCGTGACGTCGATCTTCGCGGGGATCGAGGGCAACTCGAGCTTGGCATCGTTGCCGGGGAGCGGTGGAACCGGCTTCGTCGGGGTCTTGGTCCCCCCTGAGCAGGACGCGAGCCCGGCCAGCGTGGCACCGAGCAGAAAAGTCCGTCGCATATGCTTCCAAGCGTAGGCTGCGAAGGCGACCAAATCAAACGCCCAACGGCTATGATCAACCCCTTGTCAGAAGCCCGGCCCACCGTCCTGGTCATCCACGGGACCGCCGACATCCTCGATTTGCTGACCCGGTGGTTCGAAGCAAGCGGGCTCGATGTCGTCGTGGCCGTGACGGCGTATCGCGCCCAGGCCGCGCTCGAGGGTGAACGGCCGATCGACGTCGTCGTGGCGCCGTGGGACCACTCCCACCCGATCGGGGGGGAGGTCTATCGCTGGGTCTTGGCCCATCGCCCCGACCTGCGCAACCGCTTCGTGTTCGTGGCCGACGAGGTCCCGCCCGAGTTCGACACCGTGGTCGGCGGGCGCTGCCTCGCGGTGCCCCTCGCGGCGACCGACGAGCTCGCGCGGGTCGCGGCCGCGATCGTCTACCGCGTGCGCACTCCGCCCCACGGTGTACCGATGGTACGCGACCGCGATCGGCCCTCGCTGTTGATCGTGGACGACGATCCGCTGTTGCTCGCCGCGATGGCGGAGCACCTGTTCGAAGAGGGCTACGCGGTCACGACCATGGATAGCGGCAACGCCGCGATCGAGCTGCTCGAGGTCCGCGAGTTCGATGCGATCCTCACCGACTGGCACATGCACGATGGCAGCGGCGCGGATCTCTATCGCTGGATCCTGCGCGCGAAGCCGCACCTCGCCGCGCGCGTGGTGTTCCTGTCCGAAGCCGACCAAGATGATTCCGGACCGGTCGCGCCGGGGCGGCCGATGTTTCGCAAAGGTCAGGACGCCGAGGCGCTCGTGACCGTGCTGCGCGAGATCGTCGCGTCGGTGCGCCGTTAGCTGACGACGCCGACGACGTTCTTCGACTGACGCTGGATCTCGATCGCATCGCGGAGCTGCTCGAACAACTGCCGCGACGCCGGCAACCCGACGATCTCGAGATCCGGGTTCGTCGCATCCGACGCCACGACCTCGACGTGCGCGATGCCCAAGATCCGGTCGACGAGGTTCTGCTTGTAGACGACGTCGCGAATCCGCCACAACTGGAGCACGTCGATCCGCTTCGACAACACGCCGCGCTCCCACTCGATCACGGTGGTCGTGACGCGGAACTTGATCGACTTGCGATAGAACATCACGCCAAACCCGAACGCGACCGCCGCCGCGATCGGGATGAGCACGTGTATCGTCTTGGTGCCGAGCGTCGTGGTCGCGTCCTCGAAGCCGGCGCGCAGGATCGCCATCAGGATCAGCGCGGCGAACACGATCGCGATGTAGTGGCCGAGGAACGCCTTCCACGACGGGCTACCGTCGTAGATCGTCCTGCGATCGGACGGCAGGTCCTTCGTGGTCGAGTGCGGATACAGCTTCTCCACCGCGGACTTCTCTGCCGGCGGCGGCGGACTAGCAGCAGCGCCCGCTTCGCTCGGTGGTGCAGCCGCGCCGGGCGGCGCAGCCGACAAGAACGATCCGCAGAACCGGCACTTGATCGCCTCGTCCTGGATGTCCTCCGCGCAGAATGGGCATTTCTTCATCGCCAGGAAGGATAACGCCGCATCACATGCGGTAGCCGATACCCAGCATGAAATCGAGCCGCGTCAGCGACTTGATGTCGTCGCGCAGGCCGGTCTTCGCGGGGCTGTAGGAGAACGCGATCGGCGTCACCGTGCCGTAGACGTTCGGCGTGAACGCGTAGTCGACCGACACCGCGGCGCGCACCGCGAACATACCGAGCGCCCCCGTCGTCGAGGCGCCCATCGCGGTGAACGGATTGCCGGCGTCGCTGATGCCGCCGAACACGAGCACGCCGACTCCGAGATCGCCGCGGAGCCCGATCTTCGGTGCCACGGCGTAGGTCGCGCCGACATCCGCGAGCGCCGAGATCAACTGCCCGGTCGCCTTCGCGTTCGTCATCGAGTTCGTGTACGGGACCGGCGTGAACCCGATGTTCGCACCGACGTCGATCACGAGCTCCGGACTGACCGCGATCGGATAGCCGGCGAACAGGTTGAACGTGGGCTCGATCGGCACCGTCGAATTGCCGGCGCCGACCTTCGCGACGCCGCCGGTGAGGCGCAGCGACAGCAGCTTCGGTTGCTCGATCGTCGTCGAGCCGTGGACGTCACCCCCATCGGTCGCGCCGCCATCGCCGTCGCCGTCACCACCGCCGGTGTCGGCGACCTTCGTGGGGACCGTCGTCGTCGTCGGCTTCGTCGTGGTGGTCGTCGTCGGGTTCGTACCCACCGGCCCGGCCGGAATCGTCGTGTCTGGCGTCTTGTGCGCGATCGACTCTTGGTTCTTCTCGCAGTCCTCGAGCTCGTTGATCCAACCCTCGATCTCGGTCCGCTTGTCAGCGGCGAGCGGCTTCGCGGTGTCCTGATCCTTCAGCGACACGTAGCGCTTGTAGAAGAACGCGGCGTCCTTGCACTCCTTGCCCTGGCGATACGCCTGCGCGACGTTGTAGAGGTACGCCGGCTTCTTGTTATCGACGGTCTCGAGCGCGTAGCCCTGCTTGAACGCGTCGGCGGCCTTGTCGAAGTTGCCGAGGTTGTATTGGGTCTCGCCTTCTTTATACCAATCGTCGGCGGTCTTCGGTTCGGCGAACGCGAGCGCCGGCCACAGGACCGCCGCGCAGAGCACCACGCTTTTCACAGATCGCTTCATACAAGCTCCCCTCAATCAGGACGTTCGAGACAGGTATCGCACGCCTTCGCGCTGCCCTTACCGGTGCCAGTGTGCGCGCTGCCGTGCCCGGTACCGCCGGTGTGCGCCTTGTGCATCGCCGCTTCTTTCGTGAGATCGCCATCGAGCGCGACCTCCTTCATGAACAGATCCTCGTAACCCTTGAGCCGGAAGGCGACCGTGACCTTGCCGCGTTGCAAGGTCATGGTCTGCGGCGTCTTCTTGCCGGTCGACGCGCCGTTGATAAAGATCTCGGCGCCATCCGGGGTCGACGTCAGCGTGAGCACGGCCGTCGTCGGCGCGACCACGACCGCGGCGCTGCCCGCACTACCGGTGTTGACCACGACCGCGCTGCCCGCGCTGCCCGTGTTCGTGACGACAACGGCCGCGCTGCCCGCGCTACCGGTGTTCACCACGACCGCGGCGCTGCCCGCGCTGCCGGTGTTCGTGACGACGACGGCGGCGCTGCCGTGCTCGACGGTCATCGCGACGCCGCTGCCACTCCCCGTCGTCGGGACTGCGACCTCGGCACTGCCGCTGCCGGTGCCGGCGGTGGGTTTCTTGCCGCCGCCGAGGACGACCGCGACGCCCGCGATCGCGGCTCCGACGACGAGCACGCCCGCGATCACGAACCCGGTCTTCTTGCGCGGCGCTTCGAGCTGCCCGGTCGCCGCACCGAGCGTCGTCGGTGCCGGCGTCGTGACGTGGCCGGTCAACGTGCCCGGCGGCGGCGTCATCATGTGGCCGGTGTGCGGGTACGGCGTCAACGGCGACGGCGTCAACCGCGACGGCAGCGGCGCCGTCGATGGCGTCAGCGGGCGCGCCAAGAATCCCTGAACGCCACCGTGCGACTCGACGTAGCCGACCGGATCCGCCATCGCGCGGATGAACTCGTCCATCGACGGGTAGCGCATCTCGGGCCGCTTCTCGAGCGCCTTCAACACGACCTGCTCGACGTGCGGCGACATCATGCGATACCGCGACGGCTCGATCGGCCGCTGCGTCAGATGCTGCACGAGGATCTCGCCGTAGCCCTCGCCGATGAACGGGACGCGACCGACCAGCATCTCGTAGAGACAAATCCCGAGCGCGTAGATGTCGGTGCGATGATCGACCTTCGCGCTGCCCTCGCATTGCTCCGGCGACATGTAGGCCGGCGTGCCGAGCACGAGGCCGGTGCGAGTGCGGCTCCCAGCACCGTCGGCGGTGAGCTTCGCGATCCCGAAATCGAGCAGCTTGACGAAGTCCGGATCGCGACCGCGCTGCAGGAGGATGATGTTGTCGGGCTTGAGATCGCGGTGAACGATCCCGGCGCGATGCGACGCCGACAGCGCGTCGGCGACCTGGAGCGCGATCATCAACGCGCGCTCGGGCGGCAGCGGCGATTCGTTGCGAATCGTCTGCGACAGCGTGAGGCCCGAGAGGTACTCCATGATGAAGTACACGAGCTGATCCGAGCCGCGCGGCCCGGTCTGGATCACGCCGTAGTCGACGATATCGACGATGTTCGGATGGGCGATCGAGTTGACCGCTTTCGCCTCGTTGAAGAATCGCTCGACGACCTCTTGGTTGGTCGCGAACTCGGCGTGCAGCACCTTGAGAGCGACCTTCTTGCCGATGCTGGGGTGCTCTGCGAGATACACTGCCCCCATACCGCCTTCGCCCAACCTCTGTTTGACCAGATAGTTGCCGACGGTTTGCCCGATCAGAAGGTCTTGTTGCGGGGGCCCTTGTTGGGGGTCCACGGGATTCCTCGCCGAGAATGGTAGCGTCAACCGACTGAAAAGTCGCGGCTAGTGGCCTCGGCTGTTACAACTAGATCATGGCTCGTTACGCGCTGTGGGTCATCGTGGGTGTGCTCGCGAGGCCGGTCTGGGCCGGATCCGAGCTCCCAAACGTGAAATCTGCGTCCGCGGTGGTGCTGGACGCAAGTACAGGGGACGAGATCTTCAGCAAGGATGCCGACGAGATCCGATCGATCGCCTCGACCACCAAGATCTTTGTCGCCATGGCCGTTCGGGCGCACGACCTCGATCTGGACGGCTGGACCGAGATCACGAAAGCCGACGCTCACGAAGCGCGCGGCGGCTCGCGCACTCGACTCTCGGTGGGTGACCGATTTCGCAACACCGATCTGATGCGCGCGATGCTCATCGCGAGCGACAACCGCGCCCCGACCGCACTCGCACGGGCCGCCGGCATGGATCGCGACGCGCTCGTGATCGCGATGAACAAGATCGCGAAGCGCCTCAAGCTCGAGAAGACCCGGTTCACCGATCCGACCGGCCTCCGCGGCAACGTCTCGACCGCACGCGAGATGGCGATGGCACTCAAGGCCGCACTCGCCGACGACGTGCTGCGCGGCATCATGGCCGACCCGGCCGAGACGATCACCGCGCAGGGCGGCAAGCATCAGATCGAGTACAACTCGACGAACCTCGCGCTGATCGCGAAGAAGTACGACGTGATCGGCGGCAAGACCGGCTACACCGACGCGGCCGGCTACTGCTTCGTCACCGCTGCACGGTTCGCCGGCAAAGAAGTCGTGATGGCGTTCCTCAAGGCGGAGGGCAAGCAGACGCGGTTCGCCGATTTCGATCGCGTCGCCGCGTGGCTGACCGAACGCGCCGGAAAAGTCATAAGCTCCGACGAGTGAATCGGCGCGAGGTCCTCGGCGGTCTGGGTCTCGCCTCGGCGCATGCGCTGTGGTTCGCGTTCGGATGTGGAACGCCGCAGCGCCCGCGGTACCGCACGACCGGCATCGAGGCGAGCGGCGAGATCCGAACGTGGTTGCGCGATGCGGTCGCGCTGATCCACGGCGCCGGCCTCACCGGGCACGCACTCGCCGTGAGCTCGCGCCACACCGTCGCGGCGCAGGACGTGCTCGGTCCCGGCGTCGGGCACAGCCGTGCCGACGGCGTCGTGTTGACCGCGCGCGACGCGCACGGCCGGCGCGAACAAGTCACGACGGATCTCACGCGCGATGGCGTGATCAATGCGGCGCGCCGGCTCGCCGGCGACGTGGCGCCCGGGCGGATCGATTTCGGCCCACCCCCGCCGCCGGCTCCCGTGCCGCGCCCGGATCCCGACACGCTCGCCGACGCGAACCTGCTCGACAGCATCGCCGCGGTCGCGAAGCGCGATCAGGGGTTGTCGAGCCGGATCGTCTACGCGAGTGGGTCGCTCGAGCTCGACGACGCGATGGTGTGGTCGGTCGCCGCCGGTCGTGATCTCGAGCAACGGTTGTTTCGCGTGCGCCGCGCGCTGACGCGAGTCGCGTGGAACGGCACGCGTCCGATCATCAGCGAGGTCTCGCGCGCGTGGAGCGGCGGGATCAACGATCAGACGTTCAGCGATGAAGAGCTCGCGTATGCGCGCGACGTCGCGCTCGCGCTGATGACGCCGGGCGTGTTTCCCGACGGTGTGCACGAGCTCGTGCTCGCGCCCGATGTCATCGCGGGCATCGTCGATGCGGCCGCGCGCACGCTGTACACACCGCACGCGCAACGTTGGCCCGAGGTCGCACGCCGGGTCGCGGTCGGTGCGACGGTCGCGTCGCCGCGGTTCACCCTCGTCGACGATCCGACGGTGGCGAACGCGTACGGCGGGTTTCGCTTCGACGATGGTGGCGTGCCCGCCGAGGTGGTGTCGATCATCGAACACGGCGTGCTCGGTCGGATGCTCGCGAGCGGTCGCCGGCCCGGTCATGTCGGGCCGCTCGAGGTGTCGCCGTCGCATCTGCGCGTCGCGCCGGGGACGGTGACCGGCAACCTCGTGGTCGATGACGGGTTCTTGCTCGAGGGCAATCGCGGCGTGCTCGTCGACGCGGCGAGCGATCGGATCGTGATCGCGGTGCAGCGCGCGCTCGAGGTCAAGCACGGCCAGCGCACCGGTCGGGTCTACGCGGAGATCGAGCTCGTCGGCGACCTCTCGACGCTGCTCGGATCGATCGGCGATGCGACGGTGCTGACCCGCACGATCGGCATTCGCGACGAGCGCGATGACCTGCCGCGCTGGCGCTCGGTCGAGGCACCGTGGCTGCGAGCGAAGGGCCTGATTCGCGCGCGCCGGAGATCGACGTGAGCGCGAGTGTGGCTTTGCCACGCGGAGCAGCACCGCCGAATGGCGGTGCCGGGTGATCGACCGCAAGACGCTGACGCGCGCGCTCGGGCATCAGGACCTCGCCGATTGGGTGATCGTCGAGCGCGATCAAGAGCTCGCGGTCGTCGACGACCACGTGCGGCGCGAGGAACGACGCACGCGCTGGCAGCTCACCGTCCACGCCGACACGCCGGGCGGTCGCGGCAGCGCGCACGTCACGATCGACGCGAACGAGGGCGATCCGGATCGCCTCGTCGAACAGGCCGCGACGCTCGCACGCCTCTCGGTCGGACCCGCGTGGTCGACGATCCCGCAAGCCGCGCCCGCGCGTGTCGAGCTCGTCGATCCGGCCTTGGCCTCGGCGGAGCTCCTGACCGCGGCCGATACGATCCTGACGCTCGTGCCGCGCCGGCCGGGTGCCACGATCTCGCCGCGCGTCAGCGTGCTGCACGAGCAAGTGACGATGGCGACCAAGGCAGGCTTTCACGCCGCGTGGTCGGCAACCCTCGCGCGCGTCGAGGCGGTCGTGATCGCGAACGATCACACGCTGCAGATCTTCCGCGAAGCGCGCCGCACCGATCGGCTCGATCTCGTCGCTGCCGTCGACGATGCGATCGCCGATCTGCGCCTGATCGCCTCGGCCGGCTCGCCGGTCGGCGGGCCGTGCGCGCTGGTGCTCACGGGCGATGCGATGCTCCACGGCGGGCTCGGCGTGTGGCAAGCGTTCGTCTCGCAAGCGGATGCGGTGGTCGCTCGCCAGGGCCTCACCCGCTATCACGAGCACACGCCGATCGTGCCGGGCGCGGATCAACTCCCCGAGCCGCTCGACATCACGAGCGATGGGGCGCTGCCGTTCGGCGTCCGCTCGGCGCCGCTCGGCGACGACGGCGATGCGATCCGCCAGTTCCCACTGGTCGCGCATGGCATCGCCGCCGGGCTCGGCTTGTCTCCGCGTGAGGCGGCACTCCGCCAGCGCGAACCGAACGGCGGCGTGCGCAACCTCGTCGTCGGCCGCGGCACGTGGGACGAGAGGCTGCCGGTGGCGACCCGCGTCATCGAGGTCCGTCGCCTGCGCAACCTCGAGATCGACCCGTACACCGGCGATGCCGACCTCGAGCTCGGGCTCGGCATCGATCACGGAACTCCGTTCGCCGGTGGGACGTTGCGCCTCGATCTGATCGACACGCTGGCACGTGCCCATCGCAGTGTGCGGCGTCTACAACGCGGTCCGTACGACGGTCCCGCCGCAGTTCTCATCGAACGCGTCGACCTTATCATCTAGGTTTGTCGTCGCGAAATTGAGCCACGCTCGTCACGGGGATTCGGGTAGGGTGCGCCATGTTTTCGCGCGTCGTCTTCGTCGGACTGGCCGCTTGTGCGACGGCAGCTCCATCGATCTCGCGCGACGGCGGCAATCCTGGTGACGCGCAACCGATCACGAACGGCGACGCACCACCACACGGCGACGCCGCGACGTCGGGCTGTAGCTTCACCGGCGCGCTCGCGACGTGGGACTTCTCCGCTCAGGCCGGCGGCGAAGCGACCGTGGCTGCCGCGACGACCGCGAGCGGCGTCACCGCCGGTCCGGTCACGCGTGCCGCGGCGCTGACCGCGACCGCCGGCGCGGGCTCGATCAACTCGAACAACTGGCCGAGCAGCGGTGCGCTCGACTCGACGAAGTACTACGCCTTCACGATCGCGCCGCCGACCGGCTGCAGCCTCAAGCTGTCGTCGATCGCGGTCGATGCGAAGGCGAGCGGCACCGGCCCGGCGAACGCCGTGCTCGCGACCAGCGCCGATGCGTTCGCCGCGACCGCAGCCGTCAGTACGTCGGCGCCGAGCTCGCCGACGATCACCGTGACCAGCTCGACGAGCCTCGAGATCCGGCTGTTTGGTTATTCGGCGAGCGCGACGACCGGCACGCTGCGCGTGGAGACCACGCTGACGATCAACGGCTCGATCGAGTAGCTAGCTATCTTCCTTGTCCTGCTTCGCGACGCAGCGCGTGTATCACCAGCCGAAAGCGGCGAGCGCGATCGAGCTGCCGGTCGTCAATTAGGCGTACCGTCGGCGCATGGAAGTCGCCGGCAAGATCGTCGTCGTGACCGGAGGTGCTCATGGCATCGGGCGCGCGCTGGTCGAACGGTTCGCGCGCGAGGGTGCGAAGCACGTCGTGGTCGTCGATCTCGACGAGGCGCGCGCGCAAGCAGTCGCGACCTCGGTCGGCGGGACGGGCCGGCGCGTCGACGTGGCGAGCGAAGCGGCGGTCGCGGCGCTGGTCGAGGACGTCGAGCGCCAGCACGGACCGATCGAGCTGTTCTGCTCGAACGCGGGCATCTTGCCGATCGACGCCGAGCGCGACAACGCGGCGTCGACGCCGGAGCTCGAGTGGAATCGCGCGTGGGCGGTCAACGTGATGGCGCACGTCCACGCGGCGCGCGCGCTGGTGCCGCGGATGATCGCGCGCAAGAGCGGCTACTTCCTGCAGACGGTGTCGGCGGCCGGGTTGTTGTCGCAGATCGGCGCGGCGGCTTACTCGACGACGAAGCACGCCGCGATCGGCTTCGCCGAGAGCCTCGCGATCACGCACAAGGATCACGGGATCAAGGTCTCGGTGTTGTGCCCGCAGGCGGTGGCGACGCCGATGATCGCGGGCAAGTCGATGAACGGCGCGGACCTCGATGGCGTGATCAGCGCCGACGCTGTGGCCGAGGCGACGATCGTTGGCTTGCGCGCCGAGACGTTCCTGATCCTGCCGCACCCGAACGTCGCCGGCTACGTCACGCGCAAGGCCGAGAACTACGACCGCTGGCTCGGCGGCATGGCGAAGCTGCGACGCACGCTACAGTGAGCTGCTCGCGAGCTTCGCGTCCCAGCCGCTGTTGTTGAGATCCGACGAGTAGCTACGCACGAGCCCGACGCCGCGGCAGTACGTCAGCGAGGCGGTGTAGCTGACGTCTTGCACGGCGGCCCAACAATCGTTGTAGGTACCCGCGGGGACGGTCACGGACGTCTCGCGGTGCCAGTGATAGCTGGTGTTGAAGTACGGCCACGAGTGGCCCTCCATGAGGTTCGGATCGACCAGCGTCAACCACGAACCTTGGTAGAAAAAGTCCACCTCGTTGTCGCCGGGGACCGAGTAGTCGTACGTGCCGGTGACGCCGGTGCAGAAGTTCGTCAGTTGAAACGCGGCGCGACCACCGGCGGGGTTCGCCGAGGTGACCGCTTGCATGTGCGTGCCGGCCGCGCAGATCGATCCGGCGCCGACCGCCGTGACCGTGTACGTCCACGAAGCGCCGAGCGCCATCGGATACAGCGCGCCGCTGGTGTTCGTGCCGCTACCACTGCCACTTCCGCCGCCGTCCGGAGTTAGGCCGTCGTCGTCGCCGGACATCATCGCGCCGCCGCCGCAGGCCGCCAGCAAACCACACAGAACTAACGTCTTCACGTAGCTACGAGCCGCGAGGTGGGTTGCGGTCGCACGGTTTTTCGTTGTGTTTGCGAATCCAATTCGCTATCGAGGGCGCTGTGGAATGCCCCACGGAGTCGCAGGTCGTCGCGTTTGTCGGGGGTGCGCCATTCGCGCAGCGCGACGCGGTGGTCGATCACGTCGACGAGTGCGCGAGCTGCCGAGCGCTGCTCGCCGGCCTCGTCCGTGACGATGCGGTGAGGGTGTGGCGCGCCGGCGAGCGCATCGGCCGCTACGTGATCGGAGAGCCGATCGGTCGCGGCGGGATGGGCTCGGTGTGGCGCGCCGACGATGTCGAGCTCGGTCGCGCGGTCGCGCTCAAGCGGCTGCACGCCGGTGGTCACGACCGCCTCGTCCACGAGGGCCGCACGCTCGCGCAGTTGCAGCATCCGAACGTCGTCACGGTCTACGAGGTCGTCGCCGAGCAGCCACCGTTCCTCGCGATGGAGCTGGTCGACGGCGAGACGCTGACCGCGTGGTTGAAGACCGAGCGCACGTGGCGAGCGATCGTCGCGATGGTCGCGCAGGCCGGTCGCGGACTCGCCGCGGCGCACGCGCGTGGCCTCGTCCATCGCGACTTCAAACCCGACAACGTGCTCGTCGATCGCGAAGGTCGCGCGCGGGTCGCCGACTTCGGCCTCGCCAGCGCTTCGATCGGCGATCTCCCGCTCGGCTGCAAGCTCGTCCGCGCGACCGCGAGCATCTCGGGCACGCCGGCGTACATGGCACCGGAGCTCGTCGACGGTGGCTCGCCGGATCCGCGCAGCGACATCTACGCGTTCGCGATCACGCTGTTCGAGGCGCTGCACGGCAGGCATCCGTTCGCCGGCGGGACGGTCGAGACGATCTGGATCGAGATGGCCGCCGGGCGGATCCGCGATGGCGGCAATCGCATTCCGGCGTGGCTCGAACGCGCGGTGCGGCGTGGGCTCGCGGTCGATCCGCACGATCGCTGGCCCGATGTCGCGAGCTTCGTCGCGGCGATCGATCGCACGCCTCGGCGCAAATACCTCGTCGCGGCTGCGCTCGGGGGCTTCGCCGTCGCCTCGGCCGCCGCGTTCGCGCTGGTACCGACTCAGGCCGACGATTGCGCGAGCGCCGCGAACCAAGTCGATCGCGTGTGGACTCCGATCGCGCGCACGCAGGTCGCGAGTGCGCTCGCCGAGGACACCGCGATCGGCGAGTCGACCGAGCGCATCGTCGATCACTGGGCGCTCGACTGGCGTACGGATCGCCGCGCGGCGTGCAGCGCGGGCGAGCATCGTGTCGCGCGGATCTCGTGTCTCGATCACCAACTCGACGAGCTGCGCGGTCAGATCACGACGTGGTCGAAGTCGCCCGACATCGATCACGCGATCAGCGCCGCGATCGCGCTGCCGGCGCCGACCGCGTGCAACACCACCGACGACACGCCGCTGATCGCGCAGCCGATCGTGCTGCGGATCGCGGCCCTGAAGGCGTTGTGGCGCAACGGCAAGGCAGCCGAGGCCGCACCGCAACTTCCGGCGCTCCTGCGCGACGCGACCGCGATCGGTCACCACGACACGCTCGCCTCGGCGCTGGTCACGGCGACGATGATCGAGATGGAGCTCGGCGACAGCGACGCGGTCGCCGCCCACGCGCCGCGCGCCGCGACCGAGGCGAGCAAGGCCGGCGACGACGCGCTGCTGTTCACCGCGCTGATCTACCAGGCGTACAACCGCACCGACACCGGTGCGTTCGGCGATGCGCTCGGGCTGTGCGATGCGGCCGAAGCGATCTCGGCACGTGGCGTCCCGTTCCCCGAGAAGGTCGTCATCGCGCGCGCCGGTGCGCTGATGCGGCTCGGCAAGATCCCCGAGGCGATCGCGCAATATCAGCGCGCGATCACGATGACCGAGCCGCGCTCCGTCGACGATCCCCTCGCGCACCTGTCGCTCGGCACCGCCGTCGCCGGTCTCGGCAACGCGTACACCGAGGCCGCGGACTACGACCAGGCGATCGCGGCCGAGCAACGAGCGCTCGCGCTGCAGAGCGCGGACTACGGCCCGCGCCACCCCGAGGTCGGTCGCACCTATCACGACCTCGCCGCCGCCGAAGCCGGCGCGAGAAAGTTTGGCGATGCGCGCGTCCACTTCGCGAAGTCGCGCGAGATCCTCGTCGCCGCGTTCGGCGAGGGCAATCCCGAGGTCGGCGAGAACGACCTCGCGCTCGCCGATGTCGAGATGCACGCGCGCGACTACGCCGCGGCGCTCGAGCTACTGGATCGCGCGAACGCCGAGCTGTCGCGCGTGTTGCCGCCGACCAGCGGTGTGTTTCCCGTGATCCAAGGCATGCTCGGCGCGGTCGAGCAGAACCGCGATCACTGCGACGCGGCGATTCCGCACTACGAAGCGGCCTACCGCATGTTGCTCGCGACCCACGCGGGCGGCATCGAGCTGTCGAACGTCGACAACGGCTACGCCGCATGCCTGCTCGACCGCGGTCGAATCTTCGACGCGAAGGCCCGCGCCGAAGACGCGCTCGAGCAACTCCAGCGCGCCGGCGTGACCAACGATCACGCGCGGATCGAAGCGTGGTACGTGCTCGCGATCACCAGCGATGCGAAGGGCGACCGCGCCACCGCGATCAAGTACGCGCGGCTCGTGCTCACGAACCCCGAGGTCATCGCGGGCGGTCCGCGCGACGACATCCGCGCGGCGCTCGAAGCAAAGCTCCGCGCGTGGCACGTCACTGCTTCGTGAACTGCACGGTCTCGGGGAAGCCAACACCGTCGGTGCGATACAGCGTGAGCTGATCGCCGGTGAGCTTCACCGCGACGATGCGATCGGCCTTGTGGCTCGAGACGCAGACGCCGGAGTCCGCGCCGGTCGGCTCGGGCTCCTTCTCGGGGAGCGCGACGACGACCCCGTTCTCGAGCAACCCGGCGAAGCTCTGCACGACGCCGGTCTCGATCGTCGCCTTGTGCGAGCACGAGAACACCTGGCCGCGACGGCCGACCTCGAAGTAGCGCTGCGCGAGCACGTGGCGGATCGAGACCTTGTGCTCGTCACCGATCGAGATGTTGAGCGTCTCGTCGGCCTCGAGCTCGGCCTCCTTGTCGATCGCGTCGGTGACGCGCGGGCGCTTCGTCACCCACGTGCCCTGGAGCGCCGTCGTCGAGATGGTGCGCGGCGAGGCGATCGCGTACAGGTTGCCGTTCGGATCGAACAGCTTGAGACGCGGCAGCCCGCGGTCCATCCCGATCCACAGCTCGACGAGGTTCGCCGCGCCGGAGATCCGGACCGCCGCGCGAAACGTGTTGCCCTCGTCGTCCATGCGCTCGAGCTTGGTCACGGTGTACTGCTTCTCCTTGCCGTCCCATTGCAGCGCCGCGGCCGCGAGGTCCCACGCGAGCGGGCGCAGCGCGAGCTCGTCGCAGGTCTCCAGCCCGGCGAGCGAGCGCGCGTCGTTCTTGTGATCGTCGCCGCCGATGTCACCGAGGAAGCTCGCGAGGCGCCGATTCGAGGCGTCGCACAGCACGAGTGCATCGGTGGTAGCCGTCGCGCGATAGGTCTCGAGCAACTTGCCCGGTAGCCGCGCGAAGTAGATGCCGAGCGCCGCCTGACCCGAGAGGTGTTGCTTCGCGAAGAACGAGGTATCCGAGCTGCGCTCCTCGCGGCGGACCTCGCTGACGAAGCCGCGCAGCGTCGGCAGATCGCTCGAGCTCAAGAACTCGGTCTCGCGCGCGTGGCTGCGCTCCTCGATCGGCAGGAGTAGATATTCGTTCTGCACGCGCTGGAGCAGCGCGACGACATCCTCGGGCTTCGGATCGGCGTGCGCCGACGCCGGCTTGACCTTCTCGAGCAGCGCGCGCAGCGCGACGACCGACACCGCGCCGTTCTGGCCGACGTGCGCGTGATCCTTGGTCACGTTGATGCCCACGACCTCGCCGGCCTCGTTCGTGGTCGGGCCGCCGGAGAAGCCCGGCTCGATGTCGGTCGAGATCAGCAGCCCATCGACCGCGTTCTCGCGCACGATCCGTGCGTAGCGCTCGTCGTAGGCCGGGAACATCACGAGCGAGAGCACCTTGCCGTCCTTCGAGACCAACCCGGCGTGCTTCGCGAGGCTCGATCCGGGATAGCCGTACGACGAGATCCGCGCGTCCTTCTGCGGCTCCTTCGCGAGCGTCAGGCGATGGAACCGCTTTGCCTCGACGTTCTTGATCCGGATGATCGCGAGGTCCGAATCCGGATCCGCGGCGACGATCTCGGTCTCGGGATACGCCTCGACGTAGTGCTTCTTGTCGTTGATCTCGACATCGCGCTCGACGAGCACGCGCTCGCCGCGATCGACGACGTGGTTCGCCGTCGCGACGTAGACCGAATCATCGGGGCCATCGATCATGAAGCCGGCGCCGGTCCCGGTCGGAGTCGACACGCGGACCATCGCCGATTCGATCCGCCCGCCACCGCCCCCGCGGAGCGCCGCGAACATCACTCCCCCGAGCACGATCGCGGCACCGCCGGCGGCGAGCAGCGGCCAGCGCACGCGACGCTTCGGCGGCACCGGCCCTGCGACCTGCGGCACGTACGGCCGCATCGCGACGGTCGGCGCACTGCCCAGCGGCTCGACCGGCATCGGCACGGCCATCGGAATCGGCGGCGGTGTGGTCCCCGCGGCTCGACGAGGCGGCGGAGGTAACGCCGCAAGTGCGCCCGCTACCTCGCGGATCGGCGTCCCGCGGGTCTCACCGGCCTTCAACAGCGTCGCCTCGGGCGACACCGAGCCATCGGCCAGCTTCTTCGCGATCTCGGCCAGGATGAAGGGCCCGTGCTCGTCGCCGGAGGGCTCGACGATGAAGTAGTAGTGCGTGTCCATGCCGCAAGGACGCAGCGACCTCGACCACCGTCTCACGTTATTGTGCGATTTGTGATCAAGGAGCTCGAAGGCACCCTCGCCGCCGCGATGGCCGAGGCCCATACCCGGTGGCCCGGGCTGCCCGCGCTCGCCGACCCGTTCCGCGAGGCCGTGTTCGCGCGGGTCGACGGCGAGACCGACGTGCCGGCGTCGGTCGCCGCGCTCGCCCTGCCCGACCTCTACCTCGTGACCGCATGTCTCGCCGGGGATCGCGCCGCGCTCGTCGCGTTCGAGCGGATCGTGCGCGACGAGACCAGGCGCGCGGTCGCGAAGCTCGGCGCCAACGCCGCCGCGCCCGAGGACGTCGTCCAGGAGCTGTTGCTGAAGCTCCTCGCCAACAAGCCGCCGAAGCTCGTCGCGTTCGGCGGCCACGGCTCGCTCCAGGCGTGGCTCCGGGTCGCGGCGGTGCGCACCGCGATCAGCCTCGTCCGCCGCAGGCAAGAGCTCGCGATCGAGGACGATGCGCTCGCCGCGATCGCCGATGACGCCGATGACGCCGCGCTCGCGTTTCTGAAGTCGAGCTATCGCGCCGAGTTCAAGCGCGCGTTCGCCGAGGCGTTCGGCGAGCTGCCGAAGCGCGCGCGCACGCTGCTGCGCTTCCAGGTCATCGATCAACTGACGTTCGAGGAGATCGCCGTGTTCTACCAGGTCTCGCGCGCGACCGCCGCACGCCACCTCGCGGAGGCGCGCTCGCTGCTCGTCGCCGGAACGCAGCAGCGGCTCGCTGCAACCCTCGGGATCTCCAGCACCGAGCTCGGCGAGCTCATGCAGCTCGTGTCGTCGACGCTGTACTCGACGTTACCGCGGCTGCTTCGTGCCACGACTTGACAGCGCAACTCTCGAACACCGACACGTCGGGTGAATCGACGTCTCGTGTCAGCGCGCTCACGAAGCTTACTGGGTCGCGTTCAATAGCACTTCCGTCATACTGGTTGCGATGTCGACGCCACGCGGAGCTCATGCACCGCGCTCGGAGCCGCACTTCTCTGGCAACGTTCGCTTCGAGCTCCAGCAGGTGCTCGGCGAGGGCAGCATGGGCGTGGTCCACGCCGCGTACGATCACGAGCGCTCGCTCACGGTCGCGCTCAAGACCGTGCACGCGCTCGACGTCGATGCGCTGTATCGCTTGAAGACCGAGTTTCGCGCACGCGCGGATCTCGAACATCGCAACCTGGTGCGGCTCGGCGAGCTGCTGCACGAGGACGGTCACTGGTTCTTCACGATGGAGCTCGTCGAGGGCTGGCCGTTTCTCGACTGGGTGCGCTCCGCTGCGATCGGCGTGACGACGGCCGAGGCGCCGCAGGCGATCGAGACGCGGCTACGCGACTGCGTGCGCCAGCTCGCGGCGGGCCTCGACACGATCCATCGCAGCGGCAAGGTCCATCGCGATCTCAAGCCGTCGAACGTGCTCGTCACCGCGAAGGGCCGTGTCGTGATCCTCGACTTCGGGCTCGTCGGCGACGCCGCGCCGAGCCAACGCAGCGCGGGCGGCGATCTGGTCGGTACGGCCGCGTACATGGCGCCGGAGCAAGCGCGCACGCCGCAGGTCACACCCGCCGCGGATTCGTACTCGGTCGGCGTGATGATGTACGAGGCGCTCGCCGGCCAGTTGCCGTTCGACGGTGCGCCGCTCGAGATCCTGATCCGCAAGCAACAGGAAGATCCGGCGCCGCCACCGAACGTCGACGGTGACCTCGCGCGGCTGTGCATGGAGTTGCTCGGCCGCGATCCAACGCGGCGTCCGACCGCGGCGGCGATCGTCGCGCGGCTCGCATCGCGCGAGCTCACCGAGGAGCGGCCACAACCGTTCGTCGGTCGAGCGACCGAGCTCGCGGTGCTCGATCGCGCGCTCGACGAGGTGATCGCCGGCACGACCGTGACCGTGTTCGTCGAAGGCGAGAGTGGCATCGGCAAGAGTGCGCTCGCGCGCAGCTTCGTAGAGCGCGTCGAGGACCAGCGGCACGGTACGTTGATCCTGTCGGGGCGATGCTACGAGCGCGAGTCGGTGCCGTTCAAGGGGATCGACGGCGTGGTCGATTCGCTCGCGCGCGAGCTGCTGCGCCGTCACCCGGTCGACGTCGCGCTGCTCCTCACCGACGAGGTCGAGGCGCTCGCGCGCGTGTTCCCGGTGTTGCGCCGCGTTCCGGCGATCGCTCGCTTGCGCGTGCCGCGGCCGGCGTCGCCCGTCGAGCTGCGCTCGCGCGCGTTTCGCGGGTTGCGTGCGCTGCTCGTCGCGCTCGGAGCTGCGGCACCGCTCGTCATCGTGATCGACGACGTGCAATGGGCCGATACCGACTCGCTCGCGCTGCTCCGCGAGATCGTGCATCCGCCGCACGCGCCGCGGGTGCTCGTGATCGTGACGCGCCGGCGCGATGCCGGACCGCGGCCCGACTTGCCGGGTACCGTGCGGACGATCGAGCTCGATCGGCTGTCCTCCGAAGAGGGTCGCGAGCTCGTCGCGATCATCGCACCGGACCGCGAGGCCGAGGCCGCCGCGCTCGTCGACGATGCCGCCGGTCACCCGATGTTCCTGCAGGAGCTCGCGCGCCACATCAGCGCGCCCGGAGTCAGCGCCGCGCGCTTCGACGACGCGCTGTGGACGCGGATCTCGCGGATGGAAGAGCGCACGCGCCGCGTGCTCGAGCTCGTCGCGGTCGCGGGTGCGCCGCTGCGGCAAGGTGTCGTCGGTCAGGCGCTCGAGCTCGAGCCGCCGCAACTCAACAAGGCGCTCGGTGCGTTGCGCGCGACCTCGCTCGTGCGCACCGGTGGGACCCGCACGAGCGATCCGGTCGAGCCGTATCACGATCGCGTGCGCGAGGCCGTGATCGCGCACGTGCCGCCGGCGCGGCGCAAGCGCTATCACGAGCGACTCGCGAACGTGCTGCTCGCGAGCAAGCTCTCCGATCAGGATCCGCTGTCGGCGATCCGCCACCTCGAGGCCGCGGGCGCCGTCGAGCACGCCGGCGAGCTCGCGATGAACGCCGCCCGCCGCGCCGAGGAGACGCTCGCGTTCGAGCTCGCGGCCGCGCTGTGGGCTGTCGCGCTGCGCCTCGGCGAGCACGACGACGACGCGCGCCGCGACCTCTTGATCCGCCGCGCCGAAGCGCTCAGCAACGCCGGCCGCGGTCCCGAATCGGCGTTCACGTTTCTCGCCGCCGCCGAGCGCGCGAATGCCGAGACCGGCTTTCAGTGCCGGCGTCGCGCCGCGCACGAGCTGTTGATCTCGGGCCACGTCCACGAGGGACTCGCATTGCTCCGCCAGGTCCTCGCGGAGCTCGGCGAGCACCTGCCCTCGTCGACCGGCGCGGCGAAGCGACAGTTGCTGTGGCGATGGTTCCGGATCCGCCTGCGCGGCACGCAGTTTCGCGAGCGCCCACCGAACGCTCGCGCCAGTGTCGACGAGCTCCGCCTCGACATGATGCGCAGCGCGACGCTCGGGCTCTCGATGGTCGACCTCGTGCCGAGCGCCGCGTTTCAGGCGCGCGCCGTGTTGATCGCGCTCAGGGTCGGCGACCCGCGCCGGATCGCGTACGCGCTCGCGTTCCACGCGATGTTCGTCGCCTCGAGTGGCACTCGCATCGCGCGCGCGCGCAAGCTCCTGGCGCAATCCGCCGCGCTCGCCCGCGAGTGCAACAGCGAGTTCTTGCTCGCGTGGAGCCGCGCTGGTGAGGGCCTGACCGAGTTCTTCGCCGGCCATCACCTCGAGGCGATCGAGATCCTCAACGAAGCCGAGGCCCAGATCCGCGATCGCTCGGTCGGCAGCTACGCCGAGCTCAACCACCTCCGCAACTTCACCCTGTTCGCGCTGCGCCGGATCGGCGCCTACGACACGCTGCGCGATCGGCTGATCGAGTACACACGCGATGCCCTGCGCCGCGGCGATCGCTATGCGGCGACCTCGTACGTCTGGTCCTCGAACGTCGTGTGGCTCGCGACCGACGATGTCGCGCGCGCGAATGCCGACCTCGCCTCGGTCACGTGGTCGGATCCCGAGCGGGGCCTCCACCTCCAGCACTGGTTCCTCGTACGCGCACGCGCCGAGATCGCGCTCTACGAAGACGATCGCGTCGAGCTCGAGCGCCTCGAGCCGCACCTGCGCCCGTTCCTCGGCCCGGCGTTCGCTCACGTCGAAGCGGTCGCGACCGAGACGCGTTACTTGCTCGCCCGCTTCGCGATCCGCCGCGGCGATCCGCGTGCCGCGCGGCGCGAGATCGCGAAGCTCGATCGACTCGGGGTTCCCTACGTCCGTTCGTTCGTCCGCGGGGTCCACGCCGCGATCTTCGTGCTCGAAGGTCGGCTCGATCTCGCGCGCGAGGCGATCACCGGCTCGATCGCCGATGCCGATGCCTGCCGGATGGCGACGGTCGCCGCTCTCGCGCGCCGGCGCTCGGCCGAGCTCGCCGGTGACCCCACGGACGACGCGGACGCGGTGCTCGCGGCGCGCGGCATCGTCGACATCCCGCGGTTCGCGCGGGTGTTCATGACGTGGCCCACCCTCATCGGTCGACGGGTCATGCGTCTGGCCGAACCGTGAGGCTCCGGATCGCCTGCGCGACCGCGTCGGGTTCCTCGATCTGCGGATAATGGCCGGTACCGGCGAGCCCGGTCACGGTCGCGTGGGGCGCGGCGGTCCGGATCCAGTCGAGGACGTGACCTCCGGAGATCGGATCGTCGACGCCCCACACGAAGGCGAGCGGTCGCGTCGTTCGACGGATCGCGTCCTCCCAGCGCGGACCGCGGCGGCGACGCTCGGCGATGTACGCGAGGAGGCGCGGGATCACGCGCGCCCCGCCGTTGCTCGTCAGGCTCGCGTAGTGCTCGTGAACATCGAAGCGATCGAACCGCCGGATGATCTTGCGCATCGACCGCTCGAACAGCGCTTCGCGAAAGATCAGCGGTGCGATCACGACACCGAGCCGGCTCGCGAGCAGCCGCTGCACCGCGATCGGCCGATGCAACGCGCTCGCGAGGCCGCCGTTCATGAACAGCATGCCGTCGATCGCGAACGGTGCACGACCTTCGAGATCGCGCGCGAGCAACTCCTGGCCGACGGTGACGGCGTAGTCGTGCGCCACGACGGTCGCGCGTTCGATCCGTTCGGCTGCGACCACCGCCTCGACGACCTGCAGTTGCAGCTCGTAGTCGTACGCGAGCACCGGTTTGGCCGACGCGCCGAACCCGAGGAAGTCGAACGCGACGCAGCGATAGCTCGAGGTGAGCTGCGCGATGATCGCCGCGTAGTCGAAGCTGCTCGTCGGAAACCCGTGCAGGAACAGCAGCGTCGGGCCGGTCCCCTCGGTGCGTACGAAGATATCGTGACCGGCGCCGCGGATCGTCCGCCCCGAGCGAACCCATGCGTCCCAGCTCTCGATCGTCATCTGGCGCGTAGCCTACGCCTCATCCGGAACCCGCCGGGGCCGATCGCACCGCCGGTCGAGACTGGGTGCACTCGCCGGTCCGGCGTAGTAATTTCGGCGCAGGAGGCGAGCGATGAAGAAGGTGCTGATCGTCGTGCTGATCGGTGTTGTGGGTGTCGGGGGATGGCGGTGGCAGCAGCGTCGTGCCGACCACAGCGCCGCGCGCAACCTCGCGTACAACCGGATGTGGGTCGATCACATGCCGGAGAACGAGCGCGACACGTTCAACGCGCTCGTCATGGATTGGCCCGAGGGCCTCGGAGCTTCGGGCAAGCAGTCGCGCTGGCACCTCGACGTCGAACGCTTTTACTTCGACACCGATGGCAACGCGATCCGCGCGGTGTTCCCGTGGTCCAACGACCGCGAGCGGGTCACGGTCCATGCGGCGGCGTGCGACGAGCACGGCATGGACTACTGCCTCGACGTCACCGACTCGAAGCACCTCGTGACCCGGTACTACTCGCGCGCGCACTGGGGTCGCAAGACCGTCGACGACGTCGCGACGTTCAGTGCCGAGTTGCTCGCGACCACCGCGAAGTAGCCATTCGCAGGGCTCCCGAGGGGCGCGCTCTACAACGAGACCCACCTGGAACAGCTCGCGCACTAGCGTATGCTCGCGTCGCAGTGCGACTCCGCATCCTCTCGATCAACGACATCTACGCGCTCGATCATCTACCGCGGCTCGCCAGCCTCCTGCGCGCGCACGTGTTGCCGGCACCGGATGTCACGATCTCGATCATCGCGGGCGACTTCGTCGGCCCCAGCCTGTTGTCGAGTCTCGATGCGGGCCGCGGCATGGTCGACTGCTTGAACGCGCTCGGCATCGACTACGCGATCCTCGGTAATCACGAAGATGATATTCCGCCGGCCGAGCTGCACGCGCGCGTCGCCGAGTTTCGGGGCACCTGGCTGTCCACGAATGTCGACTTCGATCCGAACATGCCGCGCGATGCGATCATTCGCGTGGGCGATCACACGGTCGGGCTCGTCGCGATCGTCGTCGATGATCTCGCCGTGTTTCGCGGTGCACCGTTCGGTGGCGCGCACCTCCGCCCCGCTCAGGCCGACGCGCTCGCGGCGGCCGCCGAGCTGCGCGCACGCGGTTGCTCGACGGTCATCGCGATCACGCATCAGGACATGGCGGACGATCGCGTCCTCGCTCGCACGCGCGCGTTCCCGCTGATCGTCGGCGGCCACGAGCACGTTCCGTTCACCGAGAACGTCGATGGCACGTGGATCGTAAAAGCGGGCGCGGATGGCGTCGCCGCGATCGTTTCGGAGCTCACGTTCGGCGCCGAGCCGACCGTCACGGTCACCCGCGTTGCCGTCGATGGCTATCCGGAAGCCGCCGAAATGCGCGCGCGCGTCGAGGGCCACATGGCGAAGGTGCGCGAGATCTCCGACGCCACGCTCGTCGAGGTCGCGCCGGGCGACGTGTTGTCCTCGGTCGGGAGCCGCGTGCGCCAGACCACGATGGGCACGCTGCTGTGCACCCGCGTGCGCGATGCGATGCACGCCGAGTTGGCCGTCCTCAACGGCGGTGCGATCCGCGCGAATCGCGACTATCCCGAGCGCTTCACCTACGGCGATCTCGAGGCCGAAGTGCCGTTCGACAACGAGGTCGTCGTCGTCGCGATGCCGGGCGCCGTCGTCAAGGCCGCGATCGCCGCGTCGCGCGCTCACGCGCCGGTCGAGTCGGGCGGCTTCCTGCAGTCGTGCGTCGATCCGGCGACGCTCGACGACGCGCGCACGTATCGCATCGCGCTCGTCCACAACTTGTTCGCGGGCATGGATCACAACGAGCCGCTGCTGCAGTTCGCGCTCGAGCGGCCCGCCGCGATTCCACCCGCCGGCTCCGGCCGCGACATCAAGCACCTCCTCGCCGAGTCGTTCGCGGTCGAGCTGTGGAAGAAGCTCGGCGGCTTCGATCAGATCGATACGAACCACGACGGCACGATCGACGAGGAGGAGGTCATGGCCGCCCTCGAGCGGATCTCGGCACACGCGCCGTCGCACGTCGTCGCGCAGTTGCTCGTGCACACGCTCGACCAGGACCACGACGAGCGCGTGACTCGCGCCGAGGCCACCCCGGAATGAGCGACGCCCGAGGGCGACGATCGTCTACCCACCCATCCGCTCGGCCTCGGAACCGCGCGCGTAGAAAGCGTAATTCGGCACCTACGATTCGGCACCGTCTCTGCAATGGCCTGGGGCCATGACGACCTCCACGTTCGAATCACTGTCCATCGACGTCCTCGACTCCGTGCAGGGTGGCGCCGGTGCCCAGCAGAACCCAGCGGCTTGCTATCCGCCTGCCCCGCAACAGTCGCTGACGAACATCACGCCCGGCGTTCGCGAGAACCAGGCGACCCAGGCCGGCATCGAGAAGTACAACAAGTTCTACGACAACTACACGGGCCTGATCGACAACCTCAACGGCATCGGCGGCGGCGCTGCCGTCGCCGGCGGCGCGACCCCGAGTCCCGCGCTCGGCTTCTGATCTAGAATCCGCCCCCGCCAGACGTCGGGCGAGGTTGGACGAGATCGCGCAACTGGCGCCCGAGCGCCACGGCCTGCTCGAGGTCCGCGCGATCCTCCGCGGTCAGCGCCGACCATTGGAGCACGAGCACGTCGATCTCGTCGTTGAGGCCGAACAGGCGTTCGGCTTTCACGAACGCCTGCTCGATCACGTCGCACACGATCTCGGGCAGCAGCGCGGCGAACTTGACGGCACGATCGAGATCGCCGGCGATCTTGGCCTTCTGATCGGTGTCGTGTTTGATCAGCACTCCGCGCTGAGACACGAACGACAGCGAGTCGAGGTACTTGTCGAACCCTTCGCAGTCGTTCCGATTGTGCACCGCGTCCCCGTTGGCCAGCGTTTCGCGGAACTGCCAGAAATCGCGGCGCGTGTCGGAGCGCAGGTACGAGAACACATCGCTGTCGACGAAGCGGCTGATCGCGTCGACGACGCGCCGGTAGTTCGCCTCCGCCACGTCGGGAGGCGTTGCACGCTGCTGGACCCGTTTGTTGAGTCCACGTACGCCACGGCGTAGGTCGGCGAGCGCGCGCCGGACCGCGAGGGCCTTGCCGAGGGTGTCGCGGTGCCCCGGCACCATGCGCTCGGGCTCGGCGTAGCCGAGGAAGCATTCGTACACCGTCGTCATGACCGCGAACACGCCGTCCATGAGGCCGGTCGTCGCGTCGTTGAGATCGCGAATCGCCTGCTCCCTCTGATCGTTCTCGAGGGCGTGCGCGAACCGGCGTTCGAACTCCTTGAGCTCGGATCCCAGCCCGTACTGCAAGGTCGCCATCTCTGCCGACAGCGCGTCCCACCGGTCGTCGTCCGACCGTTGCCGATGGGGGACCATGCCGCGCGTCGACGTCGGGCTGGGCGTCCGAGCCGGGGCACCACCGTCGAGCTCGAGCTCCGCGTCCTCCTCGTATGCGCCGGCGGCCGCAGCCGGCGCGACCATGACGACGTATTCCAGGAGACGGCGGAAGTGACTCAGGACCGCATCGGCGACGATCTGGAGCTGCTCCTCGTCCTCCTGGAGTGTGGTGTCGAGCTCTCCAAGCGCGCGCACCGCTTCCTCGCCGATCTGGAGGAGCTTCTGGACCTTTCGGCGGATGCGACGGTCCGAGATCGTGGCGAGCAACCCGGCAAGCGGAGCGTTCTCGGGCGCCTCGGAGTCCAAACCCTCATGATACAGGTTGGCGACCTCAAGATCGAGCGATCCCGGGCGGCTACGTGTGGGTGCGTGCGCAATCACATCTACTCTCCCGTTCGAGCAGTGACGCGTGCCGCCGTAGCTCACGACCGAGCGGACAAACACCTCGTGCGGCCCACGACGATGCCCACACCGCGGCCTACGAGACCCACTGTGAACAGAGAATCAGAATCAATCCGACTGCGGACGCCACGCCTCAGCACCGACTGACGCTCGGCGTTCTCTCTTTACGGGCCCTCGCACGCCGCTACTCTGCCCTCCACCGCTTTTTCTTGGAGGCAGTTATGGAATCCGCCGAGCTCGGTCTGGACGACGAACTATCGGACGATGCGCTGCCGACGTGGCGAGCGCCGACGCACGCGACGGCACCGCCGAGCCGAATGCCGGTCGGCACGATCGCACCGCCGCTGTCCGAAACGGTCGCAGACCTGCGCTCGCTGGCGCGTCGCCACCGCGTGGCGGAGGCCTGGGGCGAGCTCTCGCAGACGATCCGCCGCCTCATCGAGGTCGGCCAACTGCAAGACGCGATCGACGAGCAGGAGACGATCGATCTCTACGCGCAGCTCGGCGAGCTCGAGGGCGACGTGCGCGGGCATCTCGCCGACGCGATCGATGCCTGGCGCGCGGTGATCCGGATCGATCCGTCTGACCTCCGCGCGCTCGCCGCGCTCGAAGACCTGTTCGTGCGCGAGGGCCGCTGGGAAGATGCGGCCGACGTGCTCGAGAAGCATGCGCTCGTGCTCGACGACGAACCGGAGCGTCGCGAGACGCTGCTACAGGCTGCCGCGATCTGGGCAGAGCAGCTCGCGGACCTGGCCCGCGCGGCGGCGATCTACGAACGGCTGTGGCGCGCCGATCCCAGCGACGAGGTCGCTTCGGAGCGGCTCGAAGCGATCTACACGCAACAGGGCCGATGGACCGAGCTCGTCGACGTGCTGCTCGAGCGATCGGAAGCGAGCGCCGACGTCCAGATCCTGCGGGACATCGCGAAGATCTACGAGCACGAGCTCGGCGATCAGGAGAGCGCGTTCTTCGTGCTCCAGACCGCGTTCAACCGCGACGCCACGCACGAGCCCACGGCGCGCGAGCTCGCGCGACTCGCCGGTGCGACCTCGCAGTGGCAAGAGCTCCTCGAGGCGTTGCAACGCCAAGCCGAGCTCGAGCCATCGCCCGAGAAGAAGAGCGTGCTCTATCTCCAGCTCGCCGAATCGATCGAGCTCCAGAGCCAAGATCTCGACGCAGCCATTCGCGCGTACCAGGAGACGCTCGTCCACGCACCGGCCTCGCTCGAGGCACTCGACGCGCTCGTCCGCTTGTATCGCGAGATCCAGGCGTGGCAGCCGCTCGCCGAGATCCTGGCGCGCCGCGCGGAGCTGTCGACCGACGAGGACGAAGGCGTTCGCTCGTGGCTCGAGATCGGCTCGATCTGGGAACAGCGCGTCGCCGACGCCGGCGAGGCGATCGCCGCATACCGGAGAGTGCTCGAGCTCGAGCCGTCCAGTCTCGCCGCCTTGCGCGCGCTCGAGGGACTCTACGAGCGCAGCTCGCAGCACGACCGCTACGTCGAGGTGCTCGAGGCCCAGCTCGCCGCATCGCCGTCCGACGCGGACCGCGTGGCGATCTACGAGCGCCTCGCGGTGGCGTGGGAGGAGCGACTCGGTAACCTCGATCGCGCCGCCGAGGCGTACGAGCACCTGCTCGCGATCGACCCTCGTAACCACGCCGCGTACCACTTGCTGGCGCGCCTGTACCGGCAAGCCAACAAACCCGACGCGGTCGTCGACACGTATCGCAACCACGTCGCGGCGAGGCCGGACGTCGCGACGCAGCTCGAGCTGTACGTCGCGATGGGTCACGCCTACGAGACCCAGTTGCACGACGTGGAACGCGCGATCGAGGCGTACAACGACGCGCTGATCTTGGACGGTCGCGAACCGCGCGCGCTCGAGGGACTCGCCCGGTTGTACGACTCCGCCGGCGCCTGGGACCACGCGATCGACGTGCTGGGTCGTCTCGTCGAGCTCGACGACGCACCCACGGCAGAGCTCTACTGCCGGATGGGCCGGATCCAGGCCACCGAGCTCCGCGATGCCGCCGCGGCCGAGGCGAGCTTCTTGCGCGGCCTCGCCTTCGATCCCGGCCACATGCCGACGATGGAAGCGCTGACGACGCACTACGAGCATCGCGGCGATTGGCTCGAGGCCGTCGACATGATGATGCGCGTCGAGCGCCAGCTTCCACTCGCGGTCGACAAGGTGCGGCTGTCGTGCACGGCCGCGAACATCTGCATGCACGAGCTCCACGACGAGCCGCGCGCCAAGCAGATGTACGCCGCGGTGATCGCGCTCGATCCGGAGCACGTCGATGCAGGACGACCGCTGGCGGAGCTCTATTTCGGCGCCGGCCAGTGGAGCGAGCTGTCACCGGTGATCGAGATGCTGTGCCGCAAGCTCGGTCAGCGCGATCGCGATCCCGAGCTGTTCTACCGAGCCGCGCGCTGTGCCGACGAGCTCGGCGATGTCCCGAAGGCGCTCGGCCATTACCGGGCGGCTCACGAGCTCGCACCGACGCATCTGCCGACGCTGGTCGGCCGCGCCGAGTTGCTGTTCAAGACCAAGGACTGGACCCACGCCGACCGGCTCTACCAGACGATCCTGATCGAGCATCGCGACGCGCGCGACGAGGCCTTCGTCGTCGGGGTCTACAGTCGGCTCGGTGCGATCCGGCAAGCGCTCGGCGATCGCAAGAAGGCGCTCGGGATGTTCACCAAAGCGCTCGAGCTCGCTCCGCGCCACCGCGAGGCACTGCAGGCGGTGATCGATCTGCAGACGCAGCTCGGCGACTGGGAGGCGGTCGTGCGGGCCAAGCGCGGCATGATCGAGACCACCGACGAGGTCGGCGAGAAGACCACGCTGCTCACCGAGATCGGCACGCACTATCACGCGCGTCTGCAGAACCCGGCGCTGGCCGCCGTGGCCTACGTCGAGGCGCTCGAGCTCGCGCCCGACAATCATCAGCTCCTCCAGAAGTTGCTCGATCTCTGCATCGACTCGAAGCAGTGGAAGAAGGCCCTCGAGGTCATCGAACGGTTTGTCGCGCTCGAGCAAGATCCGTTTCACCGCGGGGTCTACTTCCACGCCGCGGCGACGCTGTGCCGCGACGAGCTCCGGTCGCTCGACGAGGCCGTCGACTACTACGCCTGCGCGCTCGACAGCTTCTTCTCGCAGCCCGAGCGGCTCGACGAGCAGCAGTTGTCGCGTGCACTCAAGTCGTTCGAAGCGATCGACAAGGTGCTGACGACCAAGCGCGACTGGAAGGCGCAAGAGCGCGCCTACCGCGACATGATCAACCGCCTTCCGAAGGGCGGCGACGCACAGTTCTTCAAGCTCCAGGTCGGGCTGATCGACGGCCTCGCCGAGATCTATCGCTCGCGCCTCAAGCAGTATGACCAGGCGACCGCGGCGTTCGAGATCGCGCAGCAGCTGGATCCGGACAACAAGCTCCGCCATGGCAACGCGGACCGTGCCGAGATCCTGGCGGAGCTCTACGTGATGGCCGGCGTCGATCACGCCGACAAGGCGATCGAGCAGCACGCCCGGATCTTGCGCCGCGAGCCGTTCAACTACGACACGTACAAGGCGCTCGCGCGGATCTACAAGGACACGAGCCAGTACGACAAGTACTGGTGCGTCTGCAACGTGCTCAAGTTCTTGAGGAAGGCCGACCCCGACGAGGTCCAGTTCGCCGATCAATACAAGCCGCGCGGCTTCGTGAAGGCGAAGCACGTGATGAGCGCGACGAGCTGGGCCAAGCTCGCTCACGCCGACGAGAACCGCTACATCTCGGCCGTGCTGGGCGAGTGCTCGCGGGCCGTGGCCGTGCTGAAGGCGTTCCCGCACAAGGACTTCGATCTGAAGCGCGAGGATCGCCACCAGCTCCAGGGCGACTCGCTGATGTTCAGCAAGCTGTTCCTCTACCTCGCGCAGGTGCTCGACGTGCCGGTGCCGGACGTCTACCTCGTCGACGACGACAAGACCGTCGACATCCAACTCGCGAACGCGATCGAGAAGCACGAGCCGTGCCCGTCGTTCGTGGTGCGGCCACACGTGCTGCAGGGCAAGTCCGAGCGCGAGATCGCGTTCCTGTTGACGCGCCGGCTCGCGGTCATGCGGCCCGAGTACTACCTGCGCATGCTGCTGCCGACGCACACCGAGCTCAAGGTCGTCATGCTGTCGGCGATCGTGATGCTGCAGCCGAGCTTCCCGGTTCCCCCGAACATGGTCGCGCCGATCCAGCAGTACGTGCCCGAGATGCGGAAGCGGATGGCACCGCAGGCGCTCGAGCAACTCGGTGCGCTCGTCCAGAAGTTCATCCAGGCCACCCCCGAGATCAACCTCGCGAGGTGGGGCTACGCCGTCGACGCGGTCGCGCAGCGCGCCGGCTTCGTGATGTGCGGCGATCTCGAGGTCGCCGCACGTGCGGTCGCGGCCGAGCCGATCGCGATCGATGGTCCGACGAGCAAGGACAAGGTGAAGCAGCTCGTCCTGTTCTCGGTCAGCGAGGCGTACTTCGCCGTCCGCGCCCAGATGGGGCTAACGATCGCAGGCTGAACCTCGGCGCCCTAGTCAAGCACGAGCAACTCGTGCCAGCTCCCAGACGTCTGTGATGGATCACAGTTGATCACGGCGTGGGGCCCCGCATGATCATGCGTCGGGGAGCAGCGATGCCCCCGATGGATCTCGGTGCAGTGCTCGAACGTGCGCTCGTCCGACGCGATCAACTCGGGAACGGCGTCCGCGGACGAGACGATCCGGATGACACGACCCACGGCCTCGGCGCTCTCGCCGAGCCGGCGCAACGCGAACAGGCCGTCGCGGCGTTGGCTCTGGCGAAACTCCTCGAGCGCTACTTCCGGGAAGTACGACGCGAACGTAGGCACGTGTTCGGGCTTGCCCATGGTCCCCCGACGTACAGTGGGGACGCCGCGCAGAAGGGTCGCAGCTTTCTTGCGCCGATGGCGAAGTCCGCGAAACAACACGTCGGTGGCTGGCTCATCCTCGGGCTATCGCGTACGCCTCAGCGCGCGGCGCAGTCGGTCCACAAGGTGGCGACGGTTCGGCGATCCTCGCCGGTCGGAGCGACGTCGAGGTTGCCGGGATTCATCACGGATAACCGTGTGGCGGCCGGCACGTGCATCAGCCCGAACGCATGCCCCAGCTCGTGCGCGATCACGATCGAGCTCGCCGGGTCAGCCAGCGCGTCGTCGATGTGAATCGTCGAGTCGGTGTCGTCGTAGTAACCGAACGCGCTCGGCGCGGCACGCTCGAACATGATCGTCACCGCCGCGGGAGCCGTCTCGTGCAGTCCGTCGATCCCGACCGCCGCCCAGAGCGCGGTCGCGGCGATCAGGCTCGCGTGCTGCGAATCGGTCGCAGAAGGAGCGGAGATCGCGAGGGGCGCACACGCGTCGAACACGCGCGCGAACGCGACGGTGTCATCGGGGCTCGAGACCGAGCACGCCGACGCTGCGAACACGAACACGAGACACCCGCGCAGAACGCCAACGGTAACAGCGTTCGTGCGAGAGAGATATCGTCAGAATTCGTAGCCGAGCGCGGCGCTCGCCTCCCACGAGTGCAGTGCGGCGTAGTTGCCCGTCGTGCCATTTAGGACGAGGGTCGAGTCGGTCGTCGCGCGAAACGTGCCGCGAAGGTCGCCGGTAAAGCCGCTGCGATCGCGCCACGAGAGCCCGGCGCCCATCGGAAATTCCGCGACGTTGTCGGTCGGCTTCATCCCAGAATCCGATTGCGCGACGCGCACGTCCTGGACGTCGTAACGCTGCCAGCCCATGCCTGCGAAGATGTACGGGTCGAGCACGTTGTGCGGCAGGATGTTGTAGCGAATCGCCGCTTCGACCGTGGTGCCGATCAGCGTCCCGTTCGGCGCGCCGGTCAGCGTGTTGACGTTCGACGCTGTTCCCAGGTAACTGACATCGATTCCGATCGGCGTGTGCGTACCGATCGACGCGCGCAGATCCCACAGTCCGCTGACGTTGGACGACACCGTGTTGCGCATCGTGCGATCGGTAAATCCGGTGATGCCGCCGCCGAGCGTGAGGCCGAGCCCGACGCCGCTCGCGAGTCGCGGTTCGCGCCACGCGTAGCTGTAGGGTCCCGGATCCCTGTCCGACCTCCGCAGACTTTGCACGTCCCTGACGGTCTCCGTCGGCGCAGGCGGAACGTCGGATACCGGCGCGTCGGGGCTCGGGGCGACCGGTTGCGGGCCAGGGACCGGACTCGGTGCGATCGGCTGGATGCGCGTCACCGGGTCCGGATCGGCGCTCGCGACGCCCGCGAGTGCGAGCAGTGCACAGATCTCTGACTTCATGATGCCCTCCTCGGAAAATGTTGTTTGTCCTCGAGGCAGCAAGATCAGATCCACCACTCGTCGAGCGGTCGCGGCTGTCCGTACCTTCGCGCACCGTTCGTTCCTCGATCATTCGAACGATCGGTTCGGAGTTACGTGCAACTCCGATTACAGCTCGCTGCGACGATGAGCTGCGCATCACCGCACAGTGCGACGAGGCGCATCAACGAGTAACGTTCAACTCGTTGTTACCGGCCGACGCGCCGCTGGCACGAACGTTGATGACGTCGAGACCATGCGGGTGCCCGTCCGTATGGGAAGAGGACTGGATCGCACACGCCCGAGGGCGAGCGCGAACCGCTGCGCGTGCTGCGGGGCTCGGCACGTCGGGTCGCTCGACCACCCGGAGCTGTTCTGCCTCGATTGTCGAACGCAGGCGCGTCCCCACATTGCCAATGATCCGTATGACGATCTCGGGGAGGGAGACTGAGTGGCGAGCTCCAACACTCCCATCAGCGAAGTCGCGTTGCGCGACGTCGTGACCGTCTCGGCGCGACTGACCGTGGGCGAGCTCGAACATCTGCTCCTGGACCGCGATCTCGCTGGCGTTCCTGTCGTCGACGAAGGGCGGCTGCTCGTCGGATTCGTCGCGATGAGCGATGTCGTGCGCAACAAGTCACGAGGCGCCGCTACTACGGTCGCGGACATCATGAGCCTCGTGACGTTCGAGTTGCTCGCTTCCTGCACGATCGCGACAGCGGTCGAACGGATGTCGGTGGAGCGTGTCCATCAGGCACCCGTGGTCGATGACGACCGCCTGCTCGTCGGCATGGTCACCGCGATCGACATCATGCGTTACCTGACGCGAGGGGACGTCGCGCACGTCGAGGAGATCGATCGGCTGTTGTCGCTCGGCTTCTTGGCCGGCGGAATCGCACATCAAGCGAACAACGCGCTGACGTCGATGCGGCTCAGTCTCGGGCGACTGGTGAGCTTCGAGCAATCCAGGCGTCCCGCCTCCCCCGAACACCAGCATCGCGTCGAGTTGCTGCAAGACGTTCGTGAGGGCGTCGCTCGCATCGAGCGCATCATTCGCGAGTTGAAGGCGTTCTCCTATGTGGAGGACGGCCCGGTCACCGCGGTCGACATCTCCGAGCTGCTCGATGCAGCGATCGGGTTTGTCGCCCACGAGATTCGCCATCGCGCGCGCCTCGTTCGTGACTTCTCGAGGGTCCCCAGCGTCCAGGCGAGGGCATCGGAGTTGCGCCAGGTCTTCATCAATCTGCTGGTCAACGCCGCTCAGGCCATTCCGGAGGGCGAAGCACACCTCAACGAGATTCGGGTCAGCGTGCGCTCCGATTCGAAGGACTTCGTCGTGGTCGACATCGCAGACACCGGGCAAGGGATTCCGTCGGAGGTGAAGGGGCGAATCTTCGATCCGTTCTTCACGACGAAGCGGCTCGGTCACGGGCTCGGTCTCGGACTCGCGCTCGCGCACGATGTCGTCGAAGCGCTTCGCGGCACCATTCAGGTCGACAGCGTCGTCGGCAAAGGCACGACCGTGCGCATCACGCTGCCGGCCACCGACGCGACGCGGCGCGCGGTGGTGGAGTCAGCACGCCCGGCCGAGATCGGCCCGCGCCGCAAACGCATCCTGATCATCGACGACGATCGACCGGTCGCCGCCGCGATCGCGTTCGAGCTCGACACCCACGATGTCGTCGTGGCCGAGAGTGGCCGCGAGGCGCTCGAGATCCTTCGCCGCGAAAAGGACTTCGACCTCATCCTCTGCGATCTGATGATGCCCGAGATCTCCGGCATCGATGTCTACGAGTCGCTGCGGCTCACCGATCCGTCGTTACTCAAGCGCGTCGTGTTGATGACGGGTGGAGCGTTCACCGTGCGAGCCGCACAATTCTTGGCAGAGCGCGAGCCACCGCTACTCGAGAAGCCCTTCCACTCTGGACAACTACACGCCGTCGTCGACGCACTCGAAGACCACAGTGCACCGATCAGCGTCAACGAGCGTCCAGCGGCGCCTGCGGAGTCTCATCAACCGACCAAACCGTAGACGAGCTTAGTCACGTGTTCGTCGAGGGATGTCACGTAACCATCTGGCGCGGTCACGCCACGGTCTTGCTATAGCGCGACCTCCGACACGGTGCACGTTCGACGCAACTGATCGGCCTCGCGCGTTGTCTTGGATCCAGAGAACAAGATGTCGGCACGCATGGTCCTCGCTTTCGTCGCCGCCGCCGCCGGGGGCTGGGTCGCGCGCGGTGCGACGCTCCACTCCGCCGACGCGTCACCGATCGTACGCAGAGCTCCAGCGTCCTGTCCCAACCCGGCGGCTGTCGCGATCGCCGCCGCCGTCTTGACGCCGGATCCACCCGCCGCCGACGAAGACGCCGACGACACCCCGGATCCCGACGACGAGAGCGCGGGCGACGACATCGGCGACCTCCTCGCGAAGGCGAACGCCGCGACCGAGACCCACAACGGCGTCCACGGCGTCGTCACCGATCAGACCAGCGGCACGTTGCGTGGGGTCACGGTCGTCCTCGTCCATCCCGGTGGCGGCGCCCAGACCACGATCACCGACGAAGAGGGAGAGTACGCGTTCGCCGATCTCGAGGCCGGCACCTACACCGTCAGCTTCTACTACGTGAACGTCGTGTCGGAGCACCCGAACGTCACGATCAACTCGTTCGACAGCGCGACGCTCTCGGACCGTCTCGACACCAGCGACTACCGGGACCGCGACGACGACCAGTACGTGTTCGAGACGGAGTAGCGCACGCGGGAATCCGGCGATGATTCGAAGCTGATCAGCTTCGTGTGCGTCGAGGTCGACGCGGCCGATCACATGCGCCGCGCGAGGACGGCGCGTGCCGCACACCGAGCGTCTCCGCGCATCGTTCGACCCCATTGTCTCGAGGAGTGCGAGCGCTAGAGTGAGATCATGACCACCACACCTCTCGAGACTCCGATCGCGATCCGGTCCGCGTCCAAGCTCGGCGCAGGTTTTCAACAGCGCATTCGCAACCAGCTCGCGCGCCGCATCGGCACAGCCACCTTCGTGGAGCGCGCGACGGTTCGCCTCGAAGACGTCAACGGACCCAAGGGAGGAATCGACAGCGCATGCCGGATCAAGCTGGTGCTCGCCGGGCGGCCTTCGGTGCTGATCGAGAAACGCGCAGCGTCTTACGATGTCGCCTTCGCGCAGGCGGTTCGATCGGTCGGCAGTGCGCTGCAACGGACCCGCGCCAAACACCAGCTCCATGGGAGCCGCCGCGGTGAACCCGTGAAGCCGCGGTCGGCGAAGCCGACCGAAGGTGTCCTCGATGTTGGAGAGTTGATCGGACGGCGTGTTGGCCGCGACGCCAAGGCGGGCGCGGCGCGCGCGCCTTCGTCGGCTCGTTCGATGCGGCGCCGCTGATCCGGCCCAGGGGCAGATGTGACCTACTATTCGCGGGTGGCGCGCGCCGTCCCCTCCACATCCCACGACGGTCAACAACGACAACAAAGTGATACGCATTTCAAAGGTAGAGTCGACTCCGCCGCGTTGCGACCCGCTCGCACCCGCGCGACCACGCAACGGAAGGTCGTCCGGTATCGAGGTTCACCATGAATGATCGTGCTCGCATGAAGTCCGTGCCCGTTGGCATCGCGGTTGTCGCACTCGCTGCTGCGCTCGTCGCGGGCTGCAAACAGGATTGCCCGACGACGGCGACGGCGACACCGACGACGACGACGACGACGACGCCAGCGACGCCGCCGTCATCGCCCGATCATCTCCCGCAAGGCGTCAACGCCGTGCAGAACGAGATGCGCCTCCTGCACGAGGCGCTGCGTGACACGGTCAGCGCGATCGCGCTCGACACGCTCTCGACGATCCCCGAGCGCTTGCATGCCGTGCACCGTGCCCGCGAGCTCACCGAGCACGCCGTCGAGAGCGGCACGTACAAGCTCTCCAAGAACGGCGATCAGCTCGAGGTCTTCAAGGCCCTCGACGAGTCGTTCCATGTCGAGCTCGAGAAGCTCGCCGCAGGCGCGAGCGCGAACGACCCGATCGCGACGAGCACGGCCCTCGGCACCGTGATGGGTCGTTGTGCAGGATGCCACGCGCAGTTCCGCGCACCGAAGTGAACCGTGGCGAGGATTCGAGTCGACGTGAGCATGCTCGATGTTCGAGCGACGTTTCGAGAGACGGGGCCGGGCGGGATGCTATAAGTACGGTATGGCGCGTCTAGTTCAGTGCATGAAGCTCGGTCGAGAGGCTCCAGGGATGCCCTACAAGCCGTTCAACAGCGAGCTCGGTCAGCGCATCTACGACCACATCTCGATGGATGCCTGGAAGCTCTGGCTCGAACACTCGAAGATGATCGTCAACGAGTACCGGGTCGATCTGACGTCCGCCAAGGGCCACGAGATGCTGCTCGAGCAAGCCGAGAAGTTCTTCTTCGGCGACGGCGCACAGCTCCCGCCAGACTTCGTGGCACCCGCCGCAAAGTGAGCCATGAACGCGCTCGGCGACATCGTGCTCGTCAGCTGCTACGAGCTCGGACGTCAGCCGACCGCGGTGGCATGGCCGGTCGCGTTCCTGCGCCGCGCTGGGTACCTGCCGGTCTGCCTCGATCTCGCGGTCGAGGCTCTCGACGAGGCCGCCGAAACGGTGCTCGCCCGCGCGAAGCTGGTCGCGATCTCGGTCCCGATGCACACCGCGCTGCGGCTCGGGGTGCGCGTCGCCGAGCGCATCAAGCAACTCGGCCCCGCCATCCACGTCGCGTGCTTCGGGATCTACGCGCCGCTCCACGCGACGTACCTCGCGCGTCACGGTGTCGACTCCGTGCTCGGTGCGGAGTGCGAGGACGCGCTCGTCGCCCTCGTCGAGTCGCTCGCCGGCGGCCACGCCCTGCCCGAACCGCCGCACAAGCTTCGGCGGCTGTCGTTCCCCGTGCCGGCGCGCGATGGCCTGCCGCCGCCGGCGCGCTACACGCGTCTCCTGATCGCAGGTCCGGACCAGGTCCCCGAGCAACGGCTCACCGGCAACGTCGAGTCGACCCGCGGCTGCAAGCACATGTGTCGTCACTGCCCGCTGCCGGCCGTCTATGCGGGCCGGTTCTTCGCGGTGCCGGTCGACATCGTGGTCGCCGACGCACTCGCCCAGATCGCGGCCGGCGCGCGCCACATCACGTTCGGCGATCCCGACTTCTTGAACGCGCCGACCCACGCGCTCGCGGTCGCGCGCAAGCTCGCCGCGGCGGCCCTCGGCGTGACCTGGGACGCGACGATCAAGGTCGAGCACGTGCTCGCGTCGCGCGCGGTGTTCCCGGAGCTCGCGCGGCTCGGCTGTGTGTTCGTGGTCTCGGCGTTCGAGTCGCGCTCCGACCGGGTGCTCGAGATCCTCGCGAAAGGCCACGTCGCGGCCGACGAGCACGAGGCCCTGACGATCGTGCGTGGCGCCGGCATCTCGCTGCGCCCGACGTTCGTCGCGTTCACGCCATGGACCACCCGCGCCGACTATCTCGCGCTGTGCCGGTTCATCGTGGCCGAGCAGCTCGAGGCCGAGGTCGATCCGATCCAGCTCGCGTTGCGCTTGCTCGTTCCGCCCGGCTCGTTGCTGCTGGGTCACGCCGAGCTGACTCCGCACCTCGGCCCACTCGATGAAGAGGCGTTGACCTACCGGTGGACGCACCCCGATCCCGCGATGGACGCGCTCCAGCTCGAGATCGCGGGACTCGTCGAGGACGCCGCCGCGGCGAACGAGCCCGCCGACGAGACGTTCCTGCGAATCCTGGCGCGGGCCGAACGCGTGGCCGGAGACGTCGGGTTCGTCCCGCGGCCGGCGAGCAGCCGCCGCCAGCCGCCGCCGCGATTGTCGGAGCCGTGGTTCTGTTGAGCAGAGCCCACCCGGAGCCAGGTCGGCTCCATCACCGGACCGGGAGCATCGGAACGATCGTGAACCGCAGCGCCGCGTGCGCCGCGCGGAGGCTGGCCTCGACGGTCGCCGGCGTCGCACCGTGTGCGAACACGAAGCCGAGGTAGCTCGCACCCTCCGGTAACGGCACGAGCTGGCGATCGAGATCCTGCGTGATCACGACGTCGTCGATCCCGGGCACCGCGCGCGCGACGTCGACGCCGTCGACGCTCTTGAGCACACCCGCGCTCGGGATCGGGATCATCATCGCGCCCGCCGCGGCGTGCTCGCGCGGCATCGCGCCGATGTCGTGACCGAGCGCGTGGTGCACGAGCACCTCCTCGAGTGACAGCCCGGTCCCAAACCGCAGCACGCGCGAACACAACCCGCCGATGCTGCGTGCGGCAACCTCGATGATTACGGGCACCATGGGACCCGTCGGCCGCAGCCGGAGCTCCGCGTGCACGGGGCCATCGTGGAGTCCCATCGCGCCCGCCGCCGCTGCGGTCAGCTCCTCGATCGCGCGCTGGAGCTCGATCGGATGGCGTGACGGTGTGACGTAGATTGTCTCCTCGAAGAACGGGCCGTCGAGCGGGTCGGGCTTGTCGAACAGCGCGAGCGTCCGGAGGATTCCGCGATCGAGCACGCCCTCGAGCGCGACCTCGGCACCGGGAACGAACTCTTCGATCAGGATCGAGCGCGACGAGCCATCGCCGTGGAGATCCATCTCGAGATGATCGGGCCGAGAGAGCAAGGCACGCAGGCGCGCGAGTCCACGCGCGAGTGACAGCTCGTCATCGACGCGGATCACGCCGCGGCTCGCGGACAAGAGCCGCGGTTTGATCACGCAGGGAAACCCGAGCTCGGCGTGGATCCGAGCGGCGACGCTGTGCGCGGGCTCCTCGAGATCGGTCTCCACAAACCGTGGCTGGGAGACTCCGGCCGCAGCCAGGAGCTCGCGCATCCGCCGCTTGTCTCGGGCGGCCTCGACGGCGGCGATCGCGTTGTGCGGCAAGCCGAGCGCGCGCGCGGCCATCGTCGCGACCAGCGCCGCCGACTCGCCACCGGCAGAGATCGCCGCCGCGATCGGGTTACCGGTATGGCGCCGGGACTCCGCGACGATCACCTCGACGGCGGCCTGCGGCGCGGCGAGATCGATCACGAGCGACGCGGGCGGGAAGGCGAACAGCTCGTCGAGCTGATGGCAGCGATCGGTGGCGAGCACGACCTCGACGTCGAGCCGCGCTGCGGCGTCGAGGAACGCCACCGCGTTGTAGCTGGTCGCCGGCGCGACCAGGAGGACCCGGCGGCGCACCATGTCAGCCGAGCCGAGCCTTGCGCGCCTCGTGGAACTTCGCGAGCTCTGCGTTGGCGTGCGCCACCACCGCGAGCTTCGCCTCGATCGCGGCGAGCGCGGAGCCGGGGATCGCGTAGTAGCCCTCGTGTTCGCTCGCGCCGGTGTAGACCCGGTTGCCGACGCAGCCGAAGCTGGCCGAGCCTCGCGCGCTCTGGATCGCCTGCGGCAAGATCGCGCAGGTCGGCCGGCCCATCGTCGGAGCGCCCGAGCCCACGCCCGCGGCCTGCGCCGCCTCCGCCAGCAGCATCAGCTGGCGCACGTCACCGCGCACCAGCACGAGGTCGGGGGCAAACGTCGCCGCATCGAGCGGTGCATACGCGACGACGCCGAAATCCTCGCGGACCTCGCGGTGCGGGATCTGCGGCACCTCGCTCATCGCCAGGTACTCGAGGCCGACCATGGTCTCGACCACCTGGCCGAGCTCGGCTTGCTGCGCGGGCGTCGTCGGAACGCCGTGGGTGTGGGCACCGACGGCGCAGCCGACATGGTCTGCGGCCTCGGTATAGAACGCCTCGCCGTCGCTGGCCCGCCGCCAGTAGGCGCAACTCGCGGCCGACGAGCGGGAGATCCGAGCCAGTCCCGGCGGTGGCGCGGGCAAGAACGCGATCGCGACCGGAGGCGTCGCGAGGCCGAGCAACTGTCCGAGCAGTGTGGTCACGTGGGCACATTAGCACCCGCGCCGCGATCGTGTTCGACTCGGCGCGCTCGGCGCATGCTAGCTGGTCACGACGAACAGGCCATTGCAGCCACTCCTCGACGATCGCCACCTTGGGAATGGTTCATGCTCGTTCGAGCTCCTTTGCACCATCCGTCCGTCGTGGTCGACGTCGCGGGCGTGGTGGTTGTTCAGCGCGAATGGGGTCGAAGCGCTTCGCCGCACGCTCGAGCGTGAAGATGGCGATTGCATGCCATGGTGCATCGCGTTATGAGGCCCGACCATGCGGCACTTCACGATCCTCGTTCTCCTCACCGCCCTCGGCGCCTGTGCCGAGACCAGCGACGACACGAGCGACACGAGCGACACGAGCGACCGCGAGGCCGAGACCGCGCGGCAGCAAGGGCTCGACAAGGCCGACGCGCCGACGTTCTTCGGGCTTTACACGACCTCGACCACAACCCTCGCCGAGGGCGACGTGCCTGACCTCGAGCTCATCTCCGGCGGCACGTACGTGCGGCGGCGTTGCTATCACAGCGACTGCTCGCTGCCGGTCGCCGAGACCGATCACTACGACACGTACAAGAGCACCAGCGGCAAGACCTACGTGCGGTTCTACGGCTTCGCGACGCAATGGAACACGACGCACGACGACCGCACGCAGGTGCCGGTCGTCGTCGACGTCTACGAGATCACGACCACGACGACGACCATCCATCTCCGCAAGTCGTACACGTCGCGCTGGTTGACGCTGCGCAAGACCTCCGCCGCGACGCGCTGCACGAACACCGGTGGTAGCTGGCACGCGACGACCTGCAGCTGCCCGGGTGACACCGGGTGGTCGGATACGGAATACGTCGGATTCGTGGCGGGCGCCGGTGGTTGCACGACGATCCCAGGGGTGAGCGAGTCCGAGTGCGACGCCTCCGGCGGCTATTACACCGATGACGACGCCACGCTCGTGAGCACGTTCTGTCAGTGCGACCGCGGCGAGTATCTCGCGAGCGACGGCTGCACGGCGCTGTAGCGCCGAGGCCTCGTCGACCGCTTCAGTGAACAGCGGTGCCGATGTACCGATGCAATGCGATGGAAAACGCGCTCGCATCGTTAGGCGCGGCGCAGCTACCTGATAGTGCGAGCGGGGCTCGAACGACGCCAACGAACCAAGAGTCACGTGGCCTTGCAGTCGTCTCGGTCGGTTAGTTAACGACCTGGAACGTGTTACGCGCGACGATCGGCGTTCGCGGCGCTGCCGATGGCACACGCGCACCAAACGCGCTTGAATGGCCCCGTGCATACACTCCAGTTGCTGGCCCTGGGTGCGCTCGGCGTATCGCTCGTGGTGACGTTCGTGATGCGGATGCCGTCCGCGAGTCGCAGCCGCGCCCGCAAGCTCCTCGCGCAGGCCGAGTGGCTCGACGACGAGATGGCCGATGGCGCGTGCGTCAAGGTCCGAGGTGTGGTCAAGGCGCGCGCAAACGGCGAACGGTTCCTATCGCCGGTGACGAAGAAACGTTGCGTGGTCATGCGTCTGCGCGCCGCCGTGCGCAACGGCAACAACCCGCGCTCCAAGCTCGTCGAGGATGTGAAGATCATGCCGTTCGTGATCGAGAGCGAGGACGGCAGCATGTTGATCGAGTCGACCGCGGCCGAGCTCGACGTCTCGGCGGGCAACTCGTCGAAGTGGACGCAGACCGACAAGCGGCAGGTGCTGATCGATCTCGGGCACGCCAGCGCGAATGTCGACAAGTCACACGTCGAGGAGACGCTCATCGAGGTCGGACAATCGGTCACGGTCGCCGGGAAGCTGAAGAAGAGCACCGGCGAGCCGAACCAGCGGCTCGTGGGCGACGCCGAGAATCCCATCGCGATCACGATCGACCGAAGCCGAGACCGCGACCTGTCCGCCGAGCCGTGATCGAGGCTGTCCCTGGAATAGGGTGCAGATCGCATGGGTCACGCCGCCCGCTTCGCAGCGTCGCGTGATCGCGTCGGCGTCGGCGTAGCAGGAACCGCGACGGGCGAGATGCGCGGCGAACGGATCCCCACTGCCCGTCGAGAGGATGCAACGCAGGTGCAGGACGCACTCCGGTCGATCTTCGGGCACAGCCGGTAACAATCGACGCGGTACGTGAACTGCTTGCACTTCTCGAATTGCGCGAAATCGTCCGCCACGGCGGATCGGCCATCGCGGCTTCGCCGCTGAATCGACCGCTCCCATCGCTTGTGTAGGCGGCAGCCGAGAGTCTCGGCGGAACGCGCCTTCGTCGGCGAATCTCGTATGGCGATCGCTCGAACAACGTCGCGCCGTGCTGAGTGATGCGTTGCTCTTCGGACGATCGTGCCCATAGTGTACATGGGTTCGAGGTCATCCTCCTGTCCTCAGAGCCCGTGCCCGCCGGCCCCTGCTCTGGGCGGTCCGCGGCGGGTGGGAGGACGACGGATGGCGATCAATCAATCGGGCAGCGACGCCTCGGATTCGACGCGCGAAGTCCGACAGGCCGAGGCGCTGTTGACGGCGGGCGCACTCCAGAGCGCCATCTTCAACAGCGCGAACTTCTCCAGCATCGCGACGGATGCCAGGGGCGTTATCCAGATCTTCAACGTCGGCGCCGAGCGGATGCTCGGGTACTCGGCCGACGAGGTGACGAACAACATCACGCCAGCCGACATCTCCGATCCGCAGGAGCTGATCACCCGAGCCAAGGCACTGAGCCTCGAGCTTGGAACGCCGATCACGCCGGGATTCGAGGCGCTGGTGTTCAAGGCCTCGCGCGGGATCGAGGACATCTACGAGCTCACCTACATCCGCAAGGACCGCAGTCGTTTTCCCGCGGTGGTGTCGGTCACGGCCCTGCGTGATGCGGAGAACGCGATCATCGGTTACCTGCTCATCGGGACCGACAACACCGCGCGAAAACGGGCGGAGGCCGCGCTCCTCGAGGCAGGTGCGTTGCAACGCGCCATCTTCAACAGCGCCAACTTCTCCAGTATCGCCACGGATGCTCAAGGGGTCATCCAGATCTTCAACGTCGGTGCCGAGCGAATGCTCGGCTACGTCGCGGCCGATGTGGTGAACAAGATCACGCCCGCCGAGCTGTCCGATCCGCAGGAGCTCATCGTCCGCGCCCAAGCCCTCAGCGTCGAGTGTGCTACGCCGATCGCTCCGGGCTTCGAGGCGCTGGTGTTCAAGGCTTCGCGCGGGATCGAGGACATCTACGAGCTCACATACATCCGCAAGGACGGTAGTCGCTTTGCGGCGGTGCTCTCGGTCACGGCACTGCGTGACGCCGAGAACGCGATCATCGGCTACCTCCTGATCGGCACCGACAACACGGCGCGCCAGCAAGCGGAAGAAGAGCGGACGAAGCTCGATCAACGGCTACGCGACCAGCACTTCTACACGCGATCGCTCATCGAATCGAACATCGATCCTCTGATCACGACCGATCCGCGCGGCATCATCACCGACGTCAACAAGCAGACCGAGGCCCTCACCGGGTGCACGCGCGACGAGCTGATCGGTGCGCCGTTCAAGAACTACTTCACCGATCCGGCGCGCGCGGAGGCGGGCATCCACCGCGTGCTGAGCGAAGGCAAGGTGACCAACTACGAGCTCACCGCTCGCGCGCGCGATGGTGCGCTTACCGTCGTGTCGTACAACGCGACCACCTTCCATGATCGCGATCGTAGGCTACAAGGCGTGTTCGCCGCCGCGCGCGATGTCACCGAGCTCAAGCGCTTCGAGCAGACGCTTCAACAGAAGAAGGTCGCCGAGGATGCCAGCCGGATGAAGTCGGAGTTCCTGGCGAACATGTCGCACGAGCTCCGCACGCCGCTGAACGCGATCATCGGGTTCTCGGAGGTGCTCCGCGACGGCCTTCTCGGCGATCTGGCCGATCAGCAGCGACGGTTCATCGGGGACATCTTCAGCAGCGGCACGCATCTCCTCTCCTTGATCAACGACATCCTCGACCTCTCGAAGGTGGAGGCAGGCAAGATGACGCTCGACCTCGAGGCGGTGCTGGTGTCGGCATTGCTTGTGAACAGCCTCTCGATCATCCGCGAGAAGGCCGCCGCGCGCGACGTCCACCTGAGCATCGACGTCGCCGCAGATCTCGGCGAGCTCGACGCGGACGCGCGCAAGGTGAAGCAGATCGTCTACAACTTGCTCTCCAACGCGGTGAAGTTCGCCGTGGAGGGCGGCAAGGTGACGCTGCGGGCTCGCCGCGTCCCGCGCGACGAGGTCGGCCAGCTCCCGGGGCCGTGGAACGGACGCAGCCTGCCGCTCGCGGGCACCGAGTTCGCGGAGTTCGTGGAGATCAGCGTCACCGACACGGGGATCGGCATCTCGACCGACGGCCTGGAGCGCCTGTTCGAGCCGTTCAGTCAGATCGACAGTGGTCTGTCTCGCAAGTTCGAGGGCTCGGGTCTGGGCCTCGCCATGGTGAAGGTCCTCGCCGAGCTTCACGGAGGCACGGTCGCAGTCGAGAGCTGTGTCGGAGAAGGCTCGTGCTTTCGCGTCTGGCTACCCATGCGTGCGCCGGAGGCCCATGCCATCCCGCAGCTCGCCGCGCCGACCAATCTTCTCGACATCCATTCCGCGAAGCTCACCGCCCTTGTCGTGGAAGATGACCCGACGGCGACGGAGTTGATCCGCGTCCAGCTCGAGGCGCTCGGATTCAACGTGGTGCAGGCCGCGAGCGCGGAGATCGCGCTCGTCCTCGCGACCCAGCAGCCGCTCTCCTTGATCACCGTTGACATCATGCTCCCCAACATGGACGGCTGGGATCTCATCGCTCAACTGCGGCAGGTGCCCGGGCTCGCCGGCATTCCGGTCGTGATCATTTCGCTCGGCGACGAGCGGAACAAGGGATTCGCACTCGGCGCCGCAGCCGTCTTGCAGAAGCCGATCTCCCGACAGGAGCTTCACTCGTCCCTCATCGAGCTCGGTCTGCTGCCGCTCGCCACGGGACAAACGCTCAAGGTGCTCGTGGTGGACGACGATCCGAAGGCGGTGGAGCTCATCGCCGCCCGGATCCTCGGGCTCGCGAGTACGGTGCTACGCGCCCATGGGGGCCGCGCCGCGATCGAGCTGGCGCGCAGCGAGCTGCCCGATCTGATCGTCCTCGATCTGATGATGCCCGACGTCAACGGGTTCGACGTCGTCGAGGCGCTCAACACGCGCCCCGAGACGGCGCACATCCCGATCATCGTGGTCACCGCGATGAAGCTCACCGCAGAAGACCGCGCCAGGCTGATGCGCTTCGTGGTGACCATCATGGAGAAGAGCGCGTTCGCGCACGACCGCTTCGTCAGCGAGGTCGCGCGCGCGATGTCAGGCCGGAAGCGTGTGGCCTGACGTGGCCGTCGTCCTCGTCGTGGAAGACAACCGCGCCAACATGGAGCTCGCGAGCTTCCTCTTGCAATCGGTGGGTCATACCGTGCTCGCCGCTGCCACGGCGGAGGCTGGGCTGGTGCTCGCGCGCACCGAGCGGCCCAGCCTCATCCTGATGGACATCCAGTTGCCGGGGATGGACGGGCTCGAGGCGATCGGGATCCTCAAGCGAGACGACGCGACCGGCGCGATTCCGGTCATCGCCCTCACGGCCCTGGCGATGAAGGGAGACGAGGAGCGCATCCGCGCCGCCGGGGCGGACGGTTACATCGCGAAGCCGATTCGCTATCAGGAGTTCCTCGCGACCATCGCGGCGAAGCTGGCTTACGCATGAGCCTCATCGCAGATCACACACCGCGCGTGCTCATCGTCGACGACGAGCCGAAAAACTGCCGGCTGCTCGAGCTCATGCTCGCATCCGAAGGGCTCGTCCTGCAGACCGCCGTGAACGGTCCGGAGGCACTGGCCCTCGTGGCGCTGGAGCCGCCCGACCTGATCCTGCTCGACGTCATGATGCCCGGCATGGACGGCTACGCGGTCGCAACGGCGATCAAAGGCAATCTCGCCACCAAGACCATTCCGATCATCATGGTGACGGTGCGCGACGACCGTGACGCCAAGATGCTCGGTCTGCGTGCGGGCGCTGAGGATTTCCTCAGCAAGCCGGTCGATCGCGCCGAGCTGTGCGTTCGCGTGCGAAACCTCCTGCGCCTGAAGGCCTATGCGGACTATCACGACAAGTACGGTCAGCTCCTCGAGACCGAGGTTGGCTCGCGCACTCTCGAGCTGATCGACAGCGAAGCACGCTATCGGCGGATCGTCGACACGGCCGGTGAGGGCGTCTGGGAGATCGATGCCCAGGGCATGACGACGTTCGTGAATGCTCGGATGGCGATGATGCTCGGCTACGAGGTGCTGGAACTGATCGGTCAGACGCCGACGGCGCTGCTCTACGAGGAAGGCATCAGGGACTTCGTCGCGAATCTCGAGCAGATGAGGGCCAACCACCCCCAGCAGCTGGAGGTCCGCTTCCGGCGAAAAGACGGCACCACGCTGTGGGTATTGCTCGGGATGAGTCCCATCCTGGACTCGGCCGGTCGATTTGCCGGCTCGCTCGCGATGGCGATGGACATCACGGCGCGCAAGGCGACGGAGGTGGCACAGCGGGAGGCCGAGTTGCGGTTTCGACGCCTCGCCGAGAGCGGGATCATCGGGGTCATCGTGGCGGACAAGTCGGGCACACTCGTCGAAGCGAACGACACCTTCCTCGACCTGCTCGGCTATCCGCGCGACGATCTCGAAGCGCGTCGGCTGAACTGGCGCACGCTCACGCCACCCGACGACGAAGGACATCCTGGCTTCGCAGATCCACTGCAGAACCACCAGGTACTCACGCCGTGGGAGAAGGAATATCTCCGGAAGGACGGGACCCGTGTCCCCGTGCTCGTCGGCGTCGCGACACTCGACGCGGACCGAAATATCACGGTCGTCACCGACCTGACGGAGGGAAAGCGGAACAAGGAGCGCAAGGTCGCCGTCATGAATTCCGCACTCGATGCGGTCGTGCTCATGGATGCAGCCGGTTTGATCGTCGAGTTCAATCCGGCGGCCGCGCGCATGTTTGGCTACGAGAAGGCCGAGGTGCTAGGTCGGCAGCTCTCCGATCTGGTCGTCCCGGCGCGCGAGCGGCGTGCGAACGAGCAAGGCGTCGAGAACTACCTCGACCCCGCCGATATGGCCGTCGGGATGCGGAGTGAGCTCATGGCGCTGCGGCGGGACGGCTTCGCCTTTCCCGTCGAGCTCTCCATCGCGCGCATGGGATCCCGGACGCCGACGAGCTTCGTCGGGTTCATTCGCGATATCTCGGAGCGCAGGCTCGCGGAGCGCAGACTCGTCGAGCGGATGGAGGTCACAGCCCTTGGCGCGGATGTGGGAGCGGCGCTGACGACCGGAGAGACGCTGTCCGAGATCCTCCAGCCCTGCGCCCAGGCGATCGTCACTCACCTCGGGGTGGCGCTCGCGCGGCTCTGGACCTTCACGGCCACCAAGCGGCTCGACCTCCTGGCGAGCGCGGGCTTCGTGACCGCTGTGGATCGAGCGGCCTCCGATCCTTCCGCGAGAAAGTTCGACATCGAGCACCTGGTCCGCAGCCATCAACCGTACGTCAGTAACGATCTCGAGAACGATCCCCTCGTGCTCGATCACGCATGGGCGCGCCTCGAGCGGCTGCGATCCTTCGCCGGGTACCCGCTCCTCGTCGACGGCGAGCTCGTCGGGGTGGTCGCGACGTTCTCGCGACAGCCGCTGACGGACGTCGCGTTGACGGCGCTCGCCGCGATTGCTGACACGATCGCGATCCGGGTCCGCGGCAAGCTCGCAGAAGAGACCAACACCCGGCTCGAAGAGCAGCTGCGCCAGTCGCAGAAGATGGACGCGGTCGGGCGCCTCGCCGGTGGGGTGGCGCACGACTTCAACAATCTGCTCTCGGTGATCCTCAGTTATGCCGACTTCGCCATCGAGGATCTCGACGCTGGAGATCCCATGCGAGCCGACATCGAGCAGATCCGTCACGCCGGACTCCGTGCCGCCGATCTCACGCGTCAGCTGCTCACGTTCAGTCGTCAGCAGGTCGTCGAGCCGAAGGTTCTCGATCTCAACGACGTCCTCGCGCGGATGGACAAGATGCTGCAGCGAATCGTTGGCGAGGACGTGACGCTGACGACGGTGCCGGCCGCGACCCTCGGGCGCGTTCGCGTCGATCCCGGATCGATCGAGCAAGTGATCATGAACCTGGTGGTCAACGCGCGGGATGCCATGCCCACCGGCGGCCAGCTCACGCTGGAGACCGAGAACGTCAAGCTCGACGAGCACGACGTGATGAGCCACCACGGGGCGACTGCGGGGCCGCATGTGATGCTGTCGGTGACGGATACCGGCACCGGCATGGACAAGGCGACCCTGGCGCGCATCTTCGAGCCGTTCTTCACCACCAAGGAGAAGGGGAAGGGCACCGGCCTGGGACTTTCGACTGTCTTCGGGATTACGCAGCAGAGCGGCGGGACGATCTGGGTCTACAGCGAGCCCGGGATCGGAACGACGTTCAAGGTCTACCTGCCCGAAGTCGACGCGATCTCGGATGTGGCGCAGACTTCGCGCGATCACTCGCTTCGACGAGGTACCGAGACCGTGCTCCTCGTCGAGGACGAGGACCAGGTACGGGACGTCGCGCGCGGGATTCTCAAGCGTTCTGGCTACACCGTGCTCGAAGCGCGCAACGCAGGAGAAGCGCTCCTTCTCTGCGAACGACACCCGACCCCGATCGACCTGCTGTTGAGCGACGTGGTCATGCCCGGGATGAGTGGCCCGGAGCTGGCGAAACGTCTGGCCGAGGCGCGTCCCGAGATGAAGGTGCTCTGCATGTCGGGCTACACCGACGACGCGGCCGTACGACATGGCGTCATCGATTCCCACTTCGCATAC
>JBDTJY010000092.1:0-45217 GCA_039935615.1 Kofleriaceae bacterium
CGAAGCGGGAACTCGCCTCCCTGGTACTTGCCCGAGATGAAGCGCAGTGCGAAGCGAGGACGGTCGTTCATTTGCGCAAGGACTCGAAAATTCTAGTGCCCAATGTGTTGGGCGCGCAAGCAAACGACCTCGATCAATCAGTCGCCGGGATATCGTCGTTCGAAACTTCGTGTGGGGGCCGCAACGTGTTGACGACCCGCCGATAAACCTCTTCCGAAACCACGAGGCTGGAATGGCCCAACGGGACCGTTACAGCGTTCGCACCCGCGAGCCGGGTCGTTTGGAGCGGGACCACCCAGTCTCGCGCCGCCCCGATGCTCGTGACCTCGACGCCGGGGGGTATCGGCCCCTGGTGAAGCTCGTCCAGGAACCGGCTCCGCGGCAACAGTTGCCAGGACGAGGTCGACCACAGGCCGAGCGTGACCACGCCGGCGAGCGCGGCCCAGGTCCCGCGCGCCGGCGTCCCCATCATGATCAGCTTGCGCACCCGAGCGTGGCCGCCGAGCTTCTTGATGTAATAGAGGCCGATCAGGCCGCCCATCGAGTGACCGATGATGTCGATCTTCTGCGACGGAGTCTGCGCCATGATCCGCTCGATCTTGCGGTGGATCATGAACGCGCTGCGACGGATATCGCGGAGGTTCAGCGTGCCGATGTTGAACGACACGACGACGAAGCCATCCTCGACCAGCCGGCGCTCGAGCATGTACATCGAGCCGCGCGTCCCGAGGAACCCGTGGATCAACAGGACCGGAGGCGAGGCTGGCGCGAGCTCGGTGAACGCGTCGCGGCGCCGCAGCCGATTGCCGCGCACGAGGTGGCGCAGGTACGAGAGCCCGTCGGCGCCGCCGGTGACGTCTTGGCCGAGCCCGCTGCGCCGGCCGAGCCAGCGGTTCGGCGCCTCGAGCGCCCAGCGCAGGAGCCACGATCGTCGTCTTGCCAGATCCTTCGACTTCGGGTCGGCCACTCAGTCACGATAGTCCGAGAACCCCTCCGAGACGAATCGCGAGCATTCTTTGGCGTACGAATGGCTCGCCGACGACGAGGTCGGATACTCGACTACCCGCCACTGGCCGCGGGTTCCGACCCGGCCGAACCGGCTGATCACATAGGTCCCGACGCGGTAGATCAGCGCGAAGTCGCTCGGGCGGCGCAGCGACCGCGAGTCCCCCGGCGGCACGCGTCCGGGCGCGGGAGCGCGATCGTCGGGCTCGCCACCCGGGATGTCGCGCGGCCCCGGCATGTGGGTCGGATCCTCGACGTCGCCGAGCGCGAGCGGCGGTGGCGCCGAGGTGGTCGGCATCTCGGGCGGGCGACCGTGATCGACCACCGGCATCTCGACCGTTTCGGTGCGACCGACCGGCTTCATCGGTGGGGGCGTGGCGTCGGCATCGCCGAGCGTGCTGGGATGCGGCGGCACCACGGTCGGCTCGTCGAAGGAATCGCCCAGCGAGCTCGACGCCCGCACCAGCTTCGCGACGGCCGCCGGATCGACGGGCGCCGTCTCGTCACCGCCGGCCTTCTTGATCATGACCGGCGCGGTTTCGTCATCGGTCTTGTCCTTCGGCTTGTCGTTCGGCTTGTCGTTCGGCTTGTCGTCGGACTTGGGTGGGGGGTCCTTGCTCCGCGCCATTAGATCGTTGGTGCCAGTGTTCGACGTCGAGAGCAAGTTGCCGGTACCAACGAATGATCTGGAGCCAACGCGTCGCGTCATCGCGTTCGCTCGGCTAAACTTCGCCTGCGGTGCAGGACTCGTCCACCGAGCGCGTCGGGCGTTATCAACTGTTGGAGCCGATCGGCGGCGGACCGAACGGATCGGTCGCGCGCGCGAAGGTGTTCGGCGTCGCGGGCTTCGAACGACAGTTCGCGATCAAGCGGTTCTTGCCGGAGCTCGCGGCCGCTTCGTCGTCGGCGCAAGCGCTGTCGGCGGCGGCGCGATCGTACGGCAGTCTCGAGCATCCACGGATCGCGAGGATGTCGGAGTTCGGCGTCGCGCAGGGTCAGACGTTCACCGCGGTCGAGATGGTCGCCGGCCTCGACGTCATGCGGCTCGTCGCAGAATCGCGGCTCGGCGGCAGCGGCCTCGCCGCGGGTGGCTCGCTCGCGCTGATCTCGCAAGCCGCGCGCGCGGTCGGCTACGCGCATGGCCGCGGGCTCTCGCACCTCGGGTTGTCACCGACGAACGTGATCGTGACCGCGGAAGGCGACGTCAAGGTCACCGATTTCGGGATCCTCGCCGCGACGATCACCGCGAAGCCCGTCGACACGCCGCGCCTCGCACAGCGGATCGGCTATCTCGCACCGGAGCAGCTCGTCGGCGAAGCGACGTCGGCGGCGACCGACGTGTTCGTGCTCGGCGTGATCGCGTACGAGCTCGTCACGGGACAACGCGCGTTCTTCGGCGACACGCCGCACGAGATCGCGAACAAGATCCTCGCCGGACCGCCGGCCGATCCGCCGCTGCCGCGACCGATCGTGCGCGTGCTCTCGCGCTGTCTCGCGCGCTCGCAGTTCGAGCGATTTCCCGATGCTCGTGCGTTCGCCGACGCGCTCGACGCGGCGCTGCGGGTCGCGCCGGTGCCGGGCACGCGCAAGGACATCGGCGCGCAGGTCAAGGCCACGCTCGATCGTCACGCGGCGATGAACGAGGGCAATCTCTCCGGGGTCGTCGCGTTGCCGCCGCGACCGGCGCCGTCGTCGCTGGGACCGTCGGCCGTGCTCGCGGAGATGGATCTGCGCAAGCCGCCGAGGTTCAGCGATCACGATCTCGATCTCGCCGATGCACCCGAGGCCGTCGCGACGACGGAGTTCGTGCGGCCCGATGTCGAGGTCCCTCGACCGGCGGCGCTCGTCGGTCCGGCCGCGTTCTCGAACGAGGATCCAGCGTCGACGGTTCGCGATCTCAAGCCGCCGCTGACGAGCACGGTGCCGGGCGTCGTGCCGCCGGTGCCGCATGGCGTGACCCAGCCGATGCCGCCGCCGATCCCGATGCCGAGCACTCCGAGCGCCGGCAAGAAACCCCAGATCCCGTCGTTCAAACCGAAGAGTCCGATTCCGTCGATCGTGCCGCCGGCGTTGAAGCCCGTGGGCTTGCCGAGCATCGTGCCTCCGCGTACGCCGCCCGGACCAGGCGCTGCTGCACTTCCGAACCTGCGCCAGACCCAGCCGGGGCAAGGCTCGGTCGGGCCGGTCGAGGTCGACGATTTCGGCCGGCCGAAACGCATCCTCGTCGGGCCGATTCCCGGGCTCGGCGCGCCGGGGCGACCACCGTCGGAGAGTGGTGGGACGCGCGCCGGTACCGATCTGAACATTCCGGTCGAGCGCCGCCCGAGCAGCGAGAGCGACGTCGAGACGCTGGCGGGAGACGAGGTCTCGCTCGAGCGGCTCGCGAGCAACTACGGGTCCGAAGCGAATGACGAAGCGACGCGCCCCGGCGTGTACGAGCGCGCGGAATCGGACTTCTCGGATCTCTCGATGCCGGAGCCGACCGAGGCGCGGCCGAAGCCGCCGCTCCAGCCGAAGCGCGTCACTGCCGACGACGATCCGCCGACCGCGCCGCACGACGTGCTGCCGGAGGTCCATCAGCGCGGTGGCTTGCAGCCGTTCGCGGCGCAGAAGAGCAGCTTCGCCGAGCGCGAGCCGACCAACACCTCGCCGTCGATCGAGATCATTCGCGAGGCCGGTGACTCGATCGACAACCTGCCGGCGGTTTCGGATCGCCAGCAGTCGATCACGTCGCCGCCGTTTCAGCGCGACTTGCCGACCGGTGAGATGTCGGCGGATCTCGTGCAGGACCTCAAGCGCGCGTCGCTCGAGGAGGATCCGCTCGTCGAGCTCGCGCTCGAGGCGCACGGGCACGGCGCGATCGAAGTGCTCACCGGCGATCAGGTCGACATTCCGTCGCTCGCGCAGCGCAAGCCGGCCCACAATCCGAGCCAGAACCCGAGCCCGAGCGCGACCATGTTCGGGGTCGGTCGGGTCGGTGCGGAAGCCGCTCCGCGTCCGCAAGCCCGCTTGCTGAGTCCGACCCCACCGAGTCTCGTGACGCCGATGTCGGGACTCGCGATGCCCGGCGCACCGGTGCCCGGGACGGTGCAGAGCCTGGCGCCGCCGCCGCCGCCGCGCGTGCAGCCCTCGTTCTCGCTGCCGAGTCAGCACACCAAGAAGAAGCGGTGGCCGCTCGCGCTCGGCGCGCTGGTCGTCCTCGGTGCGGCGTCCGGAATCGCGGTGTGGCAGGTGATGCGGGCGAATGAAGAAGCGGGCGGCAGCGTCGCGACCGGCAGTGGTTCGGGGTCGAGCAAGGCGCTCGTGCCCGAGATCAGGCACGACGCCGGGACGGCCAAGGGCTCGAACATCGTCGCGGCCGGCTCGAATGTCGGCCGTGGTGCGAAGGTCGTCGCGGCGGGTTCGAACGGTGGTTCGGCCGTGGTCGCGGTGGGTTCGAATGTCGGTCGTGGCTCGAACGTCGTCGCCGCCGGTTCGAATGGCGCGGGGGGTTCGAACGCCGGCAGTGGCTCCAAGCCAACGGTCACGCCGGTCGCGAGCTCCGACGCGCTGCAGATCTCGTCGACACCGCCGGGTGCGCGCGTGTTCATCGACGGTGCCGATCAAGGAGTCACGCCGGTCAAGCTCGCGGGTTCCGCGGATCGCCATACGATGGCGATGGCCGCACCGGGGTTCGATCTCTACGTCGCCGAGGTCGATGGCCACGGCACGTTCGCGGTGCCGCTCAAGGCGATCACGCCGAACAACGGTCCCGCCGGCATCAAGGTGATCAAGTGCAAGGACAAGGCTCGCTACTACGTGTTCGTCGACGGTAAGCCGACGGGCATGACGTGCCCGACCGAGCGGATCGGCACGACCGTCGGAGCTCACACCGTCGAGGTCTACGATCTCGTCACGGAGAGCCGGCGCAAATGGGACATCACCGTCGCCGACACGCGGCTGTCCTATCGCGTCCGGATCGACTGATCAGGCTTTCTTGTCGAGCTCGCCTTCGAGCACCGCGAGCTCCGCCGACACGCGCGTGCCGGCTTGCTCGCTCGCGGCGATGGTCTCGGCGAGCTGGCCGGCGATGCCGACCGCCTCTTCACTCGACGCGTGTTCCGCGAGGTGTTCGTAGATATCGCCGACGCGGGCGTCCCGGGCGCGCATCTCCTCGACCTCGGGCCCCTCGCCCGGAAGCTCGACGCGCAGCTCGCGGACGATCATCTGGACGCCGGCGGCGACCGGCAGCGCGAGCAGGGCGCCGAGCATGCCGAGCAACGTGCCGCCGACCAGCAACGCGACGAGCACGAGCGCAGGCGACAGCCGTAGCGTGCGGCCGTAGACCCGCGGCACCAGGATCCGCGACTCGAACTCCTGGTAGGCCATCATCGCGGCCGCGACGATCAGCATCGGCGCCGCGCCCCGGCTCGACACCGCGAACACCGCCGGCGCACTCGCGACGTAGCCGCCGATGAACGGAATCACGTCGGTGAGCCCGGCGAACATCGCGAGCGCGAGCGCGTCCTGGACCTTGAACGCGGTGAGCAGCCCGAACGTGAAGATCGTGATCGCCACCGACGTGATCAACTGACCGCGCATGTAGCCACCGACGATCTGCTTCAACCCGAGCATGATCTGCGCGAGCTTGACGTGGTGATGACGCGGGACCAGCGCATACAGCGCGGCCTGTGCACGCCGTGGTTCGGCGAGCAGATACAGCGCGAGGAAGATCGTCGTGACCGCGTAGCCGATCGCGGTCAGGATCCCAGCCGAGTAGCCGAGCAGCGTGTCGCCGGCGCGAACGACGAGCGTGTCGAGCGGCACCGCGCGGATCGATCGCACGAACCCGTTCGCCCACTGGTACTGGCCGAGGAAGTGGATCACCTTCTGCCGTTCCTGCGGCGCGTTCTCGATGATGTTCTGGAGCTGCGCGACCAGCGGCGGCACCGTGATCAGCATCACGGTGGCGATCGCGAGCGTCACCACGAGGAAGATCACCGCGAGTGCTCGACCACGCCCGAGGCCGCGACGCTCGAACCACCCGACCAACGGGTCGAACGTTCCGACCAACACCAGCGCGACCAACAACACCACGAACACGGTCCAGATCTGGACCGCGATCCACACCGCGCCGATCGCGACCAGGATCAGGACCAGCGTGCGAGGGGACAGCTCGATGCGAAGGGTGCGCTGAGGTTCTTCGGCCACTCAGCCGAAGTTTCGCGCAGGTCCGGTCGGCTCGTCGTCCGTGAAGTCATCGAAGATGCGAACGGGGCGCGCTTGGCCGGTCGATCGTGCCACGGCCGCGAGCAGATCCGCCGGATCGCAGGGCTTGGTCAGGAACGCCGCGGCGCCGATTCGCGCTGAAATCTCGGGTGCTTCCGGAGAGCTCGACACCAGGATGATCGGCGGCGCATCGGGCAAGGTGTTGAGGTTTCGCGCGAGCTCGATCGTACCCCCGCGCGGGTCATACGCGTCGACCACGATCACGTCGATGCCACCTTCACTGGTCCGCAGGAAGGCATCGCGACTCGTCACCGCGACCAGCACCTCGTGACCTGCATCGCGCAAGAAGGCCCCGAGGTGCTCGCGCGTCTCAGGATCCGACTCGACGAGGAGGACACTTCCCACGAAAAGAAGCGTAACCTAAAACACGTCAAGATTTGAGGTTGGTCGGCGGATTCGACTTCCGCTTCGCTCGCTCGTGACCTTCGGTCCAACCAATCTCTTTGGTCAGCGTCATCGCGTCTTGGATCCGGTTCGGCATCACGACGGCGCCGGGATTCGGCATGTCGGTGAGCAACAGCTCGGCGGTCGCGCGGCGGTCGCCCAGGCTCCGGATCTCGGCGATCGCAGCCGCTCGATACCGCTCGGCTTTGTTGCCGAGTCCAACTTTCTCGCAGAGCATCGCCAGTAGCTGCTGGACGCGCGCGGCACCGAGGCGCGAGCGAACCCGTTGCGCGTGGAACAGCGCCGCTTCGGCCAACCGCAGCGCGCGATACGAATCGCCGTTGGTATCGACGATGCCGGCCTGCGCTCGCAGCAACCGCCAGAACGGCTCGGGACCATCGAGCGTGGTGAAGCCTTCGCCGAGCGTCGCGAGGTCGATGCATTCGACGAGCTCGCGATTCGCAGCTTCGGAGTCGCCCGCGCGCATCAGCGCGTTCGAGAGATCCAGGTACAGCTCGCACACCATGTTCATGTCGCCCGAGGCGATCGCGCGCCCGACGCCGCGGCGCAGTGCCGCGATCGAGCCCTCGAGATCACCCTCGGAGAGAGCGAGCGCCGCGGCCGCGCGATCGATCATCGCGATGAGTTGCGGGGCGCTCGACCAGCCGCGCGCCTCGGCGAGGATGCCGCGTGCGAGGGCGGTGTCGCCGCGGATCCGCAACACATCGGCGAGCTTGACCGAGAGCGAGACGAACTGTTTCTCGGCGCCGTCTTCGATCTCGCCCGACTGCACCGCGCCGCGCACGGCGACGAGCGCGCGGTAGTAGAACTGACCGGCGCCGGCGTCATCGAGTTGCGCGGCGGCGTGATCACCGGCGCGCCGCAACAGGTCGATCGCCTCGCGAGGATGGCCGGCGAGATCGTGATGATGACCGAGCAGGCCGTTGTCGTTCGAGATCCTCGAGCTCGCGCTCGCGGCCTGCGAGTGCAACGAACGGCGCACGTCGGCGGGGGTCGCGTCGTAGACGATCTCGCGCACGAGCCGGCTCGTGAACGTGAGCTGACCCGCCGGGTCGCGCCCGAGGAGGCCGTGGCTCTCCGCGTCGGCGAGCGCGGGATCGAGCGTGTCGCTCGCGACCATCGAGCGTAGCACGTCGAGCGTGGGCTCGATGCCGAGCACCGCCGCCGCCTGCAGCAGATCGCGCGTCGACTTCGCGAGCATCGACAACCGCGCCGCGATCAAGTCGGGGAGCGAGACCTTCGTATCTTCGGCCTTGCCACCCTCGAGCAGGTACCGCACGACGTGATCGACGTGACCCGGATACGCACGCGTGGTCTCGAACAGTTGCTGGACCGATGGCAAGCCGCGCATGCCCTGCGCCGACACGCCCTTGACGATCGCATCGAGATCCGCCGCATCGAGCGCACCGAGCTCGAGCCGCTCGACCGCCGCCGGCCATTGCTCGCCGAACACGGTGGTCGCCGTCATCACGATCGGAGGCAGCACGAGGTCGCCGGCTTCGGTCGCGCGGCGCAGGATCTCGAGGCTCGGATGATCGAACCGATCGACGTCTTCGCAGACGATCGTCGCGGCCGCGCCCGCACGCTCGAGCGCGCGCAGCGCCGACCACACCATCTCGCGCCGCCGCACCGGTGGCTCGAGCTCGAGCAGCGTCGTCGGGTGACCGAACAATTGCGCGATGCCGGGGACGTCGCGCTCGTTGAGGCCGAGCGCCAGCACCGCGTTGCGCAGGTCGACGTCGCTCGACACCGCCGGCAGTTGCAACACCGCGGCGAGCAGCGAGCGGATCGGATAGAACGGCGCCGCGAGGCCGCTCGGATCTGGACCGATCTGATAGACGACGCGGGTCTCGTTCGCGACTTGATCGTAGGCGCGACGCAACAGCGTGCTGCGTCCGGCACCTTCGTTGCCGATCACGAGCAGGCCATTCGCCGGGCCGGGCTGCTTGCGCATGTGAGCGAGCAGCATCGCGAGCTCGTGGACGCGCCCCGAGAACGGCAGCGGCAGGATCGACTCCGCGTTCGCGGCCAACGACGGAATCTCGAACGTCTTCGACACGCGGACGCGCGGCGTGCCGCACTCCGGGCAGTACTTCCACGTCGGCTGACACGAGGCGCTGCACGACACGCACTTGTCGGTCGTGGGGATGTTGCGCATCCGCGCGCGGATCTGCATCACCGACTCGCGCATCTCGAGCGCGGTCGTGTAGCGATCGGTCGGATGTTTCGCGAGCGCCTTGGCCATCACCGCGTCGACCTCGCGCGGCACGTTCTCGCGGCGCAGCGAGAGCGCCTGGGGCTGCGCCTTCAGGTGATTCGTCAGGATCTCCGTCGTCGAGCCGGCGAAGAACGGCGTGCGCTCGGCGAGCAGCTCGTAGAGGATGATGCCGACCGCGTAGATATCCGACGCGAACGACGGCGGCGCGCCGCTGATCACCTCGGGCGCCATGTACTCCGGCGTGCCGGAGATCGAGCGATCCTCGTTGACGTCGCGCACGCCGGTGACGAGGCGCGCGATCCCGAAGTCGACGATCTTCACGGTGTCGACGCCGGCGCGGCGTTGATCCAAGATGATGTTGTCGGCCTTGAGGTCGGCGTGGACGACGCCGGCGAGGTGCGCTTCTTCGATCCCGTAGAGGGTCTGCGCGATGATGTCGAGCACGCGATCGACGTCGAGCGGGTTCTCGTTGACGAGCAGCTGGGTCAGCGTCGGACCTTTGACGTACTCCATCGCGAGATAGAGCAGGCCGTCGGGCGCTTGACCGTAGTCGATGATCGAGACGCAGTTCGGATGGTTGAGCCGCGACGCCGACATTGCCTCGCCGCGGAACCGCGTGATCATGCGCGCGTCGAGCGAGAGCTCCTCGTTGAGGATCTTGACGGCGACCGTCCGACCGAGCGCGATCTGGTCCGCTTTGTACACGGCTCCACTGCCGCCAATCCCGATGCACGCGGTCAGCTTGAACTTGTCGCCGAGGACCCGCCCGACGAGCTTCAGCGATTTCGCTACCTGATCCTGGACGCTCAAATACCTACCCCGATCAAACGCGTTCGATGACCATAGCGATGCCCTGGCCCACCCCGATGCACATCGAGGCTAACCCGAAATGGGCTTGGCGTTGCTGCAACTCGACCATGAGGGTCAGCACGAGCCGCGCTCCGGACGCGCCGAGCGGGTGGCCCCACGCGATAGCACCACCGTTGACATTGACCTTTTCGGGATCGAGCCCGAGTTGGTCGACGCACGGAATTGCCTGGGCGGCGAACGCCTCGTTGAGCTCGGCGAGATCGATCTTCTGCGCGGTTAGCCCTGCCCGGGCGAGCGCCTTCTTGCTCGCGGGAATCGGGCCGAGGCCCATGTAGCTCGGCTCGACGCCCGCCGCGGCGCCGGTGACGTAGCGCGCGATCGGCGTCAGGCCGAATTCTTTGACCGCTTGCTCGCTCGCGAGGAGTAGTGCGGCGGCGCCGTCGTTGAGTCCCGACGCGTTGCCCGCGGTGACGGTGCCATGCTTCGCGAACGCCGGCTTCAACCTCGCGAGCGATTCGATCGTGGTCTCGCGCGGGTGTTCGTCGACGGAGAACGTGATCGTCGCGCCGGTCTTCTTGTCGACGCCGGTCACGATCGGCGTGGTCTCGAGCGCCATCCGGCCCGAGGCGAGCGCCTTCGCGGCGCGCTGTTGCGACACCAGCGCGAACTTGTCCTGCGCCTCGCGCGACACGCTGCAGCGTTCGGCGACCTTCTCCGCGGTCTCGCCCATCGCGAGCGTGCCGTGCGCCTCCTGCAGCTTCGGATTGATGAACCGCCAGCCGAGCGTGGTGTCGTACATCGCGGGATTGCCGCGCTGAAACGCTTCGGTCGCCTTGCCCATCACGAGCGGTGCGCGGGTCATCTGCTCGACGCCACCGGCGATCACGAGGTCGGCTTCGCCGGTCATGATCGAGCGCGCGCCGTCGATCACGGCGTTCATGCCCGAGCCGCACAACCGATTCACCGTCGCACCGGGGACCGACACCGGGAGTCCGGCGAGCAGGCCGGCCATCCTCGCGACGTTGCGATTGTCTTCGCCGGCTTGGTTCGCACAGCCGAGGATCACGTCGTCGATTCGATCGGCTGGGATCTTCGTCTTCGCGACGAGCGCCTTGATCACCGCCGCGGCCAGGTCATCGGCGCGAACGTTCGCGAGTCCGCCGCCGTAACGCGCGAACGGAGACCGCAGTCCATCGACGAGATACGCGACCCTGGTCATGCTCGGACCATACGACGAAAAGTGGCGCGCGGGAGCGGGCCTACATAGGGTCGGGGGATGGACCTAGCAGACGCAGATCGCGACGTCAGTTGGCTGGCGATCCGCCAACCCGCGGTGATCCGACTCCTCGAGACCGAGCTGAGCTCCCCCGATGGGGATGCGTTCGCGGCCGGGCTCGAGCTCGCGTGTCGCGTCCTCGGCGGCAAGATACCGCTGGGCGACCTGCGGTTGGACCACCGTGCGCTGAGCTCCGGCATGGCCGCGGTGCGTAGCGGCCGCTGCGATCGCTCGATGGTGCGCTCGCTGCGCGACCAGATCGCCGAGCTACCCGTCGTGCTAGGTCCCGCCGAAGAGGACACGGTCGCCACGGTCATTGCTGCCGTGATCTACGCCGTGCTCGATGCAAGTGTTCGCGATCTCGACGATCAACTCGTGGCGTAGCTGCCCTACGGGTTCCCGAAGGTCCGGCGCCCGATCTCGAGGGCGGCGGCGAAGTCGTCCGCGAGCGGGCACTCGACCGCGAGCACGCCGCCATCCGGGTGCGGGACCCGCAGCGAGATCGAGTGCAGCGCGAGGCGATGCAGGTTCGCTTTCTCGCGCCACAGCCGATTGTGCTCGCCCTTGCCGTACCGCACGTCGCCGATCAACGGACACGCGATGTGCTTCAAGTGCCGGCGGATCTGATGGAGCCGGCCGGTGTGCGGGCGGGCCTCGACCAGCGCGTAACGACCGAACGTCTCGCGCCGCCAGATCTCGGTGACCGCCGCGATCCGGTCCTCGCCGGGCGCCTTCGGGATCGCGTGATCGATCACGACGTGCTCCGGCGGATGCCCGCGCGTGATCGCGAGGTAGCGCTTGTCGGCCTCGCCCCACGCCTCGCTGAACGCGCGCGCGGCCGCCTTGTCGAGTGCGAACAACACCGCGCCCGACGCGCCGCGATCCAACCGGTGCACCGGGTAGACCCAGACGCCGACCGCATCACGCACGCGCTGGAGCAGCGCATCGTCGGAGTCGTCCCAGCCGCGATGGGTCGCGACGCCGCTCGGTTTCGCGACGACGACGCAGCGCTCGTCGCGATGCAGGATCACTTCCCGAGGTGCTCGCGGAAGAAATCGATCTGCACCTGTTCGCGCGCGAGTGCGAGCTTCGGATCCGGAACCATGTGCGCGCCCGAGAGCAACACGACCTCTGCACGCTTGCCGGCGACGTAGAGATTTTCGATCAGCCCGAGCGTGTTCGCGAGATGCACGTTGTCGTCGGTGATGCCGTGGATGATCAGCAACGGGCGCCGCAACTTCGCGGCGTGCGTGAGCGCGCTCGTCGCTTCGTAGCCCTTCGGGTTGTGCTCCGGCGTCCGCATGTAGCGCTCGGTGTACGCGGTATCGTAGAGCGACCAATCGGTGACCGGAGCGCCGGCGATGCCGCACGCGAACACGTCGGGGCGCAGCAGCGTCGCGAGCGCGGACATGTAGCCGCCGAACGACCAGCCGAAGATCCCGACGCGCGTCAGATCGAGCTCGGGGTACCGCGCACCGACCGCCTGTAGCGCGCCGATCTGATCGTCGAGCGGGGCCGTCAGCAAGTCACCCGAGACCGCGCGCTCCCACGCACGACCTCGCGACGGCGTGCCGCGGTTGTCGCTGCGGATCACGATGAACCCGGCGTCCGCGTACCATTGATCCATCACGTACGTGTCGCGCGCGTCGAGCACCATCTGCTTGTGCGGACCGCCGTAGACGTTGACGAGCACCGGATACGTTTGCTTCGGATCGAAGGCGCGCGGCCGCGTGATCGAGACCCAGTGCTCGCGGCCCGCGACCTGGACGACCTCGAGCTTCGTCGTCGGGACGAGCTTCGGCTGCTCGGCCACCGACGGTAGCTCGTGGCCGTTCGCCGTGACCTGACGGCCGCCCGAGCTCCGCAGCGTGGTGATCACGATGACGCCGTGATCGACCGTGCCGGTGGCGACGCCATCGCCATCGGTCAACCGCGACGGTGCGCCACCGTCGAGCGGGACGATCCAGACGTCGCTGCGCGTCGGATTCGTCGACGCCTCCACGATCGCCGCGTTGTCCTGGATCCCGAGCAGCTCCGAGAGCCCGAAATCGACCGTGGTCAGCACCTTGTCGAGCTTGCCGGCGGCGGTGCGGCGCTCGAGCGTCCACGCGCCGCGTGATTCGGTCGTCCACAGGAACGCCGAGGCATCGGGCAGCCACATCGGTGCGCCGAGCACGGCGCCGGTCGAGCGATTGCCCGCGCCGCCGACGTTGATCCACGCATCGTCGTGTTCCTCGACGAGCGTCTGCTTCGCGAGCGGTGCGATCACCGCGAGGTCGGTCTGCTCGCGCGACAGCACCACGATCGTCAGCGGCGCCTTCGCGATCGCCGGCCAGCTCACGCGCGCGAGGTAGGGATACTTCGCGAGGTCCCACGCGATCCACTGCGGCTCGCCGCCGGCGACCGTGACCAGGCCGAGATCGACGATCGCGTTCGGCGTCCCGGCGCGCGGATACTTGAACTGCACCGGCACCTTTTCGGGATGGCGCGCATCGGCGACGTACACCGTCTCGACGTCGCGCAGATCGCTGCGCTGAAACAGGATCTGCTTGGAGTCCGGCGACCACCAAAATCCTCGACGACGATCGAGCTCCTCTTGGGCCACGAACTCCGCGGTCGCGTATTCGAAGCCCTCGGGATGTTTGGTCAGTCGCTTCGCCGCGCCGGTCATGCCGATCACCCAGAGATCGCCGTCGCGCACGAACGCGATCTGACTGCCGTCGGGCGCGAGGTGCGGATCGTTCGAGGCGCCTTGCGGATCGATCGTCTTGCGCGTGCCGGTCGCCCGATCGAGCACGGTGAACGTGCCACCGAGCGGGATCAACACGAGCTTGCCGTCGGCGTTGACGTCGATGTCGACCACGCCGCGCGTCGCCGTGCGCGAGCGTTCGCGGCGCGCCTTCTCGGCATCCGAGAGATGCTCGTCGCCCGCACCGAGCAGGTCCGCGGCGGTGACCAGGGTCTTGACCTCGCCGGTCTTCGCGTCGAGCTCGAACAGATCCGAGGCGAAGTCGCGCGGCGCGGTGCGGCGAAACAGCACGGCGCCGTCGGCCGTGACCGCGAGCGGCGTCGGCAAGCCGAGCCGGAAGCTGAACGTCGCGGCGGAATCAGCGAGCAGTTGGGCGTCGATAGCGGGCCAGGTCATGATCGTGGGCCTCGGGGGAACGCACCCGCACGCGAGGGCGCAGGTGACGACGAGCAGGCGGTGCATGGCAGGGCCGGAGTATCGCCGTTATTTTGCCCTCGGGCGTGGGGTGCTCGACCATTCGACTATGCGCAAGGAACGACGGGTTCGCCGGGCAACCACCACCACGCTCGCGCTCAACTACCAGCTCGATCAGTGTTGTAAGGAAGGCGACATGGAGGCGATGGTCGTCGCCGACAGCGATGGATTGCCCCTCGCCGGCGCCGGCGATGCGTACGCGTGCGACGAGGTCGCCGCGCGGATGGTGCTCGTCGGTCCGCGGATCTCGGCGTTCGACGGCACGCTGCTCGGCGATCACAAGCAGTGGAACGTGCAGATGACGAAGGTCCGGATCGACGGCGCCGAGCTGCTCGTGTGTGCGGTCGGCGGCACGGCCGCGGCGCGCAAGAAGCAGATCGCGCGCGGCGCCGCCGGAGCGCTGCGGATCCTCGCCGCGTAAACTGCGCTACGCTTCGAGAATGAAGCTCGTCGCTGCTGCGTTGTTGTGCTCGTTAGCCGCGTGCTCGCACCAGAGCCATCACGCGGTGACGAAAGACCAAGCCAAGAAGCTGCTGATCGATCGCAACTGGATCGACAAGTGGCCGACCTCGAAGACCGACAAGCTGCACGTGTTTCGGTTCGTGCCGCAGATGGGCGGTGGCGTGTTTCAGGACCGCACGCTCTACAAGGGCGTGTTCGAGCTGTTCCAGTTCAAGGCCGACGGCGACCAGATCCAGTTCGATCTTCCCGAGAACAGCGAGCACGTGATCTCGAAGTACTCGATCGACAAGGTCGATGGTCCGCACCCGTTCGATCTCAAGCTCACCGTCGAGAACGATCCGCGCGGGCCCCACGTGTACTACGGCATCCTCGAGGAGAACGACCCGGACGGGCACGTGCTCGAGCAGAAGCTACAAGCGCTTCACTGACTTCTTCTTGTCGATCGGCTTCGCGGACATCACGCGGCGGCGCCTGACGCACAGGGCGACCACGATGCCGAGCGTCGCCGAACCGGCACCGCCGCCGCCGGCCGAGCAGCAGCCACCGCCGCCGCCCGCCGAGACCTCGTCCTGGCACGTGTCGGAGCAGCCGTCGCCGCCGAGCGTGTTGCCGTCGTCGCACTGCTCGCCGACGTCGACGAAGTGATCGCCGCACACCGCGAGCTTCTGCATGCCGACGATGCACACGTCGTCGAGGTTCCAGCCGCCGCGCTCGTTGGCGCCGTTCGTGGTGAGCTGCCACGTCACCGCGACCGTGTCGTAGTACAGGTGCGGCGTCAGATCGATGTCGTGAAACCGCCACTCGCGATCGACATGCGCGAGCGTGCCCTCCGGGTTCGTCGCGTTCTTCCAGATCGTGTCCGAGCTCGCCGTGATCTCCGCCTGGTCGTCCTGATAGTCCTCGACGGTGAGCCACCGCCAGTACTGCAGGTGGATCAGCTGATACGAGCTCGTCGTGATCGTCGGCGTCGTCGTCGCGGTGACCTCGCCGAGCCCGTAGCTGCCGGGTCCCATGAGGTTCGTGCCGTAGATGAACGTGCCGTCGTACGTGGTGGCCGGGTCGCCGGATTCGGGCCCGGTCGAGTTCGGTCGCGCCCACTGCCATTCGGCGGGCGCGGTGCCGCTGCGCAGCCACTTCGGATCGCGGTCGAACGGCTCGCACCAGATCGGCGTCGCGGTGCCGATGAACACCTGATACATCGGATCGGCGGGGTTGTCGGGATACGCGATCGCGGTGCCGTCATCGAGCGTGACGTCGACCGAGTAGCTCACGACCGTGCCGTCGGGCTGGGCCGGTATCCCCCCGGTCCACGCGTCGCTGCCGGGCGCGAGATCGAGATCATTCGCGACGCCGTCGCCGACCTTCCACAGCACGTGCATGCCGACGACGTTGCGTGTGGGGCACGCGCCCGGCGCCGGCACGGTCACCGGGACGCGGATCGTGAAGTCGGTCAGGCTCGGGGACCCGATCACGGTGTCGGCGTAGTCCGGTGCGAGGCCGTGCACGCCGAACGCGCGCTGGATCGCACAGAAATTCGGCGTGCCATCGCCGAGGTCGCCGTTGTTGTCGTCGGCGATCAGCGCGGCCAGGTAGCTCGTCGGGAGGTCCGCCGCGCGCCGCATCACGCCGACGAACACCTGCTCGGTCGCCGCGACCCCCGGATCGTGACCGAGCTCGGCGATCAGCGCCTTGCGCAGATCCCACAGCGCGCCGCTCACGATCTCGCCGGTGAGATGCGCGTCGCCGTTGATGTCGGCCGGATACACGCGCTCGACGCCGACCGGATCGATCTCGCGCGCGGCCGCGTCAGTGAAATCGAGGCCGCGGCCGATGCCGGAGTCCTCGGTGATATTCGCCGCATTGAAGTCCGCGAGACCCTCGGCGAGCGCGGAATCGAAGAACCCGACGCCGGGGATGATCTCGTGAGAGTGCGTCGAGTGCCCGAACTCGTGATAGACGATGTCGGCGACCCGCCCGGTGTTCTCGCAACCTTCGACGGCCATCCCGAGGTGTACGCCGTTGGGATCCGAGTACGCGTTACACGGATCGACTTCGTTGACGTAGAACGCGAAGGGATCGAGCCACGCGGCGGTCGCCGGATCGAGCTGCTTCGCCCGCTCGGTCGCGATCGTGCCGTAGACGTACGTCGAGACCTGCGCGTCGTCGAGCTCGATGTTCGCGACATTCCAGATCGCGGCGCCACCGTTCGGCACCGACAGCGTCGTCGTCGCGGCGGCGCCGGCCTGGTTGATCACCGCGACCTCGGTGCCGGTACACGTCGGGGTCACGCTCGCCGGATTCACGCCCGTGAACGTGAACGCTCCGGTCGCCGACGTCGTGGTCGGCGTGCCGTTCGCGGTGAGGTTCGCGGTGTGTGCGGGCACGTTGCTGCGCGGCCCCGACGCGTAGCGCACGCCGGCGTTGTACGCGAGCGTGCCACTCGCCTCGCGCCGGTTGGACTGCCGCGCGACCTCGCCGTGATCGTCGCGATAGATCTCCCACTCGCCATCGCGAACGCGATCGACGACGCGATCGCCGAGCACGACCTGCTCGCCCCGCGGCCGCGTCTTCATCAACACCGGGCTGACGTTCGGCAGTGCCTGCGAGGTCAGCGCGAACAACCGATCGTGCGAGAACACGACGCCGAGCTGTCCACCGACGACGCGCAGTCCGTGCCAGCGCTGCTCGAAGCCGACGCTACGCACGTCGCCATCGAGCCGATTCGCGACGACGACAAACTCTCCGCCGGGCGCGAGGATGTCGAGTCGCTCGGCAATGAACGCTCGAGCCGCGCGCTCCGCGATCGCCGGATCCGCGCTCGATCCTGGAACGTCGACATGCGATCCAGAGATCGTCGCCGCGACGCCGCGCTCGCGATCCCACGTCATCTTCCACTCGCCGAGCCCTCGCGTCTCGAGCACGCGAGATCGTGCGTGATGACCATCGGCGAAGATCAGGTCGCCGCGGTTCGGCTTCGCCTGCGCCGTCGCGACGGCAGCCAACATCGCGACGAGCACCAACCTCACGCGAAAACGATCTCACAGCTCGACGCGTAGGCGTAAGCGTAAGCGTAAGCGACTCCGGGGGAAGCGTCGTCCGAAACGCAAAACACCACGCGTTCAGCGTGGCGTCGGTCACGATCACGAGTGTGAACGTGAGGCGGAATGTGGCTTAGGCGCGCGCCTGCGTGCCCTTGGCCGGCTTCTTCCCCGTCGGCGGCGTGACCTTCGTCGCGCCGGAGCCATGGGCCTTGCCGTTCAACTTGCCGTTGACCTTCGCGCCATTGCCATTGGCCGACGCGTGGTCCTTGAGCTCGGCGATCCGCGGGGTCTTCTCCCACGTGAACTCCGGCTCCTCGCGACCGAAGTGACCGTACGCCGCGGTCTTCCGGAAGATCGGACGGCGCAGGTCGAGCTCCTGGATCAGCATGCCGGGGCGTGCATCGAACGTGGCGAGCACGGCCTTCGTCAGCTTCTCGTCGGAGACGATGCCGGTGCCGAACGTATCGACGAGCATCGACACGGGCTCGGCGACACCGATCGCGTACGCGAACTGCACTTCGCAGCGGCGAGCGAGGCCGGCGGCGACGACGTGCTTCGCGATGTAGCGCGCGTAGTACGCGGCCGAGCGATCGACCTTGCTCGGATCTTTGCCCGAGAACGCGCCGCCGCCGTGACGGGCATAGCCGCCGTAGGTGTCGACGATGATCTTGCGGCCGGTGAGGCCACAGTCGCCCTGCGGGCCACCGATGACGAAGCGACCGGTCGGGTTGACGTGGATCTTCGTCTTGTTCGTGATCAACTTCGCCGGGACGATCGGCTTGATCACGAGCTCGCGGATGGCCTCCTCGAGGGTCTTCTGCTTGACCTTGTCGTCGTGCTGGGTCGAGACGACGATCGCCTCGACGCCGGTCACTTCGCCGTCTTCGTAGCGCACCGAGACCTGGGTCTTGCCGTCGGGGCGAAGCCAGTTGACGCCCTTGGTCTGGTTCTTCCGGACCTGCGCGAGCCGATACGCGAGCTGGTGCGCCATCTGGATCGGCAGCGGCATCAGCTCCTTGGTCTCGTCGCACGCGTAGCCGAACATCAGGCCTTGATCGCCTGCGCCCTGCTTCGCCGGGTCGCCGCGATCGACGCCCTGCGCGATGTCGGGCGACTGGTGCTCGATCGCGGTCATCACCGCGCACGTCGTGGCATCGAACCCCATGTCGGAGCTGGTGAAGCCGATGTCGCGCACCGCGGTGCGGACGATCTTTTGATAATCGAGTTGCGCCTTCGTCGTGATCTCACCGGCGACGAGCACGAAGCCCGTCTTGGCGACGGTCTCGCACGCGACACGGCTGTACGGATCGACGGCAAGACACGCGTCGAGGACGCTGTCGGAGACCGCATCGCACAATTTGTCGGGGTGACCTTCGGTGACAGACTCGGACGAGAACAAATAGCTGGCCATAGGTGGCGGGACTATTCAGTGATGGCCCCCCGCTGTCAACGACGGAACGCGCTACGATAGTTTCGTGCGCGTCCTCGGTATCGCCGTCGCCATCGCCTTCGGGGTCACCGGTTGCGGCGGCGCTCCCCCACAGCCCAAGCGCGGGGTCGTCGAAAGCGATCTCGGATCGTGGCATTTCCGTCGGTTCCAGCCCGTCCTCGACGTCGAGGTCTGGGTCGAGAACAACAAGGCCGAGGCCTTCACGGCGAGCTACATCTCGGACGCCGCCGAGCGCCAGGGCAAGGTCGAGGACAAGGACGTCGTTAACGTCTTCGTTACAAGATACGAGAAGGACGACGGCGTGCTCCGGGAGACCGTCAAGCTCGCCCGCCGGCTCGCCGCCGAGCAGGGCTACCAGGTCGAAGAGGACAAGGTCGGCGGGGCGCGGGCGCTCCGGATCAACGGCCACGGCGAGTCGTGGGTGATGTGGGCGGCGAAGAAGCACGTCGTCAAGGTCGGTGGTCGCGGTCGCGACAACGTGCCGAGCTCGATGGTGTCGAGTTATGCCGATCGTTACCCGTCCGTGATCCCCGGCGGCGCGCTCGAAGGGCCACTGCCGGCCGGCCCGGATAGCGGGCCCAAGAAGGAAGACAAAGAGAAGTACGACGCGAACAACCCCAAGCCGGATCTCGACAAGTACGACCCCAAGAAGACCAAGATCCCGTCGAAGGGCAGCACCGACGACGACAAGAAGAAGCCGAAGTCGAAGAAGACCGACGACGACGAGTAATGCTCGTCAGTACCGGATCATCATCGCTGCTTGCTGGCGGATCCTCGCGTTGTGAGTGTTCACGGCGTTCGCCGCCCAGATCGCACAGACTGGCACCGTAATAATCAAGCCGACGCCTGCCGTACCCACGATCACGAGGATGTTCGCGAGGAACATCACCAAAGCCCCGACACCCGTCGAGTAGATCATTCCGAGCGGGCCGAAGAGCAACGCGAGCAAGACCGCGGTGCCAACGCTCTTCTCACCCCCGACGACGACCACCTGGTGCGGCGCGTACTGCGGCTGCGGAGGAGCGCTCATCATCTGGCGAACGCCGCACCGCGGGCACAGCTCGGCACGCACATCCAGGACTGACGCGCATGCGTAGCAATACTTCTTGTTTGGACTCAGTGTCGGAACATCGGCTTCTTGACGGTATGGTTGCTCGTTCATTCTCGCCCTCCAACCCCATCGTATCGCGACGAGCCCATGTTCGAACGAGGAACCGGTCACCGATACCCCAGTGTTGCCCGATGCTTCGTGGCAGGATGACTTGATGCTTCGCGTCGTACGAGCCGGCTCGCCCGAGGCGACCGCGATGCTCGATCGCACGACGCGGTTCGAGGATGGCGTCGACGACGCGGTCGCGAAGATCCTCGCCGACGTCCGCGCGCGCGGCGACGAGGCGGTCGCCGAGTACACGCGGCGGTTCGACAAGCGCGAGCCGCCGTACGAGGTCGGCCGCGCGCGCTGGGACGAGCTCGCCGCGCGGGTCACCGTACCGGTCCGCGCCGCGCTCGATCTCGCGACCCACCGGATTCGCGCGTTTCACGAGCGCCAGGTCGAGCCCGATCTCGAGCTCGCGCTCGACGGAGTTCGGCTCGAGCTGCGCGTCACGCCGCTCGCGCGCGCCGGACTGTACGTGCCCGGCGGCACCGCGCTGTATCCCTCGAGCGTGTTGATGACGGCGATCCCGGCGAAGGTGGCCGGCGTCCGCGAGGTCGTGATGGTGACCCCCGGCGCGTCGCCCGAAGCGATGCTCGCGGCTCGGCTCGCCGGCGTCGATCGCGTGTTCGAGCTCGGTGGCGCCCAAGCGATCGGCGCGCTCGCGTACGGGACGCAGACCGTGCCGCGCGTCGACAAGATCGTCGGCCCGGGCAATGCGTGGGTCGCCTCGGCGAAGCGCCAGGTCTACGGCGAGGTCGACATCGATTCGATCGCGGGGCCGTCCGAGGTGCTGATCATCGCCGATGCGGCGGCGCGCCCGGCGTGGATCGCCGCGGACCTGCTCGCGCAAGCCGAGCACGATCGCGAAGCGCGCGCGGTGCTCGTGACCACCTCGGCGGAGCTCGCCGCCGCGGTCGACGCCGAGCTCGTGCGCCAGCTCGCGGAGCTGCCGCGCAGGGCGATCGCCGAGCACGCGATCCGCACGCACGGCGCGGCGATCCTGGTCGATTCGATCGACGCCGCGATCGCGTTCGCGAACACCTGGGCGCCGGAGCACCTCGAGCTCCAGGTCGCCGACGCGCGCGAGGTCGCGTCGCGCTGCACGACCGCCGGCGCGATCTTCGTCGGGGCGTGGTCCTCGGAGGCCGCCGGTGACTATCTCGCCGGCGCGAACCACGTGCTGCCGACCGGCGGCGCCGCGCGCTACGCTTCACCGCTCGGCGTCTACGATTTTCGCAAGCGCACGTCGCTCGTCGAGTACAGCCGCGCAGCCGCGCTCGCCCACGCCGATTCGATCAGCACGCTGGCCACCGTCGAAGGCCTCGACGCGCACGGCCGCTCGGCGCTGATCCGCAAGATCGAGTCATGACGCTCGGACCGCTGCTCGATCGTGTGCCCGAGGCGCTGCGCGGCGCGACCGCGTATCACGTGCCGCAGCCGCCGCAGATCCGCGCGAAGCTCGACGCGAACGAGTTGCCGCACGCGTGGCCGGCCGAGCTCCGGGCTCAGCTCGGCGCGGTGCTCGCGGAGGTCGCGCTCGAGCGCTACCCCGATCCCCTCGCGCGCGAGCTGCGCTCGGTGCTCGCCGCACAAACCGGCGTCGGCGGCGACCAACTGGTGTTCGGCAACGGCTCCGACGAGCTGATCGCGATGCTGTGCAACGCGTTCGCGGGGCCGATCCTCACGCCGGCACCGACGTTCGTCTACTACAAGCTCGCCGCGATCGCGCGTGGGCTGCCCGTGATCGAGGTGCCGCTCGGCCCGCGGTTCGAGCTCGACGAGGCGAGCCTCGCGCGCGCGATCGCCGAGCACCGACCGAGCGTGGTGTTCCTCGCGCTGCCGAACAATCCGACCGGCACGCTGTGGCGGATGGAGTTCGCGCTCGAGCTCGCGGCCACGCATCGCGACACCGTGATCGTCTCCGACGAGGCGTACGTCGCGTACAGCGGTCGCACGTCGCTGCCCGCGCTCGCTCAGCACCCGAACCTCGTGATCATGCGGACACTGTCGAAGGTCGGGCTCGCCGGCCTGCGCGTCGGCTACACGATCAGCGCGCCGGCGATCGCCGAGGTGCTCGAGAAGGTTCGGCCGCCGTACAACCTGAGCTCGCTCGATCAAGCCGCGGCGGTGTTCGCGCTGCGCGAAGCGGCGACGTGGTGTCTCGCACGCGCGGCCGATGTCGTCGAGGAACGCGCGGGCCTCGCGGCCGCGCTCGCCGCGCACGGTGACGTGTTCGCCAGCGAGGCCAACCTCGTGCTGGTGCGGTTCGGCGCCGGACGCGCGAGCACGATCTGGCAGGGCCTCGCGGATCGCGGCATCGTCGTGCGCAACTTCGACAGTCCATCGGGTGGACCGCTCGCCGGATGTCTGCGGATCACGGTCGGCACCGCCGAGGACAACGCGCTGCTGCTCGCGGCGCTCGCCGAGCTCGCGTAGTGCGCTGGGCGATCCTCCTCGCGCTCGCCGCCTGCAGTGTCGGACCACCGGGGCCCTCGCTCGATGTCGATCGCGAGCTCGCGCACATCACCGCGCTCGTCGCGATCGGCCCGCGTCCCGCCGACAGCGCCGCGGCGCGCAAGGCCGCGAGCTACATCCGCACCGCGCTCGCGCCGATCCCACTCGAGACCACGCCGGTCGGCGATGTCGATCTGCCGGCGATCGAAGTGCTCGGCGCGACGTTTCGCCCGGCCCAGCGCGTTCACGTCGACGATCCGGATCTCGTGGCCAGGTTCGGCCCGACCGGCAAAGCGGTCCTGTTGATGGCGCACTACGACACCGTGCCGGGCGCACCCGGCGCGATCGACGACGGCGCCTCGGTGGGCTTGTTGATCGAGCTCGCGCGCGAGCTCCACGCGCATCCACCCGCGCAACCGGTGATGATCGCGTTCACCGCCGACGAAGAGGGTGGGCTCGTCGGCGCGGAAGCGCTGGCCGCGCGTCACGGTGATGAGGTCGAGCTCGCGATCGCGCTCGACATGATCGGCGGCAGCGGCCCGCTGATCCTCAACGGTGCGAGCCAGCGGATCGGCCTGGTCGAGATGACCTGGCTCGCGCGGGCCGCCGATCGTGCCGGCGTCACCGTCACGGCACCGCTCCCGCATCGCGTGGTCAGCCGGTGGTGGCCGCAGGCCGAGCGCGCCGATCACGGCGTATTCACGCGTCGCGGGATCCGCGCGTTTCACCTCTACAACCGCGGTCAAGACGGCCTGTGGATCGACACCGCGTATCACAGCCCGCGCGACGTGCTGGCGCGCGTCGATCGCGCCTCGCTCGACGAGATGTCGCGGCTCGCGCGCGAGCTCGTCGCGGTCCCACCTCCGCCGCCGAACGGCGATGGGTTCTGGCTGCCGCTCGCGACTAACACGGTCGTGCCGCGCTGGTGCCTACTCGCCGCCGATGTCGCGCTCGCCCTGCTCGGGTTGCTCGGCGTCGGTGCGCTCGCGGTGTCGGGTCGCGCCGCCGGCCGTGCGCGAGGCGCCGGGATCTGGCTCGCGCTGGTGTGCTTCGCGGTCGCGGGCGCCGCCGCGGCCTTCGCGAACCATCCGATCGATCTCGATCCGGCGCGGATCTCGTTGGCCAACGTCGCGCGCCAGCTCGCCGCCACCTCGCTGATCATGATCGGCGTGCTCGGGCTCGCGACCCGCGTGATCGCGCGGCGGCTGCCGTGGATCGGTGCCGGTCGCTATCTCGGGCTCGCGAGCGTGCCGCTGCTGGTGGTCGGTCTCGCGTGGTTCTCGGTCGGCGGCGCCGAGCTCGCCTGGATCTGGCTCGCACCCGCCGCGGTCCTCGCGATCGCACCGCGCCTCCCCCGCGTCCTCGGGCTGGTCGCCGCGCTGTTCGCCCTGCTCCCGGCGGCGCTCGTGTTGCGGCCGAACCAGGTGCTCGAGGCCGCCTGGAATGGGTTCTTCCCGCCGGGAGTACCGCTCGCGATCTGGTTCGCTCTGTTGGCCGGACCGGCCCTCGCGGCGCTGGCGTGGTGGTGGCGGTCGCGCCCGACCCGCGGGCCCCTGGGGACACTCGTTCTCCCTGTGGGGTGTGGACTCTCGGTAATGGTCGGACTCTTGCTCGAGTTTGCGCGCTAGTGTGTTGAAACGACCGACGTTTCGGGTGTGGCACGAATTGGTCATCCGCCTTGCATCAGTCGGACGTACGTCTGATGATTTACGGGGAGCCATGACTCGATTTGTTGTCTTCGCCGCGCTCGTCCTCGGGTCCACGCTGTGGGTCGCCTGTGACGTCGGAACCGTGCTTGCGAACTCGAGTACCGATGGCGGTGGCTCGGGCTCGGGCTCGGGCTCGGGCTCCGACTGCCCGGCCGCGTCGGCCACGCCGGCGGCCGCTCACACGCACGCCGTCGGCGGCACGAGCAACGCCGGCATGGCGTGCATCGCGGCCGGTTGTCACCTCGACGGCACCGGCGGCGCTCCGATCTTCAACTACGCGGGCACGATCTACAACGCCGCGGGGACCGGGCCGGCGCCCGGCATCAACGTGCTCATCACGTTGGGCGGCACGACCAAGAAGTGGATGACCGATGCCGACGGCAACTTCTACGTGCCGGATCCGCTGCAAGCCGCGCCGACCGCGACGATGCAAGCGACGACGAAGGTCTGCCAGACGCCGACCGCGATGGTGGGCGCACTCGGCGCGGGCAACGGTAACTGCAGCTCGGCGCAGTCGTGCCACGGCGGGACCGAAGGCAAGATCACGAGCCAGCCGTAGTCACTTCTTCTTGCGAACCGCGATCAGCCGCGCGTAGGCCTCGGCGGCGACCGCACAGACCTGACGCAGCTCTTCGATCTGATCGCCCGAGAGCTCGCCGCCGTGGCCGTAGAGCACGTTGACGACGCGCTTGCCGATCGTGATCACGCCGGCGGTCTCGTACTTCGGTTCGGCGATGCCGAGCACCTTGTGGAGATACGAGTTCACCGTCGACGGCGCGACGTCGCCGTGAAACACGCCTGACTCGGCGGCGACCGCGAGCTGCACGATCGACTGCGCCTCGAGCGGGATCAACAAGTGCTCGACATTCGCGCGGCCGGGCAACCGACCGACCGCCTTCCAGCCGAACGCCATCTGATCGCGGACCGTGAACAGCACCGCACCTTCGAACGCACCGGCGGCGTAGCCGAGCAGCGCTTCGATCATCGCGTCGCGATCGGTGACCGTGGCCAACGCGGCGAGCGCGTCGTCGGCGGCGATCGCGGTGACGTCCGCGGCGACCGGCGTCTCGACCGCGAGCGGGGGCGTCGTCGAGCGATGCGGGCGCACCGTGGTCGCGCGCTCCGCCGGAGCGGCGTCGTCGGCGTCGAGCGTCTCGAGCAGATCCTCGGCGTCGAGCTCGAGCGATTCGGAGTCGTCGAACATCTGCGCCATCTTCATCGAGCGCAGGCGGGGGCGAGGACCGGGGGCCGACACCGGCGCGGCAGCCGCCGGCGGGAGCCCGGGCAACGGCGGCGCGGGCAGCGCCGGATCCGCGGCGGTCTCGTCGCCACGCGGGGTCTCGGCGAACTTCACGTAGCGCGCGGGCCGCGCGACGCCGTAGTAGCGCTCGATGTAGTAGTAGATCCGGACCTCGGGCGCGACGCGCGGCAGGACGCGGTACCCGGTCTGGTGGGTCAGCGCCTCGAGCGTCGCGAAGTCGTGCGGATCCTCGACCGCGGCGATCAGCTGGCGGTCCTGGACGACGAGCGGGACGACCTTGAACTTGAACGCCTGCGCGGGTTGCAGCAGTCGCACCGCGGCGCGCTTGGCACGCTCGAGCATGGCGCCGGTCGCGATCGGAATCCCGAGCTCGAGGCCGAGGTAGACGGTCAGCGCCTCGAGATCGATGAAGCCGTGCTCGAACAGCACGGTGCCGAGACGGCCACCGTCGCGGGCCTGCGCCGCCAATGACTGCTTGAGCTGGGCTTCGGTCAGGCGACCGTCGCGCAGCAGCATCTCGCCGAGCCGCATCCGCTTGCGACCGTAGCACGGGCGATCTCGCGAGCTTTAGTTTCCAGCGAATCGCAGTTATGGAAGTGCGTGGTATAGGACTGGCGGTGCGCTCGCTCCCGATCGTCGCGATGCTCGCGGTGGGTTGCGGAAGCACGACCGAACCGCCGCCGCCGGCTCCCGGCTCGGCGGTGGGCTCGGCGACCGCGACGCTCGCGATGCCACCCGCTCCGCCGGCGTTCCCCGAGGGGACGCACTCGCTCGAGCTCGTGCGCACCGTCGGCGTGCGCCTGACCCCCGCCGACGACGCGAAGCGGATCGGCACGGTCGCGATCGATACGCGCGTCGGCTGGACCCAGACCCAGAAGGGCAAGGGCTGCGACAAGCCGTGGATCCAGATCCAACCGCGCGGCTGGATCTGCGGCGACTACGTCAAGGCGTCGACCAAGCCGGCGTTCGGCCAGGAAGTGCCGCAGCTCGATCGCGGCGAGATCGTCCCCGGCGTCTACGGCAAGGTCACGGCGCCGAGCTCGGTGACGTACTCGCTCGCGAAGCCCGACAAGAAAAAGCAGCCCGACAAGAAGAAGAAGAAGAAGGGCAAGGGCCCGGTGACGTCGCCGGATCGTGACGACGATGTGGTCAATGCGGTCGAGCCGAAGGCCGCGCACATGGTCGAGGACGCGCCGATCATCGGCTCGCTCAACGTGCGCCAGTACGACCAGCTGATCGTCGACGGCAAGACCTACTGGAAGATCGCGCAGAAGGACAACCAGTACGTGCTCGCGTCGGCGATCTCGAAGCACGTCCCGTCGAAGTTCACCGGCGGCCGGCTCGGCGATGACACCGGCTGGGCCGTGCCGATCGCGTTCGTGTGGCCGCGCGGCGGCATGCAGCAAGCGTGGGCGACCGCGAAGTCGACCGGCGCCGGTGCCGTGCGCCAGCTCACCGCGCGCACGCTCGTCCCGATCCTCGAGACCGCGACCGATCCGAAGGGCAAGCCCACGGCGTTCCGGATCAGCGCGACCGAGTGGATGAGCGCCGCCGACGTCCGCGTGTTCCAGCCCACCGCGCCGCCGCCGACGCTCGGCAAGAAGGAGCGCTGGATCGATGTCGATCTCGACACCCAGATCCTCGTCGCGTTCGAGGGTGATGTCGCCGTCTACGCGACCATGGTCAGCACCGGCGGCAAGGAAACTCCGACGGAGACCGGCGTCTATCGCATGTGGCTCAAGGAGTCCGAGGCCGACATGAAGGGGCTCAACGGCGAGGATCCGTACTCGGTCGCGACCGTGCCGTGGACGCAGTTCTTCAGCCCCGAGAAAGGGCTCGCGCTCCACACCGCGTACTGGCACGACGGCTTCGGCAAGCAGCGCAGCCACGGTTGCGTGAACCTCGCGCCGCGCGATGCGCGCTGGCTGTACTACTGGAGCGATCCGCAGGTCCCGCCGGGCTGGACGATGGCCGCCGGGGTCGTCGAGGCCCCGGGGTCGATCGTGCGGATCCGCAGCGCTGCGGATCCGACGCCCGAGATCAAGGGCTACGCGAAGAAGGTCGCCGGCCCGTGACTACGGCGCGACCTGCAACCGGCGCGCGTTGACCTTCGCCTCGGCCGCATCCATCGCGACGACGAGCTCGGGCCCGAACAGCGCGCCGATCGTGTCGCGCGCGACGCGATACAGCGTCGGGGCATCGTCGACGTACGCGCACGAATAGTCGTGATAGTCGTCCGAGACCAGGATCGTCCCCTCGCCGTACGACAGCGGGAACAACCGACAGATCGACGGCTTCACGCCGTGAAAATCCCAGCCCTGTTCGATCGACGCGCGATGGATCGCGCAGCCGCGCTTGTCGTGCGCGAGGAACAGGCAGCCGTCGTTGTGGACCGCGGTGCGGACGACCGTGCCCGACGGCACATCGGGATCGTGCTCGGGCTCGCTCTCGTCGAACCACGGCAGGTTCTGGACCTCGGCGCGCAGCACCGGCCGGATCAGATCGGCCTTCGCGATGATCTGGTCGCGCTCGAACAGATCGACATCGCAGCCGTACTGGCAACACGCATCGAGCTTGACGGTCTCGGTCGCGTGCATCGAACACTGGTGCGTCATGCAGTCGGCGACGACGCGGCGGGTGAACACCTCGAGCTCGGCCTTCGTGAACCTCGGATGATCGAGCTCGACGTACGACATTTGCGGCGCAACCTAGCAGCTCGAGATGACGTCCGCGAGGTCGATCCGCGAGCCATCGCCGCCGGCGTCGCGATCGACCGCGAGGGTCAACGCCGACAGCGTGGTCTGGTCCAACACGCAGTCGGGGTCTGGCGTGGTCGACCCGAAGTTGCGGAAACATGACTCGATCACCGGCAATGACGCCCTGGTCATCCGAATCGGGGCCCCGTGCGTGCGACAAACAAACGGACGCGCCTCATAGATCCGACAACGGCCTTGCGGTGACAGCGCCGAGCACCGATCGGACAACTCTGTCGAGCCTGCCGAGAGCGCGTCGCGCTGGTCGGCGGGCATGGTCGCGATCAAAGCCCGAATCGCCTCGGCCTCCGCGCCCGTCACGGTCAGACGAACGCGGCAGCAATCGGAGCAACCAGAGGAGCACTGCATGTCGCTGCCATGGCGGTCTGTCACTCGTGCGAAGAACCCATCGATCTTCGCTACTAGCTCGTGGTATCGCGACACCGTAGCCAGAGCATAGCGGTCATGGACCTCAACGACATCGTTGTCTTTACGAAGGTCGCCGAAACCAAGAGCTTTACCGGTGCGGCCGACGCCCTCGGTTTGCCCAAATCGACGGTCAGCCGCAAGCTCGCGCAGCTCGAGGAGCGGCTCGGCGTGCGGCTCGTGCAACGCACCACCCGCAAGCTCGCGCTCACCGAGATCGGCGAGATGTACTACCAGCGCTGCGCCCGGATCGTCCACGACGTCACCGAGGCCGAGCAGCTCGTCACCGACATGCAGGCGACGCCGCGCGGTCGGTTGCGGATCAGCGCCACCGTCGATTTCTCGACGCGCTGGCTCGGCGACATCGTGGCGAGCTTTCTCGCCGTGCATCCGGAGATCAACATCGAGCTCGAGGCGAGCGATCAGGTCGTGGACCTGATCGACGACGGCTGCGACGTCGCGGTGCGGTTCGGCCCGATGCCGGAATCGACGCTGATCGCGCGCCGGCTGTGCACGCTGCAACTCGTGATGGTGGCCTCGCCCGCTTACCTCGCGAAGACGCCGCTCAAATCGATCGACGAGCTCGACGGGCTCGAGCACATCCTGTTCACGCCGACCGCGGCGACCCAGGCGTGGACGCTGCACAACGGCGAGGCGAGCCACGAGTTCGGTCGTCCGGCGCGGTTCGCGAGCAACAACTACGGCGCGGTGCGCGATGTCGCGCTCGCCGGTGGTGGCATCGCGCTATTGTCGGAGTTCATGATCGCCGACGATCTCGCCGCCGGTCGCCTCATGCGCGTGTTGCCCGAGTGGCACACGCGGGTGACCGAAGTCCACGCGGTGTACCCGGCGCGCCACAACTTGCCGCCGCGGCTGACGCTGTTCCTCGATCACCTCGCGAAGGCGCTCAATCCGCCGCCCTGGGAACGCTAGTGTCGATCACGCTCGACGATGTCGTGAACTGGGCAGATATCTACCTGCTGCCGATCGGCATCAAGATCCTGTTCGCGCTGATCATCTTCGTGATCGGCCGGACGATCTCGCTCGCGTTGCTGCGCGCGCTCGACCGCGTGATGGAGCGCAGCAAGATGGACATCTCGCTGAGGAAGTTCCTCGGCGATATCGTCTACGCCGTGCTGTTCGTCGTGCTCGCGATCCTCGCGCTCGACACCGTCGGGATCAAGACCACGGCGGTCGTCGCGGTGCTCGGCGCCGCCGGCCTCGCCGTCGGCCTCGCACTGCAGGGCTCGCTGTCGAACTTCGCGGCCGGCGTGATGCTGATCGTGTTGCGACCGTACAAGGTCGCGGACCTCGTGACCATCGGCAAGTACACGGGCCGCGTCGACGCGATCAAGGTGTTCAACACGGTGCTCGTCACGTCGGACAATCGCGAGATCACGATCCCGAACGGGCAGATCATCGCCGCGCCGATCGAGAACCTCACGGTGCTCGGCCGCCGTCGCGTCGATCTGATCGTCAGCGTCGAGCAAGCGGCGAACCTCGCGACGATCCGCGAGCTGCTCGCCGCCGTGATCGCGGCGGAGGAGCGGTTCCATCGCTCGCCCGCACCGACGATCGACATCGCGGAGATCACCGACACGCTCGTCAAGCTCCACGTTCGACCGTGGACGACGTGTGACGACTACACGCGCGTGACCGGCGAGACGATGGAGAAGATCAAGACCGCGATGGATGGCGCCGCCGTGAAGTACGCGGTGGCGATGGCCACCTCATGAACAAGACGCTGCTCGCCGCGGGTGCATTTTCGGGCGCGGTCGCGGTCGCCGCCGGTGCGTTCGGCGCGCACGCGTTGAAGGAGCGGCTGACCGACAAGGCGCTCTCGGTGTTCGAGACCGCCGCGCGCTATCAGATGTACCACGCGCTCGCGATCGTCCTGTGCGCGGTCCTCGCGACCAGCCTGCCCGGCGCGCGGCTCGCCGGCTGGATGATGCAGGCCGGCATCGTGCTGTTCTCCGGCAGCCTGTACGCGCTCGCGCTCACCGACGTGAAGCTGCTCGGCGCGATCACGCCGCTCGGCGGGTTGGCGTTCATCGCGGGCTGGGTCTGGCTCGCGATCTCGGCGATGCGTTGAACGGTTGTCAATGTGTAATTTATACACTATCATTCCGGTATGGAGTGTTTGTACCGCCGTGACTATCTCGCCGAGACGCTGCTCCGCGAGCATCCACCCGAGCTCCACCATCCGAACAAGCAGCTCGTGTCCGAGCTCGCGCTCGCCGGCGAGCGCTCCGCCGGAACGCTGACGGTCACGCGCTGGGCGGCCGCGCCGTTGCCGGCCCTGACCCTCGCGGCGACCGAGCTCGTCGCGATGCCGGGCTACTTCGACTACGCCGGCACCACGCCGACCAATGCCGGCGTGTGGCACGTCAACTTCGCCGATCCGGAGCTGTTCTTCGCGTATGGCTCGGCATTGCTCGCGCAAGACGAGCTGCAATGCGCCGAGCATCCCGCGCTCGGGTCGATCCGAGAGGCGCTGGTCCACGAGCACCTCGCGGCGTTGACCGAACAAGCCGGCGCGGCGACGCCGGTGCTGGTCGCGGGGGTCGAGCGGCGTTGCACGATCTCGACGGCGCCGACCGCGGATCGCCCGCGCGGCCTCTACGGCAATCAGTTCGCGCGCGCCGAGGCCGCGACGATCCGCGCGGCGGTCGAGGTCCATCGCCCGGCACCGCTCTCGAACCTGCTCGCGATCGCCGCGCCGGTCGGTGGTGGTGCGTACACGCGCGCGCAGATCGAGTACACGCTCGTCGCCGCGTACACCGGCTTCGCCGCCGCCGTCGAGGAATCGCAGAGGCGCTGGCCCGGCGTCCCGGTCGAGGTCCGCACCGGGTTCTGGGGCTGCGGCGCGTTCGGCGGCCATCGCGAGCTGATGACGATGCTGCAGCTCCTCGCCGCGCGCCTCGCCGGTCTCGCACGGCTGCGGTTCTACGCGTTCGACGACGCCGGTCGCACCGACTACGAGGCCGGACTCGCCGCGCTGACGGCGGTGCTCGCCGCCGGTGACACGTCGACGAACGCGGTCGTCGATCGGATCGCGGGCCTCGGCTACGTGTGGGGCCAGAGCAACGGCACTTAACCGACGATCACGTCGACGCCACCTGGGTGCTTCTCCGTGCGGATCGGCACGTCGAGGAACGCGCGGATCGTCTCGATGTTCGTCGAGGCGTGCAGCGAGAGATCGCCACAGCGAAACCGACCGCCGCCGGCGACCGCGAGCGGCAGCAGCAACTGATCGGCGAGGTGCTCGCCGACCGGCACCTCGGCCTCGAGAAAGTCCTCGAGCGCGTCGAGCGCGTCATCGGCGACATCCTCGGCGGGATAGCCCTTCTTGCCGTGCGCGGTCGCGAGCTCGCGCACGCCACTGGCGAGCTCGACCTCGGCCATGAACACGTTGTGCGGGCCGTCCTTGCCGAACTCGCGGATCTCGCAGGTCGGATCTTTCATGCGCTCCTGCGCGCACGCGATCTCGCGCTCCGCGATGTGCCGCGGCAAGCCGGCGACGATCGCGGTCACGCGGCGCGCGACGATCTCGCCGGCCGTCACGATCTCGATCGGCGCGAGCTTGCCGGGCCCGATCGCGACGACGATCCGGCCATCGCCTTTGGGCAGAAACCCGTGGCGCTCGAGCGTCAACGTGACCTGTGCGCCCATCGCCCGCAGGTGCGGCGCGAACACGCGATCGAGGAACTCGAACGGCGGCGCCATCGGGTTGTGCGTGCCGCCGGTGACGACGAGCTGGAGACTCTTGCCACTCGCGATCGCGGGCACGAGCACGGTCTGGATCAGCAGCGTCGTCGAGCCCGCCGTGCCGATATCGATCTCGATCACCTCGGCGAGCCCGGCCCCCGGGATCAGCTCGAGCTCCTGCATCCCGGGCTCGAGCTCCTTGCCGCCCGGCGCGGTCGCCTTGCCGTTGCACAAGCGCGCGGCCGCCTTCACGCACGCGAGGTGCTGCGGCTGCAACCCGGGTCGCTTGCGTCCGGAGCGGATCCGCTTCATCCGCAGCTTGCGGCCGGTGATGATCGCGAGCGCGAGTGAGGTCCGTAGGATCTGCCCGCCGCCTTCGCCGTGCGAGCCATCGATATCGACGGGCAGCCTCATCCCTTCACGCACACGACTTGTCGGAGCTCGTGGACGATCTCGACCAGATCCGCCTGCGCGGCCATCACCTTGTCGATGTCCTTGTACGCCATCGGCGTCTCGTCGATCACCGCTTCATCCTTGCGACACTCGATGCCTTCGGTCGCCTTCTCGTGATCCTCGACGGTAAACCGCCGCTTCGCTTCACCGCGTGACATCGCCCGCCCCGCGCCGTGACTACACGACGAGAACGACTCCGGGTTGCCCTTGCCGCTCACGATGAAGCTGCGCGCACCCATCGAGCCCGGGATGATGCCGAGGTCGCCGACGCCGGCGCGCACCGCACCCTTGCGCGTCACGAACACGTCGTGACCGAAGTGATGCTCCTGCTGCACGTAGTTGTGGTGGCAGTTCACGGCGTACTCGCCGAGCGCGAACTTCGGCAGCAGCTCGCGCGCGGCCGCGACCACCGCATCCATCATCAGCTCGCGATTCGTCATCGCGTAGCGCTGCGCCCAGCTCACCGCCGCGACGTAATCGTCGAAGTGGCTCGTGCCCTCGCGCAGATACGCGAGGTCCTTGTCCGGCAGGTTCGCGACGTGATGCTTCATGTCGAGCTTCGCGAGCTCGATGAAGTACGTCCCGATCCGGTTGCCGACGCCGCGCGAGCCCGAGTGCAGCATGAACCACACGTGATCGGTCGTATCGAGGCAGACCTCGACGAAGTGGTTGCCCGTGCCGAGCGTGCCGAGGTGGTTGACGTCGTTGCCGCCGCGGATCCGCGGATGCTTGTCGAGGAGCGTCTCGTAGTCCTTCAGCAGCAGCTTCCACGCGCGCGCGGTCGTGCTTGGCAGCTTGTGCCACGCGCCGCGATCGCCCTTGCCGCCGTTCGAGCTGCGGCCGTGCGGCACTGCCTTCTCGATCGCGAAGCGCAGCTCCTTCAGCGAGTCCGGCAGCTGCGAGGCCGAGAGATCGGTCTGCAACGCGACCATGCCGCAACCGATATCGACACCGACCGCCGCGGGGATGATCGCTCCCTCGGTCGCCACGACGCTGCCGACCGTCGCGCCCATGCCGAAGTGGACGTCGGGCATCACCGCGACGTGATGAAACACGATCGGCAACGACGCCGTATTGATCAGCTGCTTGCGCGCCTGATCCTCGACGCCGACGCCGTCGATCCATGCCTTGATCGGCACGCCGTGAGTTTCGATGATCTCCATGAGCTCGCTGTCGTCGAAGGCGGGGACTCTACACGACTACCGGTAGCCCTGAGCCTGCAAGTTGAACAGCGTCGCGTAGCGGCCCTTCTCGGCGACCAGCGAGTCGTGCGAGCCGCGCTCGATGATCTTGCCGTGATCGAGCACGATGATCTGATCGGCCATCCGCACCGTCGAGAACCGGTGCGAGATCACGATCGCGATCCGATCCTGCGTCAGCTCGCGAAACCGCTCGAAGATCTTGACCTCGGCCTCGGCGTCCATCGAGGCGGTCGGCTCGTCGAGCACGAGGATGTCGGCGTCCTTGCGCATGAACGACCGCGCGAGCGCGATCTTCTGCCACTGCCCGAGTGACAGCTCGCGGCCATCCTTGAACCACTTGCCGAGCTGGGTGTCGAACTTCGCCGGCATCGTCTCGATGAACGGCGTCGCGAGGCCTTCCTCGGCGGCGGCTTCCCACCGCGTGCGATCCTGATAGGCGCGATCGTCGCCGGCGCCGATGTTCTCGCCGACCTTCAACTGATAGCGCACGAAGTCTTGAAAGATCACACCGACCCGGCGATGCAGCGTCGTGGGCTCCCACTCGCGGAGGTCGCGGCCGTCGAGCGTGACCCGCCCGGTGGTCGGCTCGTACAACCGGGTCAACAGCTTGATCAACGTGGTCTTGCCGCTGCCGTTCTCGCCGACGATCGCGAGCTTCGAGCCCGGCCGAATGTGCAGATCGACATGCTCGAGCGCGACCTCGTTCGAGCCGGGATACGCGAACGAGACATCTTCGAACCGCACGCCGTCACCCGGCAGCGTGCCGCTCGTCGCGGTGCCACCCGGCGTCATCGTCGGGGTGTCGAGGAACTCGTAGAGGTTCGAGAGATACAGATTGTCCTCGTACATGCCGCCGACATCGCCGAGCGCACTCGACAGCGCGCTCTGGCCTTGTCGAAACACGTACACGTACATCGTCATCGCGCCGATCGTCAGCGTGCCGTCGATCGTCGACAGTGCGATCCACAGGTACATGCCGTAGAACGCGACGTTGCCGAGCGCGCCCAACGCGAGGCCCCACAGGCCACGGCTGATCGCGATCTTGCGATCGCCAGCGTAGAGCTTGTCGAAGATCTCGCGATAGCGCTTGAGAAACCGGCTGCCGAGGCCGAACAGCTTGACCTCTTTCGCGTGGTCCTCGCGCGCCAGCACGGTCTCGAGATAGAGCTGCTCGCGGGTCTCGGGCGTGCGCCAGCGCGACAGCCGGAACGCATCGCCGGAGAACTTGAGCTCCGAGACGAACGGTGGAATCGCGGCGGCGAACAGGATCGCGAGTGCGAGCGGCGAGAACGCGGCGAGCAACCCGCCGAGGCCGATCAGCGTGACGATGCTCTGGCCGAGCTCGAAGGTCTGGGACACCAACGACAGTGGTCGCGACGACGCTTCGCGGCGGGCCCGGGTCATCTTGTCGTAGAGCTCGGAGTCCTCGAATTGCGTGAGCTCGAGCGTCAGCGACTTCTCGAGGATCTCGACGTTGATGCGCTGGCCGAGCTGCTGGCGGATCAGCGAGCGAAAGATGCCGAGCGTGCGCTGGATCAGCGCGAACAACACCACGATGCCGAGCTCGGCGCCGACCCACATCATCGCGGTGTGGCGATCGACCGCGTCGGCCGTGGCGTGCGCGTGGACGACCGCGTCGACCAGCCGCTTCGAGATGTAGGCGATCGCGGTGGGCAGCAGGCCGGCGAACAAGCTGCCGAGCGCGAGGCCGATCGTGATGACGCGGCTCGTGCTCCACACCAGGCCGATCGCGCGCTTCGAGTACCGAAACACACCGAGGTAGCCGCGCAGGTCGGGCTTGTCGTCCGGCTTCTTCATCGAGGTGCCGGCCTTGTGAGGATTTATGGTGGCCGCTGTGGCCATGGTGGGACGTACTGTACAGGGCTTCGCGTTGCGTCGCGCCTCGCCATCCGGGCGGTATGCGAAGCGCTGACGTCACTAGCGGCGCTTGCGCGCGACCGTCTGGATCTTGCGCCGGCGCAACCGCGTCGCTTCTTTCAAGCGCCGCTCGGTGCGCTCGATCAACTGGACCTGGCTGTGCTTCGCACCGGTGCCACTGCGCTGGACGTAGCTGCCGTCCGACTGCATGTCCCACGCGCCGCGCTGATCGGAGAGCTGCGTATCGAGGATGAAGCGCAGCTCGGTCTGCAGCCGCACGTCCTCGATCGGACACAGCACCTCGACGCGCTTCTCGAGGTTGCGCTGCATCGCATCGGCCGAGCCGATGTAGTACTCGGGCTTGCCGGCGTTGTGAAAGTAGTAGACCCGGCCGTGCTCGAGGAACCGGCCGATCACGCTGACGACCTTGATCGACGACGACACGCCGTCGAGTCCCGGGCGTAGCCGGCACGTATCGCGCACGATCAGATCGATCGTCACGCCGCGCTGCGACGCGCGATAGAGCGCGCGCACGATGTCGATATCCTCGAGCGCGTTGAGCTTCCACTGGATGTGGCCGCGCTCGCCGGCGCCGACATTCGCGATCTCGCGCTCGATCTTCTCGAGCAGCGCTTGCTTCAACTGCTTCGGCGCGACGAGCAGCTTCTGATACTTGCGACGCGGCTTGTAGCCGGTCGTCAGATAGTTGAACAGCTCGGTGAGGTCGCGGCCGATCGCGTCGTCGCACGTGAACAGCGCGAGGTCGGTGTACAGCCGCGCGGTGCCGGCGTGGTAGTTGCCGGTCGCGACGTGCGCGTAGCGGCGCAGCCCGTCGTAGTCGTTGCGCACGACCAGCGTGACCTTGGTGTGGGTCTTCAACCCGACCACGCCATACGTCACGTGGATCCCGGCGCGCTCCATGCGCGTCGCCCACTTGATGTTCGCTTCCTCGTCGAACCGCGCCTTGAGCTCGAGCACCACGGCGACCTGCTTGCCGTTGCGGGCGGCGTGCACGAGGTGGCGGATCACGTCCGAGTCCTTCGACGTGCGGTACAGCGTGGTCTTGATCGCGCGGACCTTCGGATCGCTCGCCGCTTCGCGCAGGAACCGCTCGACGGACTCCTGAAACGACTCGAACGGGTGATGCACGAGCATGTTCTTCACGTCGCGGATCGCGTGGAAGATGTTGCCCTCGGACAGGAAGTCGACCGGCTGCGCGGGTGCGTGGGGTGAGTCGCGCAGCTCGGGAATATCGAGCGCCGCGATCTCCATCAGGTCGCGCTGACCGAGCAGGCCCTCGGCTTCGAACACGTCGACCATCTCGTCGAGGCCGAGCTCGGCGGCGAGCCGGCCGCGCAATTGCGACTGCATGGTCTTGTCGACCTGGAGGCGCACGACCGGCGCGAACTTGCGATTGCGCAGCTCGATCTCGATCATCTCGAGCAGGTCGTCGGCCTCTTCTTCGTCGCGCTCGGTGATCGCGTTGCGCGTGACGCGGAACGCCGAGCAGGCTTCGATCTCCATGCCCGGGAACAGGAGGTCGAGGTTGTTCGCCATCACGTCGGCGAGATCGACGAACGTGCGCGACGTGCCGAGCCGGACGAACCGCGAGAGTCCGCCGCCGATCGGCACCTTGACGCGCGCGAGCAGCGACTCGCTGTCGTTCGTGTAGCGCAGCGACACGAGCAAGTTCAGCGACAGGTTCGAGACGAACGGGAACGGGTGCGCCGGATCCATCGCCTGCGGCGTGACCAGCGGGAAGATGTTGCGCACGTAGTATTCGCGGACCCACGCGCGCTCCTGCGCGTCGAGCTCCTTGAACGGCGCGATCCACACGCCGACCGCCTTGAGCTCGGCGACCACCTTCTCGAGGATCAGGACCTTCTTCTTCTCGAGCCGATTGATCAGGCCGATCGCGTCCGCGATCTGTTGCTGCGGCGTCCGGCCATCGGGCGTGACCGAGTGGACCTGCGCGCCGACCTGCTGCTTGAGCCCGCCGATCCGCTTCTGAAAGAACTCGTCGATATTCGAGCTGACGATGCCGAGGAACTTCACGCGCTCGAGCAGCGGCACGCGGTCGTCTTCGGCCTCGTGCATCACGCGCCAGCAGAAGTTGAGGTACGTGAGCTCGCGGTTGAGGTAGAGCTCGGGCGCATCGAGCGAGGTCGGGACGATGTCGCCGACACCGGGCGCGGGCGGGGTGCGGCCGACCGGTGGCAGCTCGATCTGGCGCGTGATCGGACGCGGCGGTTCGGGCTCGAGCGGCACCAAGTCGAGGTGGTGCGAGCCAGAGGCGTCGGGCATCACACTCGATCGATCGGCGCCCATGGGAGCCCAAAGTATACTGTGCAGGTGACCACCGCGCCGTAGGCGAAACCGGCAGAATTTCGCTTACTTAAGTGAGCGATTCTCGTTGCCGTTCAACACGTTGAACCACCGCTTCTGGTTGGCCTGGATGACCCATACATAGGGCGTCTCCACTCCCGCGTCCGTGACCAGCCAATGGCCCAGGTCGGCGGCCCACAGCGCGTGGCCGGTGTTGAGGTCGACCGCGACCAATTCGTGCCACTTGTCGGTGCCGATCAGCTCGTAGGACCGGATGTGATCGGTGACCGTGATCGGCCCGGTCTTCTGCGTGGTCGTCGGCTCGTGATCCGGCGCGAGCTTGAAGCCGCCGAGCTTCGCGGCGCTCTCCATCGACAGTGCGAACACCTCGGCGTGATTGCCGCGATCGACGCGCACGGTGACGGCGCCGTCGTTCCACGCGATCGCGGGCCGGCCTTTGTCGCCGGCGTAGTGCGGGATCAGGGCCTGCCACACGGTCTCGCCCTTGCGGTTCAGCTCGATGAACGAGTTGTCGCTATCGACTTCGGCGGAGATCACGAACTTGGTGTCCGGATCGATCTGGATCGTGTCGATCGTGGCGCCGACTTTCGGCCGCGCGTGGATCACGTACCACGAGCCGACGGCCGCGACCGCGATCCCGAGGAGGACGAGCACGATCCCGATCGCTCCGAGCCGCCGCTTCGCCATGGGCTACGGCTGGCCGACGGGCTTACCGCCGGCGGTGTTCGTGTGATCGAACGGCTTGGGGCGCTCGAGCGAGTTGGTCGCCGCGGACTTGGCCTGCGCGAGCACGCGGCGTCCGGATCCGAAAAACACCGTGACCTTGCCGGACTCCGAAACCTCGACCACACCCTGGCCGAAGTTGGGATGCTCGACGCGTTCGCCGACGATGTAGTGCTCCGATGCGCGATAGCTCCGCGCCGGCTTCGAGAGATCCGCGGCGACCGCGGGCTTCTCGAAACGCTCGACGGGCGCGCGCGACGGTTTCGGCGTCGTCAGCGACGGATTCCGCACGGCCTTGGGCTGGCCATGCGGGTTCTTGTACCGGTGTTCCTTGTTGCACTCTTTGCAGTGCACCTTGACGATCGCATCGCCGACCTTGGCAACCACCACATGCCACACGTCACCGCACTTGGAGCACAGAGCTTCGACATCGGCTCCGACGGAGGCACTCATCTCCGCAGAGCATACCAGACGTGGTACTTCGTTGAGAGTGAGCCAGGCCGCTGCCGACTCTCTGGTGAGTGAAGGTCATCAACTGTTCCGGTCGGAGCAATTCGATCAGGCAGCAGCGCGATTTCAACGCGCGGTGGTCGTGTTCCCGCAACACGCGGTCGGCTGGAAAGGTCTCGGCCACGCGCTGTTGTGTCTCGGCAAGCCGCACGAGGCCGCGCGCGCGTTCGATCAAGCGATCGGCCTCAAGCCGGAGAGCGCGACCGCACTGTGGGGCGGCGCCTTGGCGCATGCCGAGATCGGCAACAAGGTCGTCGCCCAGAACTATCTGCGCCGCACGCTCGCGCTCCAACCGACGTGGATCACGATGGCGCAAGGCGTGCCACAGCTCGCGTTGTTTCTACAAACGTCGACGAGAGCCGCCGACCTGCTGCGCTCGGCGTTCGGCGCGTTTTCGGGCCGCACGTATCGCCACGCGCAGGATGCCCAGCGCGCGATCGAGGTCGGCCGGCTCGCGAATCTCCCCGTTTTCGGGCAGTGGACGTTCGTCACGATCGGCGTGTCGAACAAGGACTGGCCCGAGGCGAGACCGCGGGTCGAGCTCGTGCTGGCCTCGACGGTCGACACCGAGGTCTGCGGCCAGATCCTCGCGAACCTCGGCTTCCATCTCACGACGACCGGGTTCTTTCCGGAGCCCGGCACGATGGTCCGCGACGTGGTGGCCTCGCTCGATGCTGGCGAATTGTCGCAGCGACTGCCGCACGTCTACGTGCAGTCCCCGAAGGCGTGGGGCGTCCACCTGCCGCTCGAGATCGGCCCGCCGGCGATCACGCTCGCGCAGGTCTTCCCGATCAGCGAGGCCGAGTACCAGACCTGGCGCAACCTCGGCGCGGAGCGCTTCGAGCGCACGCTGATCGATCGCCGAATTGACATCGCGGACCTCCGGCGTACCGGCCAGTAAGACAATCTGACAACCGCAACAGCGGGGAATATCCGGTGTCTCGACCGGTGTACGCTTCGGATCCGCGATGGCAGCCCTGATCGAGCTCGTCGATATCGCTCGCTACTATGTGATGGGCGACGAGAAGATCGCTGCGCTCGATGGCGTGTCGTTCTCGATCACGCGCGGAGAGATGGTCGCGATCGTCGGCTCGTCGGGCAGCGGCAAGTCGACGCTGCTCAACATCCTGGGCTGTCTCGATACGCCCTCGGCCGGCGAGTACCGGCTCGACGGGACCAACGTCCAGGATCTGTCCGACGACGATCGCGCGCGGGTCCGCAATCGCCAGATCGGGTTCGTGTTTCAGAGCTTCCAGTTGCTGCATCGCGCAACGGCGCTCAAGAACGTCGGGCTGCCGCTGCAATATCGCGGCGTGCCGGCGCGCGAGCGCGATGCGCGCGCGAAGAAAGCGCTCGACCGGGTCGGCCTCGCGAACCGCGTCAAGCACAAACCGTTTCAGTTGTCGGGCGGCCAACGCCAGCGCACGGCGATCGCGCGCGCACTCGTCACCGAGCCGTCGCTGCTGCTGTGCGACGAGCCGACCGGTAATCTCGATTCGTCGACGACCGAGGACATCATGGCGCTGTTTCGTGCGCTCCACGAAGAGGGCAACACGATCATCATCGTCACGCACGAGCCCGACATCGCGGCGCGCTGTCCACGCGCGATTCGCGTGTTCGACGGCAAGATCACGTTGGACGGCAAGGGCACGGACGTCGCATATCAGGCGGCGAAAGGGGCGGCGTGAAGCACGCGTGGTTGCTCGCGGCGGTGATGGCGTGTCGGGGCGGGGCGCAGCACCACGCGGCGCACGACGAGGTGGCCCGGACCGGCGTGGTCACGCGCGGTGATCTCGCGGACCGCGTGGTGCTGACCGGCGACCTGCGCGCGCCGAGCTCGGTCGATCTGACGGCGCCGCGCACCGAGACCTGGCAGATCGCGATCCGCTGGCTCGCGAAGGACGGCGCCGAGGTCAAGGCCGGCGAGCGCGTGCTCGAGTTCGACAACTCGGCGGTGACCGCGCAGCTCGAGCAGAAGCGGTTGGCGTTGATCGAGGCCGAGATGGGCTTTCGCAGCGCGCGCGATCTCAGCGCGATCGAGACCGAGTCCAAGAAGAACGCGCTCGAGCAGCATCGCGTGGCGCTCGAGAAGGCGCGGGTCCGCGTCGACGTCCCCGAGGATCTGTTATCGAAGCGCGAATTTCAGGAGCGCGGCCTCGCGAAGAAGCAGATGGAGGCCGAGGTCAAGAAGGCCGAGAGCGAGCTCGTCGCGCAGCAGTCCGAGGCGACGCTCGATCTCCAGGTCAAGCAGATCGAGCTCGACAAGGCGAAGCGCGCGATCGAGACCGCCGACAAGACGATCACCGATCTCGTCCTGACCGCACCGAAGGACGGCGTCGTCGTGATCAACGACCATCCGTGGGAAGGCCGTAAGTTTCACGAGAACGATCAGGTCCAGCCCGGCTGGCCGGTGGTGTCGATGCCCGATATGACGCAGCCGATGGAGGTCCGCAGCGAGTTGTCGGATGTCGACGACGGCCGCGTCGTCGTCGGCGCCGCGGGGACGTGCATCCTCGACGCGTATCCGAACGATCCGATCACGTGCAAGGTCACCGATCTCACGCCGGTCGCACGACCGAAGAGCGAGAACTCGCCGCGTCGCGCGTTCTCGGTCCGGCTCTCGCTCGGCAAGACCGACCCATCGCGGATGCGACCCGGGATGTCGGTGAAGGTCGTGTTGCCGCGACCGCCGGTGGTCGGGCAGTTGTTGGTGCCGCGCGGCGCGGTGCTCGGCAAGGACGTCAAGCTGGGTGCTTGCGATGCGCAGCGCTGCATCGTCGAGAGCGGGTTGCACGAAGGCGACCACGTGGAGCTGCAATGAGATCGTGGATGTGGCTGGTCCTGTTGGTGGGCTGCGGCAAGCACCCCGGCGAGCTGCAGTTCGTCGACGTCAAGCGCGACGATCTCGTGATCGGCGTCGAGGTCTCGGGCGAGCTCGCCGCGGTCGATTCGACCGACGTCCACAGCCCGAACATCGGCCAGATCTGGAACTTCAAGGTCGCGCAGATCGCGAGCGATGGCGACGATGTCAAAGTGGGCGAGCCGCTGATCGCCTTCGATCCCTCGGAGGTCATGCGCGATCTCGAGACGATGCACAACGAGGCCGACGCCGCGCAGAAGAAGCTCGAGCAGAAGCGCAACGATGCGTCGCTCGCGCGGCGCGACGACGCGCTGAGTGTCGCCCAAGCCGAGTCGGCCTTCAAGAAGGCGTCGCTGATCGCCGATGCGCCGAAGGATCTGACGGCCGTGGTCGATCTGCAGTCCCAGAAGCTCGACGAGGAGAACGCGAAGCTCGTGCTCGCCGGCGCGAAGTTCCACGCCGATTCGACCAAGCGTGCGGACGAGCAAGAGATCGCGCAGCTCACCGAGAAAGCGTCGTATGCCAAGCATCGTGCGGAGGAGCTGATGAAGAGCCTGCCGCAGATGCAGGTCGTCTCGCCGCGCGAGGGCACGGTCGTGATCCCGACCGATTGGCAAGGCAACAAGAAGAAGGTCGGCGATCCGGCGTGGAAGGGCGAGACCGTGTTGCAGGTCGTCGGACTCAGCAAGATGCAGGGCAAGGGCATCGTCGACGAGGTCGACCTGGCGCGGGTCGCGGCGAAGCAGCCGGTGACGCTGCGGTTGGATGCGCTGCCGGACGTCAAGCTCGAGGGCAGCGTCGAGCAGATCGAGAAGTCGGTCGGCGCGAAGTCGAACACCAATGCGAGTCGCGTCGCGAAGCTCGTGCTCGCGCTCGACAAGACGACGGTGCCGCTGCGACCGGGCATGCGGTTTCGCGGCGAGGTCGAGACCGAGAAGCTGCCCCAGGTCGTGCAGGTCCCGGTCGAGGCGGTGTTCGTGACGGTCGACGGGCCGGTCGCGTATCGCAAGCAGGGCTCGAGCGTCGAGCGCGTGAAGCTCGTGCTCGGCAAGCGCTCGACGACGGCGATCGAGGTGAAGTCGGGGCTCGCGCCGGGCGATCGCGTCTCGCGGATCGATCCGGGGGTGGCGCAGTGAAGACGCTCGTCAAAGCACTCGTCGCGCTCGTCGTGCTCGGTGGAGTCGTGCTCGCGGGCTGGCACTTCCTGCACGGCGAGGTCGCCGGCGATCAGGCGGCGACGTACATCGCGAAGAAGGAGAAGTTCGTGCGCCGGGTGACCGCCGAGGGCAACCTGCGCGCGGTCAAGGCAACGAAGATCTCGACGCCGCGCTCGGCCGGCGCGTTCGGGCCGATGAAGATCGCGTGGCTCGCGCCCGATGGCGTGTACGTCAAGAAGGGCGAGGTCGTCGCGAAGTTCGATCCGAGCGAGCCCGAGAAGCAACTGCGCGACGGGCAGTCGGATCTCGCCTCGGCCGACGCGAAGCTCGCGAGCGCGCAGATCAAATCGCGGGCGACGGTCGCGGGCCGCGATACCGACGAGGCGACCGCGGCCGACGAGCTCGAGCAGCAAAAGCGGTTCGCGCAGAAAGATCCGGAGATCTTCTCGCGCAATCAGATCATCGAGTCCGAGATCGATCAGAGCCTCGCCGGTGCGAAACAGGATCACGCGACGCAGGCCAAGCAGATCGAACGCCAGCGCTCGAGCTCGAACGCCGCGGTGATCGGCGTCGAGCGGGCGAAGGCGAAGATGGCGATCGATCACGCGACCCAGGAGCTCAAGAGCATGGAGGTCACCGCGCCGAACGATGGCGTGCTCGTGCTCCAGCGCCATTGGAACGGCTCGCTGCCGAAGCTCGGCGATCAACTGTTTCCCGGCCAGGGCCTCGCCGAGATTCCGGTGCTCGATGTGATGGAGGCCGAGGTCTACGTGCTCGAGGTCGATGGCTCGGGGCTCGTCGAGAAGCAGCCAGCGGATGTCACGATCGAGGCGCGCCCGGACCAGCTCTGGCACGGCAAGATCCGCGTCGTCGACAAGCTCGCGCAGCCGCGCGACCAGGGCTCGCCGGTCAACTACTTCGGCGTGACGATCGCGCTCGACAAGACCGACACCACGATCATGAAGCCGGGCCAGCGCGTCCACGCCACGCTGGTCCTCGATCAAGAAGACGCGATCGTGGTGCCGCGCCAGGCGGTGTTCGAGAAGGATGGCAAGCCGATCGTCTACAAGAACGGCGCGGTCGGCTTTCAGGCGTCGCCGGTCGAGCTCGGGGTCGCGAGTGCAGGTCGCGTCGTGATCAAGAAGGGCCTCGCCGACGGCGACGAGATCGCGCTGCGCGATCCGACCGTCGCGCTCGATGCGCTCGGCAGCGGTGATGGCTCCGCGAAGGAGTCGCACAAGTGAGGCGGATCCTCGACGCGTTCGCGACCGCGTTCGGCAGCCTTGGCGAACACAAGCTGCGCACGACCCTGACGATGCTCGGCATGATGTTCGGCGTCGGCGCGGTGATCGCGATGCTCTCGATCGGCGCCGGTGCCGAGAAGCAAGCGCTCGCGCTGATCGACAAGCTCGGCACGCGCAACGTCGTGCTCCGCGGCAAGACCTACAAGCCCGACGAGCTGC
>JBDTJY010000093.1:0-10200 GCA_039935615.1 Kofleriaceae bacterium
CGCCCACCGAGCTCACCGCGGATCAGCTCGGGTCGATCGTCGAGGCCCTGCGCCGGCGGTTTCGCGTCGCGGCAGACGCGGAGATCACGCTCGAGGGGGTCGCACGCCAGATGCTCGCGACGGACTACATGGCCGCGCTCGTCGGCCACGGCGTCAATCGGATCTCGTTCGGCATCCAGTCGCTCGACGTCGCGTTGCGCCGCAAGATCGGCCGCGGCGACGCGATCGAGGACTACGCCCAGATCTTCGCGACCGCTCGGCAGCGCTGGCCACAGCTCTCGATCAACACCGAGATCATGGCCGGCTTGCCGGAGCAGTCGCTCGAGTCGCTCGAGGCCGATCTCGACCAGCTGATCGAGTGGTCGCCGAACAGCCTCGACGTCCTGTACTACGTGCTGATGCCGGGGACCAAGCTCCAGCGCTTGGTCTCGCTCGGGCGGCGGCGCGAACCGCGTCACGGCGACGCGTTGCTTCGCGCGCGCGAGATGATCAATCGCAAGATGCGGGCGGCCGGGTACGCGCAGCTCACCGCGGAAGTGTTCGTACGTGACGATCGCGATCTGTTCACGCGCGCGAGCTTCGGTGGAAGCCCGCACCGACTCAACACGGTGCTGGCGCTGGGGCCGTCGGGGTTCGGGCTCGTCGACGGTACCGCCTACCAGAACGTCCCTAGCCTCGGAGCTTACAACGATGCCATCGGAGCAGGCCTGCTCGCGACCGAGCGCGCCGAGCAGCTGACGCTCTCCACCGCGCGGCGGCGGGCGCAGCTGTTCTCGCTGCTCGAGCTCGAGGCAAACCCGCGCGTGTTTGATCGCGCGCGAGATCGTCGGCTCGTTGCGCGCTGGCGCGACCTCGGCCTCGTCGAGGATCACGAGGGGACGGCCCGCGCCACGACGCAGGGAGCGCTCTGGTACAACCACCTGCAGATGGATGTGCTGCCGCTGCGCGATCTGATTCGCACGCTCGGCATGTTCGGTTCACTCGCCGAACAGCTGCGCGCGAGCAAGCAGCGGCTGGACGAGCTTCCGGAGCACCGGCGCGAGCTCGTCCAGATCATTCGAGGTCATGGCTGGCGTGGCCGGCTGCGCTACGCGGCCTACCGGGCCTATCTGAGGTTCGCGTCGCTGACACGTAGAGACCGCGGCGCACTCGGCTTCACCGGTCCAGTGGTCGAGTGATGCGGGTCCTCGTGCTCGGCGGCCGCGGGTTCTTCGGCAGTCGCGTCGTCAAGGCATTCCGCGCGCGCGGCGACGACGTCGTGGTCGCGGGGTCGCGCGGCGGTGACGTCCAGCTCGATGTTGCGCGGATCGACGCGAGTCAGCTCGCCGGTTACGACGTCGTGGTCAACTGCGCCGACACGCTCGCGTCCGCGCCTGATCACCTGCATCGGGTGGCGATCGAAGCCGGCGCGCTCTACCTCGAGCCGACGGCCGAGCCCGCACCGATCGTCAGCGCGCTCGAGCGTCGCGGTACGATCTCGGGGCCCGGCGTCGCGGTCTACGGGCTCGGGATCTTCCCCGGGCTCAGCAACCTCGCTGCGCGTGCCGCGTACGAGGACAACGGTCGAGAAGGGCCGCTCGAGGTCGCGATGCAGTTCTCGCCATTTACCGCCGCGGGTGCAGGCATGGTCGCGCTGATCGCGCATCTCATGGCGGAGCCGGCCCCCTACTACGAGGCCGGCGATCGAAAGACGGCCGCGCCGTTCAGTCGGGGAAAACCGATGCCGTTCGAGGGTACGTGGCAGCGCACGTTGCGTGCGGCGATCCCGGAGACCGAGCTGCTTCACGCGTCTCTCGGCGTGCGGGATGTCACCGCGTTTCTGTCACCGCAGCCCGGCGTGCTGATGCCGTTGCTGCGATTCGCGTCGATGCTCGTTCCTCCTTGGAAGCTCCTGAAGCGCGCGTACCTCGCGATGATCCGCGGCAGCGTCGGTTTGTTGCGCCGCGGGATCTTCCGGAACCGGCCGACGCGCGTCGTGATCTCCGCCGTCGCGGGCCGGCGCGGTAGTGCGCACGAGGGTCGCGTGGTGAACCTCATCACGCCCGATGGCGTGACCTGCGGCGCCTACGCGATCGCCGCGGCTGCGGGCTTGATTCACGAGCGGCGCCCGAAGCCGGGGACCTACATCCTCGACGAGCTGCTCTCGCTCGACGACGTCACGGCGGCCATGACGAAGCTCGCCGGTGTGCCAGAGCTGCGGATCGACCGGCAGCCCGGCCTGGCCGCCGCGGCCTCTAGGCCTTGACGACGGGTTGAAGCTTTTGCGCCACCATACTCGACAGCTTCTCGTAATCGATCTCCGGCGCACGCGTCGCCGGGGACGCTGCGGTCGCGTCGAAGCGCTCGAGGCTTCGCCGGGTCGCCTTGGCCACACCCTCGAGGAACGACGCTGCCGCCTCGACCGACCCGCGCACGACGTTGGTGTCGAGCACCGAGTTGGACTGGCTCAGCTGCTCGCGAAACGTCTTCCAACCGGCGGCGACTGCATCCGCGACGTCGGTCGTGAACTCGACCGCGGCCATCTGCGTGCGACGCACGGTGCCTTCCGCACCTCTTGGCTTGTCCAGATTCTTGTTATCGACTTGCGGCATCCCTTCCTTCATCCCTTGTTCCTTTGCCGGAGACATTAGTCTCAAAAAGACTACTGGAGAGAACCCTATAGTTCAATGCGAAACGTCTGGTTCATTCTTTACTACCTGATTCGTTCGGTGGCAGTGACGTGCACGACGCTCACATTCACCGTCGCGTTCGCGATCGTGGCCGTGCTCGCGCCTCACTCCTCGCCGAGTTTGTTTCGTCGCTATCTGCAGTGGTGCGGTGGTGGCTTCATCAAGCTCGGTCAGGTCCTCGCGATGCGCTTCGACATGCTCCCGCGACGTTACTACCGCGAGCTCGGCAAGCTGCTCGATCAAGTCCCGCCGATCTCGATCGAGCGGATCCGGAAGATCCTCGCGGTCGAGCTCGGGCCCCGCGTCGCAGACCTCCAAGAGCTCGAGCCCGATCCTCTCGGCACCGCGTCGATCGCGCAGGTCCACGGCGCGCGGCTGTCCGACGGCACCGAGATCGTCCTCAAGATCATGCGTCCCGGCGTCGCGTCCCGGCTGCGCATCGACCTCGCGAACCTGCGCTTCCTCGCATGGCTAGTCGATACGCTCGGGATCTTCGGCGGCCGTGACGTCACGGGGTTGGTCGCCGAGGTCGTACGGCTCTCGATCGAGGAGCTCGACTTCCGCCGAGAGGCGTTCCAGGCCGACCTGATGCGGCACCGCTTGGAAGCTGACGCGCTCGACCATCGCGCGCCGCGAATCTACTTCGACTACTGCACGTCGCGCGTGATCGCGATGGAGCGGTTTCGCGGCGTGTGGGTCCGCGATCTGATCCGCCTGGTCGAGGATCGCAACGGCGACATGCTCGCGACGCTCGAGTTGTCGGGGATCTCGCCGCGGCGAACCGCGCGCCTGATACTCCATTCTATTCTCACGCAGTGTCTCGTTCATCGGGTATTTCATGCAGATCCTCACGCAGCGAACATTGTTATCCTGACAGGCGGAACGATTGGCTATATCGACTTCGGCATGCTCGGCCGACTCGACGAGCGAATCGCCGGTCTCCAGCTCCGCGTGATCGAGGGGATCGCGACCGAGGAGTACGAGGCGGCATTCGCCGCGATGCTCGCGACGATCGAGCCGCTCGCGACGCGCGACCTCGGCGAATTTCAAGCCCGGGTCCAGGACCTGTTCGCGGAGTGGCGAATGATCGCGACGCATCCTGCGGCGACGATCGCGGAGAAGAGCTCCGGGCTGTTCTTCCTGCGCGTCGCCGATCTCGTGCGGCGAGCCGGGCTGCAGCTGCCCGCGCGCATGATGCGCTACTACCGCGCGCAGATCGTTTGCGACATGGCGATCTACGGACTCGATCCGGACCTCGATCCAACCGCGGAATTCGCGCTGTTCTTCCGGCGACGGCACGAGGACGAGCTTGCCCAGACGATGTCGATCGACCGGATCGCACGGCTGTGCCGCGCCCTCGTCATCGATGGCCCGCGCGCCGCCGAAGCGTTGACCCGCTGGGCCGAGCTTCGACTTCCGCGCCTCGGCGAGGCGTACGAGGCCGATGTTGGCGGGATCGTTCGAGGCGTGGCGGCGCTCGTCAACGCGTTTCAGCGCGGCTTCTGGCTCGCCGGGATCACGGTGGTCGGCCTGGTGATCGCCGGACAGCGCGCGATTGTCGAACGCTCGCAGCTCCCATGGTGGGCGCTGTGCGGCGCGCTGGTGGTCCTCGCCATCGCATCGCGGCGAGTTCACCGCGCGATGACGGCGACCTAGCGACGGAACCAGGAACGAAGCGAGCCTCGCAACCCAATGAGAGCTTTCCGTAACCTGGTCGGCATTGGGAGCGATCGAACCTTGTATGCTCGAGCCGGAGGACGTGAAGTCCTGTGGGGGCAATGGTGACGAATTGGATCGGGGTTCGAAGGGTTCTGATCGTCGACGACGATCCAGCGATCGTGCGCGGATTTCAGCGGGCGTTCTCGCGGGTGGCGTACGAGGTCGAAACCGCGAACACGATCGATACGGCGCTCGCGTTGGCGCGCGCGCGTCCATTCGAACTGTATGTCGTCGATTTTCAACTCGGCGGTCAGTCGGGTCTCGAGCTGATCCGGATGTTGCGCACCGAGTGCCCCGCCTCGACGATCGTGCTGATGACAGGCTACGGCTCGATGCAGGTCGCAGCCCACGCCATCCGCGCGGGCGCGAACGAGGTTGTCGCGAAGCCGATCACGGCCCGCGAGATCGTGGAACGAATCGGCGGCGAGCGCCTGACGCCAGTCGAGACGCCCTCGATCGATCGAGCGCTGTGGGAGCACGTGTCCCGCGTGCTCGACGATTGTAACGGAAACAAGAGCGAGACCGCGCGCCGGCTGCGGAAGCCGCGGAGTTGGCTACAGCGATTCCTCTCGCGTTCGGCGCCGCGGAGCTAGCCCAGCGGCAATCCAGCGGTTCTCCGGTCGAGCCCGAGCGCGAAGGTCGGAGTGTAGCGATCGTGCTCGACGTGCCGACCGCGACGCTTTCGTCAGACCGGCGGGTGTTCGGTCCTGGTGTCGTCGCCGTCTTTCTTCGGGGCCGGCCGGAAGATCAGGTCCATCTGCGGGCCATGCGTGCCCTTCGAGTGGTCGCCGCGATCGTCGGGCTTCTGGCCCGGCGGCGTGAACCACGGAATCTCGAGGTTCGGATAACCGTGCGCCGCTTCGAACATGTAGCGCGACCACAGCGGCACCACCGTCATGTACGCGGCGTCGCTCTTGCCGAGCGCGCGCTGTTTCTTGTCGTCGCCCATCCAGACCAGTGTCGTGAACTTCGACGTGAACGCGATGAACAGGTTGTCGCTGGTCGCGCTCGACGTCCCGGTCTTGCCGGCGGCGATCATCCCGGTCGCGCGGAGCACGTTCGCGAAGCCGAACTTGACCTCGTGCTCGAGCAAGCGCTGCATGAGGTACGCGGTGCGCTGCGGGATCGCCTGCACCGCCTGGACGCCGCTGGTCGCCGCGACGCGATCGAGCCGGTCACTCGCCGCGAGCTCGGGATCCTCGGGCACGGTGTTGTCCTCGATGGTCGCGCCGGTGCGATCGACGATCCGCCGCACGTAGACCCAATCCTTCTCGTGGCCGGCGGGGCGCGGCCACCACTGGCCGAGCCGCGCGAACACGGTGAACGCGCGCGCCATCTCGTCGAGCTTGCTGCACGAGGCACCGAGTGCGAGCGCATCGTCCGCGAAGATCTTCGTCGTGAAGCCGAGCCGGCGCGCCCACGCTTCGACGTTCTTCGCGCCGAGCCGCTGGAACAGATCGACCGAGGGAATGTTCTTCGAGAACACCAGCGCGTACTCGAGGGTGACCGCGTGATCCATCGTCTCGCCGAGGTTGGTCGGCGACCACACCTCGCCGGTCGTGGGATCGGTGATCTCGACCGGCACGTCGTCGAGCACGGTGTCGAAGCCGTAGCCCTGTTCGAGCCCGAGCGAGTAATAGATCGGCTTGTACGTCGAGCCCGGCTGGCGACACGCCTGGACCGCGCGGTTGAACTCCGAGCGGTCGTAGTCGAAGCCACCGACCATCGCGACGACGTAGCCGTCGTGATGATCCGCGGTGAAGATCGTGGTCTGCGGATGCGGGACTTGCTCGAGCCGCACCGACTCCGCGTGCGCCGCGTCCCACTCGTGCTGGTCGTCGTGCACGATCCAGCCCGGGTTCTTGCCGCCCACGCCGAGATCCCAGTCGCGATACCTCGGCACCGTGCGGACCTCGCGCGACACCCACACGACGTAGCCCGGCTTCAACGCCTCGGTCGCGCTCTCGATCGTCGCATCGTTCTCGGCGTTGCCCGACTGCCACTTCGCGGCCCAGCTCATGTTGCGCAGCGGTAGTTGCAGCCGGCGATCGCCGATCAGCACTTCGGCGTGCTCGCTGTCGACCTTGTCGACGACCGCGAGGTAGCGCTTCTCCGCGACCAGCGGCGCCGTGCCGTACAGCGCCTTCTGGCGCTCGATGAACTTCGCGCGCGCATCGCCATCGATCCGCCACTCGGGGCCGCGCCAACCCTGGCGCTTGTCCTGATGGCGCGCGCCGAAATCGGCGTTCTCGTACGCGGCGGCTTCCCAGCTCGGCTCGGCCGCGGTCTCGATCCGCAGCCCCTTCGAGAACAGCGCGTCGTTGCCGTAGTGATCGGTGATGTACCGGCGGACATGCTCGGCGTAGTACGGCATGCGATCCGGAAAGATGTCGCGATAGAGGTCGAGCGTGATGTCCTCTTGCTTCGCCGCATCGACCGCGGCCTGGGTCGCGAAGCCGTATTGCGCCATCCGATCGAGCACCAGGTTGCGCCGCTCGATCGCGTGCGGCTTCGCGTGGATCGGCGAGTACGCGGTCGGTGCTTTCGCGAGCCCCGCGATCAGCGCGCACTCGGCGAGCGTGAGCTGCCCGAGATCCTTCTGAAAATACCGCCGTGCAGCAGCGCGCACGCCGAACGCGCCGTCGCCGAGATAGATCTGATTGAGATAGACCGCGAGGATCGCCTTCTTCGAGTACGTGGCCTCGAGGCGGCGCGCCATGATCGCTTCCTTCGCCTTGCGCGACAGCGACTTCTCCGCGCCGAGATCCTGCTTCGCGAGCTGCTGGGTGATCGTCGAGCCGCCCTGCGCGAAGTCACCGCTCGTGACGTTCGCCCAGATCGCGCGCGCGATGCCCTTGAAGTAGATGCCGCCGTGATGAAAGAAGTCGTGATCCTCGACCGCGAGGAACGCGTTCCTCAACTGCTCGGGCATCTCGTCGTACGCGGCGAACTCGCGCCACTCTTTCGCGAACTCGCCGAGCAGCGTGCCGTCGGCCGCGTAGATCCGCGACACCGCGGGGACCGCGTGCTTGTACTCGCGGAGGTTGCGGGTCTTCGGCGTATTTAGCGAGAAGTAGCTGTAGAGGATCGTGCAGAACAGGCAGCAGATCGCGAGCGCGACCAACACCGCGAAGCCATAGAGCTTGCCGAGCCAATACGGGACCTCACCGTCGGCGCGGTTCGCGACCGCGACCGGGAGGCGCGGTTCTGGCGACATCGACTCGGACATGGGAACTGCGCCGCAGATAGTCCCCGACGGTCCATGCACTGGCAAGTGCTCGATGGACTCGGATGCGGCACGGTTTCTTCGTAGTGCTCGTGGTGTGCACTGGAGCGTGCAACAACGCGAAAAAGCCCGAAATAGCCAAAGCCCCGGTGGTGAGCCGGGGCTTGTGTGGGAGGACAACGAACTACGCGACGGCGAGGTCGCCGATCGGCGATTCACCGCCGAGCTGCTCGAGGCAGCGCACGAGGTGCGCGCGAATCTTGTGCTTCTTCGAGTAGACCGTCTTCAACGAGATCTGCATCTCGGCCGCGATCTCGTCGGCTTCCATGCCCTTCTGATAGTAGAGCTCGACGAACATCCGATCCTTGTCGGTGAACTCGTTGAGCAGACCGTTGAGGTGCTCCCAACGCTCTTTCTCGATCAGCTGATCGAGCGGCGTGCGATCGACCTCGTCCTGGGGGTCGAGCTGGCCATCGACCTTGTCGAGCAACGGACGGCGACCAGCGCTGCGCAGGAAGTCGTACGCGGCGTTGACCGAGATCATGCCGATCCACGAGCCGAGCTTGGTGCCGCGCGCCGGGTTGTAGATGCGGAGCTTGTGCATCTCGTCGCGGACGAGCTGCATCATGACGTCGGCGTAGATCTCGTCGAGGTCGGCGCTGCCCAGGGTCGGCGCGTACTTCAGCGTGACCTTGGTGATGCAGCGATAGATCAGGGGACGGTAGCGGCGCACGAGCTCGTTCCAACCACGAGCGTCGTTGCGGAGCACACACTTCAGGAGGTCACGATCAGACCAATCCGCAGGATTTTTCGACGTTGCGCGGGCGAGAAGAGCCATGTGCCGTGTCCTCCGGCAGGGCTCTACAGCAACGTCGATGCCACACCTAACATGCCGAAACAATTGACCACACTTCGGATCGGCTCGGTCGCCGGCACCAATAGTTGGTGAAAACCACCGGACCCCCGAGATCGGGAGGGAAGCCTCGAACGGGAAGGTGCGTAGGAACCACTCCCGCGGACGCTCAGCCGATGACGCGGTTTCGGCCTTCGCGCTTCGCTCGATACAGATTGTCGTCCGCGATCTTGATGAACGACGACACGTCGACGTCCTCACCTTCCACACACGCGACACCGACCGAGACCGTGACCGGGAACGTGTCGCCTTCGTACTCGAACGGCTGATCGCCGATCAACCGGCGCACCTGCTCGCCGAACGTGCGCGCGCCGGTGATGTCGGTTTCGGGTAGGACGGCGGCGAATTCTTCACCGCCGTAGCGCGCGAGTAGCTCTTCGCGACGGACGCGGCCGAGCAGGCGCTTCGACATCTCGCGCAAGACGTAGTCGCCGGTGAGGTGGCCGTGCTTGTCGTTGATGCTCTTGAAGTGATCGATGTCGAACATCAGCAGCGACAGCGGCCGGCGATAGCGAGCGCAACGTGCGATCTCGCGCTCGAGGAATTCGAGGAAGTAGCGCTTGTTGTGGGCACCCGTCAGGGCGTCCACGATCGTCATCCGATAGATCTCTTCGTGGTAGCTCGCCTCGACGCCGGAGCCCGAGAGGAACTTGAAGATCGCCGCGCCGATCTTGAGGAAGTCCGCGTCGCGCAGGACCGACTTCGAGACCTGGACGTCGTTGACGTACGAGCCGTTCGTCGATTGCAGATCCTCGACCGACCACGCCTCGCCGGCGCGGAACACGCGCGCATGACGGCGCGAGACCGAATCGCGATCGACCTGGATATCGCAGTCGGCGCCGCGGCCGAGCACGATCTCGCTGCGCGCGAGTGGGAAGCGTTTTCCCATGTCCGGGCCCGGCGGGTAGATGAGCACCAGGCACGCTTCGCCGCTTTCCTTGGCCGGTTTAACGACCTGGACCTTCGTGATGCGTGTCTTCCACTCACTCATCTAAGAACAAACGCGTGTGATCCTTTAGATCCAAGCGCAGTCGACGTGACCTGTCAATGTGCGCACCGGTGTGATAACGACACTCGGTGCTCGGGGAGCCATTCGATCTAGGTCGGGATGGCGAGGACACCGTGGGTGTGCTGTGTGTGCACGGCTTCACCGGTACGCCGTACGAGATGCGCTTTCTCGGTGAACGCCTCGCGGACGCCGGTTTTCATGTCCGTGGGGAGCGCCTACCGGGCCACGGGACGTCGACCGCCGACCTCGACCACACCACGTGGGAGGACTGGGCCGGTGCGGTCGAGACCAGCTTCGACGATCTGGCGCGGACGTTCCCGCACGTCGCGGTCGTCGGCCAGTCGTTGGGTGGATTACTGGCTCTTCACCTGGCGAGCCGCCGGCCTGAGGTGGCGGCGGTGTGCTCGCTCGCCGCGCCGCTGTGGCTCGAGGGCCTGTCGGCGAAGATCGCCGAGTGGGCCTCGAGCGGTGCGCTGCGCTGGCTGAGGGCCATCCCGAAGCTCTACGGCTCGGACTGCCGCGATCCGATCGTGCGCCGCGAGAACCCGAGCTATCGCGCGATTCCAACCAAGGCCCTCGCGCAGCTCGCGGCGTTCATGAAGATCGCCGATGCATCGCTCGAGCAGGTCACGCAACCGGTGCTCGTCGTGCACGGCAAGCACGA
>JBDTJY010000094.1:0-5397 GCA_039935615.1 Kofleriaceae bacterium
GCGGGCGTCGGTGGCATCACCGAGTCCGACGTCAACCTCGCGAAGGCGGGTAACGCGATCATCGTGGGCTTCCACGTTCGGCCGGCCGGCAAGAGCTCGAAGCTTGCCGATCAGGAAGGCGTCGAGATCCGCCTCTACGACATCATCTACGACGCCCTCGACGAAGTGAAGTCGGCGATGGCCGGCCTGCTCGCGCCGATCAAGCGCGAGATTCCGATGGGGCAGCTCTCGGTGCGCGAGACGTTCTCCATTCCCAAGATGGGTACGGTCGCGGGCTGTATGGTCACCACCGGCAAGGTCAATCGCAAAGCCCATCTCCGGATCATTCGCGATGCGGTGCAGGTCTACGAAGGCAAGATCGGCTCGCTGCGCCGTTTCAAAGACGACGTCAGCGAGGTCACGAACGGGTTCGAGTGCGGCGTGATGGTTGCCGGCTGGAACGAAATCAAAGTTGGCGACGTCATCGAGGCGTACGAAGTCGTCGAGGAAGCTGCGAAGCTCTAACGAAACATCAAGATGGGTACCTACGCGTTTCTCGACAGCTTCGAACATATCGACCGGATCCTGAGCGCTCGTGCGCACCAGGTCGAAGCGAAGCATTACATCCCGATCTACTGGCTAGCGATGTTCGAGCCGGGAGATGTCCGCACCGAGCCGCTGAGCGGCGTGCGCTACGCGAAGGACACGGATAAGCACTTCATCGTGCAGCCCCCGTATCTGATCAGCGATGCGACCACCGCGATGGGCCGGCTCAAGCGCCGGACTCCCGCGCTCGCGACGCTCGGCGGTGAAGCCCATCGCAAGATGCTCACCGAGTTCGGTGCGTTCGCGCGAAGGTTGAAGCCGTCGATCATGGTTCGCCTCGATGACCTCGTCGCCGGGCAACCGATGGCGAAGTTCGTCGAGGACCTGCGCGCGACGCTCGAGCTGTGCAAGAAGCTCGACGACACGACCGTGCATCCCGACAGCTACATGATCGAGCCGCTCACCAAGGTGTGGGCCTCGACCGAGTGGAAGGCGAGCGAAGAGGCCGAGCACCTGCTTTCGGGCTGGGGCTGGCGGGTCTCGCCGGAAGAGCGCGCGAAGAACTCGTTCGCTCGTAAGTGGAACAAGCTGGTCGGCGACAAGGACGAGGCGACCATGAACGCCTACGCCGCGAACACCACGTTCGCCGCGGACGACTTGTTGACGCACCCGAAGCTCGGTGCCGGTGTCGTGATGCGCGTCGTCGACGGCACCAAGATCGAGGTGCTGTTCCGCGAGGGCCTGCGCACGCTCGTGCACGGCCGCCGCTGAAAACGCGGCCAAACGCGGTAGTGTCGTAGCGATGTACGTCGGGATCGCCAAGATCAGCCTCGTGATCGGCGATAGCCATTCGCTCAAGGACAAGCGCATGGTGCTGCGCCGGATCAAGGATCGCGTGCGCGAGCGGATCGGCGTGATCGTCAACGAGGTCGGCGACCAGGACATCTGGCAGCGCGCCGAGCTCGGCTGCGCCGTGGTCTCGGCCGATCGTCAGCGGGCGCAGGAGCTGCTCGACGAGGTCGCGCGGGTCGCGCTGGGCGCGGGCGGGTCGGAGATCGTCGCGATCGCGAAGGACGTCTCGAAGTTCGAGGGCCAGGCAGAGGCGTTCACCCTGGTCGATGACCGCACGGGCGCCGGTGACAAAGCCCAGGGCGATCCGAGCTGGATCCCCGACGAGTGGCGCGAGGAGATCGATCCGTGAAAGACGTCAAAGGCAAGATCGCGAAACCGAACGCCCGCAAGGAGCGCGTCGCGACCGCGCTGCGCGAGGCGTTGACCGAAGCGATCAAGAGCGATGTTCGCGATCCACGCGTGCACGCACCGTCGCTGTTGACCGTGTCGCGCGTCGAGATGAACGTCGACATGGCGGTCGCCAACGTCTTCATCTCGATCGTCGGTGACGATCGGGTCGCCGAGGCCGCGCTGATCGGGCTGCAGAAGGCCGCGGGCTTCCTGCGCGGGCCGATCGGTCGCACCGTCGGCCTCCAGCACGCGCCCGAGCTGCGGTTCGTCCTCGATAAGTCGGTCGACATGAAGGACAAGCTCGCCGAGATCCTGCGCGAGGACGAAGAGAAAGCCGCGGCCGCCGGTCGCGTGCCGGGCCAGGCGCCGGAGGACGAGGACGTCGGGCCCGAGCGCGATCCGAAGGATCCGGCGTGAGCCTCGCCGAGGCCTTCGACAAGTGCTGCGACATCCTGCGCACCGCGAAGCGCGTGCTGCTGACGAGCCATCGCCGGCCCGATGGCGACGGTACCGGCTCGATGGCGGGGCTCGCGTCGCTGTTGCGCGCGCGCGGCACCGAGGCGGTGATCTACTCGATCGATCCGATCGCGCGGCGCTATCGCTGGCTGCCGCTCGCGAACACGACGGTCCATACGATGCCGTTCGACGCGCGGTTCGATTGCACGATCGTCGTCGACTGCGCGGATATCGCGCTGCTCGGCGACGCGCTGCCGCCGCCCGAAGTGTGCGGCACGTTGATCACGCTCGATCACCACGCGAGCGGTCGCCCGTTCGGCGATGTCGCGGTGTGGGATCCGGCCGCGTCGGCCGTCGGCGTGCTGGTGCATCGCATCGCGGTGCGCGAGGGCTGGCCGATCACGCCCGAAGCCGCGGTGCCGCTCTACGTCTCGTTGATCAGCGACACCGGCGGCTTTCGCCACGCGAACACCAACTCCGAGGCGCTCCATGTCGCCTCGGAGTTGATCCGCGCGGGCGTCGTGTCGTCGTCGATCGCGGCGAGCCTCGAGGAGCGGCCGAGCCCGGGCAAGCTGCGGCTGCTCGGCTCGGTGCTGTCGACGCTCGAGCTCCACTGCGCCGGACGCGCCGGCGTGCTGAGCGTCACCACCGACATGGTCGAGGGTGCGCGCGCGTCGTGGGAAGACATCGAGGGCATGGTCAACTGGGGCCGCAACGTCGAGGGCGTGCAGGTCGGCGTGCTGCTGACCACCGCGAAGGGCGGGGGCGTGCGCGTGTCGATGCGATCGCGCAGTGACAAGATCGATGTCGGCCGCGTGTGCATGACGCTCGGCGGTGGGGGCCATCCCGGTGCGGGTGGCTGTCACTTGCAAGGCGACCTCGTCACCACGAAAGAGAAAGTCGTGGCCGCGCTCGATTCCGCGTTCAACAAACGCTGATTCGTCGACGGTGATAGGATGCCCAGCCTATGCGATTCGCGCTCGTAGCTTTGCTCGTGGTCGGTTGCGGCGATAACAAGCTGCTGCCGGACGGTGGTGGCAGCGCCGACGCGCACGTCTTCGACGACGCCGGCATCGACGCGCCGAACCCCAACATGCCGGCGACGCTGTTCGACACCGGGCTGTGTGTCGATCACGCGTGCACGCAGATCAGCGCGGACGTGCACGAGTACACGCCGCAGTTCCCGCTGTGGGCCGACACCGCGACGAAGCGCCGCTGGATCTATCTGCCGCCCGGCACGCAGATCGACACCACCGACATGGACCACTGGGACTTTCCGGTCGGCACCAAGCTGTGGAAAGAGTTCACGCGCGACGGCGTCCGGATCGAGACCCGGATCGTGATGCGGATCGGCGCGGGCACGACGCCGCAGGACTGGTTCTACGCGGCGTATCAGTGGAACCTCAGCGCGACCGACACCACGCTCGCGCCGCCGCAGACCGGCGTGCAAAACGCGAACGGCACGATGCACGACATCCCGTCGCGCGCGGCGTGCAAGGCCTGCCACGAGAACTTCACGCCGACGCGGGTCATCGGGTTCGGCGCGATCCAGCTCGATTGGGCCGGCGTCAACGCGGACGACATCACGCTCGCGACGCTCGTCGCCGACCACACGCTGACGACGAATCCACCGGCGCCGACGAGCGGCGTGTACTACCCGATCGAAGGCACCCCGGCGATCAAGGCAGGCATGGGCTACATCCACGCAAACTGCAGCCACTGCCACAACCCGAATTCGCAGGTCCACAGCAACGTCCCGATGGAGCTCCGCCTGCTCGTCGGGGAGGTCCACGATCACACGCTGACCGCCGCGTATCGCACCGCGGTCGGCCAGCGCGCGACCGAGCCGGTCGGCCTGTTGCCGGCGCAGTATCACTGCCCCGATCTCGACAACACGCCGAACGCAGCCGAGTGCATCATCGCGCCGGGCGTTCCGGCGGACTCGGCGATGATCCATCGCTTCGAAGCTGACCCGGGGATGTCGATCCACATGCCGGCGCTCGGCTCCGAGATGATCGATCCGACCGGCGACACGACCTTGACCACGTGGATCACTTCGCCAAACTAAACGGCATCCTCGTCCTCGATAAGCCGGCGGGGATGAGCTCGGCGCAAGCCGTCGATCACGTCAAGCGTGCGTTTCGCGTCAAGCGCGCCGGCCATGGCGGCACGCTCGATCCGATCGCGACGGGCGTGCTCGCGATCTGTCTCGGCGAGGGCACCAAGATCGCGCAGTACCTGCTCGCCGACGACAAGGTGTATCGCGCGGAGCTCGTGCTCGGCCGCGAGACCGACACCCTCGATCGCACCGGCGAGACCGTCGCCGAGCACGATCCGTCCGCCGTCACGCGCGAGATGATCGTGGCCGCGCTCGCCGCGCACCTCGGCGAGCAGGATCAGATTCCGCCGATGTACTCCGCGATCAAACAAGACGGCGTGCGGCTCTACAAACAAGCGCGCCGCGGGATCGAGGTCGACCGGCTGCCGCGCAGGATCCGGATCGATCGCCTGGAGCTGCTCGCGTTCGTCCCCGGGCCCGAGCCGCGCGTCACGATCGAGATGGCGTGCAGCAAAGGCACCTACGTCCGCAGCCTGGTCGACGACCTCGGCCACGAGCTCGGCTGCGGCGCCCACCTCGCGGAGCTCCGCCGGACCCAGAGCGGCATGTTCTCGATCGATCAGGCCCAGCGGCCGAACGCGCTCGACCCGAGCGGGATGCTCACGATCGAGGCCTGTCTGCGGCTGCCGGCGGTCACCACGCCCGCCGAGCTCGTCCCGTTCGTCCGCTCGGGGCTCCAGTTGAAGCTCGATCAGCTGTCGGGGTTGCCGAGCGAAGGTACGCAATTCCAGCTAATTGACCCCGCCGCGAAGGTCGTCGCGATCGCGCACGCGACCTCGGAGAAGATCGTGTACGACCGCGTCTTTGGCCCGGCGTTATGACTTGACGCTACGGCCCAAACTACGCAAAGTGCGCGCGACCACGGAGCTCGTCCATGTCGGGCGCGACCGTCGGCGACTGAGGTTTTAGATGCCCGTTTCTACCGTCCGCAAGCAAGAGACCATCAAGAAGTTCCAGCAGCACGAAGGCGACACCGGTTCGCCCGAGGTGCAGGTCGCGCTCATCACCGAGCGCGTCACCCACCTCACCGAGCACCTGAAGGCGAACCACAAGGA
>JBDTJY010000095.1:0-5399 GCA_039935615.1 Kofleriaceae bacterium
CAGGCTTGGTCGCGCGACCTGCATCACGGCCGTCGGCATGCCGGCGCCAGCTCGGATCGGGACCCGCCAACACGATCTGCGCGCCACCCTCGATCGGGGTCAGCGTGACCGTGTCCTCGTCGATGTCGTCGACCTTGTAGCCGTCGATCTCCTTGCCCATCTCGACGAGCACGTGGGTGCCCTTGGTCTTGTCGAACAGCAACGCCTGCTGAGTCTCGGTCAACACGCGAACGACTCGGAGCGGCAGCTTCTTGGCCGCCGGAGCCGGTGCGGGTGCAGGCGCGGGTGCCGGCGGAGGCGCCGCCTCGTCGGCAAACGCTGCCGTCGAGACAAACCCGGCAAACAACACCGACGCAGCCGTGAGCGCGAGACGCATGCGCGCGTTCAGTGCAAACAGCGATCCTCGTCGGAACCACCTGCAAGATCGCGGAACTGCTGATCGAATGTTTCGGGCCGTAGCTAGTTATTCACAGCCGGCCGCCAATCCTGGCGCAGTTCGCGGCTACGCCGGCTTCTTATCAGCGGTCTTCTCGACGTCGGACAGGTCGAGATCCTCGAGCTCTTTGAGATCCTCGGCGGTCAGCGACGGGCCGACCGGGCCGGATTTGTCCTCGGCCTTGTGGCTCGCGTCACCACCGGCGCCGGCGGCGCCTGCTGCGAGCTGCTTCGCGTTGTCGCCCTTGGGCGCCTCGAGCAGGCCCATCTTGGACTTGAGCTCGGCCAGCGCGTCGTCGTCCGAGCCGCCGGGGCCGGATTCGAGCGCCAGGACCTTCGACTCGAGCGTATCGCCCGACAGCTCGCCGGCGAGCTCGGCGCCCGCCTCGGCCTCGGCCTCCATGAGCTGGATCCGCTCGGCCATGCGGTCGAACGTGTCGAACGCGCTGGTATCGCCGAGCCCCTGCATCGTGTTCGCGATCTGCTGCTGCGCCTCCGCCCGCTTCTTGCGCGCGATCAGGATGTTCTTCTTGCGCTTCGCTTCCTCGATCTTGTTGTTGAGGAGGCGCAGGGCGTCTTTGAGCTTCTCGACCGCTTGCTTCTGGGAGATCCACTGCTGCTGGAATTGCGTGGCGATCGTCTCGTGCTCCTGCTTGCGCGAGAGCGCCTGGCGAGCGAGGTTGTCGTCGCCCGCGCGCACTGCGACCATCGCCTTGCGCTCCCACTCTTTCGACTTGTCGGTCTCTGCCGTGTATTGCTTTTGCAGCTTCTTCTCGTCGGCGATCGCGATCGCGACGGCCTTCTTTGCCTCGACGAGCTGCTGCTGCATCTCGAGCAGCACCTGCCCCAGCATCTTCTCGGGATCCTCGGCTTTGGTGATGAGGTCGTTGAGGTTCGACTTGATCAGCGTGCCGAGTCTGGAAAAGATGCCCATGGCTTTCATCGAGCCTACGAGATCAATGGAGCACCCGCAACGATGACCGCCCCCGAGTTACCCGACCTCCCACGCCACGTCGGCATCATCATGGACGGCAACGGTCGGTGGGCGCAGTTGCGGGGGCAGCCCCGACTCTCCGGCCACCGCGCCGGCGCCGAAAGCGTCCGCGATATCACCCGCGCTGCGCGCGAGCTCGGGCTCGAGGCGCTGACGCTGTACGCGTTTTCGTCACAGAACTGGGCACGCCCGGCCGACGAGGTGGCGGGCCTGATGGAGCTGCTCCGCGAGTTCTTGATCGACGAGCGGGCCGAGATCCTCGACAACGGCATCCGGCTCGAGGCGCTCGGCGACGTCGAGCGCTTGCCCGGCCTCGTGCGCGAGCCGCTGGAAGAACTACGTACAGCCTCGGCGCACAATTCCAAGATGGTGCTGACGCTCGCACTCTCGTACGGCGGGCGCGAATCGATCACCCGTGCGGCACGTGCGGCAGCGCTGGAGATCGTCGCCGGTACGCTGCGCGCAGAGGATCTCGATGCCGACCGCCTCGGCCGCTATCTGCCGACCGCAAACCTGCCGCCGTTGGATCTGCTGATCCGGACCTCCGGCGAGCAGCGGATCTCGAACTTCATGCTGTGGGAGGTCGCGTACGCCGAGCTGATGTTCGTCGACGTGCTGTGGCCGGAGTTTCGCCGCACGCACCTCCACGAATGCCTGCGCGCGTACGGGGAGCGCGAACGGCGATTCGGCCTCACGTCCGCACAGCTTGCCGAATCCTCGGACGTGTAGTTAGCTGGCCGCCTCTTGGCACTCGGCAATCTCGCACAGCGTTTCCTCGTCGCCGTCGTCGCGGTGCCGATCCTCCTGCTGGTGCTCCACTATCATCGGCCCGAGCCGACGTGGGCGCTGATCTTCATCGCGTCGTTACTCGCGATGAAGGAGTTCTTCGGCATGACGTTGCCCGAGGGCGATCGTCGCGCGGCGCTCGTGATGGGCGGCGTGTCGGTGTTCTTGTTCTACTGGCTCGATCCGCTCGCGCTCCATGCGATCGCGGGCGACGTCACGGTCCCGAAGGCGCTGCTCCGGCTCTCGGGCGAAGGCGGCTCGATCGTCCTCGCGATCGCGGTGCTCGTGCCCGGCCTCTACTACCTGTTCAAGTTTCGCGACCTCCCGAGCGTCGCCGGCCGGTTCGCCGCGACGGTGACCGGCATCGTGTACTGCGGCTTCCTCGCGACGTTCCTGTCCAAGCTCAAGCTGATCGATCCGAACCATCACGGCGACACCGTGATCATCGTGCTGTTGATCGCGTGGGTCGCCGACACCGGCGGCTACTTCGCGGGCCGCTTCCTCGGCAAGTCCAAGCTCTACGAGGTGGTGTCGCCGAAGAAGACCTGGGCCGGCGCGTGGGGTGGCATCGCAGGTTCGGTGCTCGGCGTCGTGATCTTGAAGCTGTTCTTCGCGACCTGGCTCGACTGGTTCGACGTGTTCGCGCTCGCGATTCCTGGTGGCGTCCTGGGGCAGCTCGGCGATCTCGCCGAGTCGCTGATCAAGCGCTCGGTCGGCGTCAAGGACTCGGGCTCGCTGCTCCCGGGCCACGGCGGCATCCTCGATCGCATCGACGCGGTGCTGTTCATCGCGCCCTACGTCTACGCCTACCTCGCGGTGCGCGGCGTCGGTCCGTTCGGCTACTTCTAGACCGCGATCTGATCGAGATAGCTGCGGGCGTGGCTCGCCCACTCCGAGCCGGCGTCGAGCTCGAGGTAGCGCTCGAGGTGCTGCTTCGCCTGACCCGTGCCGCCGACCTGCGCGAGCATGAGGCCGAGGTTGTAGTGCGCATCGGCGAAGTCGGGGCACGCGGCGCACACCCGCCGGAGCTCCGCGATCGCGAGCTCGGTCTCGCCGAGATCCTCGAACACGTTGGCGAGGTTGTAGCGAGCCTCGGCCTGCATCGGATCGTGATCGAGCGCGCGCTCGTACAGCTTGCGCGCATCCTCGAGCTCGCCCTGGCGATAGACCAGGTTGCCGAGGTTGGTGAGCGCGGCCGACATGTTCGGCTCGAGATCGATCGCCTGGCGGAACAGATGCTCGGCGGTCTCCAGCTCGTTGCGATCCATCGCGGCACACGCCTCGACGAAGTGGCGATACGCGGTCGTGCCGCCGTTCGCTTCGGTCGGCGAGTCCGTGATCTCCGTTGGTGCGCTGGGATCGACGCGCGGCATCGCGAGCACGTCGGCGACATGCTCGCCGAACGCGGACAGCGAGAACGCCATCACGACCTGACCCCCGATCGGCTCGAACGCGATGTCATCGGCGAGCGCGACGATCGTGCGGCCGTCGGAGCACAGCCGCAGCTTCGACGCGGGGTGGGTGTCGCTCGGCAGCGCCTTCTTGAGGCCCTCGACCGCCTTGCGCGCGGCCTGGAGCGTGACGTCGGCCGCGAGCAGATCCTTCGCGGACTTCACCGCGACGAGATCGAGGAACGTGTAATAGAACCGGCCGCCCTTGCGCACGGTCGGACCGACGAAGCCGGTCTGGGTCCAGTAGCGCAGCCGCGACTCCTGGACGGCGAGAATACGGGCGACATCGCGGATGCTGTACAGCTCGATCATGGGGTCCTCCTGGGGCGGTGCGCTTCGACGTTCAGGCTGAGATGGAGCTCGGCGCCGTGGGCGCGGCTCTCGACATCGACGTGGGGAAGCCCGATATCGCACCCGGCGGCGCGGCGGGCTTCGGCGATCGCGATCCGGCGCGCGTGCTCGCGGCAGCGCTCGTCGCTCGCGTACAGGAAGGCGAGGCGCTGGGCGGTCGACGCGTCGGGCGGATCGCTGATCACGTGCTTCGTGGTGGCCAGATCGACGGTCATCATCGTCGAGCCGGCGTAGATATCGCCGGTGAGCTCGCCCTCGTGGAGCACGCGGGCGGCATCGTGGAGCAGGCCCACCGCGATCGGCGCGAGCCGGATCGAGACCTCGCGCTCGAACAGCGAGACCCGTCGGGCCATCGCCATGGGCATTCGGGGCGGTTTCGGGGCTCGTTTGAAGGGTGGAGCGACCCGCCGCGAACGTCGAGCTGACTGCATTTGGAAAATGCTAGAGGACGCCGGTTTGGACCGCCAATTTCCAGCATGATCCGTGGTAACTGAAAGGTGGTTCATGACGTTGGACGTCAAGCGCTATCCGATCCTTGTCGTCGACGACGAACAGGACAACCTCGACGCCTTTCGGTTCAACTTCCGGAAGACGTTCGACATCTTGACCGCGACCAGCGGCGCCGAGGCGCTCGCGATCCTCGCCGAGAAGAACGTCGCGGTGATCGTCACCGATCAGCGGATGCCGAAGATGACGGGCGTCGAGCTGTTGCGCGAGGTCCGCGCGAAGACGCCCGAGACCGTCGGCATCATCCTGACCGCGTTCACCGACGTCGACGTACTTATCGAAGCGATCAACCTCGGCCAGGTCTACCGCTACATCACCAAGCCGTGGGACGCGAAAGAAGTCCGCGGCGTCATGCAGTACGCGATCGAGCGCTACCACCTGCAGGCCGAGAACAAGCGGCTCGCGGCGCAGCTCAGCGAGTACACCGGCTACCTCAACCAGCAACTCCACGGCGAGTTCGACTTCGGCAACATCATCGGCGAGAGCGGCGCGCTGCGCGAGGTGCTGGCGAAGGTCGAGCAGGTCGCGCCGACGTTCTCGACCGTGCTCCTGCGCGGCGAGACCGGCACCGGCAAGGAGCTGGTCGCGCACGCGATCCACATCAACTCGCCGCGCGAAGAGAAGCCGTTCGTCCGCGTCAACTGTGCGGCGCTCGCACCGGGCGTGCTCGAGAGCGAGCTGTTCGGTCACGAGAAGGGCAGCTTCACCGGTGCGATGGAGCGACGGCGTGGCCGGTTCGAGCTCGCCGACGGCGGCACGCTGTTCCTCGACGAGGTCGGCGACCTGCCGATGGAGGTCCAGATCAAGCTGCTGCGCACGCTGCAGGAGCGCGAGCTCGAGCGCGTCGGTGGCAACGAGACGATCAAGGTCGACGT
>JBDTJY010000096.1:0-20442 GCA_039935615.1 Kofleriaceae bacterium
GATCACCAGCGCTTGTCGCTCGGGTTCGTGAACGTTCCCCACACGCGCTTGACCGCGACCTCCTGGATGCTCGCGTACGCGGTCGCCGCATCCTTGCGAATCTCGGCGTAGCCACCGCCCGTGGCAAACGCGAGCACCGCCGCCTCGAGCGGGCTGGCGTTCGCGAACAGCAAGTCGCTCGTCATCAACAGCGGCACGCGGGTCGCCGCCGAGACCTGGGTCTTCATGTACGGCGCCGTATCGCACGCGATCGCGATCGCGCCCTTCACGACGGTGCCCGGCTCGGGCCACGTGAACGCATCGAGATCCATCAGCCGGTTGTGGCCGACGAACGCGACGATCTGCGCGGCCCCGCCGGCCGACAGCTTCGACTTGTCGGCGAGCACGAGCTCGCGCGTGCCCTTGCCCGAGACGTCGTCGGCGTACGCGGCGAGCGCCTTGTCGATCGAGGTGCCGCGCCAACCGTGGATCACGATGTCGAGCTCGAACTGCTTCGGCACGCCGCGCTTCTGCCACGCGGCCGGCGCGGTGATCTCGCGCCGGTAGACATGGATCGCGACGATGTCGGCGTCGCCGGTCTGGTCGGCGGTCTGCTTGAGCACGCGCTTCCAGCCGCTGTTGCGGCGCGCGAACCACTCGCCGAAGCCCGGGGTCGTCGACCAGTAGAGGTTGGTGTCGGGGTTGTCGCCATCGCCGAGCTTCTTGTTGCCGCACGCGATGATCGTGCCCTCGCACAGCGGCGCATGGACCTCGACGACCAGCGGCTTGCCGGCGGCGAGATCCGTGATCACGCGATCGGTCAGCGAGCCGAGCCAATCATCGGTGGGTCTCGCCGACGCGGTTCCTGCCAACAACAGCACGATGCAAAGCGCCCTCATCCGAGGGGGACACGCGCGCTAGCCGGTGGTTGCAAGCCGACTCGCAGCCTCGGAGATCGCGGTGCGCGCGACGATCCGCAAGCGAGCGACGTTCGCGAGCGCGTCGGGGGTCGCCTCGTGGGCCGGTGTGCGATTCCAGTACGCGTCGAGCCAGCGCAGCGCCGCGAACGGCGACGCGATCGCGATCGCCGCTGCAGCGAACGACAGCGGTGGCGGCACGACGACGAACGACAGCGTCACGAGCCCCGCGGCCCACAGCGGATACACCACGAGCGCGGTCCCGAGCTTGATCGTCGACACCGCATCGGGGTCGGCGCGGCGCGCGACGAGGCGCGGGATGAAGTATGGAATCGCGTACAGCGCGAAGCCCGGCACGGCGAGCGGCGCGAGCATCGCGCGCTTCAACCAGCGCGACCCCGGCTTGCTGATCGCCGCGCGCGCGGAGGCGAGCTGCGCATCGCCGAGCCCGTACTTCGCGAGCTCGGTGTAGTACGCGTCGACCTTGGCCTGCACGTGCTGCACGACCTCGGGGCCGAGCGAGCGCAGCGTCTTGCCTGCACGCTCGACCTGGCGGCCGAGCGTGTTCCAGCCGGCGAGCGACGCATCGCCCGCGTCGTTCGCCAGCATCTCGGCGACGCGCGCGATCAGCCGGCGCTCTTCGTGGGTCGCGCCCTCGACGAGGAGCTCGCGGAGATCCTCGTCCATCTGGGTCGTGATCGCGGTGACCCGGTCCTCGCCGCTGCCGGCGACCTCCGAAAGTTTGCGCACCGGTCCCCACAGGACGAGGCAGCGCGAGCGAAAATCATCGCGCGCGTCGAACTCGAGTGCGACCGCCTGGAACGTCTGCGCGACGCCGCCCCGCCCTTCCGCCGCGACCAGCATGCGCGCCGCGCCCGTCCGCAGCGGCGCGAGCTGGGGCTCGCTGTGACTCGTGCCCTCGGGGAAGATCAGGATGTTTCCACCGCCGGCGAGGTGCGTCGCGATCTTGTCGAACGTCGCGTCGTTGTCGGCGGCGTGCTTGTTCGGCGTGTCCTTCTTGCGCACGATCGGCACCGCACCGGCGCGATCGAGCAGCCAGCGCAGGCCCGGCACGTCCCACAGCGTCGACTTCGCGATCGGCGAGATCTCGCACTCGGTATCGGTCAACACCAGCACCGGATCGATCAGCGCGTTCTGGTGATTCGACACGAACACGCGGCCCTTGGTCTCGGCCGGTGGTGGCGTGCCGATCCGTTCGATGTCGCGGAAGTAGAGGCGCATGACGCCGCGAAACGTCGCGACGAGTGCACGGCGCACCGACAGCGGAGGCGAGGACGTCTCGGCGTGCATCACCATGGTCAACGATGCCACGACTTCCCGGCCAAGAGGCGGCATGCGTGCACTCGTGCACGTCGCCGAATAGCCGTACGCTCGTGGCGGTGAAGATCGGGACCTGGAACGTCAACGGCATTCGCGCGCGCTCGTCGCAGCTCGTGCACTGGATCGATGCCGAAGAGCCCGACGTGATCTGCCTGCAAGAGATCAAGGCGATGCCGGCGCAGATCCCGCAACCGGTGCTCGACCTCGTCGGCTATCACGCGATGTGGCACGGCAGCGGCGGCTACTCCGGCGTCGCGCTGCTGATGCGGACGAAGCGATTTCCCGAGCCACCGGTGTTCACGCACCCGGCATTCGACATCGAGCATCGGCTCGTCGTCACCGAGATCGACGGGGTCGTGTACGGCTCGTTGTACGGTCCGAACGGCGGCAAGGACTACGCCGCGAAGATCAAGTTCCTCACCGCGATGGAGACGTGGGCCGGTGAGCTCGCGCACGCCGGCAAGAGGCTCGTGCTGGCGGGCGACTACAACGTCGCGCGCAAGCCGATCGATGTTCACCCGACGCTGCGCAAGGACATGGTCGGCCAGTCCTCCGAGGAGCGCACGCTGATCGATGGCTTCTTCTCGCACGGCCTGGTCGACCTCGGTCGCTACGTCGATCCGGACAACGATCGGCTGTTCACGTGGTGGGCGCCGTGGCGCAACCTGCGGGAGCGCAACATCGGGTGGCGGTTGGACTACGTCGCCGTGCACCACTCGCTGGTCGATCAGAGCTGCACGTGCAAGGTGTCTCGAGATGTCGGGACGAGCGACCACGGGCCCGTGATCGCGCATATCCTCGACCCGTGAAATATCTGGCGCTCACGATCGCACTCGTCGCGTGTGGTTCGAAGAAGCAACCCGACAAGACCAAGGCCCAGGATCCGATCGACAAGCCGAGGCCCAGCGACGCGAAGCAGCGGATCGAGCGGTTCGACGCGTGCTGGGGCAAGAGCGACGCGACGGTGCTCGCCACGTGCTACGCGGACAACGCGATCGTCGAGTCGCCCGGCGCGGGCTTCCCGCCGACCACGAGCAGGACCGCGATCGTCGAGGCCGCGATCGGCCTCGAGAAGCAATTCCCGGATCTCGAGATCAGCCCGAACGTCGTGCTCGGCAACGGCAAGCAGCTCGCGGCGATCGTGAAGCTCGCCGGCAAGCCGATGGGCGTGGTCGGCGCGGTGGTCGTCGACTTCGATGATCAGGGCACGATCGCGCACGAATCTGACTTCTTCGACTCGCAGACGATCCGGTATCAGATGAAGCCGGATCCGGCGCATCCGGTGCGCTCGCCCGACGCGATGCCGGCGCTCGCGTACATCCGCCTGGTCAACACGCCCGACGCGCCCGCGGACGCGGCGAACGCGGCGGTCGTGACGAAGTTCGTCGAGGCATTCAACCACCACGACCTGACCGCCGCGGGCGCGCTGCTCGACGAGCACGCGACGTGGTCGGACCCGACCGAGCCGAAGGATTGGACCAAGGCCGAGCTGCTCGCCGACCGCGCGGTCGGGATCAAGGCATTCCCCGATCTCCAGATCTCGCACCCGACGATCTGGGCCGCGAGCAACTACGTCGTCGAACAAGCAGAGCTGGTCGGCACGAACGACGGACCGATGCCCGGCATCGCGGCACCGACGCACAAGAAGATCGCGATCCCGTACGTCACGATCTACGAGCTGCGAGCCGGCAAGATCCTCCACGCCTATGCGTTCTTGCAGAGCTCGGCGCTCGTCACGCAGCTCGGCCTCGAATAAGCGCGTTGCTCACGGTCACGAGATCGTAGCCGCGCGAGCGCAGCTCGGGGACGAGCAGCTTGACCGCCTCGATCGTGCCGGTGTGATCGCGACCGCCGTCGTGCATGAGGATGATGCTGCCCGGGCGCGCGCGATCGACCACGCGCTGCGCGACCTCGATCGGTGGCAGGTCCTTCCAGTCGTAGCTGTTGACGTCCCACAGCACCGTGCGCTTCGCGGCGCGGTCGAACGCGCGCACCGTCGACGGACGGCGACCACCCCACGGCGGGCGCGCGATCGTCGGCGTCACGCCGGTCGCGTGAAAGATCGCCGCATCGGTGCGCGCGAGCTCGGCCGCGACACTCGCCGAGCGCGCGAGCGGCAGGTAGCGATGCGAGTACGTGTGATTGCCGAGCTCGTGACCCTCGCGCGCCATCCGCGCACACAGCTCCGGGTGGTGCTCGGCCTTGCTGCCGACGACGAAGAACGTGCCGGGGACGCCGAGCTCGCCCAGCGCATCGAGCAGCGCCGGCGTGCGATCCGGGTCCGGACCGTCGTCGAACGTGAGCGCCACGATGCGCCGATCGCGGTCACCGTGCGACGCGGTGTTCATCGCCCAGTCGACGGGCCCTTCGAAGCCACCGTAGCAAAAAAGATACGCGAGCCCGACGGCGGCACCGCTGACCAGCGGCGCGAGGAGGATGGGCAGCAACATGCACTCCGATACTGCGACCGGCGTGCCGTCAGGCGATTCGCGGACTTACCGCGATCTGCCAGTTCTTCGACGGTAGCTGTTCACCGTGTCGCTAACGTCACAGCGAGTGCAGCGGCGGCGGGAAGCGCCTGGAGGAACAGGATCGCGCGCGACGCGGTCGCGGCGCCATAGAGCCCGGCGACGATCACGCAGCCCAAGAAGAACAGCTTGAGCGAATAGCCGAACGGCTCGCCGGTGCTGATCGCCCAGACAAGCCCGGCGGCGAGGAAGCCGTTGTAGAGCCCTTGGTTCGCGGCGAGCGTCTTCTGCGAGATCATTTCTTCGAGCGGACGCTTGAACGTCTTCGCGCCGAACGGTGTGGCCCACAGGAACATCTCGAGCACGAGGAAGTACGCGTGCAGCAAGGCGACGAGACCGCACAGAACGTTCGAGACCATCACCGGATGCTAGCGCATCGCGATGTGGATCTGGGTCAACGCGGTCGCCGCAACGCGCTCGAACGTCGGCCGATCGATCACCATCACCACGTCGCCGGGTTCGTCGGCGTAGCTGCGTGCGACCGGCCCATCGTCGAGCCAGTAGCCGAGCTTGTCGAACACGCGGCGCGACGCGACGTTTGCCGGCGCGATCGACGCGTAGATGTGATGCAGGCCGAGCTCGAGAAATCCGAACGCGTGGATCATCGTCGCGTAGCGCGTGCCGAGCCCTTTGCCCTGCGCGCTCGGTGCGCCGATCATGAACGCGAACTCCGCGTTGCCATCCATGATGCCGCGGAGATCACCATCGCCGGCGAACTCGCCGTCGTGAAACAGCAGGAACGAGCGCACGCCATCCTCGGCGGATTCCTCGAACAGCTCGACGACTTCGTCGGGACCGATCGGTTCGGTGTGGCCCATCAGCTCCGCGTTGCGCGGTTCGTTGTAACCACGGGACAGCGCATCCGCGTGATTCGCGACCTCGTCGAGCGTTGGCTCGAAGGCGGCTAACTGCCCCGCGTCGCTAGTCCAGTCGATGCGATAGCTCACGGCTGCGAGCGTAGCGTAGTCTCGTCGCCATGGCCGAACCGTGGGATCGAATCGAGGCCGAGACGCGGGGAGCGTTTCACGGCGAAGGAAACTTTCCGCTCCGCGCCTACTCGGAGTACATGCCCTCGCCGTACGTCGGGATCAAGCCGTACGCGCCGGAGCGCGCGCATGGTGCGGCGACGTTTGGCTGCGGCGATGCGTCGGCGCTCGACGTCGACGAGTACGAGCAGGCCCACGACCTCGAGCCCGGCCTCGATCGGATCGCCGATCACCTGGTGCTCGAGCTCGGGCGCCTGGTCCGCGGCGAACCGAACACGCTGTCGCAAGCGCTGCTCGCGAAGAACCCGGCGTGGCCCGCCGAGCTCGCGCACGCCGCGAAGGCCGGCAAGCTCCACCACGACCCGCTGCTGATCATCTTGTCGCTCGCGCTGTCGCGCACGCAGGACGACAAGGGCAACGATCACTTCACGCTGTTCGGCGCGAGCCACGAGGGCGCCGCGCGTCCCGTGTGGCGTGGCCTCGACGAGGCGACGCTTCAGCGCATCCTGACGTTCGCCGGCATCACGGGCGACTGGAAGATCTTCGCCGCGGCGGGCGAGCTGCCCGAGACGCTCCGCGAGAAGCTGTTCAAGGACAAACTGCCGCGCACGATCGTCACGTTCGAGCCGTTCGGTCATCTACCGGCGCCGATCCGTCACGCGTATCTCGGGGGCGAGCTCACGCTCGTGCCGACGCCCGCGAGCATGGTGTTCTACGAGCATCCGAAGTACCGCAAGCTCGCGACCCAGCTGCCGCACGCGATGCAGGTGCCGCTGCTGCACCTGTTCCCGCGGGTCGAGGCGAGCTGCGCGATCCGGATCCCGCAATCAGGCTGGCTCGACGAGCGCGATGACGCGACCGACAAGATCCACGAATCGCATCCGCACGGCCCGCACGATCACAAGATCGTGCCGCGCGTCGTGCGCACGCATCGCTGGCAGCGCGTCGCACGCGATTCGGATATCCACGGCGACGGCGCGTTCACCGACAAGGTCTCGACGGCGTTGTTCGCGACGGACCCGGTCGCGATCGATCTGTACAACAAGCCGCTCGCGCGCAACTCGCAGGTCTGGAACGCGAACTACGAGCTCGTGATGGATGGACCGCGAGCGTCGAAGGAGCAGATCCGACACGCCGCCGAGGTCGTCGACAAGGGCGGCCGGTTCGGCTATCGCATGTATTACCCGCCGATGCGCGCGGGCGTGCGCGAGCTGTACTGGCACGTGCCGGTCGTCGCAGCGTCGGGACGCGGGCGGTTGCGCGACACGATCCAGGGCTACGTCACGGCGGAGCTCGCCGGCGCGCAGCCGCTGGTGCTGTCGCCGCGCTTGTTGAACCGGCCGGAGCACGTCGCCGCCGCGCGGTTGTTCGAGCGCGATCCGGGCCACGTGCGCCACACGACCTGTCAGAACGTCCGCAAGCTGCTCGAGACCAAGGAGCTGCTCGGCGGACCGATCGCGCCGGATCATGCGCGCGCGTTGCTGCACATCCCGAGATCGGTGTCGGTCGACGAGTGGTTGGGCGAGCTCGCGGCGCACGCGAACGATCCGGCACGCGGTGCCGAGCTCGTGAAGACGCTGCGCGGCTGCGTCGGCAAAGAGCCGGCGCCGGCGCACACCCCGCACGTGATCGATCAGCTCGGCACGCGCGCATTCGAGGACCAGATCTGGACGTCGATCGCGGCGCTCGCCCACGGCGAGTTCATCCAGAAGAGCAACGGCGACGGCGTGACCGCGAACAAGGGCAAGCACGGCGGCAAGGCGGCGAAGGCCGCGCACGTCCACACCCACGATCGCCGCGACCTCGAGGCGCTCGGCGATCACCTGCACGAGCGCTACCGCGCGTTGATCGAGGCGAACGGGATGACCGGCAAGGCCGAGGTCGTCGACCACGTGTTTCGGTGGGAGACCGACTTCGACTATCCGTGGATGGAGGGCTGGGCCGCGAACCTCGACAAGCCGGCCGAGCGCAACATCGTGATGATGATCCCCGGCAACAACCGCGATCAGGCGGTCGTGATGGGCGACCACTACGACACCGCGTACATGGAAGACGTCTACTACACCGAGAGCGGTGGCGATCTGCTACGCGCACCGGCCGCCGGTGCCGACGACAATCACTCCGCGACCACCGCGCTGCTACTGTGCGCGGAGCTGCTGCTGCCGCTCGCGAAGGCCGGCAAGCTCGAGCGCGACGTCTGGTTGATCCACCTCACCGGCGAGGAATACCCGGCCGACTGCATGGGCGCGCGCGCGTTGGCGCAGGCGATGGTCGAGCGCCGGCTCGCGTTCACCGCGGAGAATGGTGCGAAGCGCGATGTCTCCCACGTCGATGTCGTCGGCGTGTTCGTGCTCGACATGGTCGGCCACAACACCGAGAAGGATCGCGACGTGTTCATGATCGCGCCGGGCGAAGGCACCGGCTCGGCGAAGCTCGCGCGCCGCGCCCATCGCGTGAACCTCGCGTGGAACGTGCTCGCGAAGCAGTGGAACCACGAGCGCAAGGGCCTGCGTCGCGCCGAGCGGATGCCAGACGACAAAGCCAACGGTGATTCGAAGCATCCGGCGCCGCCGCCGTTCGCCCACCTCCCGCTGCACGGTGAGGTCCGCGTCGAGTGGGAGCCGCGGTCCGCGCTGTTCAACACCGACGGCCAGATCTTCTCGGACCTCGGCGTCCCGGTCGTGCTGTTCATGGAGAACTACGACATCAGTCGCAAGGGCTATCACGACACCCACGACACGATGGCGAACATCGATCTCGACTACTGCGCCGCGGTGACCGCGATCGCGATCGAGACCGTCGCCGACGTGGCGTGCGCGCGCGAGCTCTAGTCGACGAGCGGTAGCAACGTCAGGTACTCGGCGTCGTTCGCGGTCACCGGCCGGCGACCGAACACCTTCAACGAGCGCAGGATCTTGTCGGCGCTCGGCCACTCGCGCGACGCGCTGCGTACCGTGACGAGCACGCCGCCATCGACCCCGAGATCGTGCGGCGCGATCGCGAACACGTACATGAACGGCAGCTCGTGCGCGCGTCCATACTCGACACTCGCGCGATAGCCACTCGCACCGGGCAGCGTCACCGCCACGGGTTGCGTCACGCGACCCGGTCGCCGCGCACACTCGTGCGCGACCTTCTCCATCAAGATGCCATCGCGATCGATCACGAGCGCGGCCTTGAACACCTCGACCACCAGCTCGCCGATCGGCTTGCCATCGCGAGTCTCCTCGCAGCGGACGACCGTCGCTCCCGCATCGACCGCCATCATCTCGACCTCGCACTCGAGCTCGAGACCGATCGCCGCGAGGCCTCGCTGTCGCGAAGCCGCCGGGAGTAGCTTGTACGCAGGGGGCGCTATGCCCTTGATGTTATTGCGGGAGCGCCGCGCGTGACAGCAAAACCTTACGGGTGCTTCAGCTTCGCAGCGATCTTCACGAGTTGGACGAGCTCCTTGCGGTAGCCCTCGACGTCGGGACCGACCGATCCTTCGGCCAGCGTCTGCACCTCGGCCCAGCTCAGATTGCCGCGGTTCGGCGACTGGCGGAGCATCATGCCGAAGCCCGCGACCGCGACCGCCCAGCGAAAGTCGACCGTGGTCTGTGCGAGCGAGGTCTTCGCCGCCTTCACCGGTTGCGACAACAGCTTCGACGTCTTGCCGTCGGGTTCCTTGTAGCGAATCTTCACCGTCATCAACTCGCGGGCATCACCGGCCGGCGTGATCGCCGTCTTCTGATACTTCAGCGCGTCGACCTTCGCGCCGGGCACCGCCTGCCCCGCCGGAATGATCTCGTAGAGTGCGGTGACCGCGTGACCGGCGCCGATGTCGCCCGCGTCCTTCTTGTCGTCGTTGAAGTCTTTGTCCTCGAGGATCCGCTTCTCGTAGCCGATCAACCGATAGCCCGCGACCTGCGTCGGGTTGAACTCGACCTGGAGCTTGACGTCCTTCGCGACGGTCACGAGCGTCGCGCCCGCCTCCTTGACGAGCACCTTGCGCGCTTCCTCGATCGAATCGATGTACGCGTAGTTGCCGTTGCCGCGATCGGCGAGCTTCTCCATCGTCGAATCCTTCAGGTTGCCCATGCCGAAGCCGAGCACCGTGAGGAACACCCCGCCCTCGCGCTTCTTCTCGATCAGCCGCGTCAGGTCGCCTTCGCTCGTCGTGCCGACGTTGAAGTCACCATCGGTGCAGAGGATCACGCGGTTGATGCCACCCTTGACGAAGTTCTTCTGCGCGGTCTCGTACGCGAGCTGGATGCCCGCTGCGCCGTTCGTCGAGCCACCCGCCTCGAGCGCGGTGATCGCGTTGCGGATCACCGACTTCTCGCGACCGTTCGTCGGCGGCAGCACGAGCCCCGAGTTCCCGGCGTACACGACCATCGCGACGTGATCCTCGGGGCGCAGTTGCTCGACGAGCAACAGCAGCGCGCGCTTGAGCAGCGGCAGCTTGGTCGGCTCGAACATCGAACCCGACACGTCGATCAAGAACGTCAGGTTGCGCGCCGGGACCTTCGCGTCGTCGATCGCGGTGGTCTGCAGGCCGATCCGCACGATCTGATAGTTCGTGTTGAACGGGCTCGCACCGACCTCGGTCGTGATCGAGAACGGTTGACCCTTCGGCGCGGGCGGCAGGTCGTAGTGGAAGTAGTTGATCAACTCTTCGAGCCGCACCGCATCGGGCGGCGGCGTCTGGCCGTCCTTGAGGAAACGGCGCGTGTTCGAGTACGACGCGGTGTCGACGTCGGCAGAGAACGTCGACAGCGGATGGACTTGCGCGGTCTGAAACGCGTTCTCGTCGATCCGCGAGTACGCCTCGGTGTTCATGCTCGGGTCTTGCTCGAGCGGCTGCATCATCGGCTTCGCCGGCGACGGCGCGTAGTGAGAGCTCGGCCGCATCATCGGCGGTGGCGGCGGCGTCGCCGCGACCGGCGAGTCCATCGGCACCGGGTCCGCGTTCGGGGCCTTCTTCTTCGCTTCGACCTTGGGCACCGGTAGGTTCTTGTCGTCGCGCGCGACCTGCACGAGCGAGAGCGACAGCGAGCTCGTCGCACCGGCCGCGAGCGTCACGCGGCTGCCCGCGGCCATGAAGCCCGGCGCGGTCGCGGTGACGTTGTAGGTACAGGCAGTGAGGCCCGTCGCGATGAAGTGGCCCGAGCGATCGGTGGTCACGGTGCGGCTCCCGCACTGCTTGCTCGCGACGGTGACACTCGCACCGGAGATGGTGCCGCCGCCCTTCGTCAGGATCGTGCCCTCGATCGAACCGAGCGGATCGGCCCTCGAGAGCTGGCGCATGCCGAGCAGCACGCACGCGATCACAAGTAGCTCGAGCAGCTTGACGGTCTTCCCTCGCATCATGGGCAGACCTAACGCGTCACTCGGGCGTTCGATCTATCCCCGCCGAACTCTCGTGGCAATTCGCGGATCTACGCGCTGCCGCGAACACCGCGTCGAGCATCGGCTCGGTCAGCCGCCCGGTGAACGTGTTCTGCTGGCTGACGTGGTAGCTGCCGAACATCGTGTAGCGGCCGAGCTCCACCCGCGCGCCGTGGCCAAACTTCGGGCGTGGCGAGGGCACGTCGGCGAACGCGCGGAGCACGCCGTCCCACGCGAAGCCACCGAGCGCGACGATCGCGCGGACGTTCGGCAGGAGTGCGAGCTCGCGATGGAAGAACGGGAGGCAGCGATCGCGCTCCTTCGGCGTCGGCTTGTTGTCGGGAGGCGCGCACCGGACCATGTTCGTGACGTACGCGCCGGTCAGCGCGAGCCCGTCGCGCGCGTGGACCGACGTCGGCTGGTTCGCGTAGCCCGCGCGATGCAGCGCCGCGTAGAGCCAGTCGCCGCTGCGATCACCTGTGAACATGCGCCCGGTTCGGTTCGCACCATGTGCCGCAGGCGCGAGCCCGACGACGAGCAGCGTCGCCGCCGGATCGCCGAACCCGGGCACGGCCCTTCGCCAGTAGTCGTCGTCGAGGAATCGCTTCGGCGGCGCATCGGCGGCGCGTTCGCGACAGGTCACGAGCCGCCGGCATTTGCGACACGCCGTGATCTCTCGGGACAGCTCGGCGAGGTGGTCGGACATCAGCGCGACACGAGGATACTGCGACACTACCGCGCGTGTCGCACGCAACGTGTGACAGGCCTTGATCGGCGCGGCGTGTCGCGCGTACACCGCGTTGTCTACAACAGAACGATGCGCTCCGCGTTTCTGATGGTTGTCTTGATCTGTTGGTCCGCGTTTGCTGGTGCACAAGGAATCACGACCGGCGCGATCTCCGGAACGGTCGTCGACGGCAACACGAGCGAGCCGATGCCCGGCATCGCGGTGACCGCCGGCGGCATCACCGCGATCACCGAGATCGATGGCACCTACACGATCACCCAGTTGCCGCCCGGCACCTACGCGGTCGTGTTCGAGCTCGATACGACGAAGGTGACCCACGCCGGCGTCGTCGTGAACATCGACGGCACGACCCGGCTCGATCAATCGATGACGGTCGGCGAGTCGATCGAGGTCCACGGCACGCCGCCGCCGATCGAGATCCCGTCGACGGCGCACAAGTTTCACATCGGCCGCCCCGAGCTCGAGGGCGTGCCGCACACCAGCCCGACGTTCGAGTCGACGCTCGGCGGCATCGGCGGTTCGCAGAACGACGGCGTCGGCCCGGCGTTCTCCGGATCGTCGTCGCTCGAGAATCGCTACATCGTCGACGGCATCGACATCACCGGCCTGACGATCGGCAACATCGGCACGCCGGTCCTCAACGAGTTCATCGAGGACCTCGAGGTCGTCACCGGCGGTTACAACGCGGAGTACGGTCGCGCGACCGGCGGCATCGTCAACATCGTCACGCGCAACGGCACCGACGAGTTCCGCGGCTCGGTGTTCGGCATCTACCAGCCGGGGTTCCTGACCCGCAAGGCGCAGACCGCACCGATCAACAACTCGTCGATCGACATCACCGCCGACAAGGACTACCTCGCGAACGTCGGCTTCGAGATGGGCGGCCCGATCATCAAGAAGAAGCTGTGGTGGTACCTCGGCGTCGCACCGCAGCTCGATTCGACCAACTACACGCGGACCACGAAGAGCCAGACCGATTGCCGCAAGGCCGGCTCGAACATCTGCTCGCCCGACTTCGCCGACGGCAGCGCGGATCTCGATCCGAAGACCGGCTTCTACATCACCGACGAGCTCGACCGCGAGATCCGCAACGCGTCGACGAAATCGACCTCGGTGCTCGCGAAGATCAGCGGCGCGCCGATCGAGGGTCACAACGGCCAGTTGAGCCTGATCGCGCAGCCGTCGGAGAGCACGTCGCCCGGCCTGGTCGGATTGGCGAGCACCGGCCGCAAGACCACCGGCCTCAACACCGACACCGCCGCACGGTGGACCGCGAAGTTCAACGGCGGCAAGACCGAGGTCGAGGCGGTGATCGCGTGGCACCGATCGACCGTCAACAGCAGTGCGATCGATCCGACGCAGAACACCGAACCGTCGCAGTTGCTCGAGGATGGCAACCTGAGCCAGCTCGCGGGGCTCGGCGGTGAATCCGCGCTCACGACCGCGGGCTGCAAGGACGGCGTCGCCGGCTCCGGCGATCGTTACCCGCTGATCTCGAACTGTCCGATCTCGCAATACTTGATCGGCGGCCCCGGCGCGTTGCAACACGACTTCGAGGATCGTCGCGAAGCGCGGATCGGCATCATCCAGCGCGCGAAGCTCGCCGGCACGCACGAGATCAAGGCCGGCCTCGATCTCGAGAACGACACCAAGGAGATCGCGCGGCTCAACTCGGGTGGCGCGACGATCACGAACGATCTCAACGGCGGCGTCGTCCAGGTCTCGCGCTGGGTCCAGCTCGCGGGCCCCGGTGAGACCGACCCTCGCTTCGATCAGATGTGCAGCACGCCGAGCTCCGGTGGCCTCACCGGCGGCGCGACCAAGTCGTTTCAATGCTCGTACCTCGGTGGCACCGTCGGTTCACCGGGCACGCAGATCGCGGGACAGACCATCAACTGGGCCGCCTACCTGCGCGACTCGTGGCAGCCGCTCAAGAACCTGACGCTCAATGTCGGCTTGCGCTACGAGGAGCAGCGGCTGCAGTACGCGCAGAACCTGCGCGGCACGACCGATCCGCTGACCGGCAACCAGATCGGCGACACCGCGTTGAAGCTCACCGGCAACTTCGCGCCGCGGCTCGGCATCACGTTCGACCCGACCAACGAGGGCCGCGCGAAGATCTACGGCGCCTGGGGCCGGTTCTTCGAATCGATCCCGATGGACATCAACGATCGGTCATTCGGCGGCGAGGTCAACGACATCCAGACGTTCAACGCGAAGACCTGCGGCGCGCCCGATCCGACGCTCGGCGCGCCGAACGGCAAGGGCTGCATGGGCAAGCTGCCGGATCTCGGCGAGCAACTGATCGGGAGCTCCGGCGTGCTGGTCGCGCCCGGCATCCAGGCCGAGTACATCGACGAGATCATGGCCGGCGTCGAGCTCGCGGTCGTCAAGGACGTCGTGTTCGGGTTGACGTATCAACATCGCCGGCTCGGCAGGATCATCGAGGACGTCTCGACCGACGGCGCGAACACGTACATCATCGCGAACCCCGGCCAGTGGAGCGCCGACGAGGAGAGCAAGCTCGCGCAGCAGGTCGCGATGACGAGCGATGCGACCGACAAGGCGCGGCTGCAGCACCAGCTCGATCTGTTCAAGGGCATTCGCGGCTTCGACACGCCGGTCCGCGACTACGACGCGATCGAGCTGTCGCTGACTCGCAAGTTCGCGCCCGGGCTCTACGTCAACGCCTCGTACACGTACTCGCGGACGAACGGCAACTACCCGGGCAGCGTGTCGTACGACAACGGCCAGATCGATCCGAACATCTCGTCGCAGTACGACTTGATCGAGCTGCTCGCGAACCGCCGCGGCGCGCTACCGCAGGACCGCCCGCACTCGCTCAAGCTCGACGGCTACTACACCTACAAGATCGACGACAAGAGCGCGGTCACGCTCGGCACGCGCATCCGCGCGATCTCCGGCATCCCGGAGAACGCGCTCGCCGGCCACTACCTCTACGGTCCGAACGAATCGTTCCTGCTGCCGCGCGGTCAGCTCGGTCGCACCGACTTCGATCACTCGGTCGATCTGCACATCTCGTACAAGCGCAAGCTGACCAAGACGACCGCGGCCGAGCTCTACGTCGACATCTTCAACGTCTACAACCATCAGGGCACGTTCGACGTCGACACCAACTACGCGCCCTACTACAAGCTCTCGGTCGGCGGCACCGGAGGCGAGCAGCAGAACGCGAATCCGGTCTCGGGTGGCACGTACGAGGATCTGGTCTGGGTCAAGGAGATCGATTCGAAGGGCAACGAGAGTGCGAAGCCGATCGGTCGCAATCCGAACTTCGGCAACACGACCTCGCGCTACGCACCGACGTCGGCGCAGATCGGCTTTCGCGTCACCTTCTAAGCGGCCACGATCAGCGCGATTCGAACGTGAACGGCCACATCAAGTCCGTTGCAAGGTGACCGCGAAAGTCCGGATCGTCGGCGACCGCGAAGAGTCCGAACCGTCGCACGTGTATGCGACTATAGACCGTGTCGCGCTTCTTCACCGCGGATTACGTCGAGCGCGCGATCCTGCGCGATGGCTCGGCGGTGCGGCTGCGGCTGATCGCGCCCGACGACAAGGCGCTGCTGCGCCGCGAGTTCGAGCGCTGGTCGCCCGAGTCGCGCTACGCCCGGTTCCTCGCGCCGAAGCAGCAGCTCACCGACGAAGAGCTCCACTATCTGTGCGACATCGATCAAGATACCCACTTCGCGCTCGGCGCGCTCGCCGAATCCGGCGACGGTCGGGGTGACCCGACGGGTCTCGGCATCGCGCGGTTCATTCGCCTGCCGACCCAAGCGCTCGAGCCGGTGACCGCCGAGGCCGCGATCGCGGTCAACGATACGTGCCACCGCAAGGGCCTGGGCCGGCTCCTGCTCATGCGGCTGTGTGCGGCCGCCGCCGAGCGCGACATCGAGCGGTTCCGCTGCGAGGTGCTGGTCGACAACGTCTCGATGCAGTCGCTGATCGAAGCGATCGCACCCGTGCACACCACCGCGACGCGCCACGGCGTGTTGTCGATCGACTTCGCGATCGACACGGTCGCGCCCGACGTGACGCTCGCGATGCCTCGCGCGGAGAACGCGCTCAATCGGTTCTTCCGCGCGGCGGCCGAGAACACCGTCGAGTGGACCGAGGCCGTGCGGAAGCTCTGGCGAAGGGACTAGAGCAGCTTCGCGGTCATCGAGATCGGCGTCGCCGAAAGCGCGCGAGAGATCGGGCAGCCCTTCTTCGCGGTCTCGGCCAGCTCGACGAACTTCGCGTTGTCGATGCCGGGGACCTTGCCCACGACCTCGAGGTGAATCCCGGTGATCGTCCAACCGGGCTCGAGCTTGTCCATCGTCACCGTCGCGACCGTCGTGAGCTCGGTCGGCTCGAGGTTCGCGGTGGTGAGCTGGAACGCGAGGGCCATCGTGAAGCACGAGGAGTGCGCGGCGGCGACGAGCTCTTCGGGGTTGGTGCCTGCGCGGCCATCCTCGGCGACGAAGCGCGAGTTGACGCTGTACGGTTGCTCTTCGAGCGCGCCCGAGAGCGTGGTGATCGTGCCGGAGCCTTTGGGGCCGTTGCCGTGCCAGACGGCGGTGCTGGTTCGCTTGAGTGCCATGCCGGGGTTATACCGCGCGCTAGCTGACGCGGGTCCAACCGTCCGGTGTTACGCCTCCGACGGCAACTTGCGGCGCCGCGGGAGCGGGAGCGGACTGATGGTTGCCCATCATCATCATCATCATCATCGGCATCATCTGAGACATCGGGTCCTGCTGCTGCTGCTTCGCGAGCTGCTGGATCGACGACATCAGACTTTGGAGCATGGTCTCCATACTCGCGTTCGGATCGGTCGCTGCCTGGGTCACGCCGCCGGTGACGCCGTCGAGATCGTCGAGATCGATCGTGGGGAGCTCGGGAGATTGGGGATCCTTCGACATGGTGGGGTACCTCGGTGAGTGGGTGGTGGTGACCACTGTAGAAAGCAGGTCGCGTGCCATGGGAGACAGCCCGATGATCCAAGTGCTTGCACCGGCGTCATCTCAGAGCGACCCACGGTGGGACCCCGCCTCGCCTACCGCGGGTGACACTCGCGGCGTACAGTCCTGCGGGCTATGGGCGACGCAGGGACGCTAGCGGAACTCGAAGAACGCGCTGAATTCTATCGAGCCATGTTCGAGGTCAACATGGCGATCAAGCTGTTGATCGACCCCGACAACGGTCAGATCATCGATGCCAACCCTGCGGCGTCAGCGTTCTACGGCTGGACACTCGACGAGCTCCGCACGATGCGGATCTCGCAGATCAACATCCTCACCGACGAGGCACTCCGCCTCGAGCTGCAACGCGCGCGGATGTCGGCGGCACCGGCGTTTCACTTCAAGCACCGCACCGCAAACGGCGACGTCCGCGATGTCGACGTCTACAGCGGCCCGATCATGGTGCGCGGCCGCACCCTGTTGCTGTCGATCATCCACGACGTCACCGAGCGCAACCAACTCGAGGAGCGCTTGCGCCGCGCGCAACGCCTCGATGCGATCGGGCGCCTCGCCGCGGGCGTCGCGCACGACTTCAACAACCTGCTCGCGGTCTCGCTCGCGAACGTCGAGCTCGCCGAGCGCAAGATCGGGCCGGATCACCCCGCGCTCGCGCACCTCGCCGACGTCAAGCGCACGGTGCGTCACGGCGCCGAGCTGACCCACAAGATGCTCGCGTTTGCGCGCCAGGGCGAGCTCGCCCCAGCGCGCGTCGATCTGCGCGAGATGATCGTCGGGACCGCGGAGCTGGTGCGCAGCGTCCTCGGCTCGAACATCTCGGTCACGACCGAGCTCGCACCGGAGTTACCGGCGGTGCGGATCGATCCGTCGCAGCTCGAGCTCGCGTTCATCAACATCGCGCTCAACGCGCGCGACGCGATGCCGGACGGCGGCCACCTGATCATCCGTGCGCGCGTGATCGCCGACGGGCGGGTCTGCATCGAGATCGAGGACAGCGGCCACGGTATGGATGCCGTGACCCGCGCGCGCGCGTTCGAGCCGTTCTTCACCACCAAGCCGATGGGCGCCGGTACCGGCCTCGGCCTCGCGACGGTCTACGGCTTGATCTCCCAATCCGAAGGCGAGGTCTCGCTCGATAGCGCGCCGGGCGCCGGCACCCGCGTTCACATCCTGTTGCCACCGTACGACCGCGTCGAGGATGCCGTGCTGTCCGATGTCGCGGTGGCCGTGCGCCACGCGAAGGAGATCGTGCTCGTCGATGATCGCGATGACGTCCGCGAGGCGCTCGCCACTGCGCTCGTCGATGCCGGCCTGATCGTGCACGCCGCGGCGAGCGCCCACGACGCGATGGTCCAACTCGACGCGCTGCACGGCGCCGTCGATGTCGTGCTGTCCGATGTCGCGATGCCCGGGCGCTCCGGCGTCGAGCTCGCGGGCGATATCCACGCGAGGTGGCCGAACCTACCGGTCGTGCTGATGTCGGGGCATCGCCATCCGCCGACCACCGCGTCGATCACCGGCTGGCTCGCGAAGCCGTTCTCGATCGACGACGTGATCGGCACGCTCGATCGGGTGCTGCGCTAAGCATTCCGTCAGTCGAGATCGATGTCGAACGATTTCTTCGCGGACTTCGGCGGCGGCGGCGGACCCTTGCGGACCTGTTGAAAGGTCTCCTTGAGGTCCTCCGTCTCGACGTCGACCGTGAGGCCGGCGAGCGCGCTCGCCGGGAGCTTCAGCGCACCGGCTAGCTTTCGCAGATAGTCGTCCTCGGAAAAATCGATCTCTTCATCGGCTTCGATCACCGCGCTGACGAGGAACAGCAACTTCTTGCGGTCGTCCTCCGAATCGCCGACGAATTCGCCGGCGGTCAGCGCGAGATCAAACGACTTCGGATCGAACTTGACGATCTCGAGCTCGATGGCGGTGGGCAACTCGCCGGCCAAGTCCTCGAGCAGAGCGCGAACTTCTTCGCGTTCCTTGTCGTGGACCTCGTTGTCCGCATACGCGGCACCGAGGAGAAGTCTCGTGAGCGGGAGGATCCGGTCCGCGATCGCCATCGCGGATATCTTAGCCTCTTCGCTCGACCGACTTACCAGCGGGCGCGCATAGAGAAGCCGCCGCGACCACAGCCACCGCCGCCGTTGACGACGACGGTGCTGGGACCGTCGTTCCGGCGCATCGCGAGGGCCATACCCAGCATCAGCATGGTGCTGTTGCTGCCGAACCCGCCGTCGTGCTTGTGCGACAGGTCCTTGATCGACGAGCCGATGCTGTTGAGCGACGTCAGCAGCGCGTCATTGCCGCCGCTCGCGGCCGACGAGCCGGTGCCGCTGGTCAGGTCACCGGTGTGGTTGGTCGGCGTGCCCGTGTTGGTGGGCGACGTGCCGCCGCAGACGTGCTCGAGATCTTGGAGAGAGATGTTCTGCATGGTGGGATGCTCCTTCACCACTCCCCTAGAGCAGACCCCGTGCCACAGCCTATGTGCGCGAGATCCGCGACGATCGGGGATCTAGATCTGTTTGGTGCAAGGTGACACGTCGAATACTCGGGGATACGCTCCCCGCAACCATGCGACTCCTCCACGCAGCGATTCCTCTCGTGCTCATGTCTAGCGTAGGGTCCGCGCGGGCCGACTCGTTCGCCGAGGTCATGGGAGGCGTCTCGATCCCCGTCGCCGATTCGAGCTGGACCGATCTCGCTGAATCTTCTCCGCAAATCGGCGTTCGCGCCGGCGAGGTCAACGACAAGGGCATCGGCGGGATGCTCCAGTTCGACTGGACGCCGGTCAGCCTCGACCACAGCTCGGTGGCGGGCGTCGACTTCGCCTTCCACAGGTTTCGGATCCTTGGTGACCTCGTGATCCAGCGCCACGTCATGCCGAAGCTGGTGGCCTCCGGGCGAGTCGGCATCGGCCTCGACATCGCCCACGCGAGCGCGCACGCATCGTTCCTCAATGCGAACTCGAGCGATACCAACCTCGGCTTCGGGTTCGAGCTCGGCGGCGGGCTCTGGTACGACCTCGGCGACATCGAGATCGGCGGCGAGCTCGCACTCCCGGTCGCGGCACACTCGAAGAAGGGCGACGGCTCGGACGGCAACTACTCGTTCGACTACACGAGCTGGGACATCAACCTGATCTTCGGCGCGCGCTTCTTCAGCCGCTAACTACGCGGAGTGCGGATCCGCCCACTTGTGGACCGTCTCGCTCTCGTCGCCGCGGATCTCGGCGACGACCTCGCTCGGCAACGGGAACCAGCGGAGCTCCTCGAAGTCCCGCGTGGTCACCGGATCGATCACGTTCAACGTGCGGAGCTCGGTCGTCGCGGCGGCGATGATCTGCTTCGCTTCGGTGATGTAGCTCGGTAGCGCCCACTCGGGCTCGGTCGCGTGGCGCGAGCGATACTCGAGCTTGCCGGTGCGATACGACAGCTCGCCGAGCCGCAGCACGTCGGTGGGATTGTGCGCGCGGTGCCGCCACTCGCCGGTATCCGGATCGAAGTTGTAGTGCGGCACGAGCCGCCAGCCATCGTTCGCGATCAGGTTGATCGCGTCGAGGATGAACTGGAACTGCGTCTCCGAGAGGAAGTAGTTGAA